>JBDVDE010000089.1:0-43668 GCA_039942135.1 Hyphomonadaceae bacterium
TGTCCTCGGACCAATGGCGGACAAGGTCTCGTCCCCATCCGCGATCATGCTTTTTTTGAGGAGGCGGTTCTCGAGAAGTGTCTCAGCCAACGCTTCCTTCAAGTCGCGGGCCTCTCGCTTTAGAACAGTGACTTCGCCGGACGTTGCCTGGCGCTGAGTATCCCCGGACAGGCGCTTCTTACCTGCTTCGAGGAACTCCTTCGACCAATTGTAATAGAGGCTCTCTGCGATACCTTCACGGCGGCACAGCTCCGAGATAGAACTCTCCCCGCGCAAGCCGTCCAACACGATCCTGATCTTGTTCGCCCAATCACTCAAACCAATGGCGTTTACGGGCTCACTCAGAAGAAAACTTCCGCCGCGTCTTGCGTTTGATTTCACCAATATGTTTATCAGCCGATCCATTCGGCCCTGTTCTCGATCTCATCTTCAATCCCTTTCAAGGATAATGATGAGCCAAAAACACTCCTTTAGCAAAACACCCTAGACTGTCTCAAAGGCCATGACAGGAAACATGCTAGAGATTTTCACTTCGTCAAAGCCCCACGAATGAGGCGGCCGGGGCGGGCCCCCGTATCTTTGTCATTCTCACGAGTTTGCACACCATTCACAAATGTCGCCAAATAGCCACTCGCACTCTGCAGTATCCGACTACCACCTGCAGGCAGATCGTGGTGCACTTCCAAGCCACCAAGCTTGAGCTTTTCAAAGTCAATCACATTAATGTCGGCGCGCTTGCCAATCTCCAGAGACCCGCGATCGGTCAGGCCATAGAGCTGGGCGTTTTTATATGACTGCTTATAGACCAGATACCCCAACGGTATCTTATCCCCTCGAACGCGCCCCTTTGCCCAGTGGGTCAACTGATATGTCGGTGCGACGCCGTCAAAAATCATGTTCACATGCGCCCCCGCATCACTCAATCCCACAACCGTATTCGGGTCAGTCATCATTGCCCGAATGGCGTCATGATTGGCATCGTGGAAATTACTGCCCAATAAAATTGCAAAGCGCTTACCGTCCAGTCCTGTCAAAAAATCATACATAAATTCGGCATTTGATTTCCCGTCACGCAAAGCGCGGTTTGTAAAATTCTGATCTCTCGTCGGCTCATACTCCACGGGCTCAGACATCTCATACAAACTATCGAAGGACGCTCGGAGAATTTCATGAACCGCAGCAACCATGGACCCAGAATATTCGTGAGGAATATCCTTATCAGCCAAGATCGCAGCGCGCACAGCCGGATCCCGCATCTTTGCGAGACGTTCCTCAAAAGGCAAATCTGCAAATTCCAGATATGTCTCTCGGCGCTGGAACATATGATATGTCAGAAGGCTTGAAATTATCCCAATCGGCCTGCAAGCGACTTGCGGAGACAGACGTCCACCCCGCTTGTTGATTTTCGCGACAGATTCCAAAACATCACGCCAAGTGCTAGGCTGATCCCCATTCTGGACGAGCGTAAACGTGACCGGGCACTCTCCACGCTTTGACACCTCTGTCATCAGATCGATTTCTTCTGCGTATGTGCTTTGCTCGCCGCCCATGTGTTCTAGCTCGCCAACACAGCCTGCAGGGATAAGCTCAAACACCCCGCGCCCAACCCGCTTAATCGCATCGGCGAAACTCAAAATTTCATCCCGCTGAGCATGAGTTCCCGGAATTTCGTTCCCGCGTATATCGCGATGACCAATTGTTCTCGATGTCGAGAAACCCAGAGCGCCAGCCCTTAGAGCTTCCTCAACAAGCGCACTCATCTCTTCTATATCTGCAGTCGTGGCAGCTTGATTATCGCGGCCGCGCTTGCCCATCACATAATTCCGGATCGCGCCGTGCGGGACCTGAGTACCAATATCAAGCGAATATTTGCGCGAGGCAATATGATCCAGATATTCTGGGAAGGTTTCCCATTCCCCCCAAGGTATACCCTCATAAAGAGCTGTGCCGGGAATATCTTCGACACCTTCCATGACTTCGATCAGGTCCTTTTCGCCGCCCTTGGGCACGGGTGCAAAGCCGACCCCGCAATTCCCCATGACGACAGATGTCACGCCATGACTAAAGGATGGGTCCATGTCGTCGTCCCAGCTGACCTGCCCGTCAAAGTGGGTGTGAATGTCAACAAAGCCCGGCGTAATAATCGCGCCATCCGCCTCGATTACCTTGTGAGCTTCGGACGAAATCTCGGCACCAATTTCTACAATTTTGCCGCCCTTAATACCAAGGTCACCGGCGAAAGGCTCGCCGCCTAAACCGTCTACAATGGTTCCGCCTCTAATCAGAACATCCAGCATATCGCACCTTTTGTCTTCATCGTTTGACTGCCATCACACGCACGCGGAGCATGAAGCAAAAAGGCCTGACAAATAAATGTCAGGCCTTGTGTGTTTACTCATTGCGGTCCACTAGAACGTCTTTCTGATCCGAACGCCGTATGTAGCAGGCGCACCCGGAATACGCTGCGCGAGCCCCAGTCCGACAGCTACGAGACCAAAGCCCGAAGCATCGAACTCCTCATCTGTGATGTTCCTGCCATAGAATGCGACGTTCAGGCCGCCCCAACGATCAACGTCAAAATCAATCTGTCCGTTAAGCGTCCAATAGGAATCCAGTACGTCCTGACCCGGCTGCAGCAGAGCGGCGTCATCAGGGCCTGCAATTTCCTCATCCCCTCTAAAGCGGAAGTTCAATTGCGCTCCACCACGGACATAATCAAGCACATCAAATTCATAGCGCGCAAATGCACTGAATTGCCATTCTGGCCCGCCAATGGGTTCGTCAGACCGATCATCAAATACGCCGGGCGATGTTTCATCGAGAAACTCGTCAAATTCGCCAAACGTATAACCCAGCGATGCCCCCAGTGTGAGGTTCGAAGTCGGAACGAATTGAACTTCGGATTCAAAGCCCCAAAGAGTCGCCTCACCGGCATTCCTCAAAACAAGCAGACCGACATTGTTTACGTCCACGGCCGTCGGATCAAACACCTGCACTTGAATATCTGTATAGTCAGAGAACCACAGCGCAGAGTTCCAACGCAAAGTGTTATTGAAGAAGTCGCCTTTCAAGCCAATTTCGTAATTGAGCACGAATTCCGGATCGACGAGGATATCTTCTAGTTCGACCAGAGGGTCATCAAAGGCGACATCCAACAATTCATCATCAATAGCCCCGCTCCGGAAGCCGCGAGAGACTGTCCCATAGGCGAGGACGTCGTCTGTTATTGCGTAGTCAGCACCGATCGTCCAAGACACATCGTCAAATGACGCCTCGAACTCCGGTGTCAAAGACTCAGTCGCATGGGCAATTTGGGCAAGTCCACGGTCTTCATCCGTATATCGGATACCGCCCGTCACATTCAGACGGTCCGTCACCGCATAAGTACCCTGTGCAAAAACAGAAATCGTATCATTTTGCGCCGCAGTTATCTGCCCTGATCCACCAACATCATCGAGATCAGTGCCCTCTTCCGTCGAGTAGAAGAAGCCGGTCTGCCACTTCAGAGGCCCCTGCTCTCCGCTCAACCGAACTTCTTGCGCAAATATGTCTGCATCCTGACCATTGAAAATCGTTGCAGTGGCGGCGAATGGCGTGTCCGAAGTCGACTCTTGATCACGGTAACTGGTGATCGATTCGAGCAGAACAGGACCGAAATCATACGAGACCGTCGCATTGATATTAAACTCTTCAGCAGCAAGAACAGGCGGAAAGTCTTGCTGATCCGCCGCCGCAAATATATCGTCCCCAGGTGTCGCCAAAGCAATCGGAATTTCAATCCCCGGTCCCAATACAAGGATGCCGTCATTCAAAACGCGGTTAATCGAACCGGCCTCGTCGACGTCATGATAGTCAGCATTTACCCGAATCGAAAACCTGTCATTCGGCTCAAACAGGGCAGAACCGCGAATAAACAGTTCATCATCATCGGCAAAGTCGTTGCCGGTTTCCACCCCAACAAGATCACCAGCCCCTTGGCTTTGCAGGCCAAACCCGAACCCATCCCGATCTTGCTTCGCTGCGCCAAACCGCAGTGCAAATTTGTCGCCAATCGGAATGTTGATTACGCCTTCAAAATCACGGCGATCAAAATTTCCGATATCTACTTCGGCATAGCCTGAAAACTCGCCAAGCTGCGGCGCTGTCGTGCGTACAATGACGGTACCGCCCGTCGTATTCTTACCGAAAAGGGTACCCTGCGGGCCTTTTAGGACCTCGACCTGCTCGACATCAAACAAGTTGGAGAACAGGTTTGTACCACGTGTAATTGGCGCACCGTTGATGACGATACCGACAGCCTGATCGGCGTTAAGCTGAGCATTCAAAGCGCTTTGCCCGCGAATCGTGAGGTTCGAAAAGAGAGCGCCTTGAACAGCATCTTCCTGCACGTCGAAATTCGGCGTCAACGCAGAGATGTCCGCGAATTCAACCAATCCCGAATCCCGAAAGAAATCACCCGTAAAAGCTGTGACCGAAATCGGCACGTCCTGTAGATTCTCGGTTTTCTTACGAGCTGTTACGGTGATCGTCCCAAGGCGGTTGACTTCATCTTCTTCGGCCACATCAGAATTTGTTTGCGCTGAAGCAGATAATGCCAATAGACTGGCAGTGCCTACCAATGTTCCAAGCTTGATCATCTTGTAGATGAGACCGCTCGTTGACGTCTTCAAATCATTCTTCATGTTGTTCCTCCCAGGACACAGAGCTTCACTCTTCAGGCAATCGTGGTTTTCTCTTCGCCGCCTAATTTTGTTATTTTATCTTTCCCTTCGCGGTAGATTTGCTCAATTCACAAAAATAATAGGCTACGGTATTTAGAGAGGCGAAGATCAGAATGTGTTCCCTAAATGCAACGCGTGTAAATCGGGCTTATGGCGCAACTTAACTGGTTGATCGGCAGTCGAGGAAATCTTGCAAAACTGTCACTTCATCAGCCCAAGGAGAACAGGCAGATTTCAAAACAGCGCGTTAGACTGCTCCCCCAAAACCGTGCGTTTACGTAACAGTGGCGGCACAATGGCATTTATCTGACCAAACTCCGTATTGGAACAATACAACACTCATGCTGTTCTCTGCAATTCGTGCAAAACACACCGCGACCTCCCCCAATCCGAGACGGACGTTCGGTGGCAAAATCAAACCCACAAATTCAACATAGCCCGCTAAACCAATATAAAACGGTCACGGCTCTCGTTTAGCAGTTCAGGCCCGTCTTTTCCGATACGAACGAGGTCTTCAAGATGTGCACTCCCCCCCAACCCCGTATCAAGAAGCGGCATGTCGATGCTAAGCACCATGTTTTCCTGAAGCGTGATATTCTCCTTTTCGAAGAAACCGAATTCTTGGGCACTTGGTTCGTCGGAATGGTGCAGCCCCACACTGTGAGGATTAATGATTAGATTGGTATCGATATTGGCATCGGAGATCAGGCGCGACGACAAGGCATAAAGCTCATGGTAAGTGACGCCCGCTTTTAGCTCGGGCAAGATCCGGTCCCATATGTCCGATAGGCCACCAATGATCTTGGTCATACGTGCATTCGGTTCTCCGACGCATACGGTACGGCCATAATCGCCGTGATAGCCTTCGAATTCGCTGACACAGTCGATCAGGAACGACCGTCCCTCCTCGACTTTACCGGGGGTCAGATTCGGCACCAGCGTGTCAATCATCATATAACGAGGCGTCATCGCGTTCATTCCGCAATGCTTCCCATATTCACTGCGAATTTCCTGAAAAGTAGCCCCCGCGCGTACCGACTTGGCGGCCAAATTGGCTGAGCGCGCATTCCCCGCGGCCGCATACCGCATCATCTCGATTTCTGCCGGAGACTTCTGCAAACGTATGCGGCGAAGCAATCGCTCCCCGTCGACAATGCGCACGTCTAGACCGCTCTTCTCGATAAACCTACGCAATATCGGATGATCGATTGCGACTGTCTTGTTCGGCATATCGGTGTCTAGTAACTCGCTAAAGATGGCTGCTTCTATGCCGGCATAGACGTCTTCGTTTTCACCAAACGCCGCCCTCAAGCGTCGCGCGACCAATGCACTGTCTGCAGCGTCGTTATGCGCGCGCGGCACATAGCCAGCAGCGGTTGGTGCGTCGGCAATCTCGCGCGCGTCCGTCAATTGCGCAAACGCTTCCGCATCAGCGGGCCTGCCGAGATATTTGCGCTCGATCAGACCGTTTTCCTCGACTGGTCCCGTCGTGAAATAGTGCGATATACGCCCATCCATTAGAGTTGGTTTGCTTTGTCCTTTGCCTGCCAGCGACGCATAGACGAGATTGTCCATTCCCAATTTCGTGGAAACGGGAAGCGTATTTGTCAGATAGTATATATTCACTGGATCAGCGCATAGAATGAGATCGACACCTGCCTCATCCATCACATTCATGGCGCGGTCATAGTTAAGCAAAAGGCTTGTGTGCGGGGCCGGAAATGCAGCCAAAGGGGGGCCAGCTTCAGGTTGGGGAGAAGACACCTTTTCATCAGTCTGCGGCGAGCCAGAGCATGCAGAGACACTCGCGGCACCGGCTGCCGTCAATCCAGCGAGTGCCGCTCTTCTAGAAATTTCCACGCCTCGTTCCTCCATGTTTCAAACTATAAATTGCCTTAGCTTCACCCTGCGATTGGTACAGTGAGACACTAGCCATCTGGGGCGCGATAGTCCCGATCCTGAACCCCATGTCACAATATGAGTGATTAAAGACAACTCTCACATCTGATACCCCGAGCGGCTAAACTCCGATAGCGTGGTTTGATTTTTCCGCCCTTTCAGGGACACTGATGCGCTAAAACACTGCATTAGCTGCACACACCAGACTGTCTCGGAGGCCGCGACGGGTTACAGTACCGGTCATCTAGTGTTCTTGGAGAGGTGGACGTTCTTATCACGGAGCGTTTGATCCACAAAGCAAGCGAGCAAGAGGTGTTAGCTCCGGGATACTAGCGCGCAACTATCCGAGGACGAAACCGAGATGACTTCATTGTAAGCCGCTTCGGTCGGTGCGAGACGACGGATCAGGATGAGGCCGCGGCGTGTGGGCGCTTCAAATTGCGGCCCAGCGAAAGAGTCTGATTCGAACTTTGCACTGCCTGATGCGCGCAAAAGTATTTCCGAACCTGATGCCGGATGATCTCCAGCCCCCACACGCACCGTGGCAAAATTATTCGTGCGGGCATCAAAGAACGAGACCGAAGAATAATCTGCATAGAGGCCGGCGCGGACGCGCACAGACTGGTCGCCTGACAAGTCAAACTGACAAATCGAATAGGCAAGATCTGGCGACGGACGCACCACCGTTTGGGTTTGCGGCGTTGTACGCGGCGCCAATGTGAACTGGTGCGGCCGGATCCCGCTTTCCTCCATGCGCGCCATAGTTTTTTCCATAATCACGCCGGGTACCATGTGTAATGTTGCGAAATGGCCGATCAATACCATTGCGACAAACACCAATGCGGGACCAATCAACCTGCTCATTCCGTCTCTCCACACTCGAGTTTGCGTATCTTGGGCGCGACCAAATTGGTGTGCGGGTGTTCAATGACGTTCGCAGCCGGTCGATAGAGGCGCAGTGTCAGATCGAAAACATCCGCAGACCGACTGGATAACCAATGTTCTGAAGCCGGGCGACGAGAGGCAATGATTGCTGTCCACGCATCCGTGTTGCCGACCGTCGTGGCATCGATTGAGAGCGCATCGTCATCATTCATCGGCAAACGACTCTCAGCGTCGTAAAGCGTGATTGACCACCAGAATGCATCCTGCGGTCGTCCGCTGATCTGATATGTACAGCCCTCTGATAAGGGATCGCCATCATCATCCGTTTTCCGTGTGAAATAGATCGCCTCTTCCTTCGCCAAAGCCAACAAGCCGTGCCGGGCGACACGCGCGCGGGTATAGGCATCCGCCGAAGCAGCCCCTATGGAGCGATCACTCGCCCAGCCATCAATGTTTACGTCGGCGAAGCTCGCAATACTGGCCGTCCCGATCAAGCCGGACATCCATAATGCGGACATGCTCCCCAGAGCGAGACCAACCAAGGCAAGAGCGGCGAGTTTTATAGATTTCATCATGGCTTCAAATCTAGCACATTATTCTACTGAAACGTGTTTCTGCTTTGGCGGTCCGACCAATGGCCATATCAACTGTTCGGCCACGCTTGTTTCGGGCAGGTTCTCGACACCCATTTCTTCAGGATAGCGGCGTGTAATTTTTGCTGTGCCAAACAGGACATCCCAAAAGAACAGCAGGTTGCCGAAATTGCCTTTGTAATTGGTCACCCCGTCGGCGGCATGCTTGCCATGATGCGCGCTATGGGTCGCTGGCGTCGAGATCGTACGCTCAACCACCCACATGACAGGCGACAGCCACTTGATCTTGTAGAGCGGCTCATCCCAGCGAACATCGGAGTGCGCACCGTAAATCACGGACATTTTAATCACGATATACACGGCATAGACCCAGCCGCCGCCAAGATAGATCAGCGCACCTGACAGCCACAAACCGGGCATCAACAAATAGTAGAACAGATTGTTGCGATATACGACGCGGATCGAAAGATACTCTGCATTGTGGTGTGGGCGGTGCAATTTGTAGAGCCACGGAAGCGTATGGGACAAACGATGCCACCAGTATTGTGTCAGGTCGTCAAAGATCAGGAATAGAGCGAACACAGCCCAAAACGGCCAGCTCTTCAACATATCAGCCGCGTCGGGGGCGAGGAATGCGGCCACCGCAAATCCGCTCCCAAGCACGAAAGGTTGCGTAAATAGGGAGAGCGCGGCCGTGCTGACAATCTCTACGACGCCATCAGCTCCGGTCTGGCCTTTCTTGTTGAAGAAACTTGTGAAGATGATCTCCAGCAAGACAAACCCTACAAGAATGGACATGACAACAATCAGTTCCGGTTTCATAGAAACTCTCCCTTAGCGCAGGCTTTTCCAGCCTTTAAGCAATGCCTATCAGGTGGGCTTGCGCAAGAATGTCCAATATTTTACATTTTAAACTTATGCTCGATCTCATCATCACCGGCTCGCCTGCCTTCATGACCTTGCTTCCGGATCATTTGGCCGAAGAAATCCGGCACGCGGCGAGCCTTGTTGCCTATGATGGTGGCCAGTTGATCCACAGCCGCGGAGACAAGAAGCCCGGCATCTCGATAGTAAAGTCCGGCGGTGCGCATGCGGGGGTTTACGGAGCAGACGGCTCGTTCGTAATGACATCCATACTCGGACCAGGTCAGACATTTGGTGAGTTCACCTTATTCGCAGGCCTGCCGCGCACCCATGACATGACCGCTGCAAGTGCGACCGAAATCTATCAACTGTCAGCCTCGCGCTTCTTAGCCCTCTATGAGCGAGAGCCGGACATCTCCCGCGCATTGCTATCAGCATCTCTGATCCGAACTCATTTGCTGCTCGAAATGATGGACGCCATGCGCCGTCTGCCAATGTTGGAACGAACCGCAAAAGTCCTGCTGACTATGTTGCAAACCGCGGGGAATATCGACGTATTCGAATACCGCCAATCTGATCTGGCTTTTACGCTCGGTGTCTCGCGAATGTCGCTTAGCAAGGCGTTGAAACAGCTTGTCAATCTGGGGCTTATCAAAACGGGCTATGGTCAGATAACGCTCCCCGATCCCGATAAGATGCGCAACTGGGTGGACCGGCATTGCGGCAAGATTTCATAAATCTAACCGCAATAGAGACCAAACAAGACGCAAAATTCACGCTTAGGGTCTTCGCGCAAGTTCATTCAAAAATATTTTGAACCCTTTGCCACTATCAATCGACTGACCTTGTAACCGAGCCTTGTCCTTGTTTTCCGGGCAACCGGAACTTCCCCCCTTGCAGGGGCAGAGTTCGGCCACAACGAATTCAATTAGAGACACGCAAGGATATTCCAAATGTCAGCCGACGCAAAAAACACTGCCACCCCCTCAAAGCGAGCCCTCATGCTGAAGGCATCGGCATCATTGATAACAGTCATGAGCGCTTCTGCACTGGTCAATCCGGCAATTGCCCAAACCATTATTCTTGACGGCGACAATGTCACGGTCACCAGTCAGGCAATTGGGGAGACAATCTCTGCGGCGACAGGCGTGACAAGCACTGTAGATGGCGCCCCTGGTCTGCCCATCGAAGGTGGTCCACCGGCACCGAAGATCTCGGACCTTCAGGATATGACCCCGTTTACGGGCGCGGCTTGGTCCGGTCCTCGGGCAATTGCACGCCTCCCGCATAAGCCATATTGCCCCCTATGCACGTTCTTCGATAGAGCCGGTCAGAGTGATGTGCTGTCTTTTATAACTAGGCGGAAGAAGATCTCCGCCGCCTCGCTCCAAAACAGTCAATGCCAAGCAAACTTGCCGGCCATTGACTGCTTCAAATTATGCGATCAGGGAATTTTACCACCGGGCACCCAAGGTGCATTGGCCGCGAGCAATTCAGCCTCAAACGCTGGAATTGTCTCATCAACAAGCCTAACCAAACGGGCGCGAATAGCGTCGAACTCGGCCTTTGCAAACCCAAGTTGATCACGATGCGTTTGGGTCGGACCATAGGTCGAACTGCCAACACCATTGAGTACAACACCTAGTCGGCTACGAACCGTTGGGAGCGTACGTTCCCAAAGCACCCTACGCGCGCTATTGCCGTTGAGCATTTCATCCAATGTATAGACTTCATCACGAATGCTCTGCCAGTAATTATCGAGCGCCGCCGGATCGCCCCCGCGCGCGCGCTCAGTTGCTGTTTTCAGGAGGCCAACTTTGCCCTCCAGTTCGGCCAATGTGATGCCAGTCGCCGTTACAGATCGATCGATCTGAGCAACCTCGGCCCAAAATTCGGCTGCGTCTGCTTGCGGCGGTAATGCACCATCGCGCAGGCGTTCAACCACAAAGCTCTGAGGCGGCACCAGCTCTGTCGTCTGTCCGCGGACACGACGCGACAAAGAGACCGTATATTCCCCGGGTGTAACGAGGAAACCAGACGGTTCATCTTCGCCACCGCCGCTACCTTCTTCCAACGATACGGCACTTGTGTTCGGGAAACGCAAATCCCAATTGATCCTGTGGAAACCCTTTTTTGCGGGGCCTTTAAGCCTGCGCACAAGATTTCCATCCGTGTCTTGCACGCTCAGCCAGACTGCAGCTTCTGTTTCCTGCAGCTCATCTGTAATCGCCTCAAAGCCCGGGAAGGGTGTGTCTCTACCGGCTTCAGCAAGCGGTTTTTCCCGTTCTTGACGCACCCCCTCCAGAGACAGCGAATCCTCTGAAAGATAGTATGTGAAATTCGCACCGAACTCGGGGTTAGGCGCCCTGAAGAAGCCATGCCCTTGCGCAGCCCCTTCAGAGAAGCCAAGCGGGTGCTGTTCGATATACCACAGCGCATTGCGGCCAGGAAACAGCAAAGCCTCCTCATTCAATGATGCCTCGGACAGTTCACGTAGAGGCGAAATATCGTCTACGATAAAGAAGCCACGCCCAAACGATGCCGCAACCAAATCATTTTCGCGGCGCTGTATCGTCACGTCACGGAATGAAATTGTCGGCGCGTCCCCTGTCAACTCAACCCATTTTCCTCCACCATCAAGCGTGAAATACAAACCAAATTCAGTTGCAGTAAACAACAAGTTCGGGCTCACATGATCCTGTACGATACGCCATATGAGATGACGATCGGGAATATCACCGACAATAGATCTCCAGGTTCGCCCTCGGTTTGTCGACTTCAGCAGATAGGGTTTGTAATCTCCATACTTGTGATTATCGAGCGCGACATAGACGGTATCTGGATCGTACAAATCGGCTCGAATATCATTTACAAAAGCCGTATCAGGAACACCTGGCAGGCTCCCGACACTTGTTCGGTTCCATGTCTGCCCGCCATCACTCGTAGACTGGATGATGCCATCATCAGTTCCGACATAGAGAATGTTTTCATCAAGTGGAGATTCCCCAATCGAGGTAATCGTGTTGTAGACGGACATGGCACGCAGATCCCAGCCTGCATCCCACGACCATTTCCGTCCTTGAACCGGAAGCTGCAAGCGATCTTCATCTTTTGTAAGATCACCGGAAACAGGTGTCCACGAGTCGCCGCGATCATCAGACCGCCAGAGGCGTTGCGACGCAAAGTAAAGACGTGTCGGCTGATGTGCGCTGACATAAATCGGAGCATCCCAGTTGAACCGTTCAATTGGCTCGCCCGGTTTTGCTTGCGGTTGGATATGGACAATCTCGCCGGTAATGCGATCAACGCGCGCCAGATTTCCCTGCTGCCATTCAGCATACATGATGTTCGGATTGCCAGGCTCTATCGCAGACTGGTGGCCATCCGCAAAAAGCGTAATAAACCAATCGGAGTTCCGGATACCGTGCATGTTATCCGTACGTGACGGACCACCTTGCGAATTATTGTCCTGAGTACCGCCATACACCAGATAGAATGGCTCGGTATCGTCAACCGCAACTTTATAGAATTGGGTCACAGGAAGATTGTTGATAAACCGCCACGTCTTCGTGTGGTCGTAACTCTCATATAATCCGCCATCTGATCCAAAGAGAATGTAGTCCGGATCATCAGGTCGGAAGGCAATAGCGTGATCATCCACATGCTTATGCTCATTGTTCAAACCACTGAATGTCTTACCGCCATCGCTCGATATCTGTGTAGTGTTGGACACCATATAGATACGGTCGAATGCATGCGGGCTCGCATAGAGTTCTTGATAATAGTGCGGGCCAGTGCCCTCACCGACTGTATCCGAACGTTTTTCCCAGGACGCCCCGCGGTCCGTCGAGCGCCAGATACCGCCCGTGCGTCGGTCTTCCTCAATCGCCGCATAAACAACGTCAGGCCGCTGCGGGGAAATCGCAAGCCCGATCTTCCCCATATTCCCCTCGGGCAGACCATTCTCCAACTCTTCCCACGTCTCTCCGCCATCTTCAGATTTGTATATTCCTGTTTCCGGACCACCGCCGACATAAGCTGCAACCGTACGATGATGTTGCCATGTCGCGGCATAAAGGCGATCAGGGTTGCGCGGATCAATCAGCATATCCGTAACGCCAGTATACTCCCCATCCTTTAGGGTGTTGTCCCATGTCTCGCCACCATCGGTCGTCTTGAAAACACCCCGCTCACCTCCGCCCGACCAAAGGGGCCCTTGTGAGGCCACCCACACCGTATCTGGGTCTTCAGGGTGAACAATGATCTTGGAAATATGCTCGGAACTTTTGAGCCCCATATTCTCCCAGCTCGCACCGCCATCGCTTGACTTGTAAACGCCGTCCCCGAAACCAATATGGCGTCCGCCATTGTTTTCGCCCGTGCCAACCCAAACCCGGTTGGGGTCTGATGGATCAAGCCCGATAGCACCAATTGAGTAGGATTCCTGTCCGTCAAAGAGCGAGGCCCACGTCGTGCCAGCATTTTCCGTTTTCCAGACACCACCAGAACCAACGCCGACATACCAAGTTGCCGGATCATCTTGAACAATAGCGATATCGGCAATGCGGCCAGACATGAAAGCGGGGCCAATATTTCGTAATCCAAATGCTTCAAATGTAGGGCTTGAAAGCGGCGGCATATCATCCGCATCTTCCGATTGAGCAATGGCAACACCGCCCAAACAAAACAAAATAGTCCCAACCAATACTGCCCATCTGATCTTCATGGAGAAACTCCTTTTACTATCAAGCCCGCAATCAAGCCCCCCACGCTAGCACAACCAAATCACCTGAAAAGCAAAATAACGATGGGAAAAATTTCAGGCCTGAGTGGGACAAAAAGGAATTGGACAAGTCACGCGATCTGTTTTCGGGACTACAGGGGCAGAGTGTGCCAGCGCTCTACCTCGAACGGGTGGAGCGCTGTTTTGACCGACGAGGGACGATGATGTTCGGCCTTGGCGGAATTACTCATAATGGCGTTGGCGCACAGTTCCAATATCGCCTAGAATGATGCCGAAAGCTGGGCACCGAAAACGCGGGGCTGATTTACGAATGCCGTTAAATTGTTGAAGTCGATCGCGCCTTTGACATTTTCTTCATCCGTAAGATTGCGCGCGAAGAATGCCAAAGAATAGCGTCCAGCCGCTTCACGATACCCTAGCTGTAAAGCGCCTTCAAATTGGCCCGATGTTCTGAACTCGACCGCTTCATAAAGGAAGAGATTGGTTTCGCCCTGCACCGCCCAGTCCGTGTTTACGAAGAACTCGCCATGATTGCGAAACGGGTAAGTGTATTCAGCAAAGATGTTGAACGTAATTTCCGGAGCATTCGGGAATGGGTTGCCATCTATGAGCGCCTGACCAAACTCGTTCAGCGGATCAGTTGGCGTACACTGCCCCGAGCCGCAAACTGCCGTCGCCAATGTGTCATCCTGAATTTCAGTGTCGTTCCATCCCAATCCAGCTTGTACGAAGAGGTTTTCAGTGACGATAAACTCGACATCGGCTTCAAGCCCGAACCCTACGCCCTGATCGGCATTGACGACTTGGTTGGTATTGCCCGCACCGCCAATGATTGAAAACTGTTGATCGTCGATCTCGTAATAATAGCCCGTCAGATTAAACCGCAGCCGGTCTTGCAGAAGATCGGATTTCAAGCCCACTTCATACGACAAGATCGTCTCGGACTCGGCAACGGTCGGATCTCCAAAAAACGCTACATCGCGCCCTTGTATGGTTGGTCCACGGAAACCGCTGGCTACGCGCGCATATAGATTGATCCCGTCGGATACTTTGTAAAGTGCGCTAACATCCCAGCTCACATCATCGTCAGACACAGAGATTGGGTCTACCGGAGCGCCCGGAGCGAGAGGCACCGAAAATTCGCGATCTTCATTTGTATATCGAAGTCCACCCGTGACCGTCAGTTGATCTGAAACATCATAACTTGCCTGACCGAAGAGAGACCATGAGTCAGAGCCATGCGATACGGTCGTCAGTGGCGGGAAGCCTGCACCAACTGTCGTAATGTCAAAGCTCGTGTCGAAATAATATGCGCCGACTTGCCAGTTCAACGGCCCGTCACTATTGGACGCCAAACGCACCTCTTGGGTGAACTGATCCAGATCTTCCAAGGAGTCTTGTGTTTCTGAGGGAAATGGTATGAAGCCCGGGAAGCTAACCGCTGTATCGCCAAAGGTTGGCGCCGATGTAATACCATCTGGTACAGCCGTACCGAGCGGGGCAATTACACCGCCATCAATATCCCCGACACTTGATGAATTGCCAGACTCATATCCCGTGATCGAGGTGAAGGTCGCAAAGCCAAGATCGTAATTCACGCTTCCAGAAACACCCCATGTTTCTGAATCCTGAACATTGTCCTGCCCGCCATCAAAGAAAACGGTATCACGATCAAAATTATCGTTGAGATCGTTCGAACCTGTCGTCAGCACATTCGCACGGAATATCGCCGAGGTCGCATCAAGCGTGCGGCCATGAATATTCAACAAGACATCAAGTTGTTCGGTCGGTGTGATCAAGAGCTGCAACCGGCCGGCGAACTCGTCAAAATTGCCCAAATCATCGCCGTCGCCATTAAAAGCATTGTCGATAAAGTCATTGCGCTGGCGATAGAGGCCAGACGCACGAAATGCCAACAGGTCCTGAACGATCGGTCCGCCAACGCCGCCCTCCGCATGGACTGTCCCAAAGGAGCCAGCGCTGATCGTGGCATTACCGCTGAATTCTTGCGTTGGCCGGCGCGAGTCGAACTTGATGATGCCAGCAGGTGTATTACGTCCGAACAATGTGCCTTGCGGTCCGCGCAGAACTTCAACCTGTTCGCTGTCAAAAATCGGATTGCTTTTCAGAAGCACATTTTCCTGCACAACATCATCAATGATAATCGAAACCGGTTGCGAGGCAGCCAGATCGAAATCGACATTGCCGAGACCGCGAATATAAAAGCGCGGCGCCAAGCGGCCGTTCGAGCTTTCGGCATAGACCCCGGGTACGCGAGCAGCCAATTGGAGAATATCGCCGCCACCAGCTTGGAAATCGGCAAAGCGTTCTCCATCAAGCGTATCAACGGAAATCGGAACGTCCTGCAAATTTTCAACGCGCTTTTGAGCCGTCACGACAACTTCATCAAGCTTCAAGCCACCATCCGCCGCATCGCCGCTCGATTGGGCAACCGCCCCGCTCGCAATCAAAGCAATCGACGACACTGCCAAAACCAGAAATCTATTCCCCATCATCATGTTCCTCTCCAAAACCAATCGACTCGATCATCCCTAACATAGTCGATTTCAACAGATTTCTGTCATGTTGGAAACGACCCTCTACGGCTATGCCCCAACTATGGTCATTTTGGGCCACGTTTGTTGTATTTTTGCACTGAAACTATGCAGCATTGTATCACCAGATGATCGGTGCTCTTGCATTTCTTTCCAGAAACCGGTTGGCCTTGGAAAAATGGCCGCAACCTGAAAAGCCGCGATAGGCAGACAGCGGGCTGGGGTGCACCGTTTTAAGCACGAGATGGCGATCTGTATCGACGAGTTTTTCAAACGCGTGTGCATCTTTGCCCCATAGCAAAAAGACGGCTGACGGGGCCATGTCCGACGCGATCTGGACGGTTTCATGGGTAATCGCCTGCCATCCCAGTTTCTGATGAGATCGCGCCTTTCCAGCCTCGACGGTCAGGACAGTGTTTAAAAGCAGGACGCCTTGCCTGGCCCATGGCGTCAGATCTCCATCGACAGTTTGCGTCGCCCCCACGTCTTCATTCACTTCCTTAAGAATATTACGTAGAGACGGCGGAATGCGCACGCCCGATTGCACCGAAAATGCCAACCCGTTTGCCTGACCTGCGCCGTGATAGGGGTCTTGTCCCAGTATCACGACAGAGATATCCGCGGGGGACGTTAAGTCCAACGCCGCAAATTGCTGTGCCTCGGGAGGATAGATCGGATCCGGCCCGAGACGCGCTTGCCGGATCGAGCGAGCGATACTCGCAGCCTTTTCCGGCCCCACGCGTTCTTGCAATGCCTGCCGCCACAAAGCCGAGGCGATGCCAGAAAACATGTCGGAGCTTTGCTTGTCAGCCATTTCGCGTCGCGTCCTCTATGCGGCGGGGGGCAAGATCGGGTTACTCACTCTCACCCAAAATCGCATCAATGCGGCGCTGAGCAATCGGGTGATAGCCGGGCCGTGCGCGCTCATAGACATCGCGCGCCCAATCGCCTTTACCGTTCTCCTGTAATGCGCCGTAAAGCCGATAGATAAACTTACCGCGTCCAACGCTTAGCAAAAAGCCTTCAAGCGCTGGATCGGCTGGTTCATATCCACCGCGAATTGTCTGCATGTACCATGCAAAAGCTGTTTCAGCATTTTGGGTTCCGGTGAACGAGAATGCCCCATCCAAGGCGGCATATTGATCACCGCTCAAGCCGTCTGGCAGGCCATTTACAAAATGCAGCCATTCATGGGTCGACCATTCGCCGGTTTGAACATCCGCTGCAGCCACAGTCCCCTCAGCCCAATTGCTGCGCGCTGTATCGACTGTCGCAAACGCATCCGACACAGGGACTTTCGCCGTGGCTGGCAAGCCCTGCCCGTAAATCCACTCATCCAGCTCGGCCCGCGTCAGCGCGTCCGGATTGTCAGCGTGCAAATGTTCATGGAGATATGTCACAAAGTCTTCGGTCGTAATGCTGTCAAAGGCAAAATCATTGAAATAGGCTTTCAAGAAGGGGTCGAACTTTTCGCGGCCAAAACGCTCCTCAAGGAACATCAAAAAGAACTGGCCCTTCACATAAGCCACTTGCGTGAACGCATCATCTGGATGGGCCAAATCCTCGTTTAGTTTCAACTGCGTCAGCGCCGGATCAAGCTCGGCCAGATCGCGCTTCAAATCTTCCAGCGCCAAGGCCTGCTCCATCACTGCGCGGCGTTCGCCATAGAGGGCTTCCATAACGCGGTTCTCGACATAGGAGGTAAAGCCCTCATTCAGCCAGCTATCGCGCCAGTTTGAATTGGTCACGAGATTGCCAGACCATGAATGCGCCAGCTCATGGGCGACAACATTGGTCAGGCTCTTATCGCCCGCAATCAGAGTCGGCGTCATAAAGGACAGACGCGGATTTTCCATGCCGCCGAACGGGAAGCTTGGCGGCAGTACGATCAGATCATAACGCCCCCAGCGATAAGGACCGTAAAGCGCTTCATTGGCCGCCTCCATATCAGGCGTCTCGGCGAACTCTTCGACAGACGCATCGAGAATATATTCCTCCGCATAGACGCCGATATGGTCATTGATGGCCTTGAACTTGATGTCACCTGCCGCGATTGCCAGCAAATAAGACGGCACGGGCTGGGGCATGTTGAATGTGTACGCACCATCGGTATCACGCCCGCTTTGCTCGGCACTCATCAGCGGGAGAATGCCGTCTGGTACACGCAGTTTGGCTGAATAGGTCATCCGCACAGCTGGCGTGTCTTGCACGGGTGCCATGGTCCGGGCATTCAGGGCTTGAGCCTGCGAGAAGAGGTAGGGCTGTGTTTTGCCCGCCGTTTGTTCTGGAGAGAGCCATTGCAGACCTTCGGCATCTGGTGACGTCTCATAGCTGATCAAGACCGAGCTGACATTCGGCAATAAGGGAATCGAGAGCTTCGCCCCGAGAACCGGATCGGGAGACGCGCCATCAAATTCGAATGCTACCGGCTCGCTCGGGTCGCCATCGGGGAACGCAATGTTGAGGATTGTCAGGCCCTTGGTATCAAGCACCAATTCGGTCGCGTTCGCATCGATCCGTTCGAAATCGAGCCTTGCTGTACCGCGCAGAACTTTCGCATCAAAATCAACATCGAGATCCAAGTCTAGATGAGTGACCCGGACATCACGATAATTCGACTGGGTGAACTTGTCCGCCGTAAACGCGCGCGTCGTCTCGCTCGCCGCCGCCGCACCACTTGCTTGAGTATGGGTCTCAGGCTGCGGTCCATCGGCTGGTGCGCCGCAAGCTGCCAAACCAAATACGAGCGCTGCACATCCAAAAAGTGCAGTTTTAAAATGGGTCATCTGACAAGTCTCCAGTGTCATTCATTCAGGCCAACACTGATCATGTCGTGATCGGTGCACGTGTTCAAGCTGAACATGCTTATTGTTGTGTTTGATATCAATGTCACCTGCGATTGCCTCGCTTGCGACAGGCGCTCTTAGTCCTTTGCCGCCAAGCTATGCAGAGTTTCCGCACGGAAAATGGGATCAGCGGCTTGCAAAATTTTCAAGCGTAACTGGGCGTTATAGTTTGGTCGCTCTGCCAAAAATGCCCGCACAATGTCCGCTGCTTCAGCACTGTTATGGTTTTGTAGAATTTGCGTTATCCATCGCGCCGGGAAGAAGATATCGCCCGTAACCTGAATTTCCTCCATCAGCGCGAGCCCATCTTCGATATAGTCCCGGGTTTCACCAACACGTTGGGGATGGTGCAAATATCCAAGCGCTTCAACAACCCAGCTTTCAATGGCGCGATTGTTGGCCATATGCAAAGAGGCGAAGAAGCTGTCTCTCTCGGATTTGTCGGCCGACAAAGCAGGCGCGATGAATTCGAAACGGCGCTTTTCATCGGGGCTTTGCAACCAATCGAGATGCTGCCCGAGAATTTCGTCAGCGTCTTGAGGCGACTTGATCGCCAAAAGAGACGCCAGATTACTGCGCTCGCGAGACGACAGGCTGATGCCCGAAATCATCTCTCTTTGTTCCAAGATGGCCCGCAAGCGAACATGGCTCGCCTCATCAATCGCCAAGTCTTGCAGGGCTCTGAAATAAACTTTGCGCGTGCTCGGCGGCAGGTCGGGGCTTTCTATATAGGCCCACAATTTCCCTTCAAGCTCGCCCGCATATTCAGTCCGCTGCGCATCTGACAAAAATGACCAATAAATGCGCTGAACTTGCCCAAGCATTGTATTGAGAAGCAATTCATTTGGCTCATTCAAGCGGGTTTGCAGAAAGGCAAAATAGGAGTGCGGCGATACTTCTGCATGTCCGTCGAGCATTTGCTCATAAAGATTGATGAGTTGCGCACCTTTTTCCAAGTCGCCAAGATTGACCCAGACGTTACTGACCAATGGGAGGTCGACGGGAAATAGCCCATATCCCGCACCATCTGAATTGACCAAGATAGCGTCTTCTGGCTGAAGCACCCGCGCATCCGCGAGCAAGGTCTGGCTATCGATCCTTGCGTGTTGTTGTTCCGCGTCCTTCTCTTTCAATGGCAAGATCGATTGGAATTGTTGCCCCCAGATGCGTCCAGCGCCTGACGGGTCGATTTGCTTGAGGGCCGTCCGTTCCGGATTGAATACATAATGAGGCCGGCCCGCAGAGTTTACCCACACATCGCTCCATGTTTTCAAATCATGATCCGAACGCGCATCCAAAATATCGATCAGGTCCGGCCATGTCGCATTGGCATTGGCAAAGGTGGCCAAATATTCGCGCAAACCATCGCGGAACAATGTCTCTCCGATCAGCAGTTCCAATTGCCGCATCATGATCGGGGCTTTGTTATAGATGATCCCGCCATAGAGATTGCCTGCCTCATTCAAGTTTGGCAGTTCTTGACGGATCGGGTTTGCTCCGGTGGTCCGGTCAACCGCATATGCCGCCGGATAAGAGCGCAGCAAGAAGTTTAGGTCATGGTCAATTTCGGGAAACCCGGGATTGACGATCTTGGCCGCCATGAAGTTGGCAAAGACTTCCTTGGTCCACACATCATTAAACCAGTCCATAGTTACGAGATCACCGAACCACATATGCGCGGTTTCATGGGCGATCAGATTGGCACGATTGAGCCGCTGCGGATCAGAAGGGTCTTCATCCAGAAACAAAGTAGAGGCGCGATACTGGATTGCTCCGACATTCTCCATGCCGCCATATTGAAACGTGGGGATCAAAGCGAAGTCAAACTTCTGGAACGGGTATTCAATGCCTGTATAATCTTCAAGCCAAGCCAGAGCATCGGCATGGGCTTGAAACACATCATCGACATTTCGTGCAACCTTGGCCGCATCCGTCTCGCGGTGGAACATGGTCATCTCCCGCCCGTCAATTGTTCGGGTGATCTCTTCGAACTCACCCGCAACGAAAGAAAACAGATAGGAGCTAAGCTTATCCGAGCGCGCAAAGGTGTAGCGCCGCGATGCACGTTGCCCATCACTGCCGCCCGTTTCCGTCACAGATTTTAAGGGACCGTTCCCCAGAGCGCGCCATGAGGCGGGCAGATCAAGGGATAGATCATATGTCGCTTTCAAATTCGGCTGATCAAAAACGGGAAATGCGGTGCGTGCCCGATCAGGTACAAACAGAGTGTAGAGATAGTCCGGATTCCGATTGAGCGAGGTATCGCCCGCGATCAGCTCAATCCGGACCGTGTTCCCGCCTGCAACCAGTGCCTCAGCAGGCAAGACAAGATGCTCATTCTCATGACGAACCGGATAATGTGTTCCGTTGACCTCAAGCGTGCGCAAATTATCAGCGGCTTCGCGAAAATCGAGCTGCAGATCGCGGCCAGTTTCAGAAAGCATGAACGTCAGAACTTGTGTCAGCTCGATTTGCTGCGCAGCATCCGCAGGTATCCGAAAGCTAAGTGCATAATTGATGTCCGAGAGGATCGCCGCCCGGCTTTCAGCCAATTCAAGTGCGACGCCAGAGACAGGAGAGATGGTTGCCGCAGGACCGTGATCTCCCGGAGACACGTCATGCTTAGGCGCGGGCGCGCCACACGCCCCTAGAACGAGACAAACCACCAACCATAACCGCATTGTTCAATCCTTGCCTATTGTGCCGGATACCCGTGTTGATCCGGCGTTGGTTTCCGATCAAGCATAGAGCCTTCACGGAATGCAATGCCAACACGCTTCAGTCTGTCCAAACGCGCCACCTTCAAATCCGGACCCAATCGGGCTTCCCGGCGGAGCAGATAGTCGCCGCGGCGAAAGACCATCAACGGGCATGTCGGCCGTCAGGTGCTGGTCAATGCGGGCGGCAAGCGCCGCGAAATGTTGCCGCTCGGCAGCGTTCCGGCCTGCACGTCGGCCTGTCAACCGGCTCTGAAGGCTGCGAAGTTTACCGTCAACAATGCTCGTCACTTCAGCCGCGCCGCCGGTATCACCGGACAGTGCAATCAAATTGACCACAAATCGGGACTGTATCATACGAGCTATCGCTTCATGGCGATCTAGCTCTGGTGCGGCGAACACTGTCTCGTCGAGCGCATCGAGCGTTTCCAAAAAGGTCAGCGTGCTCGCACCGCGTCGTTCAAATTCCAACAGGCGACCAACGCGCTCGGGGTGCAAGATCGCAGACAGTGTAAGGTCAGCGGAAATATCCGCGGCCGAAAGAAGGTCGAAGACAGGGCCCGTGCGCGACGGGAACAATTCGTCGCCAAGCGGCACTCCGGCAAACCCAACATCGCCCGGGGTCAACAAGTTCGTCACCGTGTCAGGGAGATCGAGCATAGCAGGGTCGAGCGTAGCCAACAGCGCTTCAAGCGCGCGGCGTTGACTGGCCGCAGCAACCGGACGCGCAGGCCCGGTGTTATCGCCATTGATACCGTATTGAAACTCGAACCCGCCAATGCTCTTGGCTGCGGCGGCAAGCTGATAGCGATGATACAGATAGATCGGCACGATCACAGCACTAAGATCAGAGTTAGGACGCCCTGCCTGAACGACATTGCGCCCGAACTTATCCAAGGCAATCTCACGCACCCGCAAGACGTTGCCTAGTGAAGTCGTCGCATCCTCTCCATTGTCCCAAACCGATGCATACGGGTGCGCGGTGCCTTGTGATCTGGCATGCCGATCGCCAACAAATCTGAGGCCGGAGCCGTAGGCATCACTTACCATATCTTCAAGCAATACCGCTCCATTCTCGCCATCAGAGAATTGCGAATAGAGCCATTTTACGGTGAAAATATCCCATGCACCGAGGCCCACGCCATAGCTTTGCGAAAAGTCCAACGCGCCATCGCCAGTGGCGGTGACAAAGGGCGCGGGATAATCCATCACCGACGCTCTATTATTTGAACTCGCGGCGAAATTATGGGCGAAGCCCAATGTGTGTCCAACTTCATGCGCCGCTAATTGGCGAATACGCGCAAGCGCAAGTTCTACAGGGTCATCGGCCGCGCCGGTTCCGGTTTTTGATGTCCCAGCCAAACCTTCAAATATCATCCGGTCTTGGCGAACACGTTGAGACCCCAAAATGACATTGGCCTTCAAGATTTCTCCGGTACGCGGATCGGATACCGACCCACCATAAGACCAACCGCGCGTCTGGCGGTGTACCCAGTTGATGACATTATATCTGACATCAAGGGGATGGGCGCCTTCTGGCAAAACCTCGACACGGTAGGCGTCTTCAAACCCCGCAGCTTCGAACCCAGCTTGCCACCACTGCGCGCCATCGATCAGCGCATCCCGAATTTGCGCGGGCGCTCCAGGATCAACATAAAAGACAATCGGTTTCTTCACCGGTCCCGACGCCGCCTCGGGATCAATGCGTTCCAGCCTGAAACGTCGTGACAAGCGCGATATAATCGGCGCATCAAGCGGCGCAGAATAATCATAATACCCCATACCGATATTGGCTGTGCGTTGATCGAACACGCGCGGCGTATAGCCCTCATCGGGCAATCTGACGAAGGAATGATGCTGCACCAATGTGACCGTGCGTCCGTCAGCAGCCGTAGCAATCGTCTGCGCGTTCGGACGACTGGTCTCGAAGGTTAGAAACGCATCAAGCTCGGTATTATCAGGAAAAGACAATGCGGCGCCGGTATCAGGAAATGAGCGATCTTTGACGAGCCCATAGCCACCGGCTTCAGCACCAAACTTCAAAGCGCGTGCAATGCTGTGCTGGTCGCGGATGAGAAAGCTGGATAGATCAATCAACAGGTCGCCAGTGACGCTCTCGGCTTTGACCTCAGTGCTCCAAAGAAACGAGCTGGCAAAAGATTGGCGTACCGCGCGGCGCTCCTCGGGCCTGTCAGAACTTGCGCGATACCGCCAATTCTCCTGTTCGGCGACAATTTTTTTGCCGATCCTGCGGAACCTCACAATCACAGCTGCATCAGCATTGCCGCGATCCAGCCCAATTGGGTTCGACCCTAGTCCCGCCGTCAGACCTGCACCATAAATAAACCGGACTGATACGCCCTCATCATCGGGCTTGGGTAAGGCTGCTAGAACTTTGCCTGCATCTTCATCAATATACAGATCGAGAAACCCTGAGCGATGCTCAAGCTTTGAAGCAATCTCGTCAAAGGACGAAGCTTCCGTTTCGCCATCCTGCGCAAACACGGGCATCAACGCCGTCTGCAAACCGAGAATAAGCGCAATAAGAATATGTTTCATATGTGATCCCGACATTCTGTAACGGATAGACTGCAAGAGACTGACAGACTTGCGGCCACTATTCTCGCGAATATATCGTCGCACCGTCTTTTATAGTCTCAAGGACAAGAATGTCTGCAATCTCCTGCGGGTCAACCCCCGTTGGATCATCCGACAGGATCGTTAAATCAGCGCGCTTACCAACCTCGATCGACCCTTTGGTATCCTCCTCGAAATATTGATACGCCGCATCAATAGTTATAGCCTCGAGCGCTTCCATGGCCGAGATCCGCTCAGCCTCACCCAGCACATCGCCGGAGCGCGTTTTCCGGTTCACCGCTGTCCAGATCAACCGCATCATATCTGGCGGCACCACGGGGCTGTCATTGTGAATTGTCAGGACCATGTCCCGATCAAGCGCAGATCGCAGCGGACTAATTCTCTCCGCCCGCTCTGCTCCCAAAACTGAATCGCGATGCCAATCACCCCAAAAAAATGTGTGGGCGACAAAGAAGGACGGGATCATTCCGCTAGCCTTCATTTTATCGAGCTGATCATCGCGCACCGTCTGGGCATGGATCATAACCGGACGCCTATCTGACACCCCGTTTGCCTGATTGGCCAACTCCGTCGCGGTCAAAAGCTGATCGGCGGCGGCGTCGCCATTGGCATGGGCAATGACTTGGATATCGCGCTCAAATGCCGCCGCGACAAGGGCATTTACATCCTTGGTTTCCATGGTTGCATACCCAGCATAATCTTCAGCATTTCCAGACGGGACGACATGGTATGGCTCGGTCAACCACGCCGTTTTCCCTTGTGGTGACCCGTCCAGAACAAGCTTGATACCGCCGCGCCGAAAATGCGCAGAATATGTTCGATCGGTTACAACCCTCTCATCATCAAGGTCGGCAACCGCGCGCATAACCTGATAGCCGACAATATCAATATCGAGCGCACCGCTACCGGCAAATGCTTCGATGCCAGCAAGTTGCGCGGGGCTGCCTGCGCCTTCTTGCGCTGTGGTAATCCCATTACGCACATATATCGCCTGATTGGCTGACATTGCGCGCATAGCTCCGTCCAGTGTCGGTTGGGGCAAACGGGCCAAAGCGAGCTGCATTGCTGTTTCCTCAAGGACGCCATCGGGTTCTTGGCTCCCTGCTCTCCTGCGGATAATGCCGCCTGCCGGGTCCTGGGTTTCGGCAGTAATTCCTGCGGCGACCAGACACGGCGTATTGCACGTCAAAAAATGTGCCGAGACATGAATCAGCAAGATCGGGACTTCGTCAGAGATCTGATCGAGATCATCGCGCGTCGGATGGCGATTTTCTGCCAAGAGCGAGTCGTCATACCCGAACCCCAATATCCACGGAGACGCCGCATTATCAGCATACCAATCGTCCAACTTTGCCCCGAGAGCCTCGAAGTCATCTACATTGCCAGCGGGTGATGGTTGAAGGTCGGCCATGGTTGCAGTGCTGGAACCGATGGCGAAATGGCCGTGCGTGTCGATAAACCCCGGAAGAATTGTCTTACCCTCAAGGTCGCGGAAACGAGCTTGAGCATCAAACTTGGCTTCCACCTCCTCGCGCTCACCAACAGCCAGAATCAGGCCATCACGGACAGCCAAAGCTTGCGCTCTTGGCGTATCGGCATCCATGGTCAACACATTTGCATTGGCGAAAATTGTGACGCCAGCCCCATCCTCGCGAGCGGTCGCCGCACCCTCGTTTGGCGTCCCACATGCCGTCAAGATTGCTGACAAAACCGCAACACCTGCCGCATGCCACACCGTTGGAAACCTAATCATATCGCGCCCCTATTTCTGTTCAGTCTCGTCCTCAAACCCTACAAAATTTACAGCCTCGGCCACGCTCTTGCGGTGCGAGACCACACTATTGGCTGGAAAGCTATCATCGGGAAACCCCATCGCGACACAGATCATAATCACCTGATCATCTGGAATACCGGCATGCTCGCGCACGACAGGCGACTGCATAATCCCTTGTGAATTGATGACACAGCCGAGCCCGCGAGACCACGCCGCATTGACCAGCGCATTGGTGATTCCGCCACAATCAAATGGCGCAATATCGCCGCCATGGATGGATTTATCATAGGTCACGACGACAGAGACCGGCGCGTCAAATTGCCGAAATCCACGTAACACCCAATCCAGACGGGCAGCCTTATCGTCACGCCCGATCTCCATCACACCAAAGAGCTGCTTGGCAACTTCGATTTGGCGTTCGCGATGCTGACCTTCATACGCCCCATGTCCGCGAAACTCTCGCGTTTCCGGTACGCCCGCCAAAGTTCGCTCGACATTACCCGCACGTATCTTGTCTAGCGGCTCACCGGTGACGACATACAAGTTCCATGGCTGCGTGTTCATTGAAGACGGTGCACGCATCGCCAGTGCGACCACCTCCTCGATCAAAGACCGCGGCACCGCTTCTTGCTTATATCCGCGAATGCTGCGTCGTCCATTTATAACCGCATCATAGTCCACAGCTAAACATCCATTTGCGGACAAATCAGAAATTTTTGGCCTGTGGATTTGGCATTGTATTGCTGGACAACATCCGCCTTGAGCGCTTCGGACAAAGATATTTCATCCGTATAGTTACTTTTAAAAGTTGTCTTCAACTCCGTTGCCACGCGCGTGCGCAGACGTGTGGCGACATCATTGCCAGCGCGCGCCAGAAAGTTCGGCAGGAGCCAGCCGCCGACGCCCCACGCCATGCCATATCCGCGATTCAAACTCGTTGGCGACGTATCAAGCCCGCCATACAGATAGACCTGTTTATGTTTGATAGACCCATAAATGCTGTATGCACCCGGCGTACGCGCCGCGGCCGCCTCCATCGCACTCAAAATGCTCGAAGCAAGTCCACCGCCGCCCGTCGCATCAAAGGCGAGCGTCGCGCCAGTCTCGTGAATAGCATCCGTCAAATCAGCCATAAAGCTATCGGCGCTGCTATTGACCACATATTTCGCGCCCATATCGCGGAGCAATTTCTCTTGCTCCGGCTTGCGGACAATATTGACCAGATCAACGCCGTCGGCCTGACAAATCCGGTTGAGCATTTGGCCAAGGTTTGACGCGGCAGCCGTATGGACGAGCGCGGTGTGATCTTCCATACGCATGGTTTCAAGCATAGACAGCGCCGTCAGCGGATTGACGAAGCAAGATGCACCATCCTTTGCGGTGTCGCCCTCCATTAGCGGCAAAGCCATCGCAGCTTCGACACAGCGGTATTGGCCGTACATGCCGCCCCCCATGACAGCTACGGTCTTACCGACAAGGCTCTGCGCATATGCGTCATCGCCAGCGGCAACCACCGTGCCTGCACCTTCATTGCCCACCGGCAGCGCTTGCCCGACGCGTGCCTTCATAACGCCCATCCCTTGCGGTGATACCGGCGCTGACAAAACGGTGTCCGCCCCACTTCCAGAAGACTGCGCTGCTGCCATATTGGTCCAACCAAACATGACGCCGTGATCTGACGGGTTAATCGGCGTCGCTTCAACGCGCACAATGATCTGACTTGGGCTTGGCACGGGCATCGGCTTTTCAACCAATTCGAGGCGAAGTTCACCCTCTGGCAGAACTGTTGAAAGCATTTGCAAATAATTGGCTGGGACGTTCATCAAAAAGGCCTTTCGAATTGGCACCGGTTTGGCGCTAGAATACCTCATGATAGACCCATTAAAGCGAGGTCGGTCAATTGTTTCGCGAGCGCTGCCCTCGCGTCCTATTGGGTATTTTTTCGGAATGGCCCGTCCAGCACTTATTTGCCATTCACACGATACAGCCCTCCGACAAGCAAACCTGCGAACCAGCGCGAACGCTTGGAAAACCTATGTGCGCCTGACCGCGCCATCTACGAGGCTATCTGCTCTTAGCAAGCAATTTGCACTCGCAATGCAATAGTCAAAGCGAGAACAGATTGAAGCTATATCCCAAAATATATTGTAGCGACTTGCTACGATCAGTTCACACAGTTATAAAGCTTTTGCTCAAACTGATTATATTTGTAATTTCAGCCCATAAACTTGAACCAAAAACTTGAATTTACAATAGGCACACCCATATTATGCTCATATTGAGTATAATTGCTTCTAATTCCCTGATGGAGGATATTTCAGATGGCTAGATTAATTGATGCTGGTCCGGGCTGTGCCCCGCCTACCCCCTCACGCTCTGCCGATAGCAGCACCGAGCGCGGTCTGGCCTATGATGATGCCGTCAAAGCGGAAACCGATCATCTTTATCCATTGGCGAGTGACTTCATCACGCCGATCGAATGGCCCGCAATAGCGCCGCTTATTGCGGCAATCAATCGGCTAAAGCGCGAGAAGAACGCGGTTATTCTCGCCCACAATTACATGACCCCCGATATTTTCCGGCTTGTTGGTGACTTTCGTGGCGATAGCCTGCAATTGGCCCGTGAGGCTGCAAATGTCGACGCAGATATTATCGTACAGGCCGGTGTGCATTTCATGGCCGAAACATCGAAAATTCTCGCCCCTGATAAAACGGTACTTATCCCAGATACGCGCGCAGGCTGCTCGCTCGCGGACTCCATCACTGGTGAAGATGTCCGGCTGATCAAGGAATCTTATCCCGGCGTTCCCGTCGTGACTTATGTAAACACGACGGCCGACGTGAAGGCGGAATGCCACATCACCTGCACCTCTTCAAATGCGGTTCAAGTGGTCGAACACATCGCTAAAGAATTCGGCTCGGACCGCGTGATCCTCGTCCCTGATCAATATCTTGCCCGTAACGTTGCGGCGATGACAGACATCAAGATCATGACATGGCCAGGAGCGTGCGAAGTGCATGAACTCTTCAGTGCGGAAGATGTCAGCGAGCTACGTGAAGCCCATCCGGGCGTTGTTATCCTTGCTCACCCAGAATGCCCGCCCGATGTTCTCGAAGCGGCAGACTATGCTGGATCTACGGCAGCGCTTGCAAATTATGTCTCCGACAAATCTCCGGCCAAAGTGGTTCTGCTAACCGAATGCTCCATGAGCGATAATGTCGCCGCAGAAAACCCGAATGTGAATTTTATCCGGCCATGCAATCTCTGCCCGCACATGAAACGCATTACGCTCGAAAATATATATGAGTGCCTGACAGATATGACCCACGAGGTCACGATGCCAGAGGATATCAGGATCAATGCGAAAACCGCCATTGACGCCATGCTTGCCTTGCCGAAGATGGAAAAACCTCTCGACTTTGAAGTCGGCATAAAACCGCTGGAGATCGAGATGGTAAGCCGAGAGCGCCTTGCTGTTGACGCATAAGCAGGTCACACTCTGATTTGTGCTGAATAAGAGAGTTGTAAACCAGTCCGTGACCTTATCGCGATTTCTTTTACAGAATTCACTGACCACGCTACTCGTTGGGGGGTTAGCGCTTGGGCTGAGTGCAACTGCACAACAAGCGCCAAAAGGAACTGATCACGCCATTGGGAACTGGTCTTTCCAGTCCCTGCCATATCGCGATGATATGTGTCAGATGTCAGGCACAATGCAGATCAGACCGGACAAGGATAAAAGCGGCTTGATATGCGCCTTCACGGCTGTTGAAGCCTGTATTGGCCAAGACCGGTGGATCGTCCAACAGACCTGCGCGGTTGAACATCATGGCGACCAGATTGCGATGCGGTCCTCGATCATAAATTTCATCCAATCCGACATCATCACCGAGACCTATGCCCCAGACCATTTCATTCTAAAGATCAACTCTGCGGACAAAATGACAGGCCGGTTGATTTCCGCTGTTTCCGCAGCGGTTGAATTTATAAGGCTCGAGGAGAACGTCTCGTGAAGAACAAGCTCGCCTCTGTATTTTTGGCTTTGATCGCATTTGGGTCCGCCCCTGCGCAAGCACAGCAAGCTCCGGAATTTGCCGGCAGCTGGACGTTTAAAGCCTGGATCGGCCAAGCTTGTGAATTTACCGGCATTGCCCGCATCTCTCCCATACCGGATGCCGATGGAACCTATACGTGTCAGCTCACGGCAAACCAGTCTTGCGAGCTTGTCGAGTGGACCGTCCGCCAAACCTGTATAGCCAAGCCGCAAGGCGATCGTTTGTGGGTCAAATCTGAAATCGCGGAATTTATCGGCGACACCGAAAGCAGTTCCTATTTGCCCGATGACTTCCTACTGACGATCGATTCCGCCAAGCGTATGTTTGGTGCGCTTCACTCGGCCGGAGTGTTCAAGGCAGAATGGATCCGCGACGAAGGCGTCACATCATGAAGCTCACAATATTCGCACTGGTCATATTGTCGTTTGGAGCAGCCGAAACAGGGCTGGCCAACGCCCAAGATATTACCGGAGCTTGGTCGTTTGAAACCGACATCAAACGCAAGGGCTGCAAAATCTCCGGCAATATGACGATTTCAGCGCCAGAAGAAAACGGCATCCGGACGTGCAGTTTCGTATCGCGCGAAACCTGCGACATAGAGCCCGACCAATCTTGGCAAATCGATCAAACGTGCCGGATCGTTCCGCAAGGACCGAAATATATTATCCGCTCGAAGGTCGAAGCCAGTCTTACAGACGGCTATGCCGCCGCAAACTATTTACCTGACCATTTTATCGTCGAACCCGAAAGTCCGAAACGGATGACGGGGTTGTGGCAAGATCGTAATTTCGCAGCGCCTGTCGTCTTCTGGCGCGATGAGGCCCTGCCGGTTTCATGAGCCAGAGCCCCGATGACGTATTGACCGCAGAAGCCGGCAGCGGCCCGCAAACCGATGTTTTGATCATCGGTGCCGGGCTCGCGGGTCTGTTTCTGGCGCTCAGTCTCGCGCCTCGCAAATGTACGATTGTGTCGCCCTCACCGATCGGGACAGCAGCCTCTTCGGCGTGGGCACAAGGCGGCCTCGCCGCAGCGCTCGATCCATCCGACACGCCAGAGGCACATGCCAAGGACACAATCAGTGCCGGTGCAGGTCTGGTTGATGAAACCGTTGCCCATCTCATCGCCAGCGAGGGGGCAGATCGTGTGATGGATCTTCTCAAACTTGGCGTGCCGTTCGACAGAACGCCCGATGGCGCATTGGCTCTCTCGCTAGAAGCGGCTCATTCACGCCCGAGAGTGGCACGGGTCGCTGGCGATTTGGCAGGACGCGCCATTATGGATGCGCTCACGGCTGCGGCGAAGCAAGCAGAGTCCATTTCATTGATAGAAACCGCACGCGCTGTCAGCCTGCTGCAAGATGACAATCATCGTGTTGCGGGGGTCGTCTTGCGCTTCACTGATGGCAAGCTTGCAACCCATACCGCACGCGAGACAGTCCTTTGTACGGGCGGCACGGGAGGGCTTTTCAAAGTTACAACCAATCCTCAAGGTGCTCGCGGCGACGCACTGTCTATGGCGTTTGATGTCGGAGCGCTGATCGCCGACACCGAATTTGTACAGTTCCACCCCACCGCACTTGATGTCGATCGTGACCCTGCCCCGCTTGCAACCGAAGCCCTGCGCGGCGAGGGATCCGTCCTTCGCAACCGTGACGGCTCGGCATTTATGAGCCGGTACCACAAAGATGCCGAGCTTGCGCCCAGAGACGAGGTCGCGCGCGCAATCCACGCCGAACGCATGGCTGGACGGGGCGCGTTCCTGGATGCAACCGAAGCTGTCGGCGCACACTTTCCCGAGCATTTTCCAACCGTCTTCAACGCCTGCCGACTTGCTGGCATAGATCCGCGCACCATGCCGATGCCCGTTTCCACAGCGGCGCATTACCATATGGGCGGTATCGTTTCGGATTTTTGGGGACGCTCGAGCCTCAACGGTCTGTCGGTTTGCGGCGAATGTGCCTCCACTGGTGCCCATGGTGCCAATAGGCTCGCATCGAACTCCTTGTTAGAAGCCGTCGTGTTTGCTCATCGCATCTCGCTACGCTTGCGCGATGCAGAACTAGATGCACCTCTAACCTCACGCGCCCATATTCCGGTCGACCTGCCTTATGAGACCTTGCAGGTTTTGCGGGTCAAAATGGCCGAGCAATGTGCTGTGGTGCGTACGCATGACGGATTGACCTCGCTTCTCTCATGGCTTGATGACGCCCTCCAGCAGCATGGCCCCGCGCGGTCCCTGATTGCGGCGAAACTGATGGCCGCGCCTGCACTCGCCCGCACGGAAAGTCGGGGTGGACATTTCCGCGAGGACTATCCGGACGAACAAATACCCGCCCGTAGCTTTATTCGACGCTCGGGCAATTCCCTGCATATCGAAAGTACACCAATATGACCCAGCTTCCGCCGCCTCTGCCTGATATTGTCCTCGACCCAATTGTCCGGCTGGCCCTCGCCGAAGATCTTGGTCGGGCTGGTGATCTCACAACCGACGCAACCATTCCGCCTGAAACCCAGATGAGTTGCCACATACAAGCTCGCCAGGCAGGTTTTTTAGCGGGGCTTGATGCTGCGCGCTATGCCCTCTCTCTGGTCGACCGCGATGTCGCGCTGACCCTACATATGCCTGATGGAAGCGTGCTTGAACCGGGCGACAGGATTGCGACGCTTACAGGATCGGCGCGGTCCATCCTGACGGCCGAGCGCGTCATGCTAAATTTTATCGGGCGCATGTCCGGCATTGCGACGCTCACCGCGCAATATGTTGCCCAGACCGAGGGTGCCAAAGCGCGCATTGTTTGTACGCGCAAAACAACTCCCGGACTTCGCGCCATTGAAAAACGCGCGGTGCGATGCGGCGGCGGCACATCGCACCGGTACGGGCTTGATGATGCTATCCTCATCAAAGACAATCACATCGCTGCCGCCGGATCGATTGGCGCGGTGCTTGAACGCGCGAAAGCCTATGCCGGTCACTTGAGAATGATCGAGATCGAGGTCGATACGCTTGTACAACTCGGCGAAGCGCTGCCCTTCGGTCCCGACGCCGTACTGCTCGACAATATGGATAATGACACGCTGCGCAAAGCTGTCGCTATGATTGGCGGCCACTGCATTGCCGAAGCATCCGGTGGGGTGACACTCGATACCGTCGCAGGAATTTCTGCAACAGGTGTCGACTTCATCTCGGTTGGCGCATTGACCCATTCGGCCCCGAACCTTGACGTCGGGATGGATGCGGGCTGACTATGGCTCCTCATATGGGGAGCTGCATGTCATGGCTAAAGCCAATCAACGCAAATCGATATTCGTCACCGGAGCTGCATCTGGAATAGGAGCAGCCACCGCCAAATACTTCGCTCAAAAGGGTTGGTTTGTCGGCCTCTTCGACATAGACGAGGCCGGATTGACGACGGTCGCGAGCGAGATTGGTACAGCCAATTGCATGAGTGCGCTGCTCGATGTCCGCGACCGCGCACAGTGGACCAAAGCGATGGAGGCTTTCTCGGCAGCCACGAATGGCGAAATGCATGTGCTCTTTAACAATGCCGGGATCGGCCGACATGGCTGGTTTGAAGACATTGCGCCCGAAGACTCCGATGCCATTATCGATATCAATGTCAAAGGCGTTATCAATGGCGTCTATGCCGCGCTTCCCTTGCTCAAACCAACCAAGGGCGCCCGCATTGTGAATGTCGCGTCTACGGCAGGCTTTGCTGGCTCGCCCCAGCTCGCGGTCTATGTGGCAAGCAAATTTGCCGTGCGCGGTTTGACGGAAGCCCTAGAGCTCGAGCTCGAACCTCTCGATGTTAAAGTCACGAGCCTTGCGCCGTGGTTTGTTGACACGCCAATCCTCGATATGGGGCAAACAACAGATGCCAATCACAAAATGAGCGACAGTCTACAAGAGAGCGGGCTCGAGATTTATCCGGTCTCAATGGCCGCCGAAGGCGCTTGGGAGGCGGCGACTGGAACCAGAACGCATTATGGCGTCGGCCGGCTTGCCAATCAAACGCGGTTTCTCTCGCGATATTTTCCCGGATTTCTGAAGCGTCGCATGCGCAAAGCCGTGCCGCCGCGTGACGCATAGAAGCGATCAGCCTAAATTATGATTGGCGTTAAGGTGCTGGCGCAGCTGATGTTTGAGTAAGATCACTCTGCTGCTCGTTAAAGCGTACACGTTGGGCCAGTCGCGCCCGCTTGCGCGCAACCGCATCACGTGCCCGCGTCCACTCGCTGCCGCGTGGGAAGCGATAGAAGATGTGCGCGCCAATCTTATTTGTGCGGACAAGGCCAGCATTCCAGATCGGGTCAACATAAGTTGCGTGATAATGCGTGGCAGCGCCTGTACGCCGCTCATGCAAATCCATCAAGACATGCGAGGCAACCGTTTGGGCACGCTTCCATTTGGTCTCATTTGGCTTGCGTCCGAGCGCACCGTCACAGGTGAACGTAAATTGGCAGCCAGTTGTTCGTGTCGCGCCTTGAAAAACCACTTCGCAAATCGTGTTGGGATAACGATGGTCTGCAACACGGTTCATAATAACTTCAGCGACAGCAAGTTTGCCCTCGGGCCGCTCATTGCCAGCTTCGTAATAGACAGCTTGAGATAGACACTGGTGCTCACGTGCAATCTCTTCGGCTTCGTCAAATCGGACAGCGCTATAGTCTGTAAGCGATGTCAGCGCGGCAGTATCACGGTCATGCATTGCATAACGGGTCATTGATGCGCGTGGATTGTTCTCGAATGTGTGTTCGACCGAACGCAGCCAAGCATGGTCGAGCAATGGTGAGCTTTCAGCTGTCTCGCGGACGGCGCTAGCTGGATTGCTGCTCTCGGCAAGCAGTCTCGCCTCGCCTCGGAAATTGGCATCTGCCTTCTGGGCGTCATAGCGAAGGATCACTGTTGGCAGAAGCGTACACGCAGCGATAGCGCAGCCGGCTGTGACCACGCCCATGCGTACAACTTCGCGCTGCTCTTGATCACTCATAGTCAACCACCATAGGTGCAAGCTTTTGGCGCTTGCCCTTACACCCGCAAAAATGCGGCCCAATGCTTTCCCAAAAGTTAACATCACCCATACCCCGGCATCTTATAATGACCTCGCAATACGCACGAATCGTGCCGAACGGGTCTGATGCTCGAAAATCCAATTGGCGAATTACCTCGCCGAGATGCTTCAAACAAGAAAAACAGGTTAATGGCTAGTGATAATTTCTTAAGGTTTGCTCAACTCTTCGTTAATCCTGTTCGAGCGGTTTCGAAGGTTTCAGTCGCAAAACCCTGAATCTTAGCTAAAAAGCAGGCAGAAATCCCGGCCACGCGCCATCCTGACCCAAAATGAGTGTGACATTTTTGCTGCACATTTTGAGTCTTGGTAAACACTACCAAGGCATTCAAAATCTATTTTTCTAGCAAGGCTGCGTGTGCCGCCGCCAATCTCGCCACAGGGACACGATATGGTGAGCAAGACACATAATCGAGCCCTGTTTCATGACAGAACATCACCGAAGCCGGATCTCCACCATGTTCTCCGCATATTCCAAGCTTGATGTCCGGCCGTGTAGCTTTGCCGCGTTCGGCCGCAATTTTCACGAGCTCGCCCACACCGTCACGATCAATCGAGACGAACGGGTCTTTTTCGTAAATGCCCTTTTCCTCATAGATTTTGAGGAAGTGACCGGCATCATCGCGTGAAATCCCAAGGGCCGTCTGAGTGAGATCATTGGTACCAAACGAGAAGAACTCGGCAGTTTTGGCGATCTCGCCTGCTTGCAATGCTGCCCGCGGCAGCTCGATCATCGTGCCGACCATATAGTCGAAACTCATACCCGTCTCGGCAAACACCGCTGCAGCGGTTTCATCCACGACAGTTTTCAAAATTTCGAACTCACGCGAGGTCGCAACCAGCGGGATCATAACTTCGGGCACGGGCGCCGAACCCGTTTCCTTGGCGATCGACGCAGCGGCTTCAAAAATGGCGCGCGCCTGCATCTCGTAAATTTCCGGATACGTAATCCCGAGCCGGCATCCACGATGGCCAAGCATCGGATTGCTCTCCGCCAGACTTGCTGCGCGGCGCTTCAAGACCTGAACCGAAACACCCGATGAGGTTGCAACGTCTTCAAGGTCGGCATCTGAATGTGGCAAGAACTCGTGCAAAGGCGGATCAAGCAAGCGGATCGTGCATGGCAGTCCGCCCATGATCTTGAAGATCTCGGTAAAATCGCTGCGTTGCATTGGCAGCAGTTTGGCCAAAGCTTCGCGCCGCCCCGTTTCATCATTGGCGAGGATCATTGCCCGCACTTCTGCGATACGTTCAGCATCAAAGAACATGTGCTCGGTCCGGCAAAGACCAATACCTTCAGCGCCGAAATTACGCGCTGTCTCCACATCAACCGGCGTATCCGCATTGGTACGCACTTTGAGTTTACGGAACCCGTCGGCCCACGCCATCAAGTGTCCGAAGTCGCCAGAGAGGTCAGGCTTGGTCATTTTAACAGCGCCTGCAAGCACTTCGCCCGCAGCGCCATCAACTGTAATTATATCGCCTTCTTTGATCGCGCGGCCAGCAAAACGGAACTCGCCAGCATCTGTGTCGATCACCAAGCCGCCTGCGCCGCAAACACAAGGACGGCCCATGCCGCGGGCCACTACAGCTGCATGCGAGGTCATCCCGCCACGTGCCGTGACAATCGCACGCGAGGCATGCATGCCGTGAATATCTTCTGGACTTGTTTCAACGCGCACAAGGATCACATCCTCGCCTGCATCCGCCATTTTGGCCGCGGTATCTGAATCAAACACAACCTTGCCAACTGCAGCGCCCGGGCTCGCAGGCAATCCGCGCACGACAACATCACGCACCGCATCAGAAGCAATCGCCGGATGTAGCAACTGGTCAAGCTGGGACGGCTCAAGCCGAAGCACGGCTTCTTCATGGTTCAACACACCTTCACGCGCCATATCAATCGCAATCTTAAGCGCCGCAGCGGCGGTCCGCTTTCCGGTCCGCGTTTGCAACATATAGAGACGGCCATCTTCGACGGTAAATTCGAGATCCTGCATGTCGCGATAATGCGCTTCAAGCTTGTCGGCGACACCGATAAGCTCTTTGTAGACGGCAGGCATAGCTTCTTCGAGCGGGGCGTCATCAGAGCCAAGCTCATCGGCGCGCGCACGCGAGATCGGCGCTGGTGTACGAATACCAGCAACAACATCTTCGCCCTGCGCATTGATCAGGAATTCGCCATAAAAGCTCTTATCGCCAGTTGACGGGTCACGCGTAAATGCCACGCCCGTTGCCGAGGTTTCGCCGAGATTACCAAACACCATAGACTGGACGGTCACAGCTGTGCCCCAAGCTTGCGGGATGTCATTTAGCTTGCGGTACAAGATCGCGCGATCATTCATCCATGATCCGAAAACGGCACCAATAGCGCCCCAAAGCTGCTCTTTCGGGTCTTCTGGGAACGGCTTGCCGAGCGCTTTTTGGACGGCTGCCTTGTATTGCTCGATAATCGCTTTCCAATCGTCCGCCGTCATTTCGGTGTCGAGATTGTATTCGCGCACTTCTTTATAATCGTCGAGAATATATTCGAACGTGTCATGGCTGAGGCCGAGCACCACGGACGAGTACATCTGGATAAAGCGGCGATAGCTGTCATAGGCGAAGCGCTCGCCAGCTTTCGCAGCGAGGCCGATTGCCGTTTCTGCGTTCAGGCCAAGGTTCAAAACCGTATCCATCATGCCCGGCATCGACGCACGTGCGCCCGAGCGAACGGACACAAGCAGAGGGTTTGCAGGGTCGCCAAAGCGTTTGCCAGCTGTTTTTTCCAGCCCTTCAAGCGCGCCTTCAACCTGAGCCATCAGCGTGTCAGGATATTTGCGGTCGAGATCGTAAAAGGCCGTACAAACAGCGGTCGATAGCGTAAAGCCCGGAGGAACCGGAAGGCCAAGCTTGGCCATTTCAGCCAGATTTGCGCCCTTGCCGCCAAGCAGGTTCTTCATCGAGGCATCGCCATCGGCGTCTCCGCCTCCGAAGGAATAGACCCAAGTCTGATTATTAAGCTCGTGTGCTGCTTCGCCCATTTTCTTTATCCCTAACCTTCAATCTTGGAGAAATTTGCGACCTTTGTCAGTGCATCGCGCATTGACGCCAAAAGCAAGAGCCGATTACGCCGGACATCCGCGTTCTCGTCATTGACCGTTACATGATCAAAAAACGTATCTAATGCGCCACGCAAAGGTGCCATTGCTGCCATCGCCTTATCAAAACTCTCAGTCCCGAGTGCCGCCTCTACCTTGGCGACAGCCTTCGTCAGGTCCGAATGCAAATCCTGTTCCGGTTTTTCCTTTAAGAGGTCTGGATTAACTGAACCTGTATAAGTCTCGCCGGTTTTCTTCTCTTCGGCCTTGAGAATATTGGTCGCTCGCTTGTATCCGGCGAGCAGATTTGTGCCGTCTTCGGTTTCGAGGAAAGTCCCGAGGGCGGAGACGCGTTTGGTGATGAGAACCAAGTCATCCTCGCCAAGCGCGAACACAGCATCGATGAGGTCATGACGCTCGCCTTGGTCTTTGAGATGTTGCTTGAGGCGGTCTGCGAGGAATTGGAGGAGGTCACTCGGAACTTCTATTAGAGGCCTTAAGCTATGCTCAATTGTGGGACGCCCACCTAGGTCATTGCCCGCTACAGCCTGATCAGCACGGAATCGCATCATGTAGTCTCGAAACTTGGGGATGTCTTTGCCTTGCCCAATTTCTACAATCTCGCCACCAATTTTATAGTAAGCGGGCAAATCCTCTCCGACTAAATTGAAATGAGGATCGATCTGCGACCTGAACGAAATGCGTACTTCGTTCTCTAACAGTATTCGTACAACACCCAAAGCAGCACGCCGCAACGCAAATGGATCTTTGGAACCTGTAGGCGTCTCTGTCATTTGCGATGACACATCCGCCAATCCATCTACTGCATACTCATCAACAAAAATAGCGGGTTTTTCTCCTATCGCCCAGAAGCCGACCAGCGTGTCGAGCTTGTCCGCCAGCGCCACTGCAATCGAAACCGGATCGGTTGGCACCGGATTGCTCGGGCCTTGCGGCTGGTAATGGTCGGCTATAGCCCCCGCCACGCTGGCATCTTCGCCCGCTTCGAGCGCATAATACCGCCCCATCACGCCTTGCAGCTCGGGGAACTCATAGACCATTTCCGACACCAGATCAGCCTTGGCGAGCTTTGCAGCGCGTTCAGCCATATCAGGATTAGCGCCAACCTTAGGGGCAAGCTCACGCGCCAGAGCGGCGACCCGCTTAACCTTGTCGGCAATCGAGCCCAGCTCTTTCTTGAAATCGATCTTGGCGAGCTTCGGCAACATGTCGTCAAGGCCGGTCTTCTTGTCATTGTCCCAGAAGAACCGCGCATCATCGAGCCGCGCCGAGAGCACTTTGGCATTGCCCGCCGCAATCTTCGCGCCGCCATCGGCCGCTTGTATATTGGCCACAGTGACAAAATTCGGAGCCAATGCGCCCGTCTTCGGGTCACGCACAGCGAAATATTTCTGGTGTGTCCGCATCGACAACCGCACGACTTCCGGCGGCAGATCAAGAAACGCAGGGTCCATCGCGCCGAGAACCGGCACCGGCCATTCGGCAAGCCCCGTCACTTCCTGCAAAAGCCCTTCATCCTCGACCAGCTCCAGCCCGGCTTTCTCGCACAGAGCCTTGGCCTCGGTCTCTATCAGCGCGCGGCGGTCTTCGCGTGTGAGCTTCACATGGCCCGCGCCTTCAAGTTGGGCTTTATAATCGTCCCAGCCCGTCACCACATATGGCCCGCGCCCATGCACGCGGTGACCCTCGGTTTCATTGCCGCTCGCCAAGCCATCAATCTCGAACGGCACAATCGCGCCATCAAACACGCAGACAATCCGCTGCAATGGCCGCACCCAGCGCAGATCGCCGGTGCCCCAGCGCATAGATTTCGGCCAATGGAATTTGCGCACAATCTCCGGCACGGCTGCGGCGATAATGTCGGCCGTGGCTTGGCCCTGCTTTTCGACAATCGCGACGTAGAAATCGCCTTTTTTTGGATCGGTGCGGATCTCCGCCTCGTCAATCGAAGCCAATCCCGCCCCGCGCATAAAGCCTTCAACGGCCTTTTCCGGCGCGCCAACTTTCGGCCCCTTGCGCTCGTCCCGCACATCGGCAGATTTCGCTGGCAGCCCGTCAACAATCACCGTAAGGCGGCGCGGGCCTGAGAGCGTTTCGAGCGCCTCAAAGTCCAGCCCGGCCCCCTTGAGCGCATCGCCCAGAGCTTTGCCTAGATCGGCCTCGGCCTTTGCCTGCATCCGCGCAGGGATTTCTTCGGAGAAGAGTTCGAGAAGAAGCTGGGCCATAAGCGTGCGGAAACCTTCGATTTAAACTGTTCAGCAGGGCATAAACGGCGTGTGGCTGGCGTCAAGGCAGCGCAGCTTGCTCATCGCATCTAATCGAGCGAATTATGCGTCCCATCGCACAGCGGAGACTTGCCCGTTTGCTTGCATGCACAGAAGAAAACCTTGCCAGTCTTAGGCGCTTCCCAGCCTTCAGGGGCGAATTCGGTATCTTTATGAGAGCCGTCGCAAAAGGGCTGATTGGCCGAGCGCCCACAGGTGCACCACCAATATATTTTACCTTCTTCAACATCGACGGGGATTGGCTCACGGCCAGAAATGACGGGTTTATCAGACATTAGATGCGCTCCAATTCGGCTACAGTTCTGTCACTTGCGTCTCCATCCCCTGTATTGAGAGTCGTCGCTGGCTCAAAGAGCATGATCTTGCACTCGTCGCCTTCAGAGCTTGGCAAATGCTCAACCCCGCGCGGCACGATGATGAATTGGCCTTGTTCGATCCGCTCGGTCCTGTCGCGAAACTTCATGATCAGGACGCCCTCCACGACCAAGAACATCTCGTCCTCTTTCTCGTGGGAATGCCACTCAAACGTGCCTTGCAGCCGGGCGAGTTTGACGTGCATGCCGTTGACCTCGCCGACAATTTTGGGCTGCCAAGGCTCTGAGAAAAGCGAGAATTTCTGCGCAAGGTCGACTTTGGTTTGGGTCATTTTGGTTTTCCTCGAAGACGGATGCAGATTGGGCGTCTATAATCAGACCTCCTTGTAGGCGCGTCAATCAGGAACGGCCCACACCCAAACCGGAGCCGTTCAATGTCCCGTCTGTTTGAAGAACTTGATTATCAGGAGACACCGATCGGGCCGATCAGCTTGCGCCGTCGCAGGCAGTTGTCGCTGGATGTGGATGTGTTCGAGATTATCCTTGGCGAAGAACATTTGATGTCGAGCCTGTTTACGGCCTCTGAAATTGCGTTGGCAAAGCTTGGGCTGGGCGAGCTTGCGGGCGCAGACGGCGCAAGCCTTGATGTCGTCATCGGCGGCCTCGGGCTTGGCTATACGGCAGGCGCAGCGCTGGAAGATGCGCGCGTGCGTGAGCTGTTGGTGGTGGAGCTGTTGCAGCCGGTGATCGATTGGCATGCGCGGGGGCTCGTCCCGCTTGATCCGCCGCTCAGCGCTGATGCGCGTTGCGAGGCGAGACAAGGCGATTTCTTCGCCCTCGCCGCTTCGGAGACTGGCTTTGATGCGCGCCAGCCGGGGCGCAAGTTTGATGCGATCCTCATCGACATTGACCACACGCCAGACTGGTTGCTCGATGCACGCAGCGGCGCTTTTTACAGCGAAGACGGCATGAAGCAATTGGCGCAGCACCTAAAGCCCGGCGGCGTGATGGGGCTGTGGTCGGATGCGCGCACTGATGAGGGATTTGTTGCGCGGCTGGCTTGCGTGTTTGAGGGCGCCCGCGCTGAACCGGTGACGTTCCACAATCCGCTACAGGACAAGCCGTTTACGCAAACGGTGTATTTGGGGTGGAAGGCTGGGGATTAGGCCTCCGCTTGCTCCGCATAGAGCTCTGCTGCGCCGCGTGCGAGGTCGCGGACGCGGGCGATGAAGGCTTGGCGTTCGGTTGGGGAGATGGCGCCGCGTGCGTCGATGAGGTTGAAGGTGTGGCTGGCCTTTAGCGCATAGTCATAAGCAGGCAGCGGGAGCTTGGCTTCGCGCAGGGCGTTTGACTGGTTCTCGCAATCGGCAAACCAGCGCTGAAGCATCTCCACATCGGCATGGTCGAAATTGAAATGCGATTGCTGGCGCTCATTCTCCAAGAAGACATCACCATAGCTCAGCGGCACGTCCGCATCCGGCGCATTGAACGGCATCTCCATGACATGATCGACGCCCAGCACATACATGGCCAAGCGCTCAAGCCCATAGGTTAGCTCGCCAGAGACGGGGCGCACATCGAGGCCGCCAACCTGTTGGAAATAAGTATACTGACTAACCTCCATCCCGTCGCACCAGACCTCCCAGCCAAGACCCCATGCGCCAACGGTCGGGTTCTCCCAATCATCCTCGACAAAGCGGATATCATGCACGGACTGGTCGATGCCGATCGCGTCAAGGCTGCCCAGATACAAGTCTTGCAGATTGATCGGGTTGGGCTTCAAGATCACTTGATACTGATAATAGTGGCCAAGCCGGTTCGGGTTCTCGCCATAGCGCCCATCGGCCGGACGTCGGCTCGGCTGGACATAGGCCGCGCGCCATTCTTTCGGCCCCAGCGCACGCAAAACAGTGGCCGGATGCAGCGTGCCTGCGCCAACCTCCATGTCATAGGGCTGCAGCACGGCGCAGCCCTGAGCGGCCCAATAATTCTGGAGGCGTAAGATAATGTCCTGAAAACAGGTGGGTTTGTCGATTTTTGTATCGGCCATTGATAGCGTTCTCGGCTGCGTTGGAGTTGTCCCTCACTGCTAGCGCTGACCGCGCCCGAGAGCAAGCTTGGCCAGTGATCGATTAGTGATCGTCTGAGCCGAGAGGACCACCAAACAGCCCGCGATAAATTTTAGGATGGCCAAGTGCGCCAATCAAAATACCAATAATCGCACCTATAATGATAAGGGGGCCGAGCATGTTCAGTCTCCCTGCTTTTTTGTAATTGCGAATACTCAATATGTAAGAGCGCAAACACCGCATTCAAGATGCATTGACGACCGGCATTGCGCGTCAGGCAGAGAATTTTTTATCCGAGGCAAGTAGGTATCGCAGGTTAAGCGGCCGCGATGGCGACGCGCCTGCCAAGACGAGCAACCCCGCTAAAATGCCCAGATTTTTGATAAAGTTCTGCATTTCGTCAGGAAAATTCCAAAAATCATGCAGCAGCGCATTGACCAGAACAATGTAGAGCACGAAGCCAAATGAGGTTAGGCGCACATGCCGGTTGGTCGCCAAAAACAAACCGCCAACAATATTGACCACAGCGGAAAACGCGACAAGCGGCCCCTCGAACGGCACATTGTGCAGCGTCATAAGCGC
>JBDVDE010000090.1:0-10174 GCA_039942135.1 Hyphomonadaceae bacterium
GGGTAGTGTCGCAAATGGCGGCGACGGTTTCCAGTGTCATGTAGCGCCGCGTGATCGCCCATTCATCATTTTGCTCCAGCATCAGTGCTCCGACCAATCGTGTGACTGCGGCTTCATTGGGAAAGATCCCAACGACGTTGGTCCGCCGCTTGATCTCTTTGTTGAGGCGTTCAAGCGGGTTGGTGCTGTGAATCTTGACCCAGTGCTCGCGGGGGAAACTCTTGTAGGCCAGCACGTCATCCTCCGCACGGCGCATCAGCTCTGCAAGCTTGGCATGCCGCGGTTCGAAGGCGTCGATCAACTTGGCCCAGTGCTCTTTCGAAGCTGTAAGCGTGTCTTGGTCGAAGGCCGTCCGGAGCGCCGCAGTGACGATGGGCTTGTCCTTCTTGCCGACGCAGGCAAGTGCGTTGCGCATAAAGTGGACGCGGCAGCGCTGGACTGTCGCACCGAGCACCTTTGCTGCGGCGGCTTTCAGTCCCTTGTGGTCGTCGGCGATGATTAGACGGGTGCCGCGCAGTCCGCGATCGGCCAGAGAACGCAGAAATTCGTCCCAGAAGACCTCGGCTTCACTGGGCTGGACAGCGATGCCCAGAACCTCGCGGCGTCCATCCAGGTTGACCCCCACTGCCACTATGGCAGCGACGCTGACGATCCGACCGCCACGGCGGACCTTGATGTAAGTCGCGTCAAGCCAGAGATAGGGCCATTCGCCTTCCAGCGGGCGGTTCAGGAATGCATCGACGCGTTCATCAATTTCGCCGCAGAGCCGCGAGACCTGGCTCTTCGATACGCCAGTCATTCCCATCGCCTTGACCAGATCATCCACGGAGCGCGTCGATAGGCCCTGAACATAGGCCTCTTGAATGACGGCCGTCATGGCCTTCTCCGCCGCCCGGCGGGGCTCAAGGAACTCGGGCAGGTAGCTGCCCTTACGCAGCTTCGGAATCTTAACGTCGACCCTTCCTGCACGCGTCTCCCAAGCTCGGGACCGATATCCGTTGCGATGGTTCATGCGGTCGCTGCTTCGCTCGTGCGCGCTGGCACCGCAGAGCTGATCGACATCCAGCGCCATGAGGCGGTCGGCGACGAACCCGAGCATCTCGGCAAGCAGGTTGCTGTCAGATGACTCCGACAAAAGCGCACGCAGCGCGGCAGTATCTGATAGACTGTTCTTGGTCATGGTCGTTCTCCTTGGTCAAAGTTAGGTCCGCAAACCAAACCTTAGCCGAAGAACAACCATGGCCGCCAAGCGACCCGCACGGGCCTCGCTTCGCTATGCGAAGGCTCCGCTCAGCCCGCGCTACCAGCGGGAGTTACACCAACTGTTGGGACACTGTTCTTTGCGTGCGTTGGCACGCTTTTACCGCTTCCCAAAGTGCCGGTTCGATGATCCGCAACTTGGGCACCTCGTGCACGACAAGTTCCCCCTTATCCCGCTTCCGTGATACCCGTTTGTCGGTTTCTGGGTTCTTTCGGTAGTTTAACCGGTTCCACACGCGGGTTCCGGCATAGAGTTGGTTATTCAATATCCCTGTCCCACGTGCAGCGTTGCCGTATATCGTGTTGACCTTCCAGGCTCCCCCACGCGGGGCAGGGATGTGTTCTTTGTTGAGTTGGTGGGCAATGGCTCTCGGGCTGTTGCCATCTGCGAACTCGCGAAAGATCCGTTTGACGATGAGTGCTTGGGCCTCGTCGATCTCGGTCTGGCCGGTCTTACGCAATCCGGTCGATGGGTCGACGGGAATCCGGTAGCCAAAACTAAGCCCGCCTGCAGAGAGGCCATCCTTGATTTTGCCAGTTTGGCCTCGATGGACCTCCTGTGATGTCCGCTTGATCTGCAGGGCATCCATCGTGCCCTTCATGCCGATGTGAATCTCTTCGATACGGCCGTCGGCTACCGTGTGAATCTCAACGCCGTGGAAGTCGCAAACAGCGAAGAGATTCGCAGAAAGTTCCTGACTGCGGTTTAGTCGGCTCGTTCCCTCGGCGAGAACAATATCGACCAGACCGCTTTTGACGGCTTGCATCATTTTTTGGTAGCCAGGTCTGCCGCGGTTTGCGCCGGAGATCCCGGCATCTTCAAATGTCTCCAGAACCTCCCAGCCGTTTGTCTGCGCAAAGACGCGGCAACTCGCGATCTGATCTCGGGTCGAGTTGGCATTCTGCATATCAGTCGAAAAACGGGCGTAGATCACGGCACGGCGGGCAGTCGAAGTCATGTGGTCTCCTGCGAACTGTTGTTCACGATATTAAGATGATTGCTTAGATAGTTGCCCCGCATCAATGGCGGTTTTGTGGCAACGCACTGAATGAAATGCGATCTGACCTTGTTCGCCACAACTTTGCCCAAAAGTGCCTGCATATGGCTAACCCTGCGCTTGGTGTTTCTTCCTTCGTTCTGCCCTCTTCGGTGGCCCGCTTGGCGGCAACTTCAGCTATCAGGTCGATCAGATTTGTGAGGGTCATTCGCTTCTCCTTCGGTTGTGGACACACAAAACCAACAACACGACGAGACACGGTGGCCTTTAACGGTTGATCGTCTACGCCCGCACAGAGATGATCTGTGCGGGCGTCTCTTTATGGGCAGCGCACTGACATCTGTAGCAGCAGAAGGGTCGCCAGCGCGCCTGATGCGGGGTGTCTAAACCCGCATGTTCGGTCAGGCTGCTGCGCGCAGCCCCTGAAGGGCCTTCTCGGCACGAAGCAGATCGTGCACAGCCGAAAGCGTTACGTAGAGCTCAACTAGCACTCCCAGTGCGTTGGTTAGCCGATCGGCTTCCGGCGTCAGTCGTTCCATTCCGTAGTCCTGAGTGTCGGACACATTCTCCGCGCTGTGATCGTAATGTGTATCGACATAGGTTCCTTCGACGATCTCGGCATCGAGCACGCCCACAAGATCGTGCAGCTTTGCGAGAACGCCCTTGTCGAAGATCGCCCCACGCTGAAGAAGCGCCGCGAGCTCTTGCGCCAAAAGTTTTTGTTTTGGCGAAACGAGGTCGAGGACATCCTGTTCGATGCCGGTCGCAGCGGCGCGCGCAAGCGGGTAGCAGGCGGCTGCCATAGGGGTGACTTCTGTGCCTGGTGTGAATGGTAGTTCCATAATCTTTATCCTTTGGTATTTGGGGTGCGGGGTCGCTCGAAGGCGCGGTTCCCAAAAGGAAACCGCGAACTACGTGCGACTACCGTGCCTGTTGTTACCGACGCCCTTCTTTCGCGGCTGCCCGTATGTCAGCGTCGGCTTGTAGCCGTGCCTGCACGGCATTCATCCGCTCGATAAGTAACGGGTCCAGACGACCGATGAGTGTTCCGCTATCGTCGTCGTCATCGAAACCAGAATGATTTACGCTGACGATGATCCGACGGGCGCAGACAAAGCGCGACGGCCGCTTCAGGCCGGCGACGTGGCAGGACGCCAACTCCCCGACTCTCACCTCGTAACCGCGGTTCGCATTGGTAGGTGCTGACGTGCCGTAGGCAAGTTCGATGAAGCAGGTCCCGCCTTTGGTAAAGACGTCGAGAACCAAGCAGGGGCGACGTTTGGGTCGCGTGCCCGCGGAGGCACCGCCTTCGCCCGCGAGAGGATACCGGAACAAGACGACATCGCCGCGTTCGACAAGGTTCTGCCAATCAAAGGTCGGCACGAAGGGTTGAGGGGATTGATACATCTGGGGTCTCCTGTGTTGCGATTGAAAATCGACACCAGCTTTGGAGAACTAATATGGCTCCAGTTTTGCTGCGCGTCACAAAGACCGCGCAGCAAAACAGGAGGCAAAAAAACGGGAGAGCGGCGAGAGGGTAGGCCCTCTCGCCAAATTTCATTGGACGTTCTATTGTGCAGAAGTCGGGCGGATTCCGGAACTTCGCTGCGGCTTGGACCGATGGCCGCTTTGCGAAATTTGCAAAGTCCTGCTTGATCGGGCAGCACTATGTGCATGAAAGGCCCTTCGCGGACACGCTGCGGTGGAGGACATGCCGCGCCGCACCTGACCGAATAGAATTGTTCTAACCAAGCCAGAACATCGCATTCGAACTGCTGCGACGGGGTGTGGGACGGCCGTCATGTGACTTCAAGCCTGTGTCAGGGAGCTATACCCGAACACTATGTGCATGCGGCGAACCAGCTAAGCGTGACTTTCAAAATAACGCTTAACGCGCCCTCGCTTACAGCAAATGCGGAAGGCTCGAAATTTATCGCCTTCCTACGAGATTTATTTCGCAGAGCAGATTTCCAAAACAGACCTCGCTTGACTCAACTTCACGCTGCTGCCGCAGCTGCAATTGAATTCGTTCTGATCGCTGATATTGATGATGTTGCATGCCGGGCATTCCAAGAGGAAGTTGCCGAAGATTTCTTCGATAGCCACGTTAGAAAGTGCTGCGACACAAAGGCGCAGCTCAGAAAGGCCGTATAGATAAAGTGGTCTGTTGCCAGGATTAGGAACATCGCCAACTCTTTTTACGGCTCCTGAGTCTTGCCAACTTTGAATTTTTGGGCGGATCGCGTTTTCGCTTACGCGAAAGACATCATTAGCAAGATGTCTATTTGTGAATGTAGGAACCCCAATTTTTCTTAAATCAGGGAGGTGCCGAGCAAAAATCTCCTCCGCTCTCTCTTGGCAAAATTTGCTGGAACCCAACCAAACTTTATTTTGACTGATAGTTTCGCCATCTGGCTCCATGCGGACTTGCTCATCTACAATTCTGCCGCCAACACGAATCATATCTCTTGGAGAGCTTGCTGCGATATAGGATACGAGCATGTGGGCGTCGAGTTCGCAATTAACTATTTCATTGAGGCTTTGGACTTTCCCTTCAGAAAAAGCATTTAGACGGGCCGTAAGCATTTTGGAAATTTCGGAAACAGACCAGTCCAAGCTATACATTTTAATTCGATCTGGCCGGGCACCATCAGCAATATAATAGCTCCTCATTTGATCCCAAAGAAAGAATTTGAACGCTACATTTGGCGTTTCTAGGATATGAAGGTCGCTTATCAAAGGCTTAATGAAATCGTAAGCTTTCTGAGCGTCAGCGTTAGTTAACCCAGTTTCGTCAACGCGATCAATCAATACATAAACTGACTTATAGCCCAAAATAATTGCAATCTCCGATAGCTTCCGAAGATAAAATTGGTGGCTTTGCTCATAGTTTTCGGGGTTGCGAGCCAACTTTGAAAGATCAACTGCATCAACACCGAAATATGTCAGCACACCATCTACAAGAAGAGATATTTTTCCACCATAAGAATCCCAAATATCGGAAGCTTTATCCCCTAAATTCTTAAACTTCCCAATACTCGAAGAGTGTAGCTGCTGTGAATATTCGCCCAAGTATATCTCAATGGCTTGTTTCAGCACCGAGGTCAGCTCTTTCGGCAGGTCTTCTTTTCCGACATTCCCGGTTGAACACTCTAAAAGAATTGCAAGTGTTAGAAGTTCATTCACATTCCTGATGTGATAATTTAAGTCGATATCTCCAATCTGAGCTTTTTCGGGAAGCAAAAATTCGTCGTAAACTATGCAAAGAAAGTCTTTGGAGCCTTTACTGGACTGCTCAATCATCACTCTTTGTGCAGTCTTCCCGCCGCCCCTAGGAGCCAAAACCACTTGAGATTTGGGCTGGGATGGATCACCTAAGACAGCTTGAAAGTAAGGGGGCGGTACGAAATATTCGGCAATTTCCGGCTCGTCGGCTGCGTTTGTTGATTGGAACGGGTCTGCTTGTAAGCCAAATATCTCTAGATACACTTTGCAATCTTTCTTTAAGGAGCCTGAATGCATAGTTATTGTTGCAAGTGCGACGTGACAAGGGTCCGGAGCGTTAATGACCGGTCGCTCAAGCCCCGATGCCAGTGAGACGATGCAATATTTCAAAGGCTCAAAATGTGAGCACCGGCCCGCTTGCTGACACGAAATACTTCGCAACAACCAGTCACTTCGTCACCTGTTTTGACAACCACACTCACCCGAATAGCCAAATAATTACCGAGCCACGTTGCTCGCAGCAGGTGGCCGTTTTCCGCACACTTGCGGGGGTAATCCACCCATTTTTAATGGGGTCCAGCCGTAGAATTCAGGCGGCTGTTTTCAGTTTCATGGCGGGTGTCATGCCGCCGATGCCCATGTTGGGTCGCTCGTTGTTGTAAGTCCAGAGCCATTGTGTTGCTTGGTCTTGTGCCTCCTCAATGGTTTCGAAGATGTATTGCCCCAGCCATTCGTCCCACTGCCCGGCAGTCGCAACGAAGTTGCGATGAGAGGGGCGAACGGTGCGGTTGTAGCGCTCGATATAGGCATTCTGTTGGGGCTTACCGGGCTGGATATATTCGAGCCGCACATTGCGTTTCTCAGCCCATTCCATGAGCTTCCCGCTGACGTATTCTGGGCCGTTGTCCACACGAATAGCTTGGGGCTTTCCGCGCCACTCAATGATCTGGTTCAGCGCACGCACGACACGTTCAGCAGGCAGCGAGAAGTCGACCTCAATAGCCAGTCCTTCGCGATTGAAGTCATCCAAGACGTTTAACGTCCTGATCGACCGGCCATCCGCCAACTGATCCGCCATGAAGTCCATGGACCAAGTTTCATTTGGTCTTTCAGGCACAGCCAGTGGCTCCGGCTTGTCCCGCTTTAAGCGTTTCTTCGGCTTGATACGCAGGTTCAACGCCAGCTCACAGTAGATCCGGTAGACTCTTTTATGGTTCCAGCCATAGCCCTGCACGTTGCGCAGATACAAAAAGCACAGGCCGAAGCCCCAGGTCCGCTTGTTAGTCGTCAAGCGTTCAAGCCAATCTGCGATCTCTTCGTTCTCATCGCTCAGCACAGGGCTGTATCTGTAGCAGGTCTCGCTGATCTCGAACGCACGGCAGGCCAGAGCTATGCTGACCCCATATTGCTCAACTGCATTCATGGCCATCTCTCGCCGATGAGACGGCCTTAACGCTTTTTTCCAAGCGCTTCCTTCAGCAGGTCGTTTTGCATGCTCATCTCGGCATACATGCGCTTCAGACGACGGTTCTCTTCCGCCATATCCTTCATCTCGGAAATCAAGGACGCGTCCATGCCGCCAAACTTGGCCCGCCATTTGTAAAAACTCGCGCTGCTCATTCCGTGCTCGCGGCACAGCTCAGAGACCGGAACGCCACCCTCTGCCTGCTTCAACACGGCCATGATCTGTGCGTCGCTAAATCGTCCGTTCTTCATCATAAATCTCCTCAGATATCTTGCCGAGAAAATTCTACTTTTGAACACCACTATTTTTAGGGGGGATTACCGATCAGGGTTCGCAATTCACTGGGAAAGATTGGCAGTCGTTTCTCACCAAGCACGATATGGTTGCAAGCATGAGTAGACGTGGGAATTGCCATGATAATGCGGTTGCGGAAAGTTTCTTTCATCTCTTGAAGCGCGAACGGTTCAGGAGACAAACCTACCTCACACGCGACGCAGCAAGGCAGGACGTGTTCGACTACATTGAGATGTTCTACAACCCAACACGCAAGCACACAAACAACGGCATGCTGTCACCGGTTGACTATGAATAAAACAACAGAAAATGAACGAAGCAAGTGTCTAGGAAACTAGGGGCACCTCAGTAAGTCACAATTAAATCCAGCCCCGCTAAACTCGTTCACGATTCTAAGGGTCATCTTTAAGGACGATATGATCAGGAAGCGCGGTTTTATCTGCGCCGGGGAAGACGGTGAGCAGCGCGACGGAGATGCGTTTAAGATTGCTGGTTTCAAGCGCCCAATCCAATTTGGATGAGGGGGCTCCTCAATCCCTTCCACCCACCGGGGCATAACCCCCACGCCTTCCCGCACTAACGCCACACCTGCCGTCCCCATCCGACATTCCGCTCATGCCGCAAAACAGCGCGCACCCCATACGCGAGTTGCCCAAATTTTCACAGTTCGGCTGTCAACTGCCCAATCATACGGCACCCTTTCTGCGGTGCAGAAACTTCCTCGGGGTCAGGGCTTGCTGGCTCGGCCCTCTGAACTGAGGCTGTAGAGGCTCTGCTACGGGGCGTCGCGAACGGAGAAGTCCGGCAAGGGGGCCATCCGTGCGTAACTATAATAAACGCTGTGTGGAAATGCATTTGGCCTTTGGCATGCTTGCGTCTCCGCTCTTCCGCACACCAAACGGGGATACCGAAATGAGACTTTCCACCAAACGCACACTTACTGCGACCGCTGCCCTATTGATCGCAGGTTCAGCCGCCAGCGCGGAATGCGAGGACCCGATCAAGGTTGGTGTGCTGCACTCTCTGTCCGGCACGATGGCCATTTCCGAGACGACGTTGAAAGACACGATGGAGCTTTTGATCACGCAACAAAACGCTGCGGGCGGTCTGTTGGATTGCGAAATCGAAGCCGTTGTCGTGGATCCCGCCTCGGACTGGCCTTTGTTCGCCGAAAAGGCGCGCGAGCTTCTGACCGTGTCTGAGGTGGATGTCATCTTCGGCTCTTGGACATCTGTTTCGCGCAAATCCGCATTGCCTGTACTGGAAGAGTTGAACGGCCTGATGTTCTACCCGGTTCAGTATGAGGGCGAGGAGAGTTCGCGCAACGTGTTCTATACCGGCGCGGCCCCGAATCAGCAGGCAATCCCTGCGACCGATTATTTCCTGGAGGAACTGGGCGTCGAGAAATTTGCTCTGCTCGGCACAGACTATGTCTATCCCAGAACCACCAACAATATCCTTGAACAGTACCTTTTGGACAAGGGAATCCCCAAGGAAAACATCTTCGTTAACTATACACCTTTCGGGCATTCGGACTGGTCCACCATTGTGGCGGATGTGGTCGAACTGGGGGCGGATGGCTCTCAGGTGGGCGTGATCTCGACCATCAACGGCGACGCGAATATCGGCTTTTACAAGGAGTTGGCGGCTGCCGGTATCTCGGCTGACGACATTCCGGTCGTGGCATTCTCGGTCGGGGAAGAAGAGCTTTCGGGCCTCGATACCGCTGATCTTGTCGGCCACCTCGCTGCGTGGAACTACTTTCAATCTGCAGAATCCGACGCGAACGATGAGTGGGTCGCCGCTTGGAAAGAGGCGATGGGCGAAGACCGCGTGACCAACGACCCGATGGAAGCCCATTACATCGGTTTCAACATGTGGGTGAACGCGGTCACCGAAGCGGGCACCACGGATGTGGATGCGGTGCGTACGGCGATGTATGGGCAGGAATTCCCGAACCTCACCGGCGGGACGGCTGTCATGCTGCCCAATCACCACCTCGCCAAGCCTGTCTTGATCGGTGAAATCACCTCTGACGGCCAGTTCGACATCATCAGCCAGACCGAAGAAGTGCCCGGCGATGCATGGACGGACTTCCTGCCCGAATCGGCTGTTCTGGTCTCCGATTGGAAAGAGCTTGAGTGCGGCATGTACAATACCGAAACCAAGACCTGCGTTCAGTTGACCTCAAATTACTAACGCCAACAGTCGGGCGCGTTCTCAACCGCGCCCGACACTCTTTCTAAACACTCTTTCCGTCCGAAAGCCCCATATCTCATGGTTCGAATACTGCTCAGCCTGATGTGCTTGCTGACATCCGTCAGTCTTGCATCCGCTCAGGAACTTCAGTCTGTCTTGCAGACCCACGCCGAAGAGGTGGCCAAGCCATCGCGCAAATCGGTCGGCGTTTTGCTGGACGATCTGGTGGCATCGGGCCTGCCGCAGGTTCCTGTTTTTCTGGAGCAATGGGCCGAGCGGAGCGTCTGGCAAGACGATGCAACTGGCCTGTTCTACTTTGCGAAGGAAGCCGGCGATACACTCACGCTGCGCGACGTTGATACGGGCGAAGAGACAACGGCTTCTTCGGACAGTTTCAGCCAGCTGCGCCCCAACGGCGGTGTGCGGCGTGTCATCGGCACGGCATTGGTGCAGTTCCAACTGTCTGATCCCGACCCCGAACGCCGCAGCGCCGCCCTTGAAAGCATCGCGAGACGCAGCGATGCCAGCCAGCTTGACCCGCTCTTGGCCTCGCTCGAAGGGGAGAATGATCCCATCCTGCGCGCCCGCAAACAGCAACTGAGCAATTTCTTGACCGCGCGCTTCGGAGCGGCCCCCGAGGCGCGCATTCGTGCGATCGAAAGCCTGTCTTCCGACACCTCTCTCGAAGCCCGCGCGGTGCTGAGCCAAATTCTATCTGTAACGACAGGCGTTG
>JBDVDE010000091.1:0-31019 GCA_039942135.1 Hyphomonadaceae bacterium
AATAACATCGCTGCGCCAGTCGGCGACAACGGCGCGGGCCGTGGCCACCCCTCCGCGCACATCGCCGAGGCCTTGTGCCGCCTGATCGAAAAGGTCGCGCGTGTTGTCGACGAGCATGTCATAGAGGATTTGCTTGGCCTCTTCGCGGCTGACAACCTCCAGCGCGCGAATTTGCGCCAATGTCTCAGACTCCGCTTGGCGCGCCATCTGCATCGCCAACAGTTCGCGTTGGCGGATCGTCGCGGCTGCCTTGGCCGCAATCGATTTGCAATCCTCCGCGTCGAAATCCCGGGCGCGACTGACCAGCTTGTCGGCGGTGCCGAGCAGGGTTTTCGCTTTGTCGACGAGACCGGATCCATCTTTATCCAAGACCTTATCGATAAGTTTGACGGTGTCCTTGGTGGCAAGCGCGTCCAGCGCGGTTGCCAGGTCCCGCAATTGGTCCCCGCTAGGAGAACCCGCGACGGTGATCGCATCGACGGCGTCTATGACACCTTGATAGGCGGGAACATTCTTAGGCGGGTTAGCGCGGCTCAACGGCAGCGATACATCGGTTGACAGATTGTCTGAGAACTTTTCGAAGTCCGGACGTTTTGCCAGCGCCGCTATGACGCTGTCCGGGTCTTTAACAGACCCGCCCGGATCACGCATCAATGAGACCGACTCCAGCCCTGCGAAGATCGGCTTGGTGCCACGTTCGTTGTTGATCCGCGTGCGTGTCACCGAGGGTGCAAGCCGCCAGGTAAAGCGCCGCAGTCCCGGCAATATCCGCGATGCGGCGGCGCGCCGCCCATCAACGACACCTTCGGCCGCGTTGGTCATGATTTGGCGGACGATGTCAGGTGATCCAAGGCCGCTGGTGTCCACCCCATGGCGCACCGGCCAGGCGTCGGTATCGGGTGTGGTCTCGGCGGCCTCGGCATCCGTGTAGAAATAAAGATTGGCGACATCCAGACATTCCTGGATGGCCTGGGGCGCGGCGCTGTTGCCCTCGCCCACGGTTAGGAAGGCCACATCCGGATAGGGATAGATCTGCGGGCGCACCTCCGCCTCGCCCCGGTTCCAAAGCGGCACTTCCCAGCCCTGTGTGCCCACGTCGCGCCCCCATGCGCTATTGACATGGATGACCCTGGAATTGAAACGCACCTCTTCCAAAAAGCCGCGAGAGCGCGGGGCGATGTCGGTCATGTCGGGATAGCGGCGGCTTGGCTGCAGGATCTCAACGAATTCCTCGACTTTGCGCAGCACCGGTCGCCGCGTGCGGGTTTCCTGATGCGGATCGGGGGTGAATTGCGGCGACGGCGCGGTTGTGCGCTCGTAAATCACCACATGTTTGGCACGGTGCCAAAGCCCGGCAATACGGCCCAAAATTTCGACACGCTGCTTGTGCAGATGGCCGTCCCGGGTCTCAGTGATGATGGTGACGTAGCCGTCCAGAAACCGGACGGTCTGATTGCCGCTGTCACCCAACGGTGACAGAACCACCCCGTCGAGTGTGCCATCGCTGCCAACGGGGTTGCCAGCGACGACGCGGTTGATGTTGGCGGATTCCAATGGCCAAAGCGCTCCACCCGAAAGGCCATGTGGATGAAAGCGTGGGGGTTCGACATTGCCTGGAGTCGCGCTTTGGGGCGCATAGTCCCCGGATTTGACAGGTGGTGCCAATAGCGCCGTGTGGCGGAGTGAAAAGCTAAGCCCGTCACTGAATTTCGCCGGCACGAACGGGTTTTCCCGCGCCGCATCCAAGGTCCAGACTTCCAACCGTTCCGGCCGCTGCTCAAACGCGCGGCGTAGATCGCGCCATCGCTGGCGCAATGCAAGGTTTGTATCGCCATCGCCGCGACCGACCATGCGCCCGGTCAGGGTTTGCAGCTCCGCGATGCGGGGCCCGGGTGTTCCGTCATCGTTTTGCGGCACCATAAGGCCAAGCGATAGGCCGTAGAGAAGCTCGGATCGCAAGGCTGTCAGCTTCATGCCCAACCCAAAATCGCCGCGCTGCCGGAACAGCTCGCGCCCGGCGTATTCCGGCAAAAAGAAATCGCGGGTCAAATCACTGGGATCGACCCAGGCCTTACTTGGTGGCGACAGGCGCATGTCCAACACATGCCTCCGCTCGACGCCGTTTTCCGGCGGCAGAGCCGGCAAAGTAGTGCTCTGGCGGCGGTCCGGGTCGTGAAGTTCCAGCATGCCGGGTTTGTCGGCGTCCTCGCCGGTCGCACCCGCGGGACGCGTGTATTGATAAGTTTCGGCGGCTTTCAGCATGCGCCATTCGCGTGCGTCGCTGTCATACGTTGCCACCGGTTTCGTGGGATCGGCACTCGCCGATAGCGGGCGACGGCTGAAGCGATAGGCGGAAAACGGTGCCTGGCTGAGCACGGTGAAAGTGGCGACATCGTCAGCGCCCGCGCTGGTGTTTTCGCGCAATTCGGCCTGCAAAAGTCGATCATGATCGTCCTGCAGACGCTCTTTGACGGTCAACTCAAACGGCGAAACCGTCCCGAAATCAGCAAATTCATCCAGCCGAGTTTCACGGATCAAAAGATCGCTCGGGCGCTCATCGCGGTCCCCATGTGGAATATCCGTGGTCACCGGCTGTGCGGTGTCGATGGCAAGCGCGAGCGTCCATTCGACATCGAGGCTGGGCATTTGCTCTGCGGCGGCGCGGCGGTTGATCGCGCGCCGGTCACGTCTGCGGATCACAAGTCGGCTTTGATTGCCCCTTTCTCCAGGTTTGTCGGCAACGAGTACCGGTCCCGCGCGTGTAAAAGCCAAAGATCCCAACCGCGCGTCCAATCCGGCGAAATGGGCGCCGCCCTCATGCGGTGTCTCCGCTGCGCCATTGTCGTTGCCGATGGCGATGAACACGCCGTCATTTACAGAACCATCATCGAAGATGCTTTCGGATGCCTCATCGACAATTCGCGCGTCATGGCCGAGGCGGATGTGATTGTGATGAACCCTTGGGTCAGGGTTTGGTTCTTTGTCGTCAAATCCTGCCAGCACCATTCGCATCGGCAAAGTCGACGGGAAACTAGGCGGATGAATCCAAGGTTTCGATTCAGGCCAACCCTCCGTGATGGACGGCAAGTGCAGGTAATCTAGGTTGCGGCCCGTTTCCTGTGTCCCCGCCAAAACATCTGAGTCCAACGTGATGCCGAACCGCGCCAGTCTGCTGGTCTCGGCGTTGTCGCGCTCAATGTTGGGCTTTCCGCCAATCATCAACGAGCTGCTCAATCGGCGCGCGTATGCGATCAGTGGCACTGCTTTTCCCGAAGTGATCAAGGCATCTGACAGGGTTGGCAAGATTGACTGTGGCTGGCTGTCGGTTGCCGTCAACGCATTGCGTGCCACCGTTGACAAGCGCGCGGCCTCTTCCAAACCGCCAGCGCGCAGGATCAAACGATTACTACCATCCAGTGGTGCCTCGTTTTCCGCCAGCCCCAAAGTGCCATTAGCCAGCTGCGCGGTGGAAGTCCAACGTAGGCTGGCCCGCAGTTTGGCTTCCAACGGTTTTGCATCACCTTGCAGACCGGCGCGTACCGCGTCGTCACTCAGATCGATCCCCCAATGGCATTCAACCAAAACACTGCGCTGGTCGATCTCAAGCATCCCGCCCAACTGATCCGTCAGATCAAGTCGCGCTCTGCCGTCAATTGTATCGACATGGATGGCACGATTCAGTCGGACGCGACGGCGGCAAGCCACCGCATAGTGGTGGTGCGGCTCTTCGGAACCATCGATAAAGGCGGATGTGAACTCCACCACATGATCGCTGCCCGCCGCTTCGCTTTGACCCCATAGCCCCATCGCAGCCAGCAAGCTGCGCGTCTGCGGTGCGCCTCGGGCCTCGCCGATACGGATAATCGGCTTGCTGCCGGGTGGGTTTTCCCCAACACCGAAGCGACCGAACTGGCTTTGTCGGTTTATGGTCGTCGTATCGTTCGATGGTCCGATCAGAGTTATTTGGGAGACCGTGAGGTCCTCCACGGCGGCTTGGGTCGTGTTGTATGTGCCTCCCAAACACAAGGCGCCGCCGGGGCGATCCGGCATGTCGGCCCGGCTTCCCATTGGCAGCGGCATGGCAAAACCAAGCTCCAGCCGCATCAGAAAGGTGTTCGGCCCGCTGCCGAATGTCACCCTAGAGCTGCGGCGTCGTGTATCCTCGGTGAAGCTCGGCACCAGCAGGAACCGGTCCGAGGCGGTTTGGGCCGTGCTGTCCACGAACTGATCCAAACAGAGGGCGTCGAACAGAAACATGCGCCGCCCGCCGGTTCCAGTATGGTCTTCGTGGGGTTCGCTGACCCAGAAGGCGACGTTGGCTTTCGTCCGCAAGTCCTTCTCAATCCGGTCGCGGGCGTAATCAAGAAAGACGTTGTCCTCAATCGGCGGCAGCTCGGCCTCCGTTGGCAGCTCGGGCAGTGGCTCATCCGGGCCAAGGTGACGTATCCGCGCAAAACTGCGCATTACCTCCTCCCCCGGATAGGACGCGTGCAAGATCTCCACTAGATTGCCGTGAATTGGCCGAGCGTCGCTCTCATCCGGCCGGCGTCCGACCCGGAACTTGCCGAACAGTCGGAAAGATCTGTGCACTGATGTCATCTGACGGTCTCCGTATTGGCCTGCGTCCGGCCTCAGGCCGGAGCATTAAAAGAACATCTACTCTAGGCGCGGACCGACACGTGGATGTGGCTGGAGTCCTCGAAGTAGACCCAGTCAAACCCCACATCGACAGCCAATCGGCCCAGACGGCCGAGCTTGTCGCCATCCAATGGGTACACGGTCAGATCCGCAGCCCGACCTTCGTAGTGCAACGAGGTGCTCGCATGTTCGCCGTCCTCATCCCATGCTTCCGTGACGCGCAGCTTGACCCCACTCCATTCCGCCGTCACGGTCGTTGCCAGCTTGTCGAGCTTTTCCATCAGCCGCGCCGACATCACCCTGTCGGCCCCGGTACCTTCCTCATCCTTGAAAATGATCTGCGCATTTTGATTGCTAACGAGCTGGGCAAATTCGGGGTCTGTTCTCTTGATGCGTTTGACCAGCGCACCGGAACTGGCAACTTCGCTGGCATTGGGAACTTTCTGATGCAGCAGCAGATCGCCAGTCGTCCTTTCGGTCCGAGGTCCTTCTGCGTCCGCGCTTTCGGTTTTTGCCGGCGGATTCAACCCGAAATATGCATAGGTTGCCGATACAGCGAGGCCGAGCCAAGTCGTTCCGATATCACCTAACGTCGGCAGGATGCCGGGGTACCACATCACACCGTACACCAATGCGCTGAGGCCCGCGATGAGCCATAAGATCAGATAAAGCGAAACAACGCCATTCGTCAGTCGGCGCGTCCATCTACCGGTGGGCGAAAAACCCGCCATCTCGGGGGCACCACCCGGTCTAGTTACGCTGAGTACGGCAATAACCAGTGCCGAGACCAGACCGCCCACGGTCGTGACAACATAGATCAGCCCCTCTTGTACTAACGGTGTGTCGGGAGGCTGGCAATCCACAGGCGATTGACCTTCCACATGGCCGCAATGCGCCAAAACCTCCTGTATCATGTGATACACCGACCAACCGAATAGCATTAGCAGGGCCACAGCAATCAATCCGCCGAAAAAGAACGGGATTCCACCACGCATTTTCATACCCTCTTCAGTAAGTTTCTTGGTTCAACGGATGCTAACAAGGGATAACTCCTCGCGGTCCGAGAACCTCCAATGTTCGCATTCGACGAGATACATTCGACGCACGGATATGGTGAACGAGAGCTGATGGTTAAGTATGTTCGATGTAACGTTGACCATCAGTTCATATCTCCATATCTGGTAATCTCTTTGCATTCGGTGAGCTGATTAGGGCCTTCTATACCGATGCAAGCGAGACAAACTCGTCAACGAGGTACTAGTCAGTCAGCATCCGCATCTTGACCGATTGGGCGTCCGCATCGGAGACTCTCTCCATTGTATTGATCGACACATGAGGCCAGCGCGCTCTGCCAGGATGACCATCCGGGCGGCCGATGAAGTCTAAGATCACATTCTGAACGTATTGCATGAAGTACCTGAGGCGTCCGGTCTCCGAGTCCTCAACTTCATAGATCAGAAACGTTGCGTTCATAGCGGTCGCATCGGCCTGGCGAACTACAAATGGAATGTTCACAATTCCTGCATGGTCAAGTGTGGAGTCGACATGCAAACGCATCGTTCTCTTGACCTCACCGGGTAGCTTTGTAGCCAAGGCGTGTCTCAACAACGCAGTCATGTCTACCGGCTCGAAACCGTCAAAGCCGGGAATGTCGACACTCCCTTTAAAAGGGTTTTCGTGGAAGTGCTTGTAGGGGTCAAAGTAGGGCGGCACGAAATCGTCTTCATTCGGGTCAGTTCCGCCTCCAACCACGACTCCGTTCACATTTGGAATGACATTGGGAGGCAATCCAGCAACCGGGTCGTTCTGTGCTCGTCCCAACGTCAGCAAGCTATTTCCGTGAGGCACTGTTCCTAAGCGCGCAATGTTGATCCCATTGGTATTCTGATCCGTCATATGGAGCCAAAGGCCTGGCTCCTTGTGGATGGCTTGTCCTTGGAAAATATCTGTCTTTCCGCTCGCCGGAAAATCCTCAGCAGCAATCTGAATAATTCGTTGATCGTAGTCCAATGCTACGATTGTCTGATCCGCCTCAACAGCGGACTGGGTTGCCGGATCGAACCCGCTTCCCCGATTAGGAACACCTTTATCCACAATCGAAAAATGCAGTTCTTCGTCATATTGATTCATCAGAAGGCGATAACCGGCGTCTTCATTTGGCGCAAAAGGCAAAGCGATCATGTTAAATCCAAAGCCGTGTAAGTCATCCGTGTTCTTCCAAATACCTGGGAGCAACCGAAGTGGGCCAAGCACCTCCTCACCGGCTTGTGCCTCAGAGATCACTCGACCGTTCGCGACCATTCCCTGAATAATTTGCTCTGAAATTGACATTAGTTCTCCTCCGAGGATCAATTGCCGCAATGGGGCAGAACAAACCTAAAGTTCGACTTCCTGAGGCTTGGGAGTGAAAATAACCACCAGCGAACCGCAGAAGTCTGCCCTGCACACTACAGTTTCCTGATTGCTTTATCGAAGACAGCCCATTCAACGACGAATGTGTTCATGGAAGGTTTTTGACGCTTTTTTTACATCTCAAGAGGTAAGCTCAAGTTAGACGCCGGGAGAGGTCACTCAACCGATCACCCAATGGGGATAGGCGAAGAGCCGAAGCTGGGTAAGAAGGATCGGTCATCTGATCGAAAGAGAAGTCTGGTTCCAGCCGCTTGAGATCCGAGATGACTTTGATCGCGTCGTTCTCTCTGTTTGCATTGACTAGGAGCGCAGCCAGATATCGCTTGGGTGGGGCGTAACTCGGTGCCATTCCAACAGTGAGTTCCGCAAGTTCCATTGCATCCACGAACCGTCCAGCGACAATAGCAGATTGGCAGGCCAACATATTTATCTGGTATTTTTGCGGTCCATGACCCGAAATCTTCCGAGCGTAGCTTGTACATTGAAATGCGTCATCAACAGCTCCCAAATGCATCTTCGAAATCCCCAAAAACGCCCATGCCAAGGGATTTATTTGAGAAATCCTTAAGCTCTGTTCGGCAAGCTCGCTGGCAGCCAAGTAGTTTTTGAAGATCACGGATTGGACGTAAGAGGCCAATGCGAGCACCATGGAGTTATCCGCTCCTTGCTCTAGGGAGTGAGCAATAAGTTCTTGAGTCTCATCAGACACCGCCTCCCGATCGGTCACGATGCGTTCGCCGAATTGAACGATTTTTAGGTAAGCCCTCCACGCATGATATATGCCGCGATCATCAAGTTCGCCCGCCATTGTCAACATACGTTCAGATTCAAGCAGCTCGTCATCGATAAGCGTGAACATCTTAGAGACTGCTCGAAAACACAGGGCGGACGACTGTGATTCAGCAGATTTAGAAGGTCGAATTTGATTGTATCGATCAATTGCGGCGTCTACGGCAAAATTCATGAGTTTGCGGACTTCGACGGTATCCACCTCTGCAAGAGAGTCAGCTCGCAATACCCTTTGACCAGTCCAGATTACGGCTCCAGACGCGGCGCACTCTAGGCGAATTCGAATACCTGAGTGATCGCCTCGCCTCATTGCAGATGTTCGCAGAACGAATTCGAGCTGCTCACAATTTGGTCCCAAGTCGGTAGATTCCAGTGTTTCGATGCTTGCAGCCTCGCCCAAGCGGCGCATTATTGAGTCGGCGACAAGTGCCGAAAAGAAGCGCGAGTCGTTGTCGAACGCGTCGAGAAAAGAAAATACTTTTGGCACCGCCGCCCCCTGAACAGGAATTTCCGGTGGCGGATTGGTTTTTTCAACCAATAAGGATTGGTCGGCCTTCCAGCGATTGAACTCAGGGTCGTTGACGTAGATATCCTCAAGAAATTCGCCATAACCGTCCAATCCAGATGTTGAGCTCAAAGAAACCGATTGATTGCCTGTTCCTAATACTTCCTTGTACGGGCCCAATGACCTTCGCAAAACTGAAAGACATTGGCGTAGGCTCGCTGCTGCTAAACAAGGCTCTTGCTGGCTCCAAAGCTTTCCCTGAATCCAAGATCGACTTCTTGAATTGCCCGGCGACATAGCCAGCAACGCCAATAATGCCTTAGCCTTCTTGCTCGAAGGGGTCCTGTCGCTACCATCTGGCCCAAGAACTTGGAACTGGCCACGTAGTTTTATTCGCAAGCAATGCTTCAATGAAAATTAACCCTCTCCCTTCGCAGGAGTATATCAAAAAAACGTAAAAAACCAAACCTAGGCGCAACTTGGCTTTAACTGATGCTACGGTCAATTAGAGTTAGTCTAGAAAAGTGGGGGAACAACAATGTCAACGCGTTCAATTTTTCATGCAGATCATGCCGATCATGCGGATCATGCCGACCATGCAGATCATGCCGACCACGCGGACATCGTTCGAGTTTCGCGCTCCGCCCGAATGATCGAACAGATTCGAGGCGATCTTGCGGGGGATTGGACCAAAACGAAGGAAATGCCACAACTACCTTTCAGCGATAAGGAGAACTTGGATCGATGGAATCCAGTTGTTCGAGCGGAAGTTTTGGCAAACCGCTTGAACAAAGATCTAAAATTCAGTTCAGAGGGCCAGAGATTCAGGATCTTCACTTCCCACAGGTATGAGATTCCTAAACTCGATGATGTTCTCGCGCTAGTGCAGCGCTTCGGAGGTGCTGAGCCGAACACTGAAGATGCTGAGCTGAAGACCTCCAACTTCGGATTTTGTCTGGATGTGTCAGTTTTCGAAGCTTCTCGACCGGACGATGCGAAATTTCACGCGCAAATTGAAGAAGTAAATAATGCCCTGAATGCTCGTAATGATCGCGCTCCAGAGATTCTCCGACAGCGGCACGATATCCTATCGTTTTTCGCTGCTATCTTCGGGCTGCATCCCAAACGCCATGCTTACACGATTGAACTACTTGGAACATGCTTACGCGCATTAGCCCCAATAGAAATGGAAGCCAAACACAGGATGGCTAGCCGTCGCCCAGTCGAACTGTCGGCACAGATTCACCCAATCATCCAAACACCCGGTCACAGCAGCTACCCCAGCGGTCATGCGACGCAGGCCTACTTGCTCGCCAACGTTCTGACGAAGCTTACCGAAGATTACGAAGACAGACTCTACGATACCATTCGACCACTTCGTCGGCAAAGTTTTGGGTTAGCAGCCCGAATCGCGTATAATCGCGTAGTCGCGGGTGTTCATTTCCCAATCGATAGTGGATGCGGTGCATTATTGGGCAGTGTGATCGGCCAACACTTCATCGCCGACTTCAAAGGTGATGACTTCGACCGGGCCCATCAATTCATGCCAGATGGATTTGACGGTCGGTTTGACAGTGCTGGATTCAAAGTTGGCTGGACCGATCCTAGCAAACCTCTGCCGCCATTTGCCGCGCCATTGGATCCTCCGGTCTTGCCTGTTCCAGCCAGACAAAGAGATGATGAACTTAAGTGGCTCTGGAACAAAGCCACAGCAGAATGGGAGCTTTGAGCACTCATGACTGCCTGGAAACCATATCACACCATGTTCGGTGCGACGCCATACTCCGATTGGCGCGTTGCCGCTGAAGTCGAAAGATACTTACGAGGCGCGAATTTTGATGCCGGAAAACTCGCGCGAGCAATTCGACATATCGAAACCGGAGGTAGCTTTGTCGGAAGTTTCTTCGACTTGCTCCGCCGTTCGGAGAATTTTGCGGTATCAGCGCACTTCGGCCCGGAAAAGAGGACAAGCGGCTCAAGGATCGGATACGCAGCGCCAAGCTCTGTTGTCGACAACCTATTTCGCGATGCAGGTGACCTGGAGTTTGAATTTGGGCCGCTTGTTGATCGTTCTATTCTGCGAACGCGCCAAACAGACGAACTCTATGAACCGTCATTCCCAACGGAAGCTTGGAGCAGCAACGATGCTATCTGTGCAATAATCGACGATACGATCGGATTTGCAAACGCACGCTTTCGAAAATCTGCAACCGAGACGCGAATTGAAGCGCTTTGGATTATGGATGGCGCTCAGGCTCCTTCTGTCCCAGAAGAATTCGAGGTGTTTGGCGGACTAGTGCTGTTCCGTAACCAGATAGATGCCCTTCTAGAGAGATTTTATTCTGATGGGGCAGTGGACGAGGCAGCACTCTATGCGCACTTGGATAATAGGTTTGACGCAGGCCTCAATGCATTGCCGAGCGAGACTCATGGTACCCATGTACTTGATCTGTTTGCTGGAAACCAGATGGGGTCGGAGGTTGGAGCCTCAGGGGCGAAACCGATCATTGCCGTAGTGCTCCCGCAAGTGGCAGTGCGGGACAGTAGCGGTACCCATAGTGAGTTTTTTGTTCAAGAAGCTGTGGCGTGGATCAACAACCTAGCAAGCAGATTCACAACACCGGAAGGTGAGCAACTAGGGCTCGTTACAAATTTTAGCTTTGGGCTGCTGGCCGGACCGCACGATGGTCATAGCCTTTTGGAAAGAAGCTTGGCTACAATTCCAGCTCGCCCAAAATCCGCGGCGGTTCTGCCGGCAGGCAACAGTTTCGGTTCCAGAACGCATGCAGTTGCAGAAGTAACACCTAGCGACCCTTCGTTCAGCATCGACATCGAAATCTCCCCCCTGAATCGGCTTTCAACATTCGTAGAGATTTGGCGTCCAGAGCAACCGACGCAGAGCGCGCCTGGGCTGCAGCTCGCATTCGAAACCCCATGGGGCGACTTGTCAGAAACGGATCCGCAGTTTGGACAAGGATATGAGTGGTGTCCTGGAGGACAGTTAACTATGCGAACTTACCATCTTTCGGCGCCGCGATCGCCGGATGGATCGCGGTCACGGGAAATGGCTATGTTTGCCATACTTCCAACAGATGCCAGTGATGAAAGTTTACCACTCGCACCTGACGGTTCCTGGACCCTGTCATTTTCTTTGGACCTGGCTGAAGGCGAAGATATCGACATTTGGATTCAGCGTGGCGGCAGCGTTTACGGCTATCCTGCCCTTGGACGACAAAGCAGATTCAAAGCTGGGCAATCGAGTATCGACGACTTTGGAACTCTGAATGCCCTCGCAACTGCAAAAAAAGTTGTTTCGGTGGGCGGCTATGTTCTTTCATCGGGCTTTGAACCAGCATCTTATACAAGCGCGGGCAGCCCAAGGTTCTATAGTAGTTTCCCTGATGTTTCGGCGCCAAGCGATCAAAGCACTACTGTGCCCGGAATTGTTGCGAGCGGTACCTTCTCAGGGTCATACGCGAGCTTGAGTGGAACCAGCGTTGCCGCGCCGCAGGTTGCCCGCCTTTTGACCGAGTGCAATTTCGGGAACGACGCCAAGACATTTCTTGAAAGGCTGGGCAGTCGGAATCCGACCAATAGCCCCCTTAGATTGGGGCACGGGCGTCTGTTTCTACCCGAGTCAAAAAATTCGGTCTCTTGAAGCGCCTTTGTCAGCAGAGCCGTGTGGAAGTTCACGATAGCAGGAAAACGAGGAGATAGATCATGTCAGGACATGAACACCAAACACCAGCACCGAAACCAACGGGCAATTACATTATTCAGATGCGACCGAGTATGAAGCCAGCAACGGCTGCCAAGAAGTTGCGCTCACTGAGTTCGATGGATGTAGCTATGTCGACAGACCTAGTAACCTCGTCTGCCAGCGAGCCAGAAGTGCCCTCAAGCAACATGATTATTCTGTTTGAAAAGCTGAATATTGCCGTCATGAACACGACTTCAGAGACACCGGCAACTGCAATGATGGCTGCTATGGAGGCCGATGCAGACGTAAAAACCATGCGACCGGAGTTCTACCTCTTTGCTAGCAATACGACTGAAGACCGTTACGATGCATGGGTTCGCGAAGGGTTACACATTCTTGCTGATGGTTTGCCAGACTTGGGTCGGTCCAATTATCCCGCAGGTAGAATCCGCGTTGCGGACGAAGATGCGTCGACTTGGGGCATTCAGGCTATTCGCGCTGATCTGTCAACTTATTCGGGGCGCGGAATCAAAGTCGCAGTGCTGGACACTGGATTTGACCTCGACCACCCGGACTTTATTGGCCGCAAAGTTGAAGCTCGTTCATTTGTGGCAGGTGAAACGGTGCAAGATATCAATGGTCACGGCACACACTGTATCGGTAGCGCCGCTGGCCCGAGTAGTCCTGATGCCGAAGTGCGCTACGGCGTGGCCTACGAGGCTGACATCTTTGTTGGAAAAGTGCTGGGCAACAATGGTTCCGGTCGTGAGAGTGAAATCTTTGCCGGTATGAATTGGGCTATCGCTGAGGGTTGCGAGGTGATTTCCATGTCGCTGGGGCGCCCGGCGGCCGTAGGTGAGGTTTTCGATCCGATCTATGAGGATATCGGCACTTCGGCACTCGAGGCAGGCTGCCTAATTGTCGCCGCCGCCGGAAACGAAAGCAGACGTCAGTTCAACTATATTGCACCGGTAGGTGTACCCGCGAATTCACCCTCGATCATGGCGGTCGCCGCAATCGATGAGCAGTCCCACGTGGCCACTTTCTCATGCGGGGGTATCAACTCCGATGGAGGCGAGATCGATATTGCGGCACCAGGTGTTCAAGTTCTTTCTTCTGTACCGATGCCAAAACGCCACGATCGTTTGAACGGAACATCCATGGCATGCCCACATGTGGCGGGCGTAGCAGCTTTGCTGGCACAGTCTGATCCGAACTTACGCGGTCAGGCCTTATGGGAAGCCTTGCGCCGTACGGCAATTGACGTAGGCCTGCCTATACGTGATGGCGGTGCCGGACTAGTTCAAGCACCTGTTCCACCTACTGCTCTCAGCTCCTAACCTTGACCAACAGCACTTGATCTTCCGGCCTCGCGCCGCCACTTAGGTGAGGCAGGAGCCAAAAAGGAAGCACTGATCGTGTCAGAACGCAAACTGGTAGTGTTGGTGGAGCGAAAGCGGCGGGATAGCATCGCTGACATAGCAGCGGCATTATCAAATGCGGGTATGACAGTAGAGAAACAGCTAGACGCAGTTGGAATTATCACGGGACACGCTGACGATAAATCCATCACTACACTCAGCACCGTGGAAGGTGTAAGTTCTCTACGTGACGAAGGTATTCTGCACGCGATAGACAACAGTAAGACTTGTGGTCACAACTAGATCTGGCGTCCCTCAGGGATCTAACATCGTGCCGTGCACTTAAGCTCGATAATGGGTCCCATTATCGTTACCGCAGCGGAGCTTAATTCCGGCGCGGGGACCTGCCCCTTATCTTAGCCACGGTATGCAGTCTGCGTTCATAAAGAATGCATAGAGCTGGGATGAACCTCAGCACAAGTCGCATCCCTACTGATTATCCGTATTTGCCTACCCAGTCAGGTGTTGGTCCAATCGGAAACGTCCAATCATAACCGGTCTTCTCCCTCAGGCGGCGAAGTATTTTCGTCAGTCGTTCGTGCATGTGAGAGTCTATAAAGGTAATGAGTTCTTCCCATTCATCTCGGCCGCCAACGTAAAACCCAACGTTCATTTGTACTCCTATCTGAAAACCACTGTCGTCGAAGTCTATCTTCAGGCCGCTTTTGACGGTCTCATGCCCACCGTTATGCGCATATCTTTTGTTGCGAAGCAGAAGGATATCGTCGTGAATTGGTCGCAGATGTATCGGAATGCGCTGCCTCGAAACTCCACTTGCACCGTCGCCGCTTGCGAATAAGCGGGCATAGGTAACAATGAACGCAGTAGTAAGGACTTCCTGCTCCATCATTGCCTCTGCTGTCGCCTCGAATTTAGCTGTTCTTAAACGGTGATAAATGTAGCTGAGGCTAGACGTCGTTGGGATAGCATTGGCTAGTCTAATAAGGCCTTGGATATCCCTATCCACGATTTTGAGCACATCTTCGCCTTGTTTCTTACGTGCCGCTGCAGCTTCACGATACTCCTTCGGTAGAAGTCCGAAGAATTCTTCTGGTATGTAAACAAACTCATCGTCTTCCCACAGATTTTGTTGTTCTGGCAGCATGTTCCCTCTCACATTTTTGGTTACGCAGAGCTGCTCATCAGGCGAATTCCTTGTTTGAGTTCGGAAACTCAGTTTCAACCAAGCTTTAACTCGCCAGATGCCACTCCAGCTTCAGCGATTTCATAGTAAGCATGGATCGGTGCTCCTGTACCCGCACCTTCAGCTGTTGCCGCTAGTTCATACAGGACGGCATAATCGACCTTCACTCTATCATGTTCGAGTTTGACGCGCTCAAAATCAGGAAAAATCGAATCTCTCAGCATACCTTCATCCATGATCTTACCTGTCGGTGCCATTCCATCTGGCAAACCATTTGAGTAGCAATAGACAGCGGTACTCGCCAAAATGTCAGCCAGTTGAACTGATGGGTGAGCGCGTGAGTCAACAAACTCAATTGGTTTCGCCAACTCCCATCCAAGATCATTTTCTCCAAGCAAAACCTCAGCACGCGCAATGGCCGCATTGCGAGCAATCCCATCAAGATCAGCCTCTATTGCTCGAAGTGGCTTGCTATCGTCACATATGACGTGAATGGGTCTTTTTAACTTGCCCCAATGGTTGAGGTGGCTCCAAAGACCCGACGCAGAAAGATCCAGGGTCCAAGTACCTTTGTCACTTGTATGCTTTTCGATATCGGCGACATCTCTCGCGATTGTCGCTTTGTGTCCTGTCGCAAATCTCTGAATCAGCTCAAATGGATGCGGCTGCCCTGTAAGTGGGCCCCCAGCAAAATCAAACAGCGCCGGTGCATCGTTGGGATCTCTGCTCCTCATAAACGCTTGAAACTGCTCGAGGGCATCTTTTGCCTCTGATCGCTCGTCGAGAAACCAAAGGTAGCAGTACATCGCAATGAACCGATGAAAGTCCTTTCGATAGAATATTCGTGGGTCATCTTGATACACAGGTTCAAAAATGTACTCGAAGACCCAACCACAAAGAGCTAGTAACTTATCATGGGCGCAAATCGCAAATCGTCCTTTCAGTCCCTCGACAATCTGAGCCACAAGCCTCCGGCCTCGATTGCTTCCCATCAGCTTGGACGCTTTGAGTTCCGGCATCTGAACCGGGTGGCAACGCCTTGCCTCTGAGATAATAGCCCACGCCTCATCATCTTTGACGTCAACTGAAGCGAACGCAAAATATCGCTGATCCGCGGCCAGCAGGTCTGGGCCAGTGTGGCCGGCTTCGTCGCATGCAATATGCATCAGCTTTTTACCCTCTTCATGAAGTTTCTGGATATCTAGAAGTCCAAAATTTGGGCTAGATCTTATTGGGCCAATGGTCTGGGAGCTAAGCTTCCTTTGTCTCCGTGGCGTAACCTGTGAAGCTGCAGAATTTGACGCGCATTCTCCACGATTGCGACTTCGTCGGCAGTCATTTGTAGTAGCGATCGTAGCCTTGAATTGGATTGTTGAATGGCAGATTTTCCGTGATCCGAAAGACTAAACTTCCCTTGAAATTTCGAAAACTCTGACAGAGAGAACTTACTTCGAGGCAAGGGAAGCCGACGAAACTCATTTGGTGTGAGCTCAAGCACCCCACCGCCATAGAACCGCCCCTCAATCTCTGCAAAAAGCAACGTCAAAGAGTTATAGAATGAAGCACAAAGATCGTGAACGGTTTCATCAGGCTTCATGCGAATATGGTAGGCAGAATCCGTTGCAAGCGCACCGTAGCTGTTTACACATAACCGCGGCACTACATGCGAACGCTTAAAGAAGAAGCCATCATTTTCAGTGACAACTGGAACTTTGAACCAATCTGTTCGGTGTCTGCATTTGTAGCGCTGATGTATGCCTTGTTCTTCACCAATAGCAAGGTACCGCTCGACGGCTTTGGGTAATTTATCAGCCTTGAGTTTGCCAAAATCTAGAAGATAACACGCTTTCCCGGAGCCATTGATATCCTCAAAATTTTCCATTGAAAAATCGACTGTGTCTCCAAGAAAGCTGGATTTTTTTATAATCGGTCGCGCCCACCGTTTGAGCTTATAGAAAGCCACATCGTCACGCGACAATATGAAAAAGTCATTGGCCGCTGTGACGGTTCCAGCCGCACTCTCACAGAAATCGGATACGGGCTGACAACGCTGTTCCAGTTTATGAATGAGATCTAGAGCATCTGCATCTATTAGGAAGCCCTTCATACCAAGAGGAGAGCTCTTTGCCCCTCCAGATGAGACCTGACAGCTTGATTGAATTATATCCGTCGCCAACGAAGATACCCTATGCAGCGTTGTTTTGCAGGTATCTTTGCCTTTTGCCGCTATGATCGTCACAGCATCCTGGTCAATCGACTTGAACGCTTTTTCATTGGGAATGTAGATATCAATGGAAGAGAACTGACGTTCCATCCAATCTCGAAGGTGTTTCCCGTAAGAAACCGTCAGAAATTCATAAGGTATAACAAAGGCGAGCACACCATTTTCTGATAGCTTCATAGCCGCTTTAACCACGAACCCAGCCCAGGCGTTCTTGAGAAACCTGTGTTCATAACCAAAATCGTCGCAAATTTTATCAAGCAACGCTCTAGTTCGCGCGTCGCAACGGTGCCAGCTTACATATGGCGGATTCCCAACGATGAGATCGAAACTTGTCGGCCAGCAGTCCGGAAAATCCTCGAAAAAGTCTCCGCAGAATAGAGAAACATCGCGGAATTCCGACTTGCATTTGGAAATTGCAGCATCGTCTTTGTCTAATGCATATAGATCAAACACAGAGTGGTCCGACAGTGTGCGAATGAAGGATCCATCACCACAACTTGGCTCAAGTACAGCCTTCGGTCTGGACGCATCAACTTTAGCCATTGCCTGAGCCACCACCACTTGCGTGACGGGTAGTGGCGTGTAAACGACACCGTTTCCCCTAAGGTCGTAGGGTTCGCTGTTACGCGATGGCTCTAAGTTTGAATCTATCATATTCTTCAGTCAGTTTGTCGATCTGTTCGAGAAGCTGGATTTTCCTTTCGTTTGTTAGGCGTGGATCTTCTTTCAACTTTCGAAGTCGGGCCCTAAGTTTCTTTAGAGCTTGAGACTGCCAAATTTGCTGGTGTCGCGACAAACTGAGCTTAAGCTCGCGTATCATATATGTGCCCACCGGACTCAGGCCGACAAAGCGACCATCATCCGAGCGATCAAGATGCGTGTCGTAAGCAGCCGAGCATGGATCTTCAAATCCTACTTCGCCATTGTTTGGCACATCTGGGTCATTCCCGATCCAAGTATTCCATTTGGCACGGTTACAAAATGCACAACTGTAAATGAGATTAGTGTACACGGTAGTGCGTGCTGGAAACGCACTTTTCGGCGCAAAGTGGTCTATTTGGAAGACCCTCGTTCCACCCAGAATATAATCCGGAGTATTGCAGTAACCACAACATTCCCCAAAATCGACTCTCAATACCGGCTTGTAAGTACGATAGTTGTTGCTGTGGGGTGGGTTCGAACGTGTCGGTTGACGATCTCTTAGCATCAGTCAGCATCTCCAGCCTGTGCAAGCTCGTTTTCGATTTCGACCGCGAGATCACTTGCTCTTTGCAAGAGACTGTTGAACGGTCCCATTGCGTCCTCCTTAAGAAGGCGCGGCACAGCAGCAGCTCGCCCACCTACGACCCGCTCCAATCTGTCATCAAGGTTTAGAAGAGTTTGCAGTTCATCGGCATTCAGGGTTTCATTGAGTGACCGCTCATAGAGTTCTTGGAAGTCTTCTTCCAAACGCCGTCGATCAGCACGGTACTCGTCGATCTTGGTACGCACCCTCAGGAAAAAGGGCAGCGCACTTTTGTCCTTATCTCCCAAGCCTGTTTCTTGAGCCAGGTAGTCATCTTTGGGAAAAATCAAGTTTACATCGTGAAGCTTGCCTAAAGCGTGAGGAACGTAATTGGTGGTTAAAAAACAGGGAAATCCTTCAAAATGCCGTTGCATCTCTTGGATCAAATCCAACCCGGAATACTGAACATCGGCTTTGTATTCGCTAAGTCGGAAATCAGTGACTAGAACTTCACATCTGCTTTCAATGACCTTTTCGATCATCGCTTCTAGGTCTGGTTCAGGCAGTAGTGTTTCGACCTCGTCGTCCTCAAAATGGCCCGATAAGCCAGCAGCTAGTAACACACGTCGCCCTTGGTCGGCTTCTTCATCAATATAAAGCAACATCTTTAAGCCCCGTTCTTCTTTGCGACGGGTAAAGAAAATTCCAACCGGAAGCCAAAATTCTCAGACTTACGGTAAGCACGCACCGTACCGTCATAGCTACGAACTACAGATTCGAGTATCCACATCCCAAGTCCGGTTCCGGTACCCTTGCCTTCTCGGTCCTTTTTTGTGGTTACGTTGAACTCGAAAATCTCACTAGGGTCCTTGATTGAGCTGTGAATTCCAGGCCCGTTATCTTCATAGATGATGCCGACTTCTGCTTCGCTCTTTGCAAATATTTCGATGCGAATTTGCCTGTCTTCTCCACCCATACCATCCACAAACGCCTCGAATGAGTTCAAGATCAGATTGTTAAAAATGCTGTCAATATCGATCTCAAAAGCGAGAATTTCAGCTGTAAAACCATCCTCAATGTTGAGTTCTAGGTCGATTTCTCTTGGTTCAAGGAAACCATCCCATACCACTTTGAGCGCTTCTAAGTGGGTGCGCATGTCGACATTGGTGCGCCGGCGGCGTCCTGACTGCACAGCAGAAAGCGCAAAGTTGAACCATTGAGCTGCCTTACGGTCCGATGCCTCCATATCGCGCAAGACCGCAAACGGGTTAAACGCATCATTTTTTCCAGCGAATTCCTTTTCCTCCAGATGCCGGCTCAACAACGCGGCAAGTTGTTGGTTGCGGCCCGCGAGCGTGTTCAATTGCCCCATTTCATGAGCAAATGACACCATGACTGTGCCGAGCGTGGCCAGTGACCTTAAGATCACTTGGTCCTCTGCTTGTTCTTTGAGAAGATCTTCCTGGACTTTGACAGTCTGAGCGAGTTTGCGGACTTCGTCTGATGCAGCTTGTGGCTTTTCTCTGATTTTCTTGGCTAGCTTTAGCCCTTCTGCGCGAGTTTCTTTGTCAGCGTTCTCGATTTTGAATGTTTCCAGCAGGTTATAGAGAACTCTGCTCCGATCTTTTTCGAGTTCGTTTACAAAACGAAGGATCAGAGCCTGAAAGACCCGAAATTCTTCTGTTTCAATAATTCCTTCGCGATTTGATTGATCAACAAGAACACTGTTCTCGTTGCGAGAAATATTGACTGTACCAGCAATGTTCTGTGGAGGGACTGGCCAATTCAATCTGGTCGGAGCAGCTGGGTTTGCTGCTCTGCGCTGACCAAGAGACAACCAGTCGTACGCTCCACTCTTGGGTTCTCCGTATGGTCTAACCCCGAAATTATCCCGATAAATCCGGATACCGCCAAAGATATCCAACCATTCCCTACGGCGTTGAGGCTGGAAGCTCCGATACGGGTATTGCCGGTCTTCAGCCTTTGAAGGCATTTGAAGTTTGAAGAAGCGCAAGACAACATCAAACATGCCGATTGATCTGGCACGGCTAAAAAACAGGTCAGATTCCCCAGGAAACAGCTCTTCAAGTGTTTTTACGTAGACGGCTGTACGGCTTTCGAACGAATCTTTTGAAAACGGTTCTTTTTTCATGTCTTTCCGCATGAAAAAGGCTTTGGGCATTTCATCGTGGTTAAGTTCGTTACGAACAACCGTGAACTCCACATCACCTTGTTCCAGAACTTTTGCAGTCAGCTTGTAGTCAAAGTCTTCGAGGACATCTGACGTCACACTGTTTGACTGATCAGGGTCACGATCATCATGTAGATAGATGTTAAATGCGCGTTGCTCGTCTGGCGGTGCAAGTACACCGAGGGTCCGTCGAAGTTTCTTGATGGTATCAGGCGACCAGTTGTCACGAACCTCAGACATAATGATTGAAGTACCAGAGCGTCTTTGAAGAGCGGCCTCCGCAAAGGTCTCTAAGCTTGGGATCTCCTTGATGGATTTCAGTACCTCTCGATATCCAGATGTTCCTAGCTCGATCGTCGCCGTAACCTCATCAAGAACTGCGCCATCTTTTTCAAACTTGTTCCAGTCGACCGTCCAAGTCAGCGTTTCAGACTCTTTCTCCTCGCTGACGGAACTTGAATGGAGTTGACATTTCGCACCTAGTCTATCGAGCGCGAATCTCCCGATACCTTTTGCTCCAGTTCGTGTACGCCCTAATTTGGATGATGAATCCAACTCTTTATTGGCTGTACCAATCACCATCCATGCATCCCGGATGGCCTCATCTCCCATACCTGCTCCATCGTCGGTGACGGTTACAGTTACAAAATTCCGGATGAGTTCCGCCTCTGGACTGTGTTCATCAGCTAAGCATGGCCGTAATTTCGCCGTATCATCGATCAGATCATAATGATTTTCGGGGTTCAATCCCCAGCTTACCAGGAGGTCGAACTCCTCTCTTGAGAGATGTTCTGGCACATGATCGTAAGCAGGAGAAATCCGAACAATACAAAAGGATGCGTCGGCATCATACGAATTCTTGACGAGCTCGCTAATGGCGCTCTCGGCGGTCGCAACGTTTTCGCGACCAATCAACCGGGCGGTTCGTGCAGATACGCGAAACGGTACTTCTTGGACACTATTCATTTGGCACCTGCGCTCTCCGTTCTGACATGAATGTCAATACACTTTGCCATGACCGCAGGACATTCGCTCCATTAATAGTCGGATCCGTTTCAATTCTGATTGGCGATGCGACATAGCAAATTTGAAGTGTGGGTTTGCTCATTCTCATGGCGCACTCCACAAGCATGAGAGCGGTGCGGCAAATAGATTTTCTCCGAACGGAACGACCTGGTCGTGATCATAGAGGACCATGCCTTGGACAAATTTCTTCCCGCAGGCGTGCGCCAGTTTGCGCATGCCGGAAAAGTCTCCTGCAGAAACTGTTGCAGATGATTTCACCTCGATTCCAACGACTTCTCCGCGCCGATTTTCCAGCACTATATCGACTTCGTTCTTGTCTTTGTCTCGGTAGTGCGAGAACGAGCACCTCTGCTCACTCCAGGTTGCGATCTTCCGCAGTTCACTGAACACAAAGGTCTCTAGGATCGCGCCGAAACTCGTCTTGTCTTTGCGGACCACATCTGGTGAAATATCCCGCATCGCCGCGAGGAGACCCGCATCGAAAAAATGTAGTTTGGGCGATTTGGTCAGTCGCTTCAGCCGGTTTGTGAACCAGGGCTGCAGGGTATGAACAAGGTAGAGGCTTTCAAAGACACTGACATACTTCTGTGTGGTGACATGATTGAGGTCGAGACCCGCACCGATGCCGGTGTAGTTGACTAACTGTCCTGAGTGCTCGGCAAGTACTGACATCAGTTTTGGCATGATGGCGAGTTGTTCGATCTGGGCCACATCTCGGACGTCGCGCTGGACGATCGCATCAAGATAGCCGTGATACCAATCCTGCTTTCGCGACCATCGTGCTCGTCCTAGCGCTTCGGGATACCCACCCGAAAGGACGTTTTCAACGAGGTCGCCACCAACGATCATATGGTCGGCTGTCGGCTTCTCTCCGGCAAATGCCCGATCAATGAACCCCGATTTCGTTCCAAGGATTTCTGCCTGTGAGAGAGGCAATAGCCGAACGATCTCCATACGGCCCGCTAGGGAATCCGCCACCTTGGGAATAGTCATGAGGTTGGCTGAACCCGTCAGGAGGAACCGCCCCGGAGTTTTATCGTCGTCGACCAAATTCTTAATAGCGAGCAATAGGTCAGGCGCGCGTTGGATTTCATCGATCACGGCGCGATCCAATCCTCGGACGAACCCGACCGGGTCATCTATTGCCGACCGCAAAACGTTGGCATCGTCCAATGTGAGAAAGGGTGTTTGGTCCGACGCGATGTCGGTTGCAAGCGTCGTTTTGCCGGACTGACGCGGTCCTGAGATGAGAACCACGCGGGTGTCGGACAGCGCCTCTTCCACTCTAACCTTGGCAAATCTTGGATACATCGTCGCGCGGCTCCTTTCGACCAATTGAAAGTACGCACTCGACCAACTGAAAGTCAAGTCCCGACCAATTGAAAGAGATGTGCTGTCCGATTAGCGTACCCATATCCGACCGATTGAAAGTCAACGACCGACCAATTGAAAGTCAAGAGTCTCAGACCTGCGCTGTCCGCGTCGCCTCATCTGCGTTTCCAACAGCCAAATCCAACTCTGGCAAGTCCCGCAAGCTTTGCAGATCGAATGTCAACAGGAACGTCTCCGTCGTCACAAAGGTATGCGGAGCACCGGCGCGTGGTGCTCTCGGACCGCTAGTGATTAAATCCTTGAACCGCAGCCGCGCCAGCAGATCGCGGCTCACATCCTTGCCAAAGATGTCTTTCAGCCCGGCCCGGTCGATCGGCTGGTGATAGGCAATGGCGCAGAGCACGCCCATTTCCATCTCGGTGAACGCGAGGGTCTGATTGCCAAGGTCAGCGGCCGCCTTAACGGCATCGGCGAACTGGGTCTTGGTCCGGAACATCCAGGCGCCTGCCACCTGGACCAGCTCGTAAGGTCTTCCGACCAACTCGGCCTGGATATCTTCGATCAGCATCTCGACCGACGCCCCCTGCCCTACCACGCGGGTCAGGTCGTCGCGGCCAACCGGCGAGGCACTCGCGAAGAGTACGGCTTCGATCCGCCCCATCCATTCGCGCCAGCGCAGATCTTGCGGTAAGTCCGTGAGCTCACGGTCAAACAGGCTTTCGCCTGACGAGACGTCTTGTCCCTTTGCCGGCTTTCGTTTGACCGCAACATTCATGGTGGTGCGGGTCATCGTACAATCCCATACAGCCGGAACGTTGAGCGTCCGGTCAGTTCCCGCGCTACACCAAGGTCGACCAGCCTATCGCAGAACCGCCGTGCCGCCCGGTCGGTCATCGGATAACTCGTCCCTTGGATCATTGGGGACAGCATCGTTGAGGGTGCCACAGCATCCTCAGACAAGAACACGGTGACGGCCGCGTCCGATCCCTTGGCGCGCAGCTTTGGGGCAATCGCTTGCAGTGCTGCCCCGCGTTGCACGAAATCCCGCGCCACCCCGATCGTCTCTTCAATACTCTCCAAGATCCGCGCTTGGACCCCTAACTCGGCCCCCTGCCCGTCTGCGGCCAGGTCTCGCAGCACCGCCTTTGTCAGCCGCTGTGCCGAGACCGGCAGTACCTGTTTCCATTTCATCGCCTGCGCCAAGGTAACATCCGAGAGCAGGCAGGCGACCCGTTCCGCCCGGTCGTCAGCCGCGAGCACAGCGCGCAGGACGGCCACACTGCCCGCCAGCGGCCCATGGGTCCTAACCCGCTCCAACCCTAAATCGAGCCAGACGCCCACTTCCCCCGCGAAGTCGGCACCGACAAGGTCTGCTATCTCACCTGTCCCGCTTGTCCGCAGCCGCCCTGCATCGCGCCAGAATGCCAGAAGATCGCCATCGGGACCGCGCATCTCTCCGGGCGGCGTCAGGTGATAGGCGTCGCGGATATCCGCCTCTCTAGCCAGCCGTCCTTCCAGTTTCGAAGTCGCCGTCGCCGCCGAAAGCGCCAGCCGATTGGCGAGCAGTTTCCCCGGCACGCCCTGCCGGGGATCGCAAATCAGCTGATCGACCACCGTGAGGGCTGCCCCGGACCGAAAAGCCACAGTTTCAAGGGTTTCGGCACGCCCGGAAGTGACCCAGCCCGGTAGTTGCGGTAAGTTGTTTGAGTTGTCGTCAATAGCTGTTGGCCGATATGTCATACCACAACACTAGTCTCTCACGGCGCTTTCCGCTACCATATACTGTATAAACCGCCCCACCCTGCGGCTCTTTTCTATGTCCAATAAGTTTGCATTATCGGACATAAATTGGATGGGCTACGAAAGACGCAGAATGTCAGTTTAGTTTCATGGCTGGACTCGCCTTAAATCAGCCTTCGCGCGTTCGAAGTTCCCATTCCATCGGTGGACGGGGCTCCTGCTCAGTCTCTGGACTCGACCTGTGACGGTATCGATCGGGTTCTGTCCCGTGCTGATTGCTTCCGCTCGTCCGTGGTTTTCATATGGGATCAGCGCAGCACGCCTGAACAACCGCGCGGGCGTCAAAAGGACGGTTTCATCCCTCTTCTTGGTATTCAGCTCAATACCTTGTCCCCTTCTTGTACAAAAGTTGAGAGAATTCACTTTACAGGGTCATAGCTAAGTCACTGAAATCACATGGGCGCTCACCGCACCATTTTCAAAAATTATCTATTGAAATCAATGAAAAGAAGCGGATTGCAAATCCGTGTACACCGGTTCGATTCCGGTACTCGCCTCCATTTAAAATCAACCACTTAGATGATTTTGGCATTGGCAGGGCATGGCGTCTCTGTCAAATCTCTACCAGTTCACGTTTCGTTTTCGTTCCGTTCCACAGTCAAGCGGGGTGCGTGTGATGGCTGATCCTTGGGAAGATCGCGTCTGGTTATCCAGCGATGGTTACTACGATTTCATTAGTGACTACGAGACTGAGGGCGCGAGACTACCATTTGGTTGAGACGCTGCTCAAACGATCAGGTGCTCTTTCGGTACTCACTGAAACACCAATACTTGACCAGAGAATGCATTAATCTACGGAGCCGATCCTTATTGCCGAAGACAGCGGTTACGACGAAAGCGTAATGGCCGCGAGGTGATGGAAGCCCGAGCCCTTCTTAATGCCGCAGGGCGCGCGGGTCGGCACTGGTCCTGATTGGGTGGAACGTGAGGCTGCGTTGGTTGCTGATACGCCTATGCCGCGTTTTGAAGAGTCGGAAGAAGTCGCCGTGATTGCTGTCATGTTGTTCCACTGGCCCTCCCTCTCATCGCTGCAAGCTGCGACTGCCGGGCAGTTGATGAATTCCGCGAGCGGGGTTCCAATCGGGTTATCGGCCTCAGAAGAGGGCCGCTGCCATTCCCGGAGTGTCCTTGCTCTTGGTTGACTTAATTCCGCATCATCACTTCAACGTCTCGCATCTCTTAGGCAGTCGGCGCGTTTAGAACGCGGGCTGCCGGTATTTCTGTTGCTTGGTGAGCATCGCCCAGATGGAACGCGCTGCCTTGTTTGCCATGGCGACTGTTGCCAGTCGGAATGGCTTGTCGGCAATGATCTTGGCTGTCCACAGATCGACTTTCTCTGGTAAGCGCTTTGCCATCACAGCGCGAGACGTCATGCCCACGGCCAGCCGCTTGCGAATGTAGCGCTCGCCAGCCTTTGTGATCTTGGCCAATCGCTCCTTGCCGCCACTGGATTTGTTGAGCGGGGTCAGCCCCAGCCAAGCTGCTAAATCGCGCCCGGTGCGGAATTGTTTTGCGTCCCCGATCGTCGCAGACGCTGTAATTGGGCCAATGATGAGCCATTTGTGCGCCATCGGTTCAAGCACAATGGCGAATGTATGCGCATCAATCGACGTGCATCTGCGTTCAGCATCGCGTGCTGCTCGATCATCTTGGAATAGCCCGAGATGCGTTCGTTCAGGCCGATAAACTGATAGCACTGGATACCAAGCATGCCGTTCGCGATGTCGGGCATGTCCGGGTGATCACCGTCATGGTGACGCTTTGCGAAAGCTGTAACTGCTTCAATCCCAATCGGCAAAATAAGCCCAAACTCGCGCAACAGGCTGCGGATCATGTTGGCTAACTGGGTGCGTTGCCGGGCTGCCAAATCCCGAGTGCGATGGATCAACAATAAAGCCTGTTGATCCTCGGTCTTGATCTCAACAAAGCCCATCGTTGGACGCCTGACTGCCTCGTAAATGGCCTCCGCGTCCGCCGCATCGGTTTTGCCACGCTTTACGTAGGGCTTCACATAGTTTGCAGGCATCAGCCTTACGTCATGGCCAAGCTTGCGCAACGTGCGACCCCAGTGATGGGCTGATCCACAGGCCTCTATTCCGATCATACAAGGTGGCAGCGTCTCAAAGAACGCCGAAAGCTTGGCACGCTTGATTGCCTCGTTGAAGATCACGCGCCCACTTTATGAAATACCGTGAACTTGAAAAACATCCTTGGCCAAATCTAGGCCTACTGTCTTAACTGTCATTGGGTGGCTCCTATCCTAGCAGTTGATGATAACTGCACTTTGGCACATTCGATGCCGGTGGAGCAGGAGCCACCCACCTCATCCGGTTTGTCCGGATCGGCTTATCGAAGCCTAATGGCGGATTGCAAGCTATTCCGACGACTGTCAATATCCACGCTATAAGCTTTCCTCAAGAATGAGCGCACACGATGTCGAACATAACGGTTACAAAACTGAAAGCTCGCCCAGTTCTCGTGCCAATGTCTCGTGCGGTCGTTGTAATGACGGGCCAGGTCACCTCGGCTCCGTTGGTGCTCATTGACTTGGAATGCAGTGATGGCTCGGTCGGCCGATCTTATTTGTTCACCTATACGCCGCTTGCTCTGAAAGCCACAACGGCGTTGTTGCGCGATCTTGCGCCGGTCATCGAAGGAACCGACGCTAACCCACGTGCATTACGCGTGCGCCTGTTTGGGTAGTTTAAGTTGCTGGGCACGGAAGGTGTGGTGCTCATGGCCCTGGCCGGGATTGATATCCCCGCCTGGGATGCGGTAGCGCGCCGTATGGAACGCCCGCTTTATGAGATACTTGGTGGCGTTGCCCGCATATAACTCAAACGGAATGGGATTGATTGGCCCGGCGAAAGTCGCTGATGAGGCAAAGGCCCTTCTTGCAGATGGTGGGTTCTCTGGTTTGAAGGTCCGGCTGGGGTATCCCGACGTTGCAACAGATTCAGACGTTTTAAGCGAAGTGCGGGGTGCCACTGGAGAGGCAGTGACCATTGTGGTGGACTACAATCAGGGCCTGTCGGTTGCCGAAGCAAAGCAACGCATCACCGCATTGGCAGCGCACGACCTAGGGTGAATCGAAGAACCCGTTGCTTTCGACAACTATGCCGGGTTAGCCGACCTGCGAGTGATCTCACCAATTCCGATCCAGGGCGGTGAAAACCATTGGGGACCGGGCGATATGGCACGGGCCATTCAAGCACGCGCGCTCGATCTGGTCATGATCGATGTTATGAAAATTGGTGGGATTACAGGGTGGATCGAAGCATCCAGTCTTGCTTGTGCGGCTGGTTGGTCGGTTTCGTCGCATCTTTTTCCCGAAGCCAGCGCACATTTGCTTTGTGCAGACCCCGGCTCGCACTGGCTGGAATGGATTGATTGGGCGAACCCCATTCTGAGCGCCCCCTACGACGTTATCAACGGAACAGTTACGCCACCTGACCGGCCAGGCATGGGGTTGGAATGGAATGAGTCCAAGATCGCGAAATATACTGCAACCTGATGCGTAAATTCGCCACAGGACGGACAAAAAAAGTCCCGGTCTAAACGGAATTTCCACGAAGGAACTGAACGGTCGAATAGTTCCTCAGTTTGTGAGTTTTGCTTCTCCGGACTATGCACGCGCAGCGAAAGGCCGATCTGATGACGCTGCATTTCAGCGATGAGCATGCAAGCCAATGGCCGGAAAGGGCCGGTCATACTTCTTGTACCGATGTTGCGTCCCAGACTTTGCAAAGTCCGCTTTTGATGCAGACCGCATTTAAGCTTGTGAACGTCCGCAATCGCCTGTCTGAGCATGTGACCTTGCAGGTGCAGCGAATGCACACTATCCGCCAATTCTGCGGAAAAACAACGTGTTGCAGGCGCAGGAAGTTGCGATTTAAATAGAGCACTAGCGCCTTTCTTGTCAGGCTTTGCGCGTTTGTTGCGGTGCAGGAAAGATCTTGGCTAGCTTGCGGAGGTTTTGGGCGGTAGCGGCGAGGAGGAATTCATCATTTGCGCCGCATGGGCCACGTAGTCGCAACCTTCCCAACCCGAGGATGCGTTTGAGTTGGGCGAAGAGCATTTCGACCTTTTTACGTAGCCGCATCGAGATGGCGTATTGTTTGGTTTTGGCAATGTCGCGGGCAACCTGACGGGCGTCTTCGTGTTCCTCGCGGGTGATCTTGCGGGCGTCGGCATTTGGGCAGCATTTCATCTTTGATGGGCAAGCTTGGCATGTATGTTTTAGAGCTTGGTACTTAGCGACACCCTTGCCACTGGGGCCTCGGTTCGGGTCGGAATAATTGCGCCGGAACTGCTTTAGTGGCTCACCCTCCGAACAGATGTACTGGTTGTTATCTGGATCCCATTCGAAGTCAGTGCGGCTCCATGTCCCGTCGGTTCGGCCCGCCTTATCTAGCACCGGAATGTGTGGGTTGATGTCGCGATCCACGAGCCATCCCAGCATAGGGCCTGATCCATAGGCGCTATCCGCGATAAGACGTTCTGGGTCAATATCGTGCCGATCTTTGATGCGATCCAACATGGTGCGCACTGATCCGACTTCGGCTTGTCGAATTGATCTCGTCCCCTCGACATCAACAATCACGCTGTGGTCGGTATCGATCAGATAATTGGTGGAGCAGCTAAAGAAAGCGGGGCCTCTGCGGGCTGCGGTCCATTGGCTGCTGGGGTCAGAGTGTGACGTGAACTTTGGCTCTACGGTCGATGCCGCCCCGAATGCAGCATCGTCCAAGACGTCGAGATACTCACGAACGGCGCGTGGCGCATCGCGTGGATCAATTGCGCTATGGACCCAATCTTCCTTTGGGTAGAGTTCTGCTTGTTGGCATCAGCCTCGATCAAGCTGGCATCTGCAGCCAGACGTTGGCCACTCACCAAGCCATCCGCGATGCACCGTGCGACGGTCTTCTCGAACAGGTGACGCAGGAGTTCGCTCTCACGGAACCGTCCGTGACGGTTCTTTGAAAACGTCGAATGTTTTGGGATCGGGTCAGAAAGATCAAGGCGACAGAACCAGCGATAGGCCAGGTTCAGATGCACCTCTTCACACAGGCGGCGCTCTGACCTGATGCCAAAACAATACCCCACCAACAGCATGCGGATCAAAAGCTCAGGATCAACCGAAGGGCGGCCCGTGCCTGCATTAGAAAGGGCTTCGCTCAGATGACGAATATGCCTGTACCAAAGAGCCGCTAACCGAAACCTTCGTCTTTCCGTGCACAGCGGCAGAGAAGGCCCAGGTGCGCGCCAGAGCCGAGGCCGCTGGTGCCCGCTGCGACCTTGATGCGCGAGGCTTTGGGCCTCACCGAAGCTCGCCGACGCAAGCCCATTCCCCGCGTCGATCCGACGCTGGTGCTGGCCGTCGGGCGCATTGGTGGCAACCTCAACCAGATCGCGCGGTGGCTGAACCGCGCGATCTGGTGGGCCGCGTCGATCTTGATGCGCTCACCGTTGCCCGCCGCTTGCTGACGATCGAACGACAGCTTGCCCAGATCGTCGAGGCGGCGCGCCGATGCTGATCAAGTTCTTCCGCAACGGAAAAGGCGCGGGCGCTGGTCCGGTCGGCTACCTCGTCGCGGACAAGGTGCTGGCCTATGACGACAACCGCGACCTGATCCGCGATGCAGACGGCCTGCGAGGTCTCAGCAAAGGAATTGAGCGGGTTAGAAACACGCTCGACGACCAAGATGCAGAGCCAGATGGATGGTAGCTGCGGTTGCGAACGACATTTAGTGCGATTTTACATGCCGATGACTGCTTCGCAGGAGAAAACGGACCTTGCGCTTCTAATCTTTATTGAGCCTAAGACCTGTGGGTAAGCCGTCCATACTATTGAGGTTTTTCTCTTCCCAATATGATTGAATACCGTCTGGCCCTTTGTTGTCGTGCCAGTTTTCTATCGCCGCACGTTCTCCCTTATAGTCAAACAACGGAACACCGTAGCCACAGGATGTTTGTACCAGATCAAATTTTAACTTCATGATCTGTCTTGTACCAAGAGGTGTTACGCCACCGTAAAATTGTGAAATCAGTTCCTCAAACTCAACGCTTTCCCAACCAACCGAGGTGCCCCTGCCATACAGTCGCATGATTTGCGGAGGACCAGAAAAGGCGCAAAACATGATAGTTAAGCGACCGTCAACAAGCATATGCGCAGCGGTTTCATTGCCACTTCCAGTTCTGTCCAAGTAAATAACGGAATTGTCGTCTACTATACGTAGTGCCGCGATTTCGCGTGGTGAGATATTCACCCTGCTGTCAGCGGTTGCTGATGAAACAAAGAAAATGTTCTGCCTTTGAATGAAATCCCGCCGGTCTGAATTGAGTGCTTCGAACTGTTTCGCCATATTGATCGCTTCCATCGGCTGTCGTTAGGGGCATCAATAGATTGTATCGACGGCAAATGACAGTTTAGCACAAGATTTTTAACGATTGCCGCGTCGCGCCATCCTGCACTAATGGGGTGTACCGGCTGCGTCACCCAGCAGGTTAGGCTGTGCCTATACTGCAAACAGGAGAAGTAGCTATGAAATAAAAAAAGCGAGAAGACCTCGGTGAGGTTACAGTCATTGGCGTCGACATCGGAAAAGACAC
>JBDVDE010000092.1:0-29631 GCA_039942135.1 Hyphomonadaceae bacterium
CATGCCAGCAATCTAACTCTCATTATCATCGTCGCCATCAACGACATCGGGCTTGGCCGTAAAGGTTGTGCCTGGCTTCATTGTATGGACATGTAGGTCGCGTTGCGGGAACGGTATCTCGATGCCCGCCTCTTTCAAAGCCGTGAAAATCGCAAATCGCAAATCATTCTGCACCGGTATGCGGTCATCGACACTGTTGATGAACACACGGACCTCGAAATCGAGCGAGCTGTCTCCATAACCTGCGAAGAAGATGACGGGTAGCGGATAGCTAAGCGCGCGTGGGCTGGCCTTGGCGCATTTCATGAGAATCTCGGCGACCGTTTCAGGATCGGCTTTATAACTCACCCCGACAGGAATGAGGATGCGCGTATACTTGTTTTTGTGCGTCCAGTTCGTGACCGGCAAGGTGACCAGTTCCGAATTGGGGACGATGATCGATGCCCAGTCGAAGGTCTCGATTTCTGTCGAGCGCACGCTGATCCGTTTTACGATGCCCTCTCCCGCTGCCGTCTCGACCCAATCTCCGACCTTTATCGGGCGCTCGAACAATAGGATAAGTCCCGAGACGAAATTGTTTACGATGCTTTGTAGGCCAAACCCGATACCGAGGGATAAGGCACCCGCAACAATTGCCAAATTGGCCCACGGAAAACCAAGCACGCCAAAGGCAGACCCAATGGCGATGACCAGGCCGGAATATCCGATCAGCGTACGCAGCGTATTGCGCAATCCGCTGTCCATACGGGTCGGCTCAAAAATCCGCTTATCGCTGACACGCTGGATAAGCCGCGTCAAAAGGAGGACACCAATCAGCACACCAAGTGCCGTCAGAATATTCGCAATCGAAAATGTGAACCCGCCGACCTGGAAGCCGAACAAAGCGTCAAACACCCAGTTGCGCAAATCCGACCTATCAACACCCAGAACCAGAAAAGCCATTGGCGTAATGATGACCAGCAGGCCGAAGTCAACCAGAAGCCGGAACCAGAAGAGCAGAAGTCCGCTTTTCTCGTCTTTAGGCCCGCTTGTCGGAGCTTCCGACCCGGCTTCTGTGTGAACCATGGTGCGGTCAAACCATCCGGCTAATTCATACAACAAGGCCCGCGCAAACCAAGCGCCGGTTAACAGGTAGGATAGGAAATACAGACGGGTCATGCCAAACCGAGCCAGCGAAACATACCCGGTCACGGTGGCGAAAATCATCAAAATGGCGAACAGGCCGGCAAGGTTCCGCATCCATTTCCAAAAACTCAGCGTCTCGCTCGAAAAGGTCTCGCGACCTTGTGCATCAAGTCTCCACAATTGCGGCCGCGCCAATAGAAACAACAATACCCCGCCAATCACCAAGACAATCGCGCTGGATAGTGTGACGACTTCGCGCGACGAACCGAGCCATTCGGCGAGACGTCGTAGAACCGCATCTGCCGAAAACACCACGGCAATCGCCATGATGATAAAACGTACCCCGCGCGCACGTTCCGAGTTCAGCGGGATCAAACGCCATTGCGGCAGTTTCGGAGCGAAAACGGCGGTGGTGACATCCCATATTACAAATAAAGTGGCGAAGGCGAGAAGGCATGCCCCCACAAGTTTCGACGTGTCGGGGGTAACCAAGCCGTACCCACTTGCAACCTGATAGAATACTGTTGCACCTATGAACGCCGGAACGGCTCTGATAATGACCCGCAAGCCAGCCGCTGCCACTCTGCGCGACGGCGTCGGCTCTTCCTTCTTCATCCGTTCGATCAAGGCCCGATCGAGACGACGCGGCACAGGCCCAAGCATAAACAAGGCAAACAGGGCGCTGAAAATGAGAGACGCTAGCGCTCCACCATATCTATCCGCGGCCACGAGGTCATCACGCCAACTGCCTACCCGATCTGAAAACGTCTGGCGATCATTGACAAAAGAACCGGCAAGCGTGGTCATAGCTGACGGACGAAACGGCGGCCGGTCCCGTTCGAGAACGCGGCTATAAAATGCCCGGCGGCGGAGCTCTGCTATATCTATCAGTAGACGGTTGGCTTCAACGATATTGATATCAGCTTGGACAATGTCGGCTTCAAGGTCCGAAATTAATCCCGAAAGTTCGCGCCGGCGTTGTTCGATCTCCGGAGCAAGATTAGCGCTTTCATCTGCGGGCGTTAAACGGTCGCGGTCCAACCTCGCTTCTTCAAGCCGGTTGCGCAGTGGCACAATCGCTGCCTCTTCGCGCTGGCGAATATCCCGAATGGTCTCGCGTAGCTCAAGTAAATCATTCGCCGGCACATCCCCAATCAACTCCGATGCGAGCTGAAGACTTGTGCTTCGCTCTTGCAGAGTATCAATCGCGTCGTTCTGAGGTGTAGACGGCTCCTGGGCCCCTGCGACAACGGCAGATGACAGTACGAAAATAAAAAAGCAAATCAGGCCAAGCCAGTTGAGCTGTTTCGGCACGTGCCCTCCTTCAACTTTCAATCGGTAAAATATTCTGCATGACACGGTTTGCAAGGGTGAGACAACCAAGGCATATCACGGCGCAACAAAATTAGACCTACTCTCGCGGTTGCCTATACACTACTTGCACTGTAAACACTCGAATATTCGCAAACATTATGACCCTAATGTCGTGATGTACTAAGAAAGTATCGCAGAATACAAATACAATAATAAACTACCCTATTCTGCATTTAATCTAGGGGACAATTACAGAATGTCGAAAGATACAGTAAAACAACCAACAGATGTTGATCGCTATGTTGGAATGCAGGTTCGGTCAGCCCGTCGGGAATTGAAACTGACGCAAGACGAACTTGGCCAAATGTTGAAAATCACTTTTCAGCAGGTTCAAAAATACGAGCGTGGCGTAAACAGAATATCTTCGGGTAAACTGTACGAAATTGCGCATGTACTTAAACGACCACTCGATTACTTTTATCCCGAGCACACTGGCGAGATCGATGAAGACAATGACCGGACCCAAGATCTGCTAAGAAGCGATCTGCAAAAGAGGTGCTGTGCACTGGTTTCAGAAGTTTCCAATATCGATACGCTAAACGCGATAAAGACCATTTTGGGCAACACAGTCGCAGTCGAGAGATAGACATAAAAACAACAAAGCAATCAACGCATTGGCGGATGTCGCACAGGTATTAACTGTCCTGTGACAAGGCCTCCATTGTTGTCGCGATCTCGTCGATCCAGCTGAGCACCGTCTCTGGCATGCCTTGTCCCTCAAGGAAGCCGGAGAAGGCTGTCGCAAACTGGGTTGGCGTACCGCATTGATCCACTGCGCTGCGCAGCTCGGGCACGACATTGCCGGAAAAATCAGTAGCAATCGTCCGAAACTCCTCGAGTCTGCTAGTTAACTCGAGCAAAATCAATGGACTGGGGTTCTCCAGCCGTGTTGCAAACCGTTTCATATCCAGCAGTTCCGACCGATACTGACGGGAAAAGCTATCTGTGATTTGTGACGTTCGCCATTCGACCCATTCGCTCGTACATGGCTCAGGCTCTATGCTAGCACAGCTTGTTAGCAATAGCGCCGCCACGCAAAATAGACTTGTCCGCATGATATATCCCTTCTCAAAACGCCAAACATGATCCTGTCAGGTTTTAGGCAAAGCTGAAAGTGTTGACCTCAGCCTTGGTTGTTACATCGACACGTCTGCCAATGATTACCGAATCACTTGTCATGCGGACAAGCGTTTCCGCGTCGGAACTGGATGCTAAAAATCGTTTGTTCTTTCCATTTCGTCCAAAAATAATGGCGCTCGCGGCGCCATTGCGGCCGTTCACAACGGTGTAGGTTTCAATCGTTCCAGCGTCGGGCGCATCGACCAGTTCCACCGTCTTGTCTGCCCTGGCCATTGCTTCTGCGGGGGTGAACTGGTCTGGCCGCGCGCTCGAATAAATGCCCGCTGCCTCCTTCGTCATCCATCCTCCATTGGCAAGCACGAGGCCGAACGCTTCGGGAGCAGCGCGCAACGCATCAATCGTGCTGGCGATACCGTGCAGGGAGTAGTTGTTCCCCGGCCCACCAAAAAATGGCAAACCGCCCGTCTGTGTCAGCGCACGTGGGTCTGTTTGCCAATCAATACCGAGAACAGACGTCGAACTGAATACCGCGCACGGAAAGCAAGAATAAAGATCATATATCTCAATATCGTCAGCGGTCTTGCCTGCTTGATCAAGCGCCCGTGTGAGGGCCACCTCCATCGCCCATGATCCATCAAGTTGTGGCCGTTCTGAAATATGGGAGTCTGCCGCTTCACCCGCGCCATGTAGATAAATCCGTGCATTAGAGGGGACGCCCAAGGCATCGGCCTTCTCCTCACTCATCAACAAAACAGCAGCAGCCTGATTCACGGCGTCCTGCGCGATATGCCATTTCAGGAATGGATCGGCGAAAGCATAATTCTCTCGCGAAGGCGTCGCCAAAAACTCAACGCTACGGGTCTGCGGAAATTGCGCAAAAGGGTTGTCCGCAGCGACATCTGAAAATTTGGAGAACAGGGTCGCCATTGCCACGCGATGCTCGGTGAGGGTCCTGCCCTTTCGGTGGGCGATCGCATTTTCAAACAGGGCGTAAAAATATGCGGGCGTCACCAGACCATGCTTGGCTTCTCGGCGCGTTAGCATACTTGGACCGAGCCCTCGATCCTCCATGTCCGCATCAATCTCGATGCCGAGGTTTGGTGTCAAACCGCGCTTTCTGGCCACTTTCTGCGCGCCGATATTCTCCGCCCCGGCCAGCAACGCGCATTCGCTCTCGCCAGAATAGATGCGCCCCATCAACTCGTTGACGAGACTTTGGGGAGACTGTCCGCCCACATCCGAATAGATCAAATGGGCAGGCTCGGCTCCAATAGCCTTTGCTACACCGGCGGGAAGATTATTGCAGCGCCCGAAGGGCGGTGTCAGTCCGGGAATGGAATCTTCCATTGTCCGCACCATTGCAAGCGTATCAATCGTTCCGATCAAGGCCGAAACGTCATCCACTTGCGAGTTTTCAAGTGCTGTATTGACCGCTTCACCTCCAAGCCCAAGCGTCGTCGGCATGTGATGCAGCCCATCGGCACCATCCCAATGACTAACTGCCTGACCGACACCGACCAATACTGGCATTGATCCTTTTGTCATCGCGCTCACCCTGCTCTGCGTGTTCAAGCACAAAGTGTAAGCGACTATATGGCCAGATCAATGCGTAACGTGGGGACAGCCTAGCTGAGAATTGTTGCTTCGGTTTTGGCTCGCACCTCGTCAAGCGCGACATCCGGAGCCAGTTCGGTAACGGTCAAACCGCCCTCAACAATATCAAACACGCCAAGATCGGTGATGATCCGGTCGATGCATTTTTGTCCTGTTAGAGGCAGCGTACAGGCTTTGAGAATTTTCGGATCACCTTTGCGATTGGTGTGGTCCATCGTCACGATGCAACGCTTGACGCCCGCGACAAGGTCCATCGCCCCGCCCATGCCTTTGACCATTTTCCCGGGGATCATCCAATTGGCGAGGTCACCGTTTTCCGCCACCTCCATCGCGCCGAGAATAGACAGATCAATATGGCCGCCACGGATCATCGCGAAGCTCGTCGCGCTGTCGAAAAAGCTCGACCGCGGCAATGTGGTGATGGTCTGTTTGCCGGCATTGATTAGATCTGCATCAACTTTGTCGTCGGTCGGAAACGGGCCCATTCCGAGCATGCCGTTTTCTGATTGCAAGGTCACGTCCACACCGTCTGGAATATGGTTGGCGACCAGTGTCGGAATACCGATGCCGAGGTTTACATAGAAGCCGTCTTGAAGTTCTTGGGCAGCGCGCGCCGCCATATCGTCTCTTGTCCAGGGCATGATTTAAGCCTCCCGCACTGTGCGTTGTTCGATGCGTTTTTCGTGCGTGCCTTGGATGATGCGCTGCACGAAAACACCCGGGGTGTGAATGCTGTTGGGGTCCAGCGAGCCGACGGGTACAATTTCTTCAACTTCGGCAACGGTGACCTTGCCAGCGGTCGCCATCATCGGGTTGAAATTACGCGCTGTGGCGCGATAGACGAGATTGCCTTGGGCATCGCCCTTCCACGCTTTTACGATGGAGACATCGGCCACGAGGCCAGTTTCCATAATGTAAGTCTCGCCATCAAAGTCTTTGTGTTCTTTGCCATCGGCGATGACGGTGCCAACACCGGTTTTCGTGTAGAAGCCCGGAATGCCTGCGCCGCCAGCCCTGCATCGCTCGGCCAACGTGCCCTGCGGGTTAAACTCAAGCTCCAGTTCCCCAGCGAGATATTGGCGCTCGAACTCTTTGTTTTCGCCAACATAGGACGAGATCATTTTCTTGACCTGCCGCGTTTCGAGAAGTTGTCCGAGCCCGAAGCCGTCAACACCCGCATTATTGGAAATAAAGGTGAGGTCTTTCGTCCCGGCCTTGACCAGCGCCGCAATTGATAGCTCGGGAATGCCGCACAGGCCAAAGCCGCCGGACATGACCGTCATCCCGTCAAACAGGGTGCCATCCAAGGCTGCATCCGCATCGTTATAAATTTTATTGGCCATCGTTTCGAGACCTCCGCAATTTTTGAACTTGGAGGTGTCTTAACGGAAACAGGCTGCTTGGGCTATGGCAAAATGCGCAATTTTCCGGCCGCACTTACTGGCCTAAAACTTCCAATAGGAAATCATCGCACGCCGCCCATGCACGGCGCGTCACCATTGGATCATAACAGTTTCCCGATGCGCGGTCGTCGGCGGCCGGATTGGTAAAGGCATGAACGGTATTGCCATAGCCATGCAGCTGCCAGTCCGCCCCTGCATTGGTCATCTCTTCACCGAACGCGACGACGTCCTCCGGCTTTGCCAATGGGTCGGCCCAGCCATGCAAAGCCAACACTTTGGCAGATACCCGTGGCGACGGAATATTGGGCGCGCCACCGAGTAGGCCATGAAAAGATACCACGCCTTGAATATCCGCCCCCGTTCGCGCCATGTCCAAGACGCAAAGCCCACCAAAACAGAAGCCGATTGCAGCAATACGGGTCGGGTCGACGCCCTCCTGCGCCTTCGCAGCCTCAATTGCTCCAGCCAAGCGGTCCTGCAATTTGGCTCTGTCGGCAATAAGTGGGCCCATCAAAGCGGTATTCTCATCTGGAGAGCTACCGCGCTTACCCTTGCCGTATACGTCAATAGCGAAGGCTGCATAGCCCAGCCGCGCCAAGCGTTGGGCCGCCACCTGTTCAAACTCGGACAAGCCGCCCCAGGCGTGCGCAACCAGCACAATTGGCCGCGTCTGTTCGCCTGCATGCGCGAAGTAACCCTCGAAAGTCTCGCCTTTGAGTTCGTACGTTACTAGATGATCAACTGGAGATAGCATGGAAGTTCCTTTACACATTTGCACAAGATTGGCCTTGAAACCATCGCACCAAACCAGCATCCTAGGCGAGTTCACTTTTCGGTGAAAACAAATTATAACCGTTACAGTTCGACCACGTATAACCAAGCGCCCAAGATTATGCTTTTATCCTCTACTTCCTCGCTTACACGCATGGCTTGCTGGACGTCCGACACTCCGGCAGACTGGTCAGAAACGGCTATTCATACAGCTCATATGTCGCTTATCGACACCGTCGCTTGCATCATGGCGGGGGCAACATCAAATTTGGCTGGAAAATTATGGAGCGGCATTGGGACTTGGGGCAACGGCCCCTGCTCGCTTGCCGGACGTGCCGAAACATTATCCGCTCCTTGGGCTGCGCTCTATAATGGCACTTGTGCACACGCCCTCGATTTTGACGATAATTTCGACCCCGCCAAAGCCCATGCAAGCGCCGTCCTGATACCCGCCATTCTCGCGATTGCAGAGCAAGAAGATGCGGACATGGCCTCGCTCATCGATGCCTATATTGTCGGCCTGCAAATCATGGGGCGGGTCGGGCAAGCCGTAAATCCATTTCACAGAAATCGCGGCTGGCACGCGACAGCAACGCTCGGCGCAATCGGTGCCGCAGCAGCGTGCGCCAGATTGATGCGCCTACCAGCCGATAAAACCGCCCACGCAATCTCCATGTCGACCAGTCGCGCTGGCGGATTTATGAGCCAGTTCGGAAGCGAAACCAAACCCCTCCATGCAGGGTTTGCCGCCTCTGGCGGTGTGCAGTCAGCACTCTTGGCACGGGCCGGTTTGTCAGCCGGCACGCAAACGCTCGAAGGCAATAAGGGTCTACGCACATTGATGGTGGGCCCCGACATCGACGCGCTGGCGGAGCAGATGCGCGGCACCGCCGAACATGGTCAGACCATGACATTCGACGACACAGATATCGGCACACCTCTACACATTGAAACCTATGGCTTGAAGATTAAGCGCTACCCCAATTGCGGCAGCGTTCACCGCGCTCTTGATGGTGTATTGGCACTGCGCGAGGAACATGGCCTGACCTTGGACAATACCGAAGAGATATTCGTTCGTGCGCCGGAAAGCCACTTGAACAATCTTATGTATGAGCAGCCAACCAATGAAGCCGAAGCAAAATTTTCGCTTGAATATAATCTTGCAGCCGGTCTCAAGTCGGGCATGGTCGCCCTCTCCGACTTTACCGACGAAGCCATAGCCCGCGCGGATGTACGCGCATTCTTTCCCAAGATACGCAAAGAATATGTACCAAAGATGGAATCTGAATTTCCAACGGAGGTCCATATTCGGACAAACGAGGGCACCACCCACTGCATACGGATTACCATGCCGATCGGATCGAAAGCATCACCCATTTCGATGCCGCAACTTTTTGATAAATTCGACGCTTGTATGGATGCCGCCTTTGGCTCCGGATCCGGCAGCGGCCTTATAGCTATCCTAACGACACTTTCCGAATCGCGGCAAGCAACAGTCCTCGGCGCCCAGATCAGAGCAGCCGACAACCAAACACATTCTCACTCGGAGTCTTAAACCATGCAATCCATGACCGCCCTCGTACTCGCCGCCAGTCGACAAGGGGCAGAAGATGCCGTCGCCCAACTGCAACACGCCAGTCACAAATGCCTTATTGAAATTGATGGCGTCGTCATGCTTGAGCGTGTTGTTCGCGAGTTGAAGGCAAGCAAGTATGTTGATCGGATCGTCGTCTCCATCGAAAGCGAAGAATTGTTGCTCCAAACGCCCGTGATTGCGGAGATGTTCAAGGCGGGCGAAATATTGTTCTCGCAAAGTCAATCAGATTTGTTCCAGTCGATCACACACGCCGTCGAAACCGTAGATGCGCCATATCCTCTGCTTGTCTCAACAGGCGACAATGCACTCCACACCACGGAAATGGTTGATTATTTTTGTGAAGAAGCTCTCGGCAAAGGAAATGACGCTGCTGTTGCAATGACCCCCGCCGACGTTATTTTGGAAGCCTATCCAGATGGCAAACGGGCTTTCCACGACCTGCGCGATGGCGGTTGGTCGAGTTGCAATCTTTACGGCGTGCTGAGCGACAAGGCGATCGACGCTGCGCGCGCCTTCGAGACGGGCGGCCAGTTTGGCAAGAAACCCGAGCGCATTCTAAAAGCGTTCGGACTGAGCTTTCTCATCAAGTATAAATTCGCGCTCACTAGCCTCGACGGCTTGGCCGGGCATTTATCGAAGCGTTGGAATATCAAGCTTGTATCCGTGCGCATGCCGTTCGCGGATGCGCCAATTGATGTAGACAATGTTGGCGACTTCCATCGCACGGAGAAGATATTGCGCGCACGGCGCGGAGCAGCCGAGCCGGCCTAGCTGACCAAGCGATCAATCAGGCGCCCACGAAGCTCGGCATCCACACCAAGCGCTCGCTCGAGATATGCATCGATTGATCCCGCATCTTCGCGTATCGCATCTATTGCTGTCTCAAGATATCGCGCCCGAACGCCAAGAAAGGGGCGGTAGACATCGCCGTCATAATTCTTGTCGAGCAGCTTGTTGAAATAGTCGCGCGCCTCGTCGAGCCGCTCATCAACTTTCGCCGCGCTATTGGTCAGCTCGTAATCGGCTATGATGTCATCTTCGCTGACGCCAAGAATGTGATGGGTCAACGCGCACAAGATGCCGGTGCGGTCTTTTCCAGCTGCACAATTTACAAGCGCACCAGTTTGGCACGTCGCTAGCTTTGCAAACCACGTCGAGAACATCTCGCGATGATGTGGCTTGAAGGGCGCGGCTTGGTAATACTCGTTCATCCAGTTGTCAGCTTTCTGCGCACTTGCCTCGACGCGCTGCAAGAAGCGCTGGTGCGGGGCATCCGTCTCGCGCCCGCCATCATGGGTGATAAGATCGTCTGCGTTCCATTTTCCGGCCATACGCTCGCGCTCATCGGGACGGCGCAAGTCGACCTGCAAACCAATGCCAAATGCTTTAATGGCGGATATATCGGCCTCGCTTGCCTCGGCATAATGACCAGAGCGAAACAAAAGTCCTGCGCGAACTTGGCCGCCATGGCGGGAGCTATAACCACCAAAGTCTCGAAAATTACGCACCCCCTCAAGCGGCGTGATACGGTCTGGCATATGGCTCGGCATATTCGGTGTCCCTATTCTGTTCGTCCCTGCATAGAGCGAACCCCGTGTTTTGGCTATATGCTCAGGACTATCACTGACCTAGCGAAACGGCGGCTCATCGAATGCGCGCAGTTTACGCGAGTGCAAGGCCGAACCGCCATCCGAGGCCAGCCGCTCAAGCGTTTCTATGCCGATCCGGATATGCTCACCAATCGCGCGCTCATAGAACCTGTTGGCCGCGCCCGGCAGTTTGATCTCTCCATGCATAGGCTTGTCAGACACGCATAACAGCACGCCATATGGCACCCGCATCCGAAAACCATTTGCTGCTATTGTCGCGCTTTCCATATCGATGGCGATGGCACGCGACTGGTTGAATCGGCGGGCTGTCTCGGTAATCCGCAATTCCCAGTTCCGGTCGTCTGTGGTTACAACCGTTCCCGTGCGCAGGCGTTTTTTCAGCCCCTCCCCGCTCTCTCCCGTGACAGAGCCAGCAGCAGCTGCCAATGCCAACTGCACTTCTGCAATGGGCGGCACTGGGATATCCGGCGCAAGTACACTGTCGAGGACATGGTCGTCACGCAAATATGCATGCGCGAGCACATAGTCACCGATAGCTTGTGAGTGACGCAGCCCGCCGCAATGGCCCACCATAATCCAGCATTGGGGCCTCAACACCGCGAGATGGTCGGTAATCGTTTTGGCATTGGATGGGCCAACCCCGATATTCACGAGCGTAATGCCGCTGCCATTTTCCGTCATCAAATGATAGGCAGGCATTTGAAATCTGCGCCAAGGCGCTGCGTCTATCTTCTTGCGCGCATCTTTTGTATTGGCATCAACCGTCAATTCTCCTGCCACGGATAGTTTGGTATACGGGCCGGGCTGTCCAAGTCGCTCGACAGCCCAATCGCAGAACGCATCAACATAGCGGTGATAATTCGTAAACAGAACATATTGCTGGACATGTTCAACCGGAGTGCCGGTATAATGCTCTAGACGTTTGAGAGAAAAATCCACTCGTGGCGCATCGAACAGAGCGAGTGGCCGGTCCATGCCCGTCTCGAGAATGGCGCCATCAGCGACCTCATCGCCAATATCTTCGAGCTGAGACGTGGGAAACCACCGGGCAAGCTCAGCCGGCGCGATCTCATCAAGTCCAGCGGCTTTGTCTCTGTCCCAGACATAATTGTACGGGATCTCCATAGTCGAGCGGCGGACCTCGACCTCGATGGGATAGTCTGACATCAAAAGGTCTAGCTGCTCGGTTAGATAGGCCCGGAAGAAATCAGGACGGGTGATCGTGGAGACATAGACACCGGCCTCGGAGAACTTGCCGAATGAGCGGCTGATTGGAGGCGGCGGGCCATCGGGCTGATAGCGCACAACGAGCTCGGGATAACAAAAAGCGCCCGCACTGCGTGCCTCGCCGTCGGGCGGCGTGCCATCTTTGAGGAAGCGGGCGAGCGCGGCTGACAGCGCATCGACGGCTGCGGTGTATTCCATGTCGAGAGCATCGATGATTTCGGCGGTCGTTTTATATATGAGTACCATATCTTGATCCTCGCCTGATGCGTCCGGCAGGTCAATCTCGGGCGCGCTCGCGCGGAATGCCGCCGTGCCAAAATGGCACGCACTGAGCGAGGCTAGCCGGGCATTAGGAAGTCACGTTTGCCCAGCTTGACGCCTTGCGCACGCAGCAGGCCATAAGCCGTTGCCGCATGGAAATGCAAGTTCGGCAAAAGAAACAAGCTCGCATATTCACGGCCCTCCCAATTGACCGTCATTGGCCCAAGTGGAATTTCCATTACGACACGTTCATTGCCATTGATTGCGTCATCATCGAATTTCTCAATGATGTCATTTGCGTGCTGGCAACGTGCGATCAGTTCGGCAAAACTTGTCTCGGTATCTTCCAGCTCAATAGCCTCAACACCGGCCAGCCGAGAGCCACCACGCAGTGCAATAGCTGTCGCAATTTGAACCTGCCTACTCAGCGGGAACATGTCAGGCGCCAGCCGGTAAGCTAGAAACACAGCTTCATCAACCTCGGTGCTTGCAGCATGGTCAGCGGCTTTCTGAAGAAATCCCGCCATCGCGCCGAAGGTCTGATTGACCGACGTTTTCAGAATATAGGAAAGCGTATCACTCACTGCGCAGCGACAGGCCCGGTTTTGATTTTATCGAACTGCCCCCAAACGCCCTCGTCGCCATGCCAGTCGCCCTTGGTTGCTCCCTTGGAATACTCCGTTGCACGAGCTTCAAAGAAGTTGGCATGCTCGACACCATTGGTGATCTCTGTCAGCCATGGCAGTGGGTGTGCCTCGATGCCGAAGATTGGCTTCAGCTTCAGCTGACCCAAACGCCAGTCAGCAATATAGCGAATATACTGTTTGATGTCGGCAGGCGTCATGCCTTCCACCTCCCCCGCTTCGAAAGCGAGATCGATAAATTTATCTTCAAGCTGCACGACCGTTTCGCAACAACCCTTGATATTGTCGGCCACAGACTTGGTCAGCGCTCCGGTTTCACCGGCATACGTGTGGAAAAGCTTGATCATGCCTTCGCAGTGCAGCGACTCGTCACGGATCGACCAAGATACGATCTGGCCCATGCCCTTCATCTTGTTAAACCGCGGGAAGTTCATCAGCATCGCGAAGCTGGCAAAGAGTTGCAGCCCCTCGGTGAAGCCACCGAACACAGCCATGCTGGTCAGAATATCGGCCTCTGTCTCAACACCAAACTGTCCAAGATAGTCATGCTTTGCCGCCATCTGCTCATATTCCATGAAGGCAGAAAATTCGCTGTCAGGCATACCAATAGTTTCCAGCAATAGCGCGTAGGCAGCAATGTGGATGGTTTCAATATTGGAGAACGCCGCGAGCATCATGCGCACTTCAACCGGCTTGAACAGCGGCATATAGTTTTCCATATAGTTCGCGCCGACTTCGACATCTGACTGTGTGAAGAACCGGAAAATCTGTGTCAGCAGATTGCGTTCTTTATCAGACAATTTAACCGCCCAGTCTTTGCAGTCTTCGCCCAATGGAACCTCTTCGGGCATCCAGTGAACCTGCTGTTGGCGCTGCCAGAACTCGTAAGCCCAAGGATACCGGAACGGCTTATACGCCGCGCTTGGGGTCAAAAGGCCTGGTTTGGTCAAATCTATCGTCGCCATTGTCATCTATCCCTGGAACGTTGTTCATATATGGAAATACGCCACGCCACTACATATAGTGTCTCAGGAAACATCTAGCACAAGCTATAGCCAAAGCAAGACCTGGTTTAGATCCAATGGAGCATGCACTGTGGATAGAACATATGTCCGGTGGGGACATCTGTGGATAAGTTTGAATTGGAGGAAATTCAGGCCTAACGGCGCCAGCTTAGAGTCAAGCCGCCAAAGTCTTCGTCACGCTTAAAATTGACAGAACTGGAATTATACTCGACTTCACGTCTGATATAGCTCAGCGATAAGTTCGCACCATAGCGTCGCAAATTTAGCCCAGCCTGCACGTCCCCCACGGTAACCTGATCACGCAATTGCACGCCATCGATCAGCCCAAGGCCGCTTCCAGCAGATGTATTATTGAAGATAAGCGCTTCGCCATCTGCGCCAGCAAATAAGTACCAGCTCGGCAAGCCATCCTCTGAGCCGCGCTGGTCAATATCCTGACCAAGCCGGAATTCGGCCCCTACACGGCGGACCGAGAAATCCCCCTCGTCGAGAATACTTGCGCGTGGGGCAAGACCAAGATCGAATCCGAGGCCTGTAAATTCACTTGTTGCGGCAAATGCCAGCTCGGCACCGAAGCTGTTTCGCTGATACTGGGCACCGCCGAGGCGCTGCGCGTCTACCCCACCCTGAAACGCACGCACGGCAGGGTTCGAAGACCAACCTGGCTCTTCGCTAATACTTAGTCGAACCGCAGAAGACAGGGTCAGACTTGCGCGGCCCTCAGGACCGGTAAAACTTAGAGTATCAGGACCGTTCGCCCGATACGGGCCATGCGCATAGGTTTGCGGCAATGCAACGCCATAATCGATCAGAACCTGTTCCGCCAATTCGAGGCGCTCATAGGGCTGAAGTTCAGGCGGCGGGGTATATTCGAGCTTAGACGAGCCAACGGGCAGAGGCGCAGCAACAAGCATGGCATTGGATGGACTCAGGACGATCTGTCCTGTTTTGGGAGGCGCAATATAGTCGTCGGCTGCAAAATAAGTACACCCTTCGCACGCTAGCGCTCCTAAAATGCCGATTGCAGCCACAATCATCCGTGCAAAACCCTTCAATTCAAATCTACCTTGCATCTGTTTTCTATGCAAATATTAGACCTGAACTCCTTTAACGCCAGATGAACCTAAAGGCTCAAACTGTCTTATTTTTAATCTAAAGCGTTAACCACGCCTACTCCATACTCAACACTGATAGTCAGTCCCAAGTACGGCAAAATATGGGCAAAATAAGAAAAAGGCGAGTCACAAGCTCGCCTCTCCCAAATTAACGAATAGAGATTTTACTGACAGGCGAGGCATTCCTCATAATCGGTTTGCGGGGTTTCCATTCCCCCCATTTCGACCTTTTCAGCCGCGCCAGCAAACCCGGCCCGTTGCACCGATTTAGAGCGGCAATAATAGAGCGACTTGAGCCCTTTTTCCCACGCCGTCCAGTGCAGCATATGCAGATCCCACTTATCGATGTCTCCAGGCAGGAACAGATTTAGAGATTGCGATTGGCAGATATATGGCGTCCGGTCAGCCGCATGCTCGATGATCCAGCGCTGATCGATCTCAAAGGCTGTGCGGAACACGGCCTTTTCCTCATCCGTCAAACATTCGAGGTGCTGTACAGACCCCTCATGCTCTAGGATCGAATTCCATGTTTGTTCCGTATTCTCGCCTTTTTCGGACAGAACCGCTTCGAGCTGCTGATTTTTCACAGTGAACGAACCGGAGAGCGTCTTGTGCGTGTAGACATTCGCAGGAATTGGTTCGATGCCCGCGCTGGTGCCGCCACAAATGATCGAGATAGATGCGGTTGGGGCCACAGCCATTTTGTGGCTGAAACGCGCCATAATGCCCGCGTCTTTCGCGTCTTCACATGAACCACGTTCCTTCGCCAGCTTGACCGAGGCAGCATCCGCGCCGCGACGGATATGTTTGAACATTTGATTGTTCCAGCTTTTCGCCATCGGGCTTTCAAGCGGGACACCCATTGTCTGCAAGAAGGAGTGGTACCCCATCAGTCCCAATCCAACCGAACGCTCACGTTCCGCAGAATAGACCGCGCGAGACATTTCATCCGGCGCACGATCGATAAAGTCTTGTAAGACATTGTCTAGAAAACGGAAAATATCCTCAAGGAAGCCTTCATCTTGTTTCCATTCGAGATATTTCTCGGCATTCACTGAAGACAAGCAGCAAACCGCTGTCCGGTCCTGACCGTCATTATCAAGCCCCGTCGCCAAGGTAATTTCCGAGCAAAGATTCGATTGCGTGACCTTGAGGCCCAGCTCTCGCTGGTGGGCTGGCATGGCATTGTTCACAGTGTCAGTGAACAGCAAATAGGGTTCGCCGGTTTGGATGCGCAGCTCAAGCAGTTTCTGCCAGAGTTTGCGCGCATTGATCTTCTTCACCACCTCGTTCGATTTGGGGCTAATCAGGTCAAACTCTGCGTCATCTCTTACAGCTTCCATGAACTCATCGGTGATGTTGATACCGTGGTGCAGGTTCAGGCTCTTCCGATTGAAGTCACCCGCTGCTTTGCGGATTTCCAGAAACTCTTCGATTTCCGGATGGTGGACATCGAGATAACACGCCGCTGACCCACGCCGCAGCGACCCTTGCGAGATCGCAAGTGTCAGGGAGTCCATAACGCGAATAAACGGAATAATGCCGGATGTCTGGCCGTTTTGACCAACCTTCTCGCCAATCGAGCGAACATTGCCCCAATATGTGCCGATGCCGCCGCCATTGGAGGCCAACCAGACATTCTCCGTCCATGTCCCGACAATATCATCCAGCGAATCGCCAACTTGATTCAGGAAACATGAAATTGGCAAACCGCGCGCGGCCCCGCCATTCGAGAGAACCGGCGTGGCAGGCATGAACCAGAGTTGGGACATATAATCATAGAGACGTTGGGCATGCGCCAAATCATCAGCATAAGCCGCTGAAACGCGAGCAAACATGCCTTGAAACGTCTCGTCGGCGAGCAAATAGCGGTCTTCAAGTGTACGCTTACCGAATTCGGTCAGTAGAGCGTCGCGTGACGGATCAATTTTAATGTCTTCAGCCCGTACAGGCGGTCGATCAATCACGTTCAACTCTGTCTGTCTCGGTTTCCCGCGACGTGATCCCCGAATTTCATCTTTAACAACAGCATCCACAGCAGACATAATCAGCCCTTCACCTCAAACTTAAAAAGAGGATTAGCCCCCGATATCGCCATATACAGCGCCATCCGCTAACCCTACCACAACATATAGTGGTCTAAAGGTTAACACTTGGTCAATGCCGGATTCACCAAAAGCTTCAAAATATCGGTGGAAGACCCCTTAACAAGATCTTAACAGCACCTCAGTTCGAAGCCGATCTACCCAATAATACGGGGCATTTACGCTATCGCACAATGAGAACATAATGGCAACAAAAAAAATTCCCCAAATGCGCGATCTTTATGTTCGGCCGAAACACAAGATATAGTGCTATCGCAACGTAACTTTCATCCTCATCCCCTGCTCGGGCTGCATGCTGAGACGTATCGTCGGGACCGGTGGTGCTTCACCGGCATAGTCGAACCGAAACTTACCCATCAGGCTGGCAATCAGGATACCCGCCTCTACCATGGCAAAGCGCTCCCCGATGCAGACACGGTGGCCAACGCCGAAGGGCAAATATTGGAAGCGGTCAATTTTCTCGCGCGCCTCGCCTAAAAACCGGTCCGGCATGAACGCGTTTGGGTGTTCCCACAGCGCTTCATGGCGATGCAGTACATAGAGGTGCAACATGGCCGCGCCGTCCTTTGGAATACAAATGTCGCCAAAACGGTCTTCCTCATTGGCTTGCCGCATGATGGCGGCAGCTGGCGGATATAGCCGCAAGGCTTCGCGGAAGCAGGCCATTGTGAAGGGCAGCGCGTCGGACCATTCAACAGGCGGGCGCGATGTATCCAGCGCGTCGACCTCGGCCTCTGCGCGGGCGCGGGCGTCTTTGTCTTGTGACAAGAGATAGAACATCCAGCCGAGCGCCTGTGCCGTTGTTTCATGACCAGCGCCGATAAAGGTCACCATCTGGTCTTCAATCTCATCTAGCGTAAAGGGCGCGTCTTCGCCATCTACCCCAATCATCAAGGTCAGGAAGTCTTGCGGCAAGGGCTCGCCCCTCTCCTTGGCTGACAATCTCTGGACGGCAATCTCACGAATCAATGCGCGCAATTGTTCAACCTTGGTCATGCCTTTGGCCCGGCCCAATCGCGGCAGGAATGTCGGTGCGCCGATCAAGTCTAGAAAGTGCGGACGGCCCATCGTGTTTAATACGCCGCCAATGAGAGCCAAGACCTCGCCGCGTGCGCCGGATATGCCGCCGGTAAAAAGCGCGTCCGACAAGACCAGATAGGTCAGCGATGTGGTCAGCTCCGACATTTCCACCGTTTCGCCATCGTGCAGGAACTCCGGTATGTCGCGCTCGACGCTAGCTTTCATGCCGTCTGCGAAGAAGGCAATGTTGCGCGGGGTAAAAATCGGCGACAATGTGCGCCGGGCATGTTTCCAGGTGTCGCCCTCCGCGCTGATGAGGCCTTCGCGCGCGACCGGCTTGAATATGGCCTGGCGCAAGGCGCTCATGCGGTAATTGTTTCGGTTTTCAATAAAGCAGTGGCGGATCATGGCCGGGTCAGAAATTTGGGTGAGATGCAGCCCCATGAAATTAGTTTGCACAACTGGCTCAACAAAGGAGCCCTCCGAGAGGGTTTTGAGCGGGTTCTGAGTGGCGGCGTGGATAATTGCCAACTGTTCAAGAAAGCCCGGACTTTCAGTTTGTAATCTTTCAGGATGGGGCGGAACGAACCGCCCTTCTTCAAAGCGTGGTTCAGTTCGGTGTTCGGCCATGTCCCAGCCCTCCCTTTCCCTATACTATATAGATAGGAAGCGCTCCCCCCCGCAAAAGCCGGTGCGACAATTACGCTCTAATAACCGCAAACCCGATACAGATTACGCGATTTTGCAAAGCTGGAAAGATGCGGTAGGAGAGCTGCATGACTGATATGACAATCCCCGACCGCCTGAGCATTGATCCACGAAGCCCTCATTTTGGCGGCGAGTTGCTAGACCGCGGCCTCGGCATCAAGATCAACGGCAATGAGAAGATCAATGTGCAGGAATACTGCATCTCCGAAGGTTGGATATTGCTCGCCGTTGGCAAGAGCCTTGACCGCAACGGTAATCCGCTGACGATGAAGATCAAGGGCACCGTAGAGGTGCGCCTGTTAGACGAAGCGTAGTTTTTGTCCCCCGCTAAAGCGATGGGACGTGGCTCCGCCAGCTCAGGGCTCTGCTTTCACCAAATTCACCCCCCCCCCCGAGCCCGGCTCGCAAGCACAAGCGTGCGTCGGGCGAAAGCCCGCCCGGCCGGAGCCGCCACGCGGCGTGAGGCAAAACATGCTTTGTTTGTCTCCCGCTAAAGCGATGAGACGCCGCTGCGCGGGCTGATGGCTCGTTTTGTTTGTCCCCCGCTAAAGCGATGGGACGCCGCTGCGCGGGCTGATGGCTCTTTTTTGTCCCCCGCTAAAGCGATGGGACGTGGCTCCGCCAGCTCAGGGCTGCGCCACATCTGGAAAAGCGCGGGCGACCTCTTGGTTCCACTCATAAAGCGCGGCCCAGTTTTCCGGTGCATTGCTCATCAGGCCGAGACGGACGATCACGAGATCTTTTGACGGAACGACCCAGATGGTCTGCCCTTCATTGCCGCCTGCATGAAACGCATCATACGGCGCGGATTTGGCGGACTGGGAATGGGTTGGCGTCTCGCCTTCTGGCGGAGTAATCCACCAGCCTGCGCCGTAGACATTGGTGTCTGTGCCCTCATGTGCCGTGGTCGCAAAATCAACCCAGCCTTCAGGCAATAGCCGCTCACCGCCCCAAACGCCATCGCGCAGATAAAGATAACCAAAACGGGCAAAGTCTCTAGCAGAGGCATAGACAAGCGAGCCGCCGAGGAAGGTGCCGGAAGCGTCAAATTCGGGTTGAGCATCCATACCGAGAGGAGTGAAGAAGAAGAGATTCATCAAATTCGTTCGGAGACACTTCTTAGCTGTGAGGAGATATGCTGCTGTTGTTTCGTCAGCAATATTAGACTGTTTGAGTACTGGCAAATGTGCGCTCATCGCTGCACTGCATCCCGGCCCACTCTGAACAACCTCAACAATCTGCAAGTCTCCGGGCGTTGGTGGAACATAATCTAACTCACCACTTTGTTTTAAATAGTCTTCCCACTTCTCAAAAAGCGCTTTACTAATCAAATGATATGCCGCCGTTGAATAATTCCAGTGCGTTCCGGCCTCGTGAATTTGCGATAGGCTCAGCGCATAGTCGACGACATCAAATCGTCCGGACCCGAACATCATTTGAACGACATCATTCTTGGCCAAGTCCGTCTCGCCGACCTCGGCATATTCCAGTCCGTCGGTCATCGTCATCCATTGACGCCAACTGATAGAGGCGTGTGGATCTTCGACCTCCCATAGCCCAAGCATGGGCTGATCTATGTCTGCAATCAACCTCTCGTGCACTGCGCGGCCTACCAGCGCCTGCGTGATTGACTTTGCCATCGACCATGAAACGAGCTTCGTGTCTGCGCTGTAACCCTCTCGATAAGCTTCCGCGACAAGGCGTCCTTTGTGGATCACCACAATCTCGCGGGATTCACCCATCACATCATCGAGCTCACGCGACATGGCGTCGTCGATGAGCGACTGAACGACCGGCGCGACCTCAGCCGGAAAGGGAGCTTGTGCCCACTCCGTCGCTGGATATACCGCGTCCTCTTGGGTAAGGTCTAGCGCGCTTTCCTGCCCTGCCGCACTCGTGCCGAGCAGTGCTAAACTCATCCCTAATCCGATCAAAGCCTTGGCAAACATGCGCTCTCCCATCTATGGTTTGGAGGAAGTTTAGGGGCAGAATATGAAATTGGTCAAAGCTTTGTTTATCCTTGCTGCCGTGCTCGCCTTGATAGGGGCAGCGGCTTGGCAGTTCTTTCTCAAGGACCAAGTCGCGTTCGGCAAAGTTGCCGCCGCCTATGCGTCCAAGCAAATCTGCTCCTGCCGGTTCGTGTCCGAACGCGAACTCGACAGCTGCAAAGCCGACTTCACGCAAGACATCAGCGCGCTAAAAATCTCCGAAACCTATATCGACGCAACAGGCCGCGCCGATCAATCGATCACAGCCTCAGCCCTTGGCGGACTGATCTCGGCCAAGGCAACCTATGAACCGAGCCTTGGCTGCGTTCTACAACAATAGAGCTACAGCGACAGCAATTCAGGATCCCCGCCTTGCGCAGTGATATTGACCGTCACCACACGCTCGGTGGCAAAGCGCGCGAGATAATGTGGTCCGCCCGCTTTAGGCCCCGTGCCAGAGAGACCTTCCCCGCCAAATGGCTGCACCCCGACCACAGCACCGATCATGGTGCGATTCACATAAGTATTGCCAGCCGGAACCGCTTCGCGCACCGCTTCTGCAAACCGCTCGAGGCGTGAATGTACGCCCAAGGTCAAACCATAGCCCTTGGCGGCAAGCTCTGCACCAAGCTCGGCGATATTGTCAGGATCATAGCGTAAGACATGTAGAATTGGGCCAAAGCTCTCCTGATTGATCTGGTCAAGCGACGACAGTTCGACAAGGGCTGGCCCGAAATAGACGCTATTGCCCAACTGGCCCTTGGCAGGCAATTGCTTAATCAGTCGCGCTTCGGATGTCATCCGCCCGAGATGCTCGACCAATGCGCCATGCGCATCAGCATCAATCACTGGTCCAATGTCTGTTGATGGCAAAGACGGATCGCCCACTGACAGCTCATCCATTGCCCCCTGCAAGCCTTCGATCAGCATGTCCGCTGTATCATGTGGTAAGAAAGCCAGCCGCAGCGCAGAGCATCGCTGCCCCGCGGAGCCGAACGCCGACATGATCATGTCATCGATCACTTGTTCTCTGAGCGCCGTTGTGTCGACAAACATGGCGTTCAAACCACCTGTCTCGGCAATCAGGGGAATGATCGGTCCATTGCGCTCGGCCAAAGTCTTGTTGATCAGGCGTGCTGTGCCAGTACTGCCGGTAAAGCAAACGCCGGAAATCCCCTCATCGCGGGTCAACGCAGCGCCGACCGCGCCCGCCCCGATGACTAGCTGGAGCACATCTTCTGGAAGCCCGGCCGCACGAAACAGCCGGACCGCTTCTATGGCAACCCTCGGCGTTTGTTCGGCCGGTTTGGCAATCACAGTATTGCCTGCCGCAAGCGCCGCAGCCAATTGCCCCGTAAAGATCGCCAATGGGAAATTCCAAGGACTGATGCAGGCAAATACGCCACGCCCATGCAGCGAAATATGATTGGTCTCGCCAGCAGGCCCCGGCAGCCGTGTCGGTGTACCAAATTGCCGCTCGGCCTCGCACGCATAATACCTGCAAAAGTCGACCGCTTCGCGCACTTCGGCGATGCCATCGGCCAGTGTCTTGCCTGCCTCGCGTGCCATAAGGGCAATGAGCGGCATTGTATTGTCTTCAAGTGTATCGCCCATTTTCCGTAAGATCGCGGCGCGGGCATTGGCACCCATATTATCCCAATCCCTCTGCGCAGATTTTGCAGAGACAACAGCCTCGGCAATAGCCTCGTCACTGCTGTCTTCAACGGGCGACTGTTCGCCGCCTTTGTCCTTGCAAGCATGTTCAAACGCTTCGCGAACAGAGGCTTGCGACAAATCAAGCCCCAACGAATTTGGACGCTCGGGCCCGTAAAGGCGCGGCGGCGTCGGAATGCGCGGATGGCGACGCGGGCCAGCCTCGACTTTCGCGAACGGGTCTTCGACAACATGTTCAACCGGAACATCCGCATCAAGGAAGGAATGGACGAAACTTGTATTTGCGCCATTCTCCAAGAGACGCCGAACCAAATAAGGCAGTAAATCCTCGTGCGCTCCAACAGGCGCATATACGCGCACCTTCCGCCCGGCACCTGCCGCATCATACAATGCGTCACCCATACCATGTAGGCGTTGATATTCGAATGCGGTAACTCCCAAGGCTTCGGCCATATGCGAAATGGCCGCGAGCGAGTGGGCATTGTGGGTGGCAAATTGCGGATAGATCGCGGGCGTAGCTTCAAGCATGGCCTTGGCACAAGCGAGATAATTCACGTCAGTGGCTTGCTTGGTTGTGAACACCGGAAAATTCTTATGCCCTTCTTCGTGGGCATGTTTTATTTCGCTATCCCAATAGGCCCCTTTGACAAGCCGCACCATAAAGCGCCGCCCTGTCGTGTTGGCCAATTCGGCCAATCGGGAGATCACCTCACCTGCTCGCTTTTGATAGGCTTGCACCGCTAAGCCAAGCCCTGTCCAATCACGCAAGCTTGGCTCATTCGCCAGTTTGGCAAACAGTTTGAGTGATAATACCAGACGATCAGCTTCCTCTGCATCCAGACAAAGATTGATGTCAGCCTTGGCCGCTTCCTCGCACAAGGACAAAAGACGCGGGTATAATTCTTCCGCCACGCGCTCGCTATTGACCGCTTCGTAGCGTGGATGCAGCGCCGAAAGCTTCACGGAAACGCCGCTCACAGCTTCGGGTGGGAGATCGGCTGGCCGGTCTTTACCAACGGCTTTAATCGCCGCTTCATAAGCCGCAAGATATCGCAACGCATCATCGCGCGTGCGTGCGCCCTCGCCCAGCATATCAAAACTGAAATGGGCGGCTTCTTCCGCACGTACCATTTTCCGGCCACGTTTGAGCGCCGCGCCAACATCGCGCCCGAGCACAAATTGTTCACCCATAATCCGCATGGCTTGCATCATCGCGGCGCGGATCACCGGCTCGCCCGAGGACCGCACAAGTGTCTGCACCGCTTTGCCCGCATCCTTTGGGCCATCTTTGCCAAGCCCAATAACCCGTCCGGTGAGCATCAACCCCCATGTCGAAGCATTGACCAACCAACTGTCGGACTGGCCTTTATGCGCTGCCCAGTCTCCAGACCGGATCTTCTCGGCGATCAGATCATCGCGGGTTTCCGCATCAGGCACCCGCAACAGGGCTTCGGCCAAACACATCAAAGCCAAGCCTTCGGAATTGGACAGGCCGAACTCCTCCAGAAAGCTCTCCATCACACCTTTTCGCCGCGATTTCGTGCGCGCTATTCGCACAAGTTCCCGGCCATATTGAACACTTTTTTGACGAGCATTTACGTCAAGCACCGGGACTTTAAGCAAGGACTCCACGAAGGCTTCTTCATCCTGAAATTTAAGATCATCAAGCGAATCCCAAGCATCAAATGCAGCTAAATTGGCGAATTTTTCCATTTTTCCCTCGTATTAAGGTGTGTTCTTCCTAGCATTGGCGCGAGATCATTGGCGTTACAAGCAGGAAATTGTAATCAGAAATTCTACCATTAAACCCGACCAGTGCTTTACCTTCGTACCGGACAAGGCCAAATTGCAAAAACTGTACGGCTGGAGGACCCCGAACATCATGCGGATCATGTTAATTACCGATGCTTGGGAACCTCAAGTCAACGGCGTCGTTCGAACCATGAAGCGGGTCATTTCCGAGTGCGAAACTATGGGGCATGAGTGGGAGATAGTCTCGCCCGCCGACGGGTTTCGGACCATTCCGCTCCCAACCTATTCGGAAATTCGGCTCGCGATCGGGGCGAAGGGGAATATCGCCAAACGCTTTGACAGTTTCGAACCGGACGCCATTCACATCGCCACCGAGGGCACCCTCGGCATGGCCGGTCGCGCCATGTGTCTCAAGCACAAGCACCCCTTCTCGACCTCGTATCATACGCGCTTTCCCGAATATGTGTCGGCCCGATTCCCGATCCCATTGTCTTGGGGATACAGCTTCGTGCGGTGGTTTCACAAATATTCCGGCAAAGTTATGGTCGCCACGCCATCCATGCGCGATGAACTGGAAACCAATCGCTTTATCAATGTGGTGAGCTGGACGCGCGGCGTCGATACCGAGCTTTTCCATCCCGAGAAACGGATTGAAGAAGGCGCAGAGAAAGACCCGTTCAAAGGCCTCGCCAGACCGATTTTCCTAAATGTAGGACGGGTTGCGGTCGAGAAGAATATCGAAGCCTTTATAGAGCTCGACTTGCCCGGATCGAAAGTCATCATCGGCGAAGGGCCGCAACTCAAAGAACTTCAAGCCAAATATCCGGATGTGCATTTTCTCGGCGCAAGGTTCGGCGACGATTTGGCAACCCATTTTGCCAGTGCCGACACATTTGTTTTCCCGAGCCTGACCGATACATTTGGTTTGGTCATACTCGAAGCCATGGCTAGCGGCGTCCCCGTTGCCGCTTATGATGCACCCGGTCCGCGCGATATTATCCCGAATTCCGATGCAGGGGTCATCGACACAGATCTTGCCAGCGCTGCGAACGCATGCCTGTCTCTGGACCGGACAACGGCTCGGACCTATGCCGAGAAATACTCTTGGCGTGCCTGCGCAGAAGCCTTTGTCGAGAATCTTGCAACGCTTCCGGTTCCCGAGCGCAAACGGTTCTGGAACCGGATCAAACGGCGCAAGACAAACGAAACCGGCTAAGCAGACAGCTCACAAATAGCAGGCGCCCCTCCACGCCCGCTGCGTTTGTTCTTATGCGTCTTCAGCAAATGTGTCCTGAATCGCATCAGCCACCATATCGGCGATTTCCTGCGGCGAATTACTTGAACGTATCGCCGCACAAATCGGCGCAATCAAAGCCACAAGTGCAGCCCCGATTTGTCCGACCCCGTCTGCGCCGGCCACTGTTTGCAGAACCAGAAGCAGAGCACCAAGTGCCGATAGCGCAGTTTCGAGTATGCCGGTGAACCGGCCCGTTAAAGATGTCATCATTCTCTCCGTATTCAAGTGAGAGAGACGTTAGGCAGAAGACGGGCCCCGTCGGATAAATTTGTATCGCGCGCGGGGCGAGCGCTAATCGGGGACACTAATCGAGCGTGTGGGCGCAAAACCAAACCGTTCAAACACAGACACAAGCTCTGCCCGCTGATCAAGCGCGTCCGTGATATATCCGCAAGCGGTATCGCGCTCGGGCGGTTTATTGGTGGCTAGCTTGATAAGTTGGCGCAAGGTCTGTCGGGCAATCGCCTCACCGGAGTCGATATAGCAAACCGCGCGCGGAGCACTTTGAGCGAGTTCTTGACGCACCAGTGGAAAGTGCGTGCAGGCCAGTACAATTGTATCAATTCGGTCGCCACCTGGAGCATCGAACAAGGCTGATTGAGCAGCAGCGAACGCGCCAATCTCCGGTGCCTCGCCGCGCGCGACGGCCTCAGCCAGCGCCACCAGGGCGATGCTGCCATGTTTTATCACATCAATGTCGCTGGCAAAATCTGCGATCAATTTGTCTGTATATGCACGCTGGATCGTGCCCGGTGTAGCAAGCAGCCCGATTGTTCCGGTCTTGCTCTGCAGGGCTGCGGGTTTGATCGCTGGCACAGTTCCAATCACGGGACAGGGCAAGGCCGCCCGCACATTGTCGAGCGCCAATGTGCTCGCCGTATTGCAAGCGATTACAAAAGCGTCGGGCTGCACGGCCTCGAACAGGGCTTTCGCCACCTTTGGCAACCGGTCGCGTAATTCGTCATCGGACTTGTCGCCATAAGGGAAAAACCCCGTATCAGCTGCATAATCTATTGAAAGCGAAGACGCCATCTCGCTCAGCTCGCGCGCAATCGTCAGGCCTCCAACCCCGGAGTCGAAAACGAGGACATGGCCGAACAGTTTGTCGAGGTCGGCTTCTAGGCTGAGGGGATCTGACATGTCATGTTCCATATAGCGAATCAGTAATCGAGTATCACAACTTGCAGACCTTATGCCCAGTACCAATGGAAAACGGGGCACAATATGTGCATTATTTGTGCGGCGCAGCATTTTCATCTATATTGCGCACTGATGTATAGGATTTACCCGATGACAGACCCGTTCAAAATACTATCCGAAAGCCTGCAAATATGGACCAGCGCAACGCGCCGCGCTCAGGAAAACTGGCTGCAACTGGTCAATCATCAAGTAGAACAGGCTAAAACCGGACAGGGTGTTTTCCCGATACCGCATATGAATATGGCGATGGACGAAACGAAAATTCGGGACATGTTCCAAACTGCCGCTGACACGAACTTGAACGCATGGACTGAGATGGCGGAAAAGATCGCGGCGCTGCCAAGCTGGGTTCGTTGGCCGACCGAAGTCCCCGGTCGCGCGCTAACCGATATGTTCGATATGATGCGCCCTTTCCCTGTTTTTGACAGCGGCAATACATCCCCCGAAAAGACTGCCGAGACACTTAAACCGCTCGAACCAATGACAATCGATCACAGAGACGACCTCACAGAGATCAAAGGCATCGGCCCCAAGATTGCTGAAAAGCTCGAAACACTCGGAATCGTTCGTTTCGCACAAATTGCGACATGGAGCGAAACCGAAGCATTGCAGGCCGATATCATGCTATCTCTAGGAGGGCGGATCGAACGACAAAACTGGATCGCTCAGGCCAAGCAGTTGGCAAAGCCTCTTCTGCATTGATCAGATAGCAGCCCTAATCCGCGGAAAACCTAATCGTCTGTAGCTGGTGGCTCGACCGGATCAGGGGTTGGTACGCCCTGACCTTTGAGGAAATCCGATGCACTCGACTGAGCGCCTGATCCTGGCGCGAGCGGTCCTTGCGCACGAGACGTATCGAGAGGCCCTCGTGGCGGCTGAGTGGACGCGCTAGAGGCAGCGCCTGATGCACCTGCCTCACCGGCATCGCCTTGCGCACCATCCTGACCGCCATCGCCGTCTGACCCACTGTCTTGGCCTTGTTGTCCCTGCCCATCTTGGCCTTCGCCCTGTTGACCTTGGCCATCTTGGCCCTCACCCTGCTGACCTTGGCCCTGCTGACCTTGGCCTTGACCTTGGCCTTGACCTTGGTCTTGACCGTCTTGACCTTGTGCCCCTTGGCCGGTCCCCTGCGCGCCATCACCTTGTGAAGCGTCACCTTGTGGAGCCTGTCCAGCCTGATCCCCTTGGCCTTGCTGAGCTTGGCCTTGCTGGCTCTGCTGCGTTCCTTGGCCTTGCTGGCCGGCGCTTTGCGTGCCGCCGCCCGCCTGGGTGCTTGTGCCTTGAGCGCTGCCGCCGCCTGTATCAGCGCTTCCGGTCGAACCGGAGCCACCGCCGCTTCTCTGCAAGCCTTTTAGCTGCGCCAGAATATCTGCGGCACTTTGGCTTGAGCCGCCGCGCGTGACCGAGCCAGCCGAACTCCCGCCGCGACCAGCAACCGCGACACGGTTAGGCCCGCTATCGGTTTGTGAGCCGCCGCCAGATCCGCCTTGAAGATCGGTGAGAATGACTTCCCACGCCGCTTCTTCCTCAGCGGCCAATTCGGGATCCGTCTTCGCCGCTTCGCTCGGCTCATAAGGGACGTCTTCTGGGGTCTCGCCAAATTCGACTTCGGCAATCACCTTTGCTCTTTGGCGCTGTAAATGACGCCGCGAATCTTCGGGTAGAGTGTCAATTGGTTCAAGTGGCGGAATCGGGATGCCCCCGCCCAGACCGGGCAGTGTTCTCGTCGGATCATCGCGGTCAGACGATGACTTCTTCTTGGACCGACGCCAATCTTCCTCGGATTGATCCGTTTGTTCCGTCGTTTGTGCGTTAGCAGGTGCCTGAACCAAAAGGCTCAGCGCAAAAATAGAGACCGAAAACAGGGCAAAGCGTTTCATCATGACAAAATACTGCCATATCTGGCATGACTGTCCAATGAATACGGCGTTTGTTGCCCATCAATTCTCGATTTTACGGACAACACGAAAACCGGTGAAATCGTTGCGGTCGCCGCGTCTTTGCATCAGCCTTGCGGTATAGCGCAAATCAGCCGGTCCAGAGAACCATGAACCGCCGCGCACAGCTCTTTGATTACAACTGCCACGTTGGTCAGCGCCGCCATCAGTCGGGGCATCGCGCAAGTTCAGCGTGTTGCAATCAAGCGTCCATTCGCCAACATTGCCAATCATATCCTTCACGCCAAAAGCGTTTGCAGATAGACCGCCCGCAGGCATGGTTCGGTCAGCTGCCGGATCAGTGCAATCCGGATTGCCCCACTCCAAGCCGCTTTCAGAGCCTGCGCCATTGGCAAACGCACATAGCGCCGCTGATGACCCACCTGCCCAAAGGCTCGCATCACCGCCCCGCGCGGCATATTCCCACTGCGCCTCGCTCGGCAAGCTATAGGCCAGTCCGGTTGTCTTTGAGAGCCAGCTCGCATAGCTCTGCGCCGCGTCCCAGCTGACATTGATAATCGGGCGTCGCCCCTGCCCCCAGCCATTATCTGCCGATACGGCCTCACATCCGCCGTCAGCCACACACGCCTTCCACTCGTCAAATGTCACTTCGGTAACGCCGATTGCAAACAGGCTGGTAAATGTCACGGGCCGTTGCGGTTTTTCGTTCGGGCGCGCGAGCGCATCATCATCAGCCGCGCCAAGCTGGGCATTGCCCGACGGTAGCGAGACCATAAGCGGGCAGGTATCGCAATCTTTGAAGGTCCGCCCGGGCGAAGGTTTAAGCTGCTCCAGGGCCGCGATGGCTTCGGCGACATGCGCCCCTTGCGGGAAGCTGGTGAGATATTGCTCATAAGACGCAGCGCGGTTGGCTGTTTTCGCCTGCTGCCAAGCTGCCTCATCCGCGGCGGAGGCCTGCAAGCTGGCAATGCGCGAACGCGCTTCATCGGCATGGGCGCCGGTCGGATGTTTGGCGAGATATGTTTCGTAACTCTGAACCGTATTTTCACGCGCGGCTGTTTCCCAGTCACCCGCTTCTTGAGCTGCACGCTCGGCAGCATCTTTGCGGCGCGCTTCTTCGGCGGCTTTTATCTCGGCTATCTT
>JBDVDE010000093.1:0-7429 GCA_039942135.1 Hyphomonadaceae bacterium
AGTTAGGTCCGCAAACCAAACCTTAGCCGAAGAACAACCATGGCCGCCAAGCGACCCGCACGGGCCTCGCTTCGCTATGCGAAGGCTCCGCTCAGCCCGCGCTACCAGCGGGAGTTACACCAACTGTTGGGACACTGCTCTGTTTTGGCATCGACAGGGCAACTAACCGCCCGCGATTTGCACTTGCCTGTGCAGCTCTACGATGCAGCCGCTTATTATAATTTGGTTAAAGACGGACCAGCTAAATACTCCAAGCAAGGCCAGGCTTTAAATCGTGTTTTGCGCGCCTTGCAGAAAGAATGAACCGCACTGAACCGCCCCGGCTTTACCGGAGACTGTTTAGTTCTTCTCAAGCGACTGTTGAAATTAAGCTACTTATGGGTGCAAAGACGTTCTACGAGACCGGGGCGAACATTCGACTATAGGGCTTGTGAACAGTGTAGAGGTACTACATTGCAAATCCGGATAATATGGAATTGCGATCAGGAGGACCGTGGATTCACCTCGGTGTTCGAAGCCCTTGGCGATATCTGCGCAATGTACTCCCCGCAGGAGTGTTCAAACTACTTTCAGGCTGCCGGCTATGCCTCAGGTTAAATTAGAAATGCTTTAGGCGCATTTTACCGATCGCCGGTACGACGTTTGTGGACTTCTGGCTGATGGGCTGGTGCAGAGCGCTGAGTTCAACGCGACGGTTGCTCAAACTCTCATTCGGGGATCCTGTTCGGCCCCATATTGATGGTACGGCGTAAAGGGCTGCCTTAATCTAGCTGCGGAGATCCGGTTTGCCGGCTCCAAATTCTTGCCCAAGGATTCCCTTAACCGGTCTCAACGTTCTGCATACAGACCACCAGATTTGTTCGGCCCGGGATTGCTCTATCGTACGGCCATTTCGCCTTCTGCGTTGCGAGCAATCGCCCAGATAAATCCAACCAGTTCACGCGCGACAGCTGTCACAGCCACCTGACTGCGTTTGTGGCGTATCTGCGTGAGACGTTGATATCGGCCATACAATCGCAACTGCGCTTTCCAGGCGATATCCTTCGCCGCCTGAGACAGGTCTTTTTGTCGAACCAGCGACCATTGACCCACCTTTGGCCGGTAGAGCCAGGCAGCCTCGAACAAGAGCGCGCGAACGTCCGAGGATCCTGCCTTAGTGATCCCGCGCGGGCGTATGCTGGACCCACTTGAGAATTCCCCCGGCACCAGGCCAAAGTAGCTCATCAGACGACGTGGGTTTTCAAACCGAGCAAAATCGCCGACTTCGGCGACAACCGCTGCGGCTATCACTATGTCAAGACCGCGAAGGGCTGTGAGTTCTCGCACGATCGGGGCCAAAACCCAGTCTGACATCAGGTTTTCAATCTGTCCGTCAATCTGGGCCCGTCGATCAACAGCTTGCTCTTCTTCATTGAGATAGCTCTGCAAAGCGAATTGCGTTGCAACATGGCCGAATTGAAGATCCGCCAGCCAGACCCGATGTCGATGTCCCCATTTCTTCCGTTCATAGCGCCGGCCGTGCTTCAGCAAGAAGCAGCTGATGCGCTGGCGTGCCTTACGAACTTGATGAGAGGATATGCGCCGCGCCTTGACCAGGTCCTGCATCGCCTCGTGGGTCGCATCCGGTGTCCAGATATAGGTGAGTTCACCGGCCCGGTGCAATCGGGCCAGATTCAGCGCGTCGATCGTATCGTTCTTCATGCGCCGCTTTCCCGGCTGAACAGGGGTTCTGGAGGGTGCAACGACGTCGCAGACATGTCCGAGTCCGATAAGATGGCGGTGCAGGCCATAGCCGCACGGACCTGCTTCATAGGCAAAAGATATCGCTTCAAACCTGACCGCCAATTTCTTGACCATTCGATTGATGGCGGTCGTCTCGTTCGGGATTGAACCCAAAGAGCAAACCTCGCCGGATCGTTCGCCTTCAGCAAAAGCCACAGCGATTGTATCCTTGTGTACATCGAGACCCACATAGGCATCAAAATTATCCATAACAGTTCTCCTTTCCTCGCCGCACGATTATGCACTGCAGTCACGGAAAACGGTCATCTCATCTGGCTCTTTGCAGGGGCCGACACAGGTGCGGAAACTTTGGCTCGCGCCATGACCATCATCGAAACAGCCAAGCTAAATGGCCTCGATCCACAGGCCTATCTCGCGGACGTTCTCGACCGTATCCACGACCACAAGATCAACAAGCTGGATGAGCTGCTACCGTGGAACTGGAAGGCGCGACACCCTGAAGCAAGCAGTTAGGCCGCCTAAGCCTTGGTGCCAACGGCTTGGTTACAGCCGAACTTGTGGATGGCCTCGTTCAGCGCCCCGACGCGTAGACTTTGAAAACTACTGCCCTGGTCGCCGCGCATACATTGACATGTATGTGGAACCTTATCGACGAGAAAGGTCATACATCCTGCGAAAGGGATATCATTTTCAATCATTCAGCGCGTGAAGATGAAAAGAAATTCTACGTAATGATTGCACGCCACCTGGCGCCCATGCGCGAATAGAGATGGTATTTCAATTTATTATAATTTTGCTTAGGTCAGGGTTTAACCAGGTCATATCCACAGGAATGTCCCAATCTACTTTGTGCGCATAGAGGCTAAGGGTTTCGAGCAAGCGATGCAGATCCTTTCTACTCAAGTTCATAGTCACCAAAGGGTGTTGAGGGCCCAAGAACACAAAGACAAAGCCATCTGGCTTAGAGACGATCTGGGCAGCATGAACGAGTTGGACAGAGCCATCGCCCACAACTGTCTTACTCTTGTTCTGTTGTCTTTCCCCTGAAGCTTGCGACGATGTACTGCTTTGTCGATCCTGCAACGCATACTGATGTTCAAGCAATATGATGTCATCCTGCAATTCTGAGGGGGCATTGCGGGCTTCATTGTTGGATTTCTTCAGCACTTGAGCCAAGGCATTGACAATACGCCCCGTCAACCGACGCGTGAGTGCCACGGTTTTTGCCTCTCCAGATTGCTCGCCAAAAATGACCAGCAACCGGTCTTCTACCTGATGATAGCCAAAAGATATTCGGAAACCTTGGGATGAAGCTGGTGCCATTTGGTTGCCCTTAGTCCTGGGACGACGATTTAGGTCCATCAGATTGCTCAAACGCAATGAGCTTTTCAGCAAAGGCTTTCATTGCCGATTTTGGCAAGAGGAAGCGTTGGGGGCCTTGAGCAGTTGTAATTTCGAGAACCGCATCGTTGGGGCGCTCAGGCGCGCGTACGAGACGAAGCTGTTTGATGATGGCCACCTTGGCCGTGTTGGTCTTATTGGAACCATCGGTATCGTTGGTCATATACGTTTTCTTTCCTTAAGCCTGTCACAAAAGAAAGCGGGGGACCGAAGCCCCCCGCCCAGATCGTTATAATGACTTCAAATTAGACCCAAGCGAAGTCTGTATCGTCGAGCGCTGTAACACCAGCCAGGTCAATCGCCATGTCTTGGCTATCAAGCACACCGTTGCCATCTACGTCCAGGTAGAGCGTGTTAGTGGACGTATCCAGAACAGCTTGGCTATCACCGGTGTTTTGCAGCGATGTCAGGACTGCGCCGTAACCATTGGCTTCGCCAGTGTAGGAGGAGCCAACACCAGTCGAGATCGCAGAGAAGTCGATGGTATCTTCACCGGACATAAAGTCGGTGATTGTGTCCACTGTGACGCCTTGGCTGTCGGATACGGCAGTGTAGTGGAACGTATCGTCGCCAGCTCCACCGGTCAGTTCGTCCGTACCAGCGTTACCCCAAAGATTGTCGTCACCTTCTCCACCCATGATCATGTCGTCACCGCCACGGCCATGGATTTCGTCGTCGCCTGTGCCACCCATGATGACGTCATCGCCCGAGCCCGAGAAGAACACGTCTTCCCCAGCCGAACCCGTCAAGGTTGCATCGTCTGCGGTGTTGGTTGTCACCGAAACACCTTCGTCATCGGTTTCGATTACCAGAGCAGACGCATCAACCGAAGTCAGGTTCGCAAAGTCATCGATGAAATCGACGCCAGCCGTACCTGTGACAACCAGGGTTTCGGCATCGTTAGCAACCAAGCCCAGATCGCTTGCAGCAGCTGCCTGAGTTTCGACCGTGAGGGTTTCAACACCAGTCACATCAACTACACCAGTGTGGTCGGCAGATGTGGCAAGAACGATGTTGAAGTCATCATTCGTACCAGCGGCTGCACCATCGATTACCACGTTGGTTGTACCAAGGTTTGCACCACCCAATTCCAGCGTACCGCCAGCAGCGGTGTAGTTGAGGGTCAAGTTGCCCGCTGCTGTTCCTGTGTCACCATTTTGTACGGTACCTGTGCTCCCAGGATTTGCTGTCGAGTTTGCGTTGCCGTCGAAGAGATTTGTGAACACAGTGTTGGAGACGTCGCCTGCTGCAGTAGTGTAGGCAACGGTTAGCTCTCCAGTTGCCGTATTATAGTCGATGTCGGCAATGTTCATATCTTCAGCGACGATCGAAGCCTTGTTCGCGACAATCAATGCACCGAGTTCATCAACGGTTGTTCCAGCAGGAACTTCGATGACAAAGTTTCCAAACTCAAGATAGCCGTCAGCAGCATATGTACCCACCGCAGAACCGTTAACCAGCAGATCGAAGACCTGTGTCTCAGGAAGAGGGGTAACGCCAGCGGGGGCCGGAGCAGCAGAAACAATCAAGCCCCCAAAGTTGTCATTTACTGCCGTAAGAGGACCAGCTGCTTTTGCAGTAATGCTCACGCTATTGGTGTTCGCATTGTAGGTCGCATTGTACAGACTGGTTGGTGCAGCATTGATCGCGTCGGCAATCGCCTGACCACCTTCATCAAGAGAGCTGCCTCCACCAATTGTGACATTGAGGGAACCGCCTGACAGCATGTTCGTGAAATTCACGGTAGCGTCGCCCAAGAGCCATCCAGCATTGCTGGTCACAGTGATGGACTGTTGCTGCAGCACAGCACTCGTACCTTCCGTAGCAGCCAGGTTGGCAAGAGAAGCGGTGTCCGTCACTTCAGTTACGCTAACGGAGTTTCCGATGTCCCCCAGCGCTGAGTCGAACTCGAAATTTACGTTATCTCCACTCACTACTGCACCGATAAGACCAGCAGGCAATTGGTTTGACCCAATAGCGACCTGCACGGCGTTCGCGACTGCCGAAGCAACCTGCACATTAGTTAGGTTTGCATCAACTTTAACATCGATACTCTGACCCAAGACAGAGATCCGAACATAACCGTCTTGGCTTCCAGTTGCGTTGAAATCGATAGTCTGGATCTCGTTCTGGCTACCAAAACCTGCGTCGGTCCCATCGGTGATTACATAATCGATGTCATCGATGTTATCGAGATTTACAGTGAAGCTGTCTCCGGCGGCAACAGTGCCATTCAGGTCGAGGGCTTCAAAGCCGTTCACCACTGCATCGACATCACCATTGGCTGTGAAGGCATCGGCATGGGCCACATCAACGACAAGTGTATCTTCGCCGTCACCAGCTTCGATTGCGTCATCATCAGTGAGCGTAGAACCGGCAAGCAGAACGTCATCGCCGTCACCCAGCATGACGGACTCGTCACCGCCGGCAGTGATGTCAACGACATCGTTGTCCGCGCCGGTGTCGACTACGTTGTTGCCAGTGCCAACAACAACACTGTCGGCACCTGCGCCCGTGTTGATGGTGTTTACGCCGTTACCTACCGTGATGGAGTCGTCGCCCTCGCCGGTCAGGATGTCGCTGTCGCCATTGCCGGTGACAAGCGTTGTGTCGCCGTTTCCACCGTCGAAGTCGATGTTCTCATCGTTGCTGCCCAGTTCCAGATCAAGAAAACCTTCCAGACCCGTCGCATCAACCATCGTGACGAAATCGGTTTCGCCCTGATTGTTTTCTTCGCGCAACACAATACCGCCAGCACCAGCAATGGTCAGGTTTTCAAACGCAGCTGGCGTACCTGCACCAGGTGCCGAGTCAACGTCGACTTCGAGGTAAGAGTCTGCATCACCGGTAGTGATGTTCAGATCAGTCACATTGGCAGCGTCGTCGCTGTTGACGCGAATTGTTGCGAAATTGGAAGCGACACCGGCGCCATCGACCACCATGTTGATCGCGTCACCGAGATCGACGCCATCTTCGTAGGTCAGTTCATTACGTGTATTGGAGTCGAACACACCTGCAACAACAGCGTTCTGCAGGTTTGTGTAGTTGACGTTCGAGGTCGAACGGTAGTTCCACGCCTGTTCGACGCCGGTAGCGTTGATCATGTTGACGTTGGTTGTGCCACCAGTCGCCTGAACTTCAACGCTTTCGATGTTGCTCAGTGTCGGAGTGAATGTTGCACCGGCACCGTCAAGTACACGGAGCGTATCAAAGCCTTCGCCGCCATTCAGGTTGTCGCCCGAACCCAGGGTATTGGTTGCACCGCCAATGTTGCTGGTGCCGGCAAGGATCAGGTCATCAGCCGAGTTATCGGTGGTGCCATCAGAGCCAACGAGGCCTGGAAGCTGATCCGAACCTTCAGTGAGGGTGAAAGTGTTACCTTCGGTGCTGAACAGGAATGCATCTGTTGCTGCTTTGGCGGCATCCACAGTTGCTTCGTCATCTGTAACATCATCGACAGCAGCGATGGCTGCGGTTTTGTTGGCCGCTTCATCGATGTCAAAGTCAGAAACGTTGGCTGCGTCAGCTGCAAAATCCAAGCCTGCTTCAACTTTGTTTTCCAGCGTTGTTGCATCAAGGGTCGGCGGCGTCGCGTCGGGCGAATCCACGGCACCTTTAATGATCTCGGCGATCATATCAGCAACGGAGACCGAACCGCTGTCCAGAACGTCGCTCCAGAACTCAAGGCCAGCCTCGTCGGGGACCCGGTTGAACAGGTTCTGATAGATGTTTGCGATGAAGACCGAAGACGATGCGACATCAGGCGCTGTCAGGTAGGGGTAAAGCGCGGTTGCTTCAGGCGAAGCTGCGAAATCAGCAGCGATTGTTTCGAACTCGCGACCATTTTCGATCTGGTCAATCCAGAACTGGAGACCTGCGGGGTCGGGGGCGCGATTGAAGTACCCTACGTAAAGGGCGGCAATCGCGTTAATTTGAGCTGTTGTTGCCATGTTATTTACTTTCCTGCTTTATAAGCGTGCACGATAATCTTAACCAGCGACCGCGCGGCAAAAACCTTCCGAAGACGGCCTGATCGCCTGATCGCGGAGTGATCGCTAGTATGGGACTAGCAAATCAGGACCTATCGAGCAAGCGCAATGTCCAGTAAAAAGTATACCACCTCTTTTCATATGGTGTTATAGAGACAGCAGTGTCCCAACAGTTGGTGTAACTCCCGCTGGTAGCGCGGGCTGAGCGGAGCCTTCGCATAGCGAAGCGAGGCCCGTGCGGGTCGCTTGGCGGCCATGGTTGTTCTTCGGCTAAGGTTTGGTTTGCGGACCTAACT
>JBDVDE010000094.1:0-18796 GCA_039942135.1 Hyphomonadaceae bacterium
CTCACCAATCGCAATGGCCTCCGTATGCCGCCCCAGCGACGCAAGATCAGCCATCATCTGAGAGTCGATCATCGAGAACAATGTTTGAGCAGATTTACTCGTAGGATCTTCTGTTCTCAGCTCGACCGCCACTTGCCGTGCAATTTCAAAATCCGGGATAGATTGCTCATACCGCCCAAGATCGCTCAGGATCGCACCGCGCCGGATATAAGCCATGGCCCGCGACCGGCGATATCGTAAACTTTCGGGATCGAGCGCGAACGAACTCTCATTGCGGCGCACCGCCTCGTCGGCAACCCGAAGCATATTCTCCTCAGGCGCTTCCTCGAGATAGAAATGCCAGCTCGCGACTTCAGCGAAGTTGGTATAAAAACTGGCGAGCTCGTAACGAACCTCCAAATTGTCGGGATGTTCTTGCTCGAAAGCGAGGAATTCATGCTCGAGCGCGCCAAAGCGCGCCACAGCTTCTGCGCTTTGGCCGATCCATATGAGTGGCTTTACCGATTGCTGTAGCGCTTCATTTCTCGCTATGTGGTCGTCAACACTGGCAAACTCAAATTCGATCAGCTGATCAAAATAGGTTACGCTTTTCTCGGCATATTCGATACTGAGTTCGCTGTCATCTTTGACGATATATGCGAAGACCGATTGCGAGAAGTTCAATCTCGCAATCTCTCTCAAAACATGCTCGTCATCGGGCAAGTCGTGAGCCAGTTCCACCAGTCTTTGCTCAGCGACTTCCAGCATGGCTTCCGCCCGCTCTCTACGACCAAGATTCAGGCTTATCGGATTTCCTTCAATGTTCGCCAGCCGATGGTAACCCTTGATCGTTTCAAGTTCCAAAGAGGTATCAGACCGCGATGATGATGAAAGATCATCCAGATAAAGCCGCGCGCGGTTTGCCATTGTCTGTAGCGCCGCCGAGTTGCCCGATACCGGTGACAGTTCATCATAAAGGTCAAACAGCATGAAATTTGCCATTTCGCGCGCTTCACCGAACCGCTTATCCGCTGCTTGCCGGTTCACGTCCGCCGTACGGTAAAGTCCCGTCACAACAATCAATGACCCAACCAGAAATGCCATCGCCGCAGTGCCCAGTGACACCCATAATGCGCGCCTTTTAACAAATTTCCCGATATGATAAAACGCATTGCCTTGGCGCGCGTCGACGCTGTTGCCAGTGCGGAAATTCTGAACATCTTCAAGCAAAGCGTCAACGGAGGCATAGCGTTCGGCAGGCTCCCCCGCACACGCACACCTTATAATCGCGTCAAGATCATCATCGCGCGCAACACCTGATGAGAGTGCTTCGAGAATTTTCCCCAACGAGAAAACATCCGACAGCGTATTTGGAGCCGCCCCTTTCGAACGTTCAGGCGCCGCATATCCCGGGGTAAAGCTCAGCCCGGCCAAAGAGGCGCCCTCTTGTGTATCTCCAACATCATTTATGGTTTGCGGTTTGGCGATACCAAAGTCGATGAGCTTAACGATGCCATCATCATCGACCAGTACATTGGAGGGCGTGATATCACGATGAATGATCAGGTTCTGATGGGCGTGACGGACGGCTTCACACAGGTCGGAGAACAACCATAACCGATCATCCATTGAGAGCTGCTTTGCCTCCGCCCATTCGGTAATCGGCTGTCCATCGACATATTCCATGACGATATAAGGCGCGCCATCTTGCATTTGGCCGCCATCAAACAGCTTTGCAATATTCCGGTGATTGAGCACAGCAAGGATTTGCCGCTCGCGCTCAAACCGTTCGGTCAACACATCAGACAGTGCGCCGGGGCGAACAATCTTGATCGCAACACGGTGCTCGAAATTATCGGCAATACGCTTGCCCTCATAGACAGCCCCCATGCCGCCTTGGCCGATCAAACCTACAATCTGATAGGCCCCAACCTGTTCTGGAGCGGGCGGGTCATTGCTCTCAACACTGGCCCCACCCGTCCGCATAATCGCGCCATGATCCCGATCGGCGGCAAGCAGGGAGATGATGCGATCATAAAGTTCCGTATTTCCCTCACAGGCTTGACGCACCCAGGCCTCACGCTCGGTCGAAGGCTGCTCTAGCGCTTGCGACAACAGCGCCATAGCTTCGATATCTAGCGAATCTTTGGTCATATTTTCGAGCCCCTATTGTCCCCGCCCAAGTCAAACTTTCTGCTTTACTACCTAGCCTCAAGTCAAGCAGCGCCCCTCCAACCATAAAGCTACCCTATGCCAGTATTCATCTGAGTAGCAAGAACACTCCATTTCCGGTCGGTATTTTTGGACAATTGCAAGCCTCCCCACGAGAGGCATACGAACGATCCCCTCGCCTTGAGCTCTCTAAAAATGCTCAGCCAGACCCAACCACCTGATAATCTTGTATTTTATTCAGAAAATGGCGGAGAGGAAGGGATTCGAACCCTCGAAGGGCGTGAACCCTTACGCCCTTAGCAGGGGCGCGCCTTCAGCCACTCGGCCACCTCTCCAGCGCATTGTCATAGCGGTTTAGCGAGTAGAGCCTCTATGTGCAATGGGCAGATGCTTCCTTGTTGCGGATTTCTTTTGTGTCCGTCCTATTTGCGGATCCATTTAAACGTCTTCTCTTTCCACCACGGCCAGAAGTTTGGCAGGCCGGTCGACACTTTTTCCGGATATTCCGGCGCGCGTTTTTCGAGAAAACTCATCACGCCCTCGCGCGCATCATCCGTTTGTCCTCTGTCGAAAATTGCGGCTGAATCAACAATATGTGCTTCCATCGGGTGATCTGCACCGAGCATCCTCCACAGCATTTGCCGCGTCAGGGTCACTGACACTGGCGCCGTATTGTCTATTATTTCCCGCGCCATTTCACGCGCTTTGTCCATCAATTCAGCCTGTGGATAAATCGCCCGCACCAAGCCACCATCAAGCGCTTCTTCCGCGCCGAACACTTTGCCCGAATAGCACCATTCGAGCGCACGGCTAATCCCCACCAAGCGCGGCAGGAACCATGACGAACAGGCCTCAGGCACAATGCCGCGTCGCGCAAACACAAAGCCGAACCGCGCCGTGTCAGATGCAATTCGAATGTCCATAGGCAATTGCATGGTCGCGCCGATCCCCACGGCTGCACCATTAATTGCACCAATCACCGGTTTGAGGCTTTCATAGATACGTAAGGTGACACGGCCTCCGCCATCGCGCCGGATGTCTTCATCTGATGTACGGCCCATCTCGCCGCTCTCGGCGCGCGCTTCATAATCGAACGTCTTTGCGCCCTCGGATAGGTCCGCTCCGGCGCAGAAGGCCCGCTCGCCTGCTCCCGTCACGATCACTGCCCCCACAGTGTCGTCGGCATCGGTTATGTCGAATGCAGAGATCATCTCCATCATCATCTTACCGGTAAAGGCATTCATCTTTTCCGGCCGATGCAATGTCAGCGTCGCAATACCGTCTTCTATTTCGAGTTTGATTGTCTCAAAGTCTGGAATGTTCATGATGCGTGTCCTTCCCATTTATCTTTATCCGACTTGCGCTATTGGCCTGTCTCGCGCGGATAAGGTCAAGACCTATCGCGAGGGTAAGCCTTGGCCTGACGTGTGGATACGGCTTACTATCTTGGCACCATGCCAAATTTTCCTGATCCGACCCTGTTAGCGATCCCCGCTTTTATTTTCCTCGTCGCCATAGAATGGTGGGCGGTAGCAAAATCGCACGCGCGCGGTACTTACGAAACCAAAGATGCTTGGACCTCGATGATTATGGGCACAGGCAGCGCCATTTCAGGCGCCCTGTTCGGGTTTATCGCCGGCGCTATCGCGCTGTTCGCATGGAAGTTTCGGGTCTACGAGATCGAGTTTACGTGGCTGAGCATGGCAGCCCTCATGCTATTCAATGATTTTATATATTACTGGAAACATCGCTTCATGCATCGCGTGCGCTGGTTCTGGGCAAACCATGTCATCCACCACTCGTCGAACTTTTACAATCTGACAACAGCCTTGCGCCAGCCTTGGACGGGTCCCATCTCCGGACTGGTGATTATCGGCACACCGCAAATCTTGCTCGGGTTCCATCCTGCTATGGTTGCCTTTGCAGGCGGGCTGAACCTGCTTTATCAATTCTGGATCCATACCGAAGCGATCGAGCGGTTGCCGTGCCCGATCGAATATATGTTCAACACACCGTCCCATCACCGTGTCCATCATGGCCGTAATGCGCGCTATCTTGACGCAAATTATGGCGGCATTCTCATCATATGGGACCGGATGTTCGGCAGCTTTGTGCCCGAGCTTGACCGCGAGAAACCAGACTATGGACTGGTTTCGCAGCTCACAACCCATAACCCTCTCATCGTCGCGACCCATGAGTATGGCGCATTGCTCAAAGATCTCTGGAATGACGGTTTTCGTATCTGGCGATGGCTCGGGCGCTTTCTCGGCCCGCCCGGTTGGTCACCAGATGGCAACCATCAGACCTCGAACGCCTTCAAGCGTGATTTCCTCGAAGCAAACCCCGAAGAGCGCGGAACCGAAGGGTTCTAATCGACGCCCTGAAAGCCAACCACGTCTTCAACCTTCTTCTTTCCGTGCCGCCAACTATCGGGCAGCGCAAGCAAGAGCGATGAAGCCACGAAGACGGATGAATACGTACCGACCACCACGCCCCAGATCAGCGCGAATGACATGCCGCGCAGCACAGGTCCGCCCAGAATAAAGATCGCCAGCAAGGCCAGAAGCGTCGTCACCGATGTCAGCAAAGTACGCGACAATGTCCCGTTCAACGCCAGATCGACAAGTTCGCGGTTCGGCATCTGCTTATATTTGCGCGACTCTTCGCGAACGCGGTCAAACACAACCACCGTATCGTTCATGGAGTAGCCGATAATCGTCAGCAAAGCGGCAATTGTTGTCAGGTTAAACTCGAGTTGAAGTCCCGAAAACACGCCAATCGTCAAGATAACATCGTGCACCAGCGCCGCCACGGCACCAAGCGAGAACTGCCAGTCGAAACGGAAGCGGATATAGAGCAGCATCAGAGCCAGTGCGACCACAAGCGCGGTGATACCCGAGCGGAACAACTCGCCGGAGACTTTCGGACCAATACTGTCGCTGCCTAGAACCACGATGTCCGGATAGGTTGCGAGCAGCGTCTCTTTCACCAGATCGGTCGCCGCTTGTTGGGCTGCTTCAATCTCGTCTGGCGGGGCGTCTTGCGTTGCGACTCGAACGACAAGAATGGTGGTGTCCTCAACCCCCGTACCGCGCGCCTCATTGATCACCACTTCACCAAGACCCAGCCCGCCAAGATTGGCACGCACATCTTCAATCTGTACGGCAGCAGGCTTGCTCGTCTCGATCACCGATCCGCCTTTAAAATCGATACCGAGGTTCAGCCCTTGGGTCGAAATCAAGAAAATCGACACGACAATCGCGACGCAAGAGAGAATAAAGCTCGGAAAACGCAGCTTCATAAAGCCGAAATTAGACGTATCAGGAACATATTTCATGAACATGAGGTGGCTCCTAAAGTTTCAATTTTTTGGGTTTCGACCAGTTCAACCACATCGCCGTAAACCAGCGTGTGACCACAAAAGCCGTAAACACCGAGGTGACAATCCCGATGGCCAAGGTCACCGCAAAGCCGCTGACCGGCCCTGACCCAAGCACATACAAAATCGCCGCTGCAATAAAGGTCGTGATGTTTGCGTCGAGAATGGTGCCGAGCGCTTTTTCATAGCCTGCCTGAACCGCCGTCATTGCGCCGCGCCCTGCCCGCGTCTCCTCACGTATACGCTCGAAGACCAGCACATTCGCATCAACCGCCATACCAATGGTCAGGATGATACCGGCGATACCGGGCAAAGTCAGCGTCGCGCCAATGCCCGACAGAGCGCCGAGAATAAGGATGATGTTGATCGCCAGAGATGCCACGGCGAAAATCCCGAGGCGGCTATAGGCAAGCACCATAAACACCGCAACAAGGATCAATCCGATAATCGATGCGGCAGCACCAGCACGGATCGAGTCTTCGCCAAGCAGCGCCGAGACATTCCGTTCCTGAATAAATTCGAGCTTAGCCGGTAATTCGCCCGCTTCGATAATTGCTGCCAACTCGCGCGCACGTTCTTCTGTGAACCCGCCGCCAGAGATTTGCACGCTGCCGCCATAGATTGGCTCGCGAATAACAGGCGCGGACATCACCAGCCCGTCAAGAACAATCGCGAACTGCTCGTCGATATTGTCTCTCGTCGCATCGCCAAACCGTTTTGCGCCTGCGCCGCTCAGACGAAAATCAACCGTCCGCGAATTGTCTTGGGAATCAAATCCCGGATTGGCGGTCGCAATGTCGGAGCCGGTCACCAGCGGCAATGCGCTGATCAAATATGGCGTCCCCAGAGAATCACGCGCCAGCTCATAGCCCGGCCGAATACGCCCATTCAGCGCCGACTGGACATCGGTCTGGCTATTATTGACGATATTGAACGTCATACGTCCGGCAGCGCCGATTATGTTTCTAAGCCCTTTGGGATCACTTTCTCCGGGCGCTTCAAGGACAACCCTGTTCGTTGATTGCGGCTGGATCGAAATTTCCTTTACCCCGTCAGGATCGATACGGCGGCGGATAACTTCCATCGTATTGCTTTGGGCGCGTGCAATCAGCTCGGTTTGCGCCGCCTCGGTCATTTGCAGAACGATAAACCCGTTTCCGCGATCCTGAATGTCGAAAACTTGCGCCCCTGAAATTGTCCCCTCAACGGGGGTATTTATGCCCCGCAGCCGATCAAGCGCCGCCGACGTTTCAGCCGGATTGACGAGCCGCACCTCGATATTGCCCGTCGCTTCATTGACCTCGCGTTTACTGGCAATCCTAGGCCCGCCGCCGCGCGGCGACAGTGCTTGCAACACGTCTCTCTGCAACACATTCATCTGGTTGAAGATGACCTCATCAGGATCAAGTTCGATCAAGAGATACACGCCGCCTTGAAGATCAAGTCCAAGATTGACTTTATTCTGCGGCAGAAAGCCCGGCCACCAAGACGCGTCAGCCTCGGCATTTTGCGTTCTGAATTGGGCAAGGTCTTCCGCCGACTGCGACGCTGGCGTATCCAGCTTGACCCCTAGAAATCCATCCGACACAGAATTCGGGAAGGCCAATAAGGCGCCCCATAGGAGAACGAGCGATATGCCCAGAACTTTCCATTTCGAGAAATGCAGCATGTAATAGAGTTCCGTTTAGCTGGAGGGCTTGGCGTCGTTTGCGGGCACCAATTGCCCCTTGCCGCGCACATCGGCGACCATGCCTTTAACAAGACGAACGCGAACACCATCACCGAGTTCTACGGTTAGTTCCTGCTCGGCCACCTTCGTCACTTTGCCAATCAGACCGCCAGTGGTGACAATCGTATCGTTCCGGCGGATCGACTCGATCATCTCGCGATGCTGTTTGGCTCGCTGTTGTTGCGGCCGTATCAGCAAGAAATAGAAAATCAGAATGAGCGGTAAAAACAACAGTAATTGTTGCATGATCGCGCCCGAAGCCGAGCCACCTGCCGCTTGTGCAAATGCGCTATTTGCTGCCAGTGCAGCGATACTTGTTGCGACTAGAAATTTTTGAAACATCTTAGTCCCCTTCATTGCTTATTATGCCGGTGAGTTCGCCGTGCTATTTTATGTATATCCCACATAATGTGGTTACAGCGCTTTTGAAACCCCAAGACTGAGGGCAATTTGCATTGCCGCCGGAGCTTCAGCCAAAGTCTCGCCATTTCGGCCCATGGAAACCATCTTCCAGGTCTCGCCCAAGCCCACCGGCGCGACGCAAAATCCATCCGGTTTGAGCTGCTCGAGCAATCCCGCCGGCACCTCGGACACACCGCCCGTGAGCAAGATCCGGTCAAAAGGCGCATGCTCCAACCAACCCTCAAGCCCATCACCATGCTTGACCAAAACCGAGTCTACACCTTGATTTTGCAGAGCTTCCTCTGCCGTTTGTGTCAATCCCTTATACCGCTCGATACCAAAAACCTCCGCGCCTAGCATTCTGATGAGCGCCAAGATATATCCCGATCCAGCGCCGACCACCAAAACACGCGGGGCTTCCAACTGATATAGCTTCAAGGCCTGCAACACCGGCGCAATCTCGGACGGGCGCCCTAGCGTCTGTCCGCAATCAATGGGCAAAACACAATCTTCATAAGCCAAATCCGCCAGCGCTGGACCGACAAAGCCCGAGCGCGGCACTTTTTCGATCGCCCCGAGCACAGCCGAATCAGTGATCCCTTGCTGGCGAAGCATCAGAATTAGACGTGCGCCTTGCAGCGGATCATGGATTAATTCGACCATTTCTCCTCCAGCATCCGCAAACACGGACCATGCGTCAAATCCGTATGCAGTGGCGTCACCGACACGAAATTATTGTAGATCGCATGCAAATCGGTCTTCTCGGGCGGGCTCGACATCCGCCCATTATAGGCAATCCAGACATAATCCTTGCCGCGCATATCGGTGCGTGTGTGCGTTTCAATCACCATCTGGTCGCGTTGTCCTTGGCGCGTCATCTGTATCCCTGCCACGTCTTCAGGCGTGCAATCGGGAAAGTTCACATTCGGTGTCACCGGCGTTGGCCAGCCAATATCAAGCAATCCCTTTACCGCTTTGATACCCCAGATCTTCGCTGTGTCCCAATCAAGCGAGCCGGAGGCGCGGAAATTCTTCGACTGGCTAAGCGCTATCGAGGGAATGCCGTGGGCTGTGCCCATAAGAGCTGCCGCAACGGTTCCTGACATCGACGTATCACCAGCGAGATTTTGTCCATTGTTCACCCCCGACAAGATCAGGTCCGGCGGACTGTCGGCCATCAGTTTGCGCAAGGCAACCAATATGCAGTCGGTCGGCGTTCCGGAGATGCCCCATTGATTGCCGCCGCCATCGCGCACGCGCAACGGTTCGGTCAGTGTCACCGCGCGGGATTTTCCAGATTGCTCAACCTCGGGCGCAACCACCCAGATATCGCTGGAAAACTCCTTGGCAATATCCTTCAGCACGGACAGACCCGTGGCATGGATGCCATCATCATTAGTGAGCAATATACGCATAAACATGTTCCTTTGATCGCGGCGAACATTGCCCCGATTGGGGGCTAAGGCGCAACCCGCTGCAACAACAATGTGAACCCTCGCACCTGCGGGAAAAAGTGACGCAAGCCCGCAAACCAGCCTATAAAGACAGGCAAGGAGACCCAAACCCCGATGAACCCAGTCTTGCTCATTGCCAAGTTCAGAATCCTGCTCACAGCCATGAAGGCCCTGCCCGTCATTCGCCCATTGCTCCGGATTAGCGGCAACCTCTCCGAGAAAAACGTCTCGCTGGTCGCTGGCGGCGTCGCCTTCTACGCGTTTCTCGCCATTTTCCCTGCCATTGTAAGCATCATTTTCCTCTGGGAAATGTTCGCCACCGATGCCGACGCATTTGCCTTGCTCGATTTTCTGTCGTTTTTCATGCCCGATCAGGCCTTCGATGTCGTCGCTGACCTTTTGATCCAGATCACCGAGCGCGACAAACCTGCCTCGGGCTGGGCTGCGCTCATTACATTGCTCATCGCGCTGTGGAGTTCCTCGCGCGCCATCGACGCGCTGCTCCTCGCAATCCACCTGATCTATCGCAACACCTATCGGCGCGGCATGATCCTTCAGCGTGCCATAGCCATGGCGTTCACACTGAGCGGGATCATATTTGTCATCATTGCATTCTTGATGATCGGTGCTGTCCCACCCATCCTCCACGCGTTAAACCTCGGGGGGATTGCCGAACTGGCCGTCCTGACTGCGCGCTGGATGGTAATCTTGTTTCTGTTCGGTCTAGGTGCATATGCCTTCTACTTCACATCCAGCAAGCGCCTGAAAACAGGCGACACACGGCACAAAAACAAACTTATGCCCGGAACGATTTGGGCCTCGTTCCTCTGGCTACTTGTGTCTTTGCTCTTCTCATATGCCTTGGCGAGTTTGGTCTCCTACCAACAAGCCTTCGGGTCGCTTGGAGCGATCGCAGCGCTGCTGGTCTGGTTATGGCTCTCGGCGCTGACCCTGCTGATCGGCGCAGAAATCAACAATGATTTCGATGGCAAAATCACCCGTGCCAGAAACCAGCAAGGCGAAGCAAAAACCCCTATCCCTGCGCCGAGCGAATAGTCTCCTGCCCGCCCATATAGCCGCGCAATGCGTCCGGCACGGTGATCGAGCCATCCGCGTTCTGATAGTTCTCAAGCACCGCAACCAGCGTCCGCCCAACCGCAAGGCCTGACCCGTTCAGCGTGTGGACAAATTCCGGCTTTGGCTTCGGTGTTGCTTCGGTCGCCGCAGGGCGGAACCGCGCCGCCATACGCCGCGCTTGGAAATCCCCGCAATAAGAACAAGAGCTGATCTCGCGATAGGTATCTTGGCTCGGCAACCACACTTCGAGATCATAAGTCTTGCGCGCGCCCGCCCCCATATCGCCCGCACACAGCAGCATTTTACGGTATGGCAGGTCGAGCTTCTGCAAGATCATCTCCGCGCAGCCAGTCATCCGTTCAAGCTCTTCGAGGCCTTCTTCCTCGCCGCGCACAATCGACACCATCTCGACTTTGTTGAACTGGTGCAGCCGGATCATGCCCTTGGTATCCCGCCCCGCACTGCCCGCTTCCGAGCGGAAACAAGGCGTGTGCGCCGTCATGCGGAGGGGCAGCGCAGACGCCTCAAGAATTTGCTCACGAACGAGATTTGTCAGCGGTACTTCGGCGGTTGGGATGAGGTGTTTATCCAACAACCCTACCCATTCTCCAGCATCGTTTTTAGCTAGTTCAACGCCCTCGCCGCGCTTTCCAGCAGCTACAAATACGTTGTTGTATCGCTCGTGATCGACCGTTGAGAAGATATCCTCACCGAACTTCGGCAACTGCCCTGTCCCAACTAGCGCCTGATCACGCACCAAGAGCGGCGGACTAACCTCCTCATACCCGTTCTCTTGCGTTTGCACGTCGAGCATAAACGCAGAGAGCGCCCGCTCCAGCCGCGCCAAATCTCCGCGCAAAGCCACAAAGCGCGCGCCGGACATCTTCACCGCGCTGTCAAAATCCATCAGGCTCTGGCCGTGTTTGTTGACCAGCGCTTCACCAAGATCGGCGTGATCCTTCACGTCAAAATCGTATGTCTTCGGCGTGCCCCAAGGCTTCCCCTGAAGCACATTGCTCTCTTCATCATCACCCGCTGGCACACCCGCAAATGGCAGGTTCGGCAGCCCCAGCAAAATATCGTCGAGCGCGCCTTGCGTCTCGGCCTCAATCTCGCCCTGCGCCTCCATAGCCACCTTGGCCTCGGCCACAGACGCCATCAGCCGTTGCGCTTCGTCCTCGTCGCCCGTCGCCTTCGCCTTGCCGATCAGTTTGGAATTTGTATTGCGCGTCTGCTCGGCTTCTTGCTTCGCCGTCTTCGCCGCGCGCAGTTTTTCGTCGAGCGCCAAAATCGCAGGCGTCTGCGCCTCCAGCCCTTTAAGCTTCCAGCCCGCATCAAATGCATCAGGATTTTCGCGAATAGCGCGCAGGTCAAACATGGCATAGCCCTTGGTCAAATAGTGTTGTGTGGTGGTCTAATCCGCTCCGCCGCGCATGTCCACGTCAGGCCGCTTCAGCATCTTCCTTGTCGCGCCCGCGTTCGATCAGCTTGACGCTCCAGATACTCACCTCATAAAGCGCCATCACAGGCACCGTCAGAATGATCTGGCTGACCACATCCGGCGGCGTAAAGAAGGCCGCAAAGCCAAGCACAATCACCAACGCATATTTACGGCCCGTGCGCAGCGTATCCGAGCCAACCACGCCAATCTTGCCCAATAGCGTCAAAATCACCGGCAATTGGAACGATAAGCCAAAGGCCAGCATCAGCGCCATCACAAGCGAGAGATACTCCTTCACACTCAGCAAAAGCTGGATTTGCGCAGGCCCGTCGCCAAACTGCTCTTGGCCAAATGCAAACCGTCCGACCCAAGGCAGCATGACATAATAGACAAAGGCCGCCCCCGCCACGAACAGGATCGGCGCCGCAATCAAAAACGGATAAAACGCCCCGCGCTCATTTTTATAAAGACCCGGCGCAACAAAGGCATAGACCTGCCAAGCAATCACCGGAAACGCCAGAAACAGCCCCGCAAACAAAGCCAGCTTGATCTTCACGAAAAAGAATTCCAGCGGGCCGGTAAAGATCAGCTGCATCTGCGTGTCTTTGCCCGCCGCCTCGGACGCGTCGGCAAAGGGCTGGATTAGCCAATTATAGATAGGCAAAGCGAACGCAAAGCTCAGCCCCGCCGCCACCACCAGCGCCGCAATACACCAGATCAGGCGCGCGCGTAGCTCATTGAGATGCTCCAGCAGCGGTGCCTTGGTTGCCTCCATGCCCTCGTCATCGGGCAACAAGTCCGGCTCATGGCCTTCGGGAAGCCCCGTTTTACCTGTGGATAAGTCGCTCATGATCCGGCCTCGGGTTCCGCATCACTCTTCGAATCTTTTGACGGGGTAGCTTTTGACTGGGCATCTGCCGATGTCTTGCGCATCACTTCATCATTCACATCGCGCTCGAAATTACGCATCTCGTCCGTCGCCTCTTTGACGGCGTTGGTGTTTTTCAAATCCTCGATTTCCTGACGCAGTTCATCAAGCTCCGCTTGGCGCGCAATATCGTCAAACGCGGCCCGAAATTCGTTGGCCATCGCACGACCTTTGGCCACAAATTGCCCCAGCCTGCGCATCATAACGGGCAAGTCTTTAGGCCCAACGACGACAAGCGCGACGATGGCGAGAAGCATAAATTCTGTAAAACCAAATTGCGGCAACATCCGCGCGCGCCCCTATGGGTCAATCATCGTGGAAGAGATCAGGACGAAGACTTAGCTTCATCCTTGGCAGGGGTCACATCGACCATATCGTCCTTTTCGACGGCTTTCGCGTCTTCGTCCTCATCCTTCAATCCGGTACGAAACGAGCGGATGCCCTTGGCCATATCGCCCATAATCGAAGAAATTCGTCCTCGGCCGCCAAATACGAGAATGGCGACAACCAGAAAGATCACAATCTGTAACGGTCCAACTGAGCCCATGCGGGCCTCCTGTACTAAATACGTTCCAATTATAGGCCCGAATGGCCCCGCGCTCAATGGCTAACCCGTTCGGGCGGCTATTCTTCCGTTTCACCAATGAAATCAGAGACAAACTCGGAGTCCGCTTCCGGCACCGTGTCCGTATCAATATCGGTCTCGTCCATTCCGGGCATTTCGTCGCCTTCGAACCCTTCGGGGATGACATCGGATAATAGGCCTTCAGCCTCAAGTTCGGCTTTTCCGGGCAAAACGGTCAGGTCCTCAAGGCCAAAATGCTCGAGGAATTTCGGTGTTGTCCCGAGTGTCACTGGCCGTCCGGGCGTTTTGCGGCGGCCTTTGATCTTGATCCAGCCGGTTTCCATCAGCCCGTCAATTGTACCTTTGGACACCGCAACACCGCGCACCGCTTCAATCTCGGCCCGCGTCACAGGCTGGCCATATGCAATAATTGCCAATGTTTCGAGCGAGGCTTGGGTCAGTTTTTTCTGCACCTGACGTTCTTCAATAAACAGAAAAGACAGGTCTTCAGCCGTCTGGAACCGCCATTTTCCAGCCACTTCAACCAGATGCACCCCGCGTCCGGCATAGGTCCGCTTAAGCTCCATCAGCACTTCGGCTGGCTCAATCCCCTGCGGGAGAATTTCAGCAATCTGCTGCGCACCCACAGGCTCGCCAGCGGCAAACAAGACCGCCTCTGCCCGCCGCAAGCCTTCCGCCAGAAAATCCTGCACGGTGTCGCGATGATCAGCAGCAGAGCGCTGATATGCAAAGGACAATTGCTGGACCGCCTTGCGGACATCTTCTGGATCTGAATCACTCGTCATCGGTTCATTAAGCGGGTTCATGTGCCACGCCCTTCCCTTCGGATGCTGGTATGCCGCGCAAATAGAGCGGTGTAAAATGTTCTGACTGTCGCACATCAACATCGCCATCGCGCGCCAACTCCAAAGCAGCTGAGAATACGCTCGCCGTCACCGAGCGCGGCGGCAACTCGTCTTCGACCACAACAACCTGCCGCCGAATCACATCAAGGCTCTGCCAATCAACCAAATCCCCCAAGATCGACTTCAAGGATTTACGCGCCGCTTCAAGCGGCAAAACGAACTGTTTCTCGACACGGTGTGGCGCAGCCTTTTCCTTACGCTCGCGGATCGTCCCGAAGGCGTTGGTCAGCTCATATAGCGTTGCCGAAAACTCGGTATGTTTGATAATTTTGGGCTGTTCGGGCTCACCGCGCAAAAACACAACATTGTTCAAGAGCGGCCCATCAAGCAATTCCTCGCCCGCCGCCCGCATCGCATCGAGCCGCTTGAGCCGGAACGCCAATCGCTGCGCCATATCCTGTGGCGAAGCGTCATCGCCCTCTTCAGCTTCGACCTTGGGCAACATCAAACGCGACTTCAAATAAGCCAGCCATGACGCCATCAGCAAATAGTCCGCTGCCAAGTCAATTCGCGTCGCCTTGGCGTTTTCGATAAATTCCAGATATTGCGTCGCCAGATCGAGGATCGAGATGTGTAGGAGATCGACTTTTTGTCTGCGCGCCATGTCCAGCAGCATGTGCAACGGGCCTTCAAAACCATCCGTATCAACGGTGAACACGTCGCCCGCATCTACTTGGTCTGCCCCCGCTGACAGCACGTCCATAACGGCTCTATCGCTCATGCAGCCGCTCCCGCAGCGCCGGTTAGTTCGGTAAACCGTTCCCACCCTGCCTGCGCATCAAACCCTGTTGCCAGCGTTGCAAAGTTCTCGGCATGATGTGCCCGCTCAAGCGCTTTGCCCTCAAGCTGCGGCACGGCCTCGGCCACGTCGCGCATCTCTGCGAGAATTTCATCTTGGTCTTTGACAAAGCCGGAGCAATGCAAAACGACATCGCACCCGGCACCGATTGCGCCGCGCGCCCGGTCTGCCAAAGTGCCGCCAAGGGCTTTCATTCCCAAATCATCCGTCATTAAGAGGCCATCAAACCCGATTCTCTGGCGGATCACCTCTGAAATCACTGTTTTAGACAGTGTTGCCGGATGATCTGCATCAAACGCATCATAGGCAATATGTGCCGTCATCGCCATCGGGGCATCTGTCAAAGCGGCAAAACTCGCAAAATCCTGTGACAATTCATTGTCTCCGGCGGTCACGCGCGGCAGTTCCAAATGGCTATCGACCATGGCGCGTCCATGTCCGGGCATATGTTTGACCACACCGGCAACACCGCCATCACGCATCCCCTTTAGCGCCGCCCGCGCTAGATCGCGCACCGCATCGAGCGTATGCCCCAATGCCCTGTCGCCGACGATCTGATGCGCACCGTCCATGCGCAAATCGAGCACAGGCGCACAATTGGCGTGAATGTTCATTTGCGCCAATTCATGCGCAATCAGCCTGTGACCGAGCCAAGCGGCTTCAAGACCTGCCGCCGGATCATGTTTGTAAACATCGCCATAAACCTGCCCACTCGGAAACAGTGGCCACTCCGGCGCCTTGAGCCGCGCCACGCGTCCACCTTCCTGATCCACAAAGACCAGACATGCACGTCCAAGCGCAGTCCATGTATCGTCAATCAACTGGCGCACCTGATCGCGAGTAACGAAACTCCGGCCCATCAGGATGATCGCCCAAGGTTGCATCTGAGCCAACAATCCGGCTTCATCCGGCGTCAGCTCCGGACCAGAAAGGCTCAATATGCAGGCGCGGGGATTGGCGCTCATCTGGCAACCACAATGCAAGACTTGCCGCGCGTTTTCAGCTCATCACAAAACGCGCTAGCATCAGCCCGCTCGGCAAATGCGCCAACGCGCAGCCGATAGAATACGCCCTTGGCACCAAGATCGGCATGCTGGATCATTTTTTCCGCGCCCGTGAACAGATCGCTATCGCTGGCAACGAACTGCCCCCAAGCGGTATTTGCGGCCGCTTCGGTTCTAAGAGCGGCAACCTGTACCAGAAACTGGCCGTCTGCTGCGAACGCCTGACTTGGCGTAGCCGCAGCGGCAGCCGTCACAACCGGAGAGGCAGGAAGCTGCACAGCAGGTGCAGAAGGTTCAGCAATGTCTGGCAAAGCTGCCGTCGCTACATTGGCACCCTCGGCAGCGCTGTCGGTCTCGCCAGGAATATATGTAGTTGGCCCTCTCAATTGGCCCGGGCGCAATTCGACCGGCGGACCACCCACGAGCACCGGACGCGCCGAAGCATCGCCGGCAGGAACCGCACGCGCGCTGCCATCAAGCTGGTCATAAATTCTGTGTTCGAGGTCATCTGCCTCAGCACCACCCGGATTGTCCGGCGCGCGCTTATATGGTTCGGCGTCGGCAAACACTACGGGAAGCGCAGCCGTGTTCGGCTTGATGCCCGTTTTGTAAGTGTTCCAGATCACCGCGCAAAAGATCAAAAGAACGCCAAGGGCCAGCGCCAAAATCAGAGGACCACGCCCTCCCTCATCATCGCGCATATCAAATCCGCGATAATCATCTTCAAATGCTCCAGCATCATATGGATGCCTGTCAAATGCTCGGCTCATGCGACTCTCCCAACCATGCCCAAGGACGGACCAGTATCTTAATTGGTTAATATTAGCCCCATTTTCGTTAACGAGCGCTAAACAGCGGGCAATCTACTTCCAAACAGGTTCAAGTGATCTAGCGTATATTTCTGCGCTAAAATGTGACCAAAGCGCGATCAAATCATGCTTTCGAAATTGAAAAGACGCCGATGTTCCTCAATCGCGAAATTATCGGTCATGCCGGCAATATAGTCGCAAACGAGCCGCGCACGCCGTTTCCCCCGCACCTGTTCGGCATCCAACCTCCATTGCGGCGGCAAGGTTTCAGGCTCCTTGTAGAACAATTCAAACAGTTCGCTCAAAATCCGCTTCGCCTGCGAGCGCATCCGGTTGACCTTGTAATGTTTGTACATCCGCTCATGCAAAAACGCCCTGAGCGCTTTTTGTTGTTGATCGAGCGTCTCCGAAAAAGCCACAAGCGGCACCGGCATCGCACGCACATCTTCGGCGGATTTCGGGCCATATTCCTTTGCACGGGCTTGCGTCTCGGTCACCAAATCACGGATCCAGTATCCGATCAGTCGCCGCACAGCTTCATACACGCAGCGGGCTTGGTCGAGATGCGGATAATCCTCACGCACCGACCGGAACGTGTCCCCCACAAGCGGCAGATCAAGCATGTCCTCAATACCGAACAGCCCCGCAGCAATGCCGTCATCAATATCATGATTATTATACGCAATATCATCCGCCAGCGCCGCGACTTGAGCTTCGGGGCCGGCAAATGTGTGCAGCTCCAAGGTCTCCAAAGGCGGATAATCCCGAAATGCGGCTGGCAGCGCCTCGATCGTCTGGTCTCCCGTCAACAAAGGCCCATTATGTTTGACCAGTCCTTCGAGCATCTCCCAACTCAAATTCAGTCCATCAAAATTCGGATACCGCGCTTCCAGTTTCGTCACCACCCGTAATGTCTGGGCATTGTGGTCAAACCCGTCAAACTTGGCCATGCTCGCATCAAGCTGATCCTCGCCCGCATGTCCGAAAGGCGGATGGCCAATATCATGCGCCAGCGCCATCGCTTCGGCCAGATCCTCATCCAGCCCCAAAGTCCGCGCCACAGAGCGGGCAATTTGGGCCACTTCTAGCGAATGGGTCAGCCGCGTGCGGTAGTGATCGCCCTCATGGGCCACAAAAACTTGGGTTTTTTGCTTCAAACGCCGAAATGCCGAGGCATGGATAATCCGGTCCCGATCGCGCTGAAACACTGTTCGCGTTGCAGATTTCGGCTCTTCATACCGCCGCCCGCGCGAGCGTTTCCAGTCGGTTGCGAAGATTGCACTCTTTTCCATTCGAGAAAATATCCCTATCTATAGGCTATGACCCAAATCACTCTGACGCAAAACGCTGCACAACGTATTAATGCGATTCTCGCAAAACAGGCCGACGCGACCATGTTGCGCGTCTCTGTCGATGGCGGGGGCTGCTCGGGTTTTTCCTACAAGTTCGATTTTGAAAAGACTGCCAATGCCGATGACCTGATCGTCGAGCTCGACGGCGCAAAAGTCGCGATTGACGAAATGAGCCTAGAATTCCTCGACGGCTCCGAGATTGATTTCTCAACCGACCTGATCGGCGCGGCCTTCAAGATCAACAATCCCAACGCCACAGCCAGCTGCGGATGCGGCACGAGCTTTTCGATATAGGTTAACCCCAGCGTGCGTTTGGCATATACTCAACGCATGAGCAATACGATCCGCCAATTTGCGGAGTCGTAATGCTCGCCTCAATGACCGCTCTTGTCTTGCAGCACACTTAAAGCGCTTCCCTTCCCCAAGGACCCTCCGCTAGACTGTCTCCACAATTTCAAAACCGGAGCCAGCTCAATGGACGTCACAACTGCCGTCAATCAGCGCATCTCAACCCGCGCCTTTCTCGACACACCGATCACCGAAGCCGAAACCCGTGACTGGCTCGCCGCTGGCCAGCGGTCTCCGTCAGGTGGTAACCTGCAGCCTTGGCGCGTCATCGCCCTTGCCGGTGACGCCAAGAATTCGGTCGCACAAATGGCCATGACCGCCCTGATGGCCAATCCCAAAGGCGAGCCGACAGACCGCCCGATCTATCCTGAAAACCTCTGGAACCCGCATGAAGAGCGCCGCCAGACAATCGGCAAACAAATGTTCGAAACC
>JBDVDE010000095.1:0-12820 GCA_039942135.1 Hyphomonadaceae bacterium
CCAAAGCGATAGGATACTTGCCGCTTGGCTCGATCAGCATGTCGAGGCGCACGAGGATGGGCTGATCACCTGCCAGCCCGCGGAGCTCGGGATCGACGATCTTGCCACAGGTCTGGTACATTTGCTTCTGATTGCCAGCGGGACCGACAAGCCGGCACCGCTTTCAGGGCGGCTGGAGCTTGCGCGCGATATTCTCTCTGTGCCGGGCAAATGGCGTAGCCGGACCCTTGGCGGGGCTTGGCTCGCGCCGAGACAAGGTTTGATACAGATTGCCCGCGATCCGGGACTTGTGCCCCTTGCGCCCGATAATACGGATATGCGGCGGTTATCTGGCGCGATCTGGGATGGCCGCTTCGAGATCGGCGATATCGCGCCGGAGCGGTTGAAAAAGCCTGAAAACATTGAAAATGACGCGATTTCAACTTTGGCGAAGCGCAGCTATCCCGTGTTCTTACCCCCCGAAACTACGGTAAATTGCCTTGCGCGGAGGCGTCTCGGTAGCATAAAACAGGTTTTGGGGCATGAAACTTGCGTCTACGCGTGTTAAACTATGTTCAGGGACTCGTATTCGGGTCAACGGGTCCTATATCTAGGGGTCGATAGAATGCTTATGTCAGGATAGACGAATGAATATTCGGAATTTGTCGGTTTACGCCATTATTGTTGCGGTCGCCATTGCCTTTATGATGGCGATGCAGTCGAGCATGAGCGCCCAGAATATCGAAGAGTGGTCCTATACCGACGTGCGACAGGGCGCGGTGTCAGGTGAGATCATCGAGGCGACCGTCGAAAACGATCGTATCGTTGGTGAAACCAAAGACGGCAAACAGTTTTACGCCAAGCTTCTCGAAACCGATTTCGAGTTTGCCGCTTGGCTCGCTGACCAAGGCGTAGACGTCAACGCGAAACCGGCCTCGAGCGGCTTCAATTTCGGATCGCTGATAATGCTGCTCTTCTTCGGCATGATCGGCTTCTTTATCTACATGCAGTATCGCCAGATGAATGGCAGCGGCGGTGGTCGCGGTGCGATGAATTTCGGCAAGTCCCGCGCGCGCCTTCTGACTGACAAGCATGGCCGCGTGACATTTGCCGATGTCGCTGGCGTTGATGAAGCAAAAGAAGAATTGCAGGAAGTCGTCGAGTTCTTGCAAGACCCGTCAAAATTCCAGCGCTTGGGCGGCAAAATCCCAAAAGGTGCGCTGCTCGTCGGCCCGCCGGGGACAGGTAAAACCCTGATTGCCCGCGCTGTTGCCGGTGAGGCGAATGTGCCGTTCTTTACAATTTCAGGCTCGGATTTTGTCGAGATGTTTGTCGGGGTTGGTGCAAGCCGCGTCCGTGACATGTTCGAAAAGGCCAAGCAAAACGCGCCCTGCATTATCTTTATTGACGAGATTGATGCGGTAGGACGCTCACGTGGCGCCGGTATGGGCGGCGGCAATGATGAGCGCGAACAGACGCTCAACCAGCTGCTTGTCGAAATGGACGGGTTCGAGACCAATGAAGGGATCATCCTGATCGCGGCGACCAACCGTCCTGACGTGCTTGATCCTGCCTTGCTGCGGCCGGGCCGGTTTGACCGACAGGTCACCGTTGGCAATCCGGATGTTACGGGCCGCGAGAAAATCTTGATGGTGCATATGCGCAATGTGCCAACCTCGACGGACGTGAACCCGAAAGTGATCGCGCGCGGCACCCCCGGCTTTTCCGGTGCTGACCTCGCAAATCTGGTCAATGAAGCTGCCTTGCTTGCGGCCCGACGCGGCAAACGTGCCGTGGCTATGGTCGAGTTCGAGGATGCTAAAGACAAGGTTCTGATGGGCCCCGAGCGCCGCTCTATGGTGATGTCCGAAGACGAGAAAGCCCTGACTGCATGGCACGAAGCCGGACATGCAATCGTTGCGATGAAAACACCAGCGGCGGACCCCGTCCACAAAGCGACGATCATTCCGCGTGGCCGTGCGCTTGGCATGGTGATGCAGCTGCCAGAAGACGACAAATACTCGATGTCGAAAGTACAGATGACCTCGCGTCTCGCCATTTTGATGGGTGGCCGCGCTGCAGAGGAAGTGAAGTTCGGCAAGGACAATGTCACAGCCGGCGCCTCATCCGACATTCAACAGGCGACGAAACTCGCCCGCGCAATGGTCACCAAATGGGGGTATTCGGAGAAGGTTGGGTTTGTCGATTATTCCGAAAGCCCGAACAATACATTCCTTGGCCAGCAAATGGGTCAATCCAACGTATCAGAAGAAACGTCACAAGTGATCGAATCCGAGGTCAAAGGCTTGGTACAAGAAGGCATGGACACAGCCATGCATATTCTGACCGAGTTCAAAGATCAGTGGAGCGCGATTGCCGAAGGCTTGCTGGAATACGAAACGCTAACTGGCGATGAGATCAACACATTGATCGCTGGCGGCGCAATCGAGCGGCCTGACGAAGATAGCGGCGAAAATGGTCCGGGCTCTGCTGTTCCGGTGATTGGCAAGCGCAAGCCGAAAGGCGGCCTTGGCGGCGCTGGTAGCCCGAAACCGGCTTAACCTGTATGAGCCGGAGCGACCAGCCGCTTTTTACCTTTGTTCCCGTTGCCGATGGCGACAAGGCCAAGGCCTTCTATCAGGATGTGCTCGGGCTTGAGCTGCTCGAAGACACGCCTTTTGCGGTCGTCTTCCGGACGCCGTCGGGTACATTACGTCTGGCGCGCACGCCGGAGTTCCAGCCTCAACCATTCTCGCTTGTCGGCTGGGTTGTCCCCGACATCGAAGCCGACATGGCGGAGCTGGCAGGCAAGGGCGTCTCCTTCGAGCACTTCTCCGGCTTGCCGCAGGATGAAGCCGGTATCTGGACCGTCCCCGATGGCACACGCATTTGCTGGTTCCGTGACCCTGATGGCAATTTGCTCTCTCTGACTCAAACGGCGGGATGACCTCGGAGCGTGAATGCGTTATGGCTCAGGCCATGAAACATTTTATCTTGATCAGCTCGGTATGCGCGCTTGCAGCATGTTCTTCGCCAACCACGCCCAGTGAATTTCCATCTCAACAAGCGTTCTTTGCATCGCTGTCGAAGCTTTGCGGGCAGGCGTTCAATGGCAAACTTGTCAGCACAGACGAGGCGGATGCTGATTTCGGCGCACAAAGCATGGTGATGCATGTGCGCGAATGCAGCGACAGTGAAATCCGCATTCCGTTCCATGTCGGCGACGATCACTCGCGCACTTGGGTGATTACCAAACAGGCTGAGGGCCTGCGTTTGAAACATGATCACCGCCACGAAGATGGCAGCGAAGATGCGGTCACCCAGTATGGCGGCGATACGGCAGGTGAGGGCACGGCGACGCGGCAGAGCTTTCCTGTCGACGCGTTCTCGATTGAAATGTTCGAGCGTGAAGGGCTGGCAGCGTCTGTTGTGAATGTCTGGAGTGTCGAGGTTGATGAGGGCCTGTTTGCCTATGAGCTGACGCGGCCGAACCGCCTGTTCCGTGTCGAGTTCGATACCGCAACGCCCGTCACGCTACCGCCCGCGCCTTGGGGGCACGAATAGAGAGGCAGTGACCATAATGACACCGCACACGCTTATAACAGGAGCTGCGTCCGGCATTGGCCGTGCAACAGCACGCGCCTTGGCAGCGCAGGGGCACGCGCTCGGTTTGATCGATCAGGATGAAACCGGACTTACCAGCCTGCTCGCAGAGCTCGGCGCTGATCACCATATGGCGGCGATGGACGTTGCCGATCCCTCGGCATGGGCCGCGCTCGACATTGATCGCCCACTGACCGGCGCGGTCATCTGTGCGGGCATTTCCGAAGCGGCACTGATCACCGATATGCGCTTTGAGGACTGGCGCAAAGTCATGTCGGTCAATCTCGATGGCGCATTTCTCGGCCTGCAAACCGCGCTCAAGCATGCAAGCGATGGCGCATCACTGGTCGCGGTCAGTTCGGCGACGGGCCACAAGCCAGCGCCGATGACCGCAGCCTATGGCGCATCAAAGGCAGGCCTGTCCCAACTCGTGAGAACGGCAGCGCTGGAAGCCGCGCCGCGCCGTATCCGCGTGAATGCCGTTGCGCCGGCGGGGGTGAAAACGCCGATGTTTTCCGATCAACCATTCTTTGACGCGCTGAAAACCGAACATGGATCAGAAGCGGCAGCATGGGCGGCTTTGGGTCAATCCATCCCGCTTGGCCGCTATGCCGAGCCAGACGAGGTTGCGCGCATGATTGCGTTTCTTCTGGGTGAAGACAGCGCAACAATCACGGGCGCGATCCTGAATTGCGATGGCGGCTATGGACTCTGATACGCCCACACTGCCGCGCATCCTCGTCATCGCCGGATCAGACAGTTCTGGCGGCGCTGGCATACAAGCGGATCTGAAAACCATCACGGCCCTTGGCGGCTATGGCATGAGCGCCATCACCTCGATCACCGCCCAGAACACAACCGGCGTCTCCGATATCTGGCCGGTGCCCGTCCCCGCCGTGTTGGCGCAGGCCAATGCCTGCCTGCAGGATATAGGCGCGGACATCATCAAACTCGGCATGTTGGGCGCGCGTCCACTGATCGAAGCGCTGGCCGAACTGTTCGCCGCGCAAGCCAATACGGTTCAGCGGGTTCTCGATCCGGTCATGATTGCCACGTCGGGGGACCGGCTCTTGAACGCTGACGCGGTGGACGTGCTGCGCGAACTGCTTGTGCGTGATGCCGCGCTGGTAACGCCGAATGCGCCCGAGGCGGAAGTTCTCACGGGCCGCGCTGTCGAAGAGATCAACGGACAACGCCGCGCCGCTGAAGCCTTGCTCGAAATGGGCGCCAAAGCCGCGCTCGTCAAAGGCGGCCATATTGAAGGCAATGTGCTCGTGGATGTCCTGCAAACCGAATATGGCGAATGGCTGATCGAAGGCGAGCGCATTCACACAACCAGCACGCACGGCACCGGATGTACGCTGGCAAGCGCGATTGCCACGCGCTTAGGTCATGGCGATACGATGGATGAGGCCGTTCGCGCAGCGCGGGACTGGCTGACCGAAGCGATCAAGGCAGCACCCGGCTTTGGCCAAGGCGCTGGCCCACTCCATCATGGCTGGCAATTGGCGACGCACGAGCGCTAGCCGCAATCCGTTTCCTTTCAAAAGAGTCATAATTTTCTTATTGACCACAACTGTAGTCATATGCAACGACTACAACTGTAGTCTCATCTGACTCTATTGGAGAACTCAAATGGCGATCAAGATTAGCGGTGCCGAACTCGATATTATGAACGTGCTATGGCAGAGCGGCGATACCCAAGCCGGACTGGCCGCATCCGATGTTCATGCCCGACTTGCCAATGATAAGGGCTGGACCAGCCGCACGGTCAAAACCCTCCTTGCCAGATTGGTCGAGAAGGGGGCTTTGACCACCGAACCGGATGGCCGCCGCTATCTCTACAAAACAGCGATTAGCGAGACCGACTATAAAACCAAAGCTGCAGGCCAGTTTGTCGATCGGATCTTCGCAGGCCGCGCCGCCCCGCTTGTCGCCCATCTCGCCGACAGCCGGGGGCTCAGCGAGGCCGACATCTCCGAGCTTGAAAAACTTTTGGGAGAGTTGAAGAAATGACCAGCGCCGCCATGTTCTCATATCTGTTGCAAACCACGCTTGCCGTTAGCCTTCTAAGCGGTCTGGTTCTGCTGATCAGACAGCCATTCGCCAAGGCCTTTGGTGCCAATACGGCCTATGCGCTATGGGCTATTCCTATGGCGCGGTTATTCTTGCCGCCGCTGCCCGCAAACTGGACGCTTTTCGGTGCCTTCAGTTTAGACGATGCCAGCCAGAATGCACCACCCGCGATACAGGTTCTCGATCCCGTCACGCTGTCTCAATTGGCGCTCCCGAGCGTTCCTGCGCCACATGCGGTCGCCGCTGACATATCGCTTTGGTCACAGCTCGAAGCCGCTCTGCCGCCTTTGGTGCCGAGCCTGCTGGTAATCTGGGGGCTGGGTGCGCTCTATGTGTTTGCCATGCTGATGGCGCGCCAAATCTCGACATCACGCATGATCAAGGCCGAAGCCAGAGATGCCGGACCGCTTCTGCAAACCCGTGCGATGGATATTCGTGCAGCCCTTGGTGTGTCGCCGCAAACCACGATTGCCGTGCAAACCAGCCTGATCAGCTCCAGTCCCTTGGTGGCTGGCCTTGTGCGGCCCGTCGTGCTTCTGCCGGAATGGTTTGACGACGACTATACCGAAGACGAGCAAAGACTGGCGATCATGCATGAAATGATGCACATCAAGCGCCGCGATCTATGGGCCTTGTTTGCCGCATCATTCGCTGTGTCCTTGCAGTGGTTCAATCCTGTGATCTGGATGTCCTTGTCGGCATTCCGGCGAGATCAGGAAGCGGCATGCGACGCAGACATTCTCGGTCTCGGCAATATCAGCCCGCACAATTATGGCGCAACACTTGTCAAAGCAGTGCGCAAATCAACTCCCGTGGCGCAACCTATTCAGGGTGCCAGCCTCGGTCTCAATCATGCTCTTTATGAAAGGCTCACGAAAATGAAGAACCCTTTGCCAAATGCAAACAAGCGCAAGACCGGAACCCTCTTGCTCTCCGGTGTCGGTGCCGCAGCGCTTCTCCTGTCAGCCTGTGCTGCCTCCCAAGCCCAAACGACAGAACTGGACGGTGCACCGGAAGACCAGTCGCGCGTTGTCGTGCGGACGATTGTGGTTGATGATGAGGCCACGCTCGACGGCGCTGCGGCTGAGCCAAACGCGCATGTCCGGATTATCAAGCGCTCCGAAGACGGCTCCAATGGCGAACAGGTTCAGGTCTTCAACTTCGAGACAGATGAGAACACGAACGGATCGCAAGCCGGTCAGACAGTGTTTTTCGCCAGTACCGGAGACGCCAATAATAATGCCGAGATCACAGCACTTGCCCGCGAGTTTTCCGAAGAATTTCGCCGTCTTCACTCTGCCGAGGGTGACAACTCAGCCGAGCTTGAGGCCCTACAAGCGGACTTCGAAACGAAGATCGAGACCCTTGTCGAAGACCAACATGGCGATGCAAATGTTCGCGTTGTCGAGATCGAAAATGGCATCGAGTGGCACGGCGAGACGGAGGCACATACAGACTGCGCCGATGGCGAGGGACAGACACGCACAGTGGTCATCGAACGCGATGGCGAACGCAGCGAGCAGGTATTTTCCTCCTGCGGGACGACCCATGTATCATTTGACACTGGCGAGATAATGGCCGGATTGCGCGAGAGCGGTCAGTTGACTGAAGAACGTTTGGCGGAAATTGAAACCAAGCTTGAAGAGGCGAAAGTCAAACTGGCCGAGCTCGACTTCGATGGAGATTTTGACTTCGACTTTGATTTCGATTTCGACGAAGACAGCTCCCAAACCGAAACAGGGGAAGACTAAACTCCCAACGCGTTTTCCTCGGTGCCCGCGCTGATGTGACCGATCAGGGCGGGTTGCCGTTCCAGTCTATGATCCAGTCGATCTGGTCGTCTTCGAGCACAGTCTCTTCATTGATCGTGCGCCCCTTTACCGAATGCCCTTGCGCGTGAATGGCCTCCCGGTCACCGCAGACAAGATGATGCCAAGCGGGCAGGGGTTTGCCGAGATACAATAGCTTGTAAGCGCACGTATCAGGCATCCAGCGGATTTCCGAAATATTCTTGGGGGTCAGCGACACGCAGTCGGGCACATATTGTTTGCGGTCCGTATAATTGGTGCAGCGGCAGCTTTCACCATCGAGCAAGCGGCAATGCAGCCGCGTATAGGCAATATCGCCGCTCTCTTCGTCCTCAAGCTTTAACAGGCAACATTTCGCGCAGCCATCGCACACAGACTCCCATTCCTCGGGGGTCATGTCTTCGAGCGATTTGGTTTTCCAGAACGGATCGGTCATCCGGCTTGCTCTATAGGCTTCCATGCGCTCTGGCCAGCCTTGCGCGGGCGATGTATCTGACACTATGACCAAGACCCGTTTGCCGCCTTTGCCTATGCTCGACTGGAAACCGGACGGCACACCTGTGTCCGAGGAGATAGGCGATGTCTATTTTTCGGTTGAAGACGGCCTTGAAGAGGCCCGCTCTGTCTTCTTGGCGGGGTGCGGGCTGCCCGAGCGATGGCGCGGGCGATCAGGGTTTACCATCGCCGAACTCGGCTTTGGCACGGGGTTGAACTTTCTTGCTGCATGGCAAATGTGGCGCGAGCACAAGCCGTCGCCGGACGCAAAACTCCACTTTGTCAGCTTCGAAGGGTTCCCGCTTCCCAAGGCAGAAGCCGAGCGGGCTTTGTCGCGTTGGCCCGAGCTTGGCGCGTTTGCCGAAGCGCTGCTGGCACAATGGCCAGAGCGCATGCGCGGCGTTCAAACCATGGAGTTTCCGGACGGCGTGCGCCTGACACTGCATATTGACGAGATTGCAGATGCACTGCCGCGCTCTGCCTTCTTCGCCGATGCATGGTTTCTCGACGGATTTGCGCCCGCCAAGAATGCGTCCATGTGGGAGGAGGCGCTGTACCCGCACATCATGGCACGCTCGCGCAAGGATGCGCGTATTGGCACATATACCGTCGCTGGCGCGGTGCGGCGGGGCCTATCGGCGGCTGGCTTTCAGGTTCAAAAAGCGCCGGGCTTTGGCCGCAAGCGCGAGCGGCTCGAAGCTGTGTGCGAGGTGCCGGTTGCGCTGCCAGCCGACACGTATGCTCTGTCTGCTTGGGCGGCGCCTCCGCGAAAGATTGCGATCATCGGCGCAGGCATAGCTGGCGCGTGTGCAGCGCGGCGCTGCATGGATGCGGGCGCAGATGTGAGCGTGTTCGAACAGGCGGACAAAATAGGCGCGGCAGCAAGCGGCAATCCATTGGCGCTGGTCATGCCGCGTCTTGATACGGATGACACGGTGGTCGCCCGCACCGCGCTCGAGGCGTATCAGGCGGCACGGATGTTCTATGCCGGACGGGCAGGTGTGAAGCGCGTCGATACTGTGCAGATTGCGCGCGGCGAAGCCGATCAGCTAAAGTTCGAAAAACTGCGCGCCGATCCGCCGCTTGACGAGAACCGGCTCGCATTTGGTGCCGACCATAGCCTCGTTCACAAAGCCTCATTAATGCTGACGCCGGAGCAGCTTTTGCCCGACCTCTTACAAGGCGCTGATCTACATCTCGGACATCGGGTAAAAATCGATGCGCACGCAAGGTCCGTAAATGGCGCGCCCTTCGACGCGATCATTCTGGCCAATGCGATGGTGGTCACCGAGTTTGAGCTGGCCGCATGGTTGCCGCTTTCGGGCCGGCTCGGACAAGTCGAATATACCAATGCACAAGACCCCGAGCTCAGCGCGATAGCGGGCAGGCACTATGCGCTTGCCGCCGGAGATCTCCGCTTATGGGGTGCGAGCTTCGAGCCATATGCGGGCGGCAAGCTCAATGTCTGCGAAACAGCGCGGACGGAAAATGCGCTAGGTCTCAAGCTGCTCGGCTGCTCGGACTGGTCCGATCTTCCCGCGATCCAGTCGCGCGTCGGGGTGCGGGCGACGACGCCTGATAAGCTACCTTTGTGCGGCGCGCTTCCGGATCTGCCCAAGGCCGTCGAGGTCTTCGCTGGTCTACGCCAAGGCAAGCAGGTTGCCCGGGATATGCCGCGTCTAGACGGCATGTTCATTATCAGTGGTTTAGGCAGTCGCGGCTTTGGCTATGCCCCGCTGATGGCCGATATTTTGGTCAGTCGCTTGTTTGACTGGCCGCTGCCAACCGAACAGGATGTCGCCGAGGGGCTGTCTCCTGTCCGGTTTCTATTGCGCGGGCTGAAGCGCGGGCAATATTGACTAGCTATTGATCGCTGCAAATTGGAGTTGCAGCCCCTGACTGAGTGAGCCGGTGAGGTTCATCTCGACCCCGCCAGTGCTCACTGACAGCCCGCCTGTGAACGCCGCAGCGCAACATAAAGCGAGGATGCCAGCCCCCAAGAGGGCACCAATCCAGCGATCGGAATTGCTGGGGCGCGAAAACAGGCGCCGGGCGGGTTTGAAGTTCGTCTTTGCATCCGGTACCGAGGTGAACGGCGGTGTGTACGCAAGGATCGTCATTATCTTTCTCCTCATTATGGTTTGGACTTAATGGCCTTCAAGGTCGCGAAACTCTTTGCGCAGCCGCCACTCATCGCTGGTGACACTCCGCTCGAGATTCTTAAGTCGGTCTTCAAGGTCCATGAACGTGTATTTCAGATTGCCGAACGTCGCTTGCGGACGATCAGAGACGCCGCGCCAGAACGCGTCTTCTTCAGGGCTAAGCGATGGTCTGCCTAGAGGCGCGCTGGGAACAATTACCCAGGCAATGATATAGGCCAGTACAGCTGGTCCGCCGAGGAAAGCCATAGCAATCGCGGCAATTCTGACCAGTGTTGGCTCCCAGCCAAACCGTTCGGCAAGCCCGCCGCAAACACCGCCTATAATACTGTCATGGCGAGAGCGGTAGAACCGTTTCGGATTGGGGGAAGACGGATAATCGTCATAGTCGCGGGGCATTATGAATCTCTCCTATAATCTGTGTCGGAACGTCTATGCGTGCCGGGTTTTGTGTCGGGGTCGATCAAAGCTTCGAGGGCTTCGATGCGGTTTTCCATGCGTTTGGCAGAGCGCCAAAGATCTTCCATGATCCGTTCTTCGTCAGGCTTGAGTGTTTTCTGGCCCCGCCAAATGGTGATGTAGTGAAAGAACATCCATGGCAGAAACCCGAAGATACTGATGATCGCGATCAGCGGGATAAGAAGTTCGGGACCATCCATTATTGGGCCTTCACTTTCTTGCGGTTCTCAAAATGCTCCGCGATCAGGCCGGGCGTTACAATGAGGCCCAATATGGCGATTGTGGTGACAATAGCGGTCAACATGAATTAGCTCCCTGTCTTTGCGGCTTTTGGCTTGGATGGCTTTGTCCGTTTGGCTTTCAAAGCTTCCAGCTCGGCTTCAATGCTTTCGTTGCGCTCAAGTGCTGCGAACTCGGCTTCAAGGCTTGGCTCACGTCCTTTGATCGTGTCGGCATAAGCTTCCATCTCATCCACCTTACGCTCGACGCCAGCATAACGTGCCAGTGCATCATCGACGCGGCTGTCATAGGTTTGGCTGCGAACACGGATGCGTTGCTCGGCAGCATCGCGGCGCATCATCAGAGCGCGGTGCTTGGCTTTGGCTTCGTCAAGCTTGGCTTGAAGTTTCGCCAGATCCTGCGAGCGCTTTTCAAAAGCTTCCTCGGCAGCATCGACAGCGAGTGCGCGGGCTTCGATTTCTTTCTCGGCCTTTTGCTTGGCGATCAAAGCGCCGCGCGCTAGATCTTCGCGGCCTTTGTCGATAGCCAGTTCGGCTTTGCCAGCCCAGTCATCGCGGATCGAAGAATAGTGCGCGATCTCGCGCTCCATTTCTTTCTTGTCGGCCATAGCGCGGGCAGCACCCGTGCGGACCTCAACCAGCGTGTCTTCCATTTCCTGAATCATCATGCGGGCAATCTTTTCCGGATTTTCCGCTGAATCGAGCATTGCGTTGATGTTTGAATTAATGATGTCGCCGAAGCGTGAGAACAGTCCCATGTGAATTTTCCTTTTATTGGTTTCCGGGAGGAAAGTAGTGCGAGAGTTAAAAGATCAGACCTGCGATCAGAATGCCTGCGATGAAAAAGCCCCAGCTTTCCGCTGGTCGCCGTGTTAGCCATCTGCCAAACCGTGAGAGCGTCGCCTCTGCGCGGTCATAACGGTCTGTGCGTTCCTGATAGTCCATTCTTGTTTCTCCTTTGCTGTGGCGATCTTTGGTGCCGCCATATGGGGCTAACATTACAAGAAGCGTGCCAGTTTAAAATTAATTTCATAACACATTGATATATCATGGAATAATAGATATTCTGATGGTTTTCGCTAAATAAAAATAATCAATTTGACTAATTACATTGTTCTAAAATACCAATATATGTGTTAAATACACCAAATAATGGATGAGCGCGCCCCCCAACTCATAGGTGAGTCGCCAGCTTGGCTGGCGGCATTAGAGCATGTCAGCCGTGTTGCACCGCTTGACCGGCCTTTGCTTGTCATTGGCGAACGCGGCACAGGCAAAGAGCTGATCGGCGAACGACTGCACTTTCTGTCGCGGCGATGGGAGGGGCCCTTTGTGCGGGTGAACTGCGCGGCTCTGTCAGAAGAATTGCTCGATTCAGAACTGTTCGGCCATGAGCGCGGTGCCTTTACCGGCGCAACAGAAAGACGAGCAGGGCGGTTCGAGCTGGCCGATGGCGGTACTTTGTTTCTAGACGAGATCGCCACCGCGTCTGGCCGCGTGCAGGAAAAACTGCTCAGGATCGTTGAATATGGCGAGTATCAGCGGCTTGGCGGCGAGAAGGTCCTGCGCACCGATGTCCGTGTGATTGCTGCGACCAATGTCGATCTGCCGAGCAAAGTACGGCTGGGCGAGTTTCGGGCAGACCTGCTGGATCGGCTCGCATTTGATGTGATTACCTTGCCTCCGCTCAGGGCGCGCGGACAAGATGCGAGCTTGCTGGCGGATTTCTTTGCGCGGCGCATGGCGCGTGAAATCGGGCAGGATTTCCCGGGCTTTGCGCCCTCGGCTGTGTCCGCCATCGAGACGGCACCTTGGCGAGGCAATGTACGTGAAGTGCGTAATTTCGCCGAACGCTTGGCGCATAGGGCGATTATCGAAGCGCCGCATCAGCCCGTCCAGTTTGACCCGGCTGTGCTTGATCCCTTTGCCTCGCCATATCGTCCGCAGGCAATAGCGCAAACAGGCGCGCAGGCGGAAGCGCACTCGCAAGCTGCGTCTATGC
>JBDVDE010000096.1:0-5629 GCA_039942135.1 Hyphomonadaceae bacterium
TCCGCCCGCCAGATAGAGACTTGCGATCGTCCGCGCATGCAGCGGCGGCAGCGTCAGGGGCACAGCCCTGGAAATCAGCTCGGGCTTGAAATATCCCATCCCGCCGACAAAGAGCCCGAATGAACACACGGCGAAAAAATATATCCTGTGCGCGATGGAAATCCTGTTCATGTGATCCCTTTCACTTTGGCCTCAGGTCCATAATGCAAGTGTCGCCCAAACCGGCGTCTCCGGCAACGGTCCAGCGCGACAGGACAAGTTGTTTGCAACCTGTTGAAAGAGGATCCCATTGCGATCCGGATTGATAGCCGGATCGCAATGCAGTCAACCCGGGATGAACTCGACCCGGCGGTTCTGTTGCCTATCGCCAGCGATCCGGATCGTGTGATCGCCTGACGTTTTCTTTTCCGAAACGATGAGGAGATCGTTGAAAATCTGCTGAACCGGTGAAGTCTCTTCTATGGGAGAGGCGCTTGCGATCGAAGACATCACAGCCGTCAGGGCGAAGACGGAGATAAACAGCTTGTTCGACATGGAACCGTTTTTCCTTTCAAACAGGGCAATTGCGGCCCGATGCCTTCTGTCTAGCCCCCCATAAGCCGCCCGCCCTGTGTCGCTTGACACACCTTAGAGTGCCTCACGGCATTTCTGGAGATATCTGTCCGGCAGGAGTTCAAATGGGGATCGACTGGAGCAAATTTCGTCCCATTTCTTGAGCCGTTGCCAGAACAGATCGAGCTGCTCCTTGTCCCGGCTGACCGGCTTCGGTTCGGGTTCCACAACCAAAGCTGGCGGTCGTCCACCATGCCCGCGTGAGCGTGCGTCGCGACGACCTCAAAAGTCTCTGTCCAGCGCGCGAGAGGATGATATACTCGCCGTGTTCGAAGGAGTTCCCTGGCCGAGGATTGCGAGACCGGAATGGCAACAGACAGCGCCCACGACAAGAGCAAATTGCTCGGAAAAAGCTTTATTTTCGAAGCGCTCGATCCGCAGGCGCGAGACGATCTCGCGAGGTTTTCCTTCCTGAAGAAGTTCTCCGCGGGCGATGTCATTTTCACCATGGGCACCCCGGGGCAAAGCATGATGGCAATCGCGGAGGGCGTCGTGCGCGTCAGCATGTTCACGCCGAGCGGCGGCGAGGTCACCCTGACGGATCTCAAGGCTGGTGACGTGTTCGGCGAAATCGCCCTACTGGACGGTCAGGATCGCTCGGCCAGCGCCAGAGCTCTGACAAACTGCACAATGGTCGTTCTGGAGCGTCGCAACCTGCTTGAAGTGCTGCAAAGGGATTCTAATCTGTCGATCAGGTTGATCGAGTTGCTTTGCCAGCGTGTCAGGCGCTCCGACGAACGCATGATCGAAGGGTCATTTCTAGATCTGCCAGTTCGCCTGGCGAAACTGATCCTCCGCCTGTCCGCGGCGCTTCCCGCGTCCGAAGACCGCCCTCTCAAGAAGCTGTCGCAATCCCAGTCGGAACTGGCCGGGATGATCGGCAACACGCGGGAAAACGTGAACAGGTGCTTGCGGAAGTGGCAAAAGGCAGGCCTGGTCAACATGCAAGACGGCTGGCTGTTCATCCTGGACCGGTCCGCTCTGGCGAAAATCGCAGACCCGGACAGCTTCTGACGGCATTGTTGCGTTAATCCGATTAGTGGCCTACGTGCTCGTCGTTGTTTCCATTCTGAAGATTTGTGAATACCGTTCAAACACGACGCCTCCCGTCGGCACAAGACTGCGAAGTCCAGGCATCGTTTGACGAGTTGGCGCGAGTAAACGGGCAGCTTGCGTCAGCGTGTGCGTTAGGGTCTGAGTTGATGAAAGCGTGGCGCGCACCGGCAAGCGCAGCCGAGCGGGGAAATACTCCGACTTTACCATCACGGCTTGTCTGGAGCTTCGGAACGTATTCCATTTGGCCCTGCGGCAAACACAGAGACATTACTGGAGTTCGTCCGCTAGCGGAACACTCTCGTGTTGCGGTCAAGTGGGATCGTTGTTTTACGTTGGCATTATACCAAGGCTGTTTTCCTTTTTTGCGAGACCCAGCAGCAAAAAACCTCGTAATGCGTATCAAACAGCACAACCTGAGCGCGGCGACACCGCTTATCTTCTACCTGCGTGTATTCTTCTTGACGTCTTACAGACTGCAAACTGGAGTAAGAAAAGTGTCCCTCAACCCTACCCAACTGAATTTACTCACGACGCAATTCTTTAACGAAAATTCCGATCAAAATGCCCTGCGGAACAATCTTGAGAGGGGTCTATTCAAAAAATTTGATAATATAGTAGTCATGGGACAAGGAAAAGAACTTCCTATGGGCCACCAGAATTTTCTTAACCAAAGAAGAGAATTTCAAGTAAATCTTTACATCGCCCAAACAAATCAAAGGATTGAAAGGCAGCTGGAGGAAATTTCAGGCCTGAAGGAGCTCTGGCAAGCTCTTCCAATAACGTACAAGGAACAAAATCAAGCAGCGTTCGACGACCTGCTTAAAAACGTATTTAGAAAATTCGACGCTTGGCGGGACGAGAACGAGACAAATAGAACTCTTTGGCAAGATCTTTTGCAAACAGGTAACGCGAAAAATTTTGATTTCGACAAATTCAAGATTAGCTTGAGGACTAAATTTCAGGAATACCTCAATGCACTTCATGACTTGATGAACTTTTTTGCGGCACATCAAAATACCCACATTGATGCCCTCACGCAGAGACCGTTTGAGGCGCCTAAAGATGAGGAGCCGGTGCCGCCGATGCCTGCCACGCCGCCAGAAACAACTTTCAACGTCAAGAGTTTCCAAAATCGCGTTGCAAACCTTATCGAGGAAAATGAGAAATTGCACGACGACCGTTTAGACAAAAGTCTCCACATACCCAAGCCTGTGGCAAAAGAGCGTATCGACTGGAACCAAATGGATTGGGGCCGTGACGATGAAGAAAGTGTTGAAATCACTGCCCCGGTGGTAGGTTAGTAGCTCGTCGTTAAATTGAACGCACATAGTTCGGTGGTCCGGAGCGGCGCTGATGTCGCTAAAGTTAAGATATAAGGGATGCTTCTTATCTGGGCTTTGCCACACACGATGCTTCTCCGGATCATGTTACATAGACCGCAACAAATGGGAACCTAGTCAGCCATGAGATGTTAAATTTTCATTAGGAGCATGTTGCGGCTTGGTTGCGGCTTGGCGGTCAAGACATGCGACGAAGCGAAACACTTCAGTCTCATGGCCACCAACGGTTTTGTTTAAGCTCAGCGAACTGAAATCGGCATTTGACCGGCTAACCATCCCGATCTTCGCGCTGCTGATTGTTGAAAGAGCTGAACGAGCCATTCAAGCGGTTCCTATTCGCCGTAGTTGTATTAAAAGCGAGTCGCATTCAAACGGAAAGATCAGCATCGCTTTTTGCGCTGGAACTCCCGCTTTCAGAAAGCGAAGAGCGATACGAATTAATGGGATTTGCTCCGGCCGGTCTCTGCCATCTTCCAGAAACGCTTCGTGCAGCTCTACTCATCCCATGGATGTGTCCGAAAAACAAATATTGTTGCGAGTAAAAAATGACCGTTGTGCCTAAAATGGCTCCCGGGGCGCCAGATCTACCCCGGCAACAAAAAAAAGTTTTTAAGCGATTCGAACCGCTTAACTTCGCGGGATATTCTGTCAGTCCAAGTCAAGATTTCAGGAACGCGTTTGCTGAGAATCGCCCAAACGCGCAGGAGGAAATATACGCCTGCCTGCTTGAACGCAGAGTCGCGAAGATTAATAGAATAGTTGAGAGAAAAAACAAACAGATTTATTCATATGAGGTTCGACTAAAGCAAATTTTTCAAAAAACTCGCGATCGACGGGAAATCAACGGGACAGATCATGCAGAAAGGCTTGAGCAACTACGTGAATCTTTCCAGGATTATTACGAGCTGACTGAGTCTAATATTTGCGACTGGCACAGTGTAATTAGCAATGGAACCTTTTACCGTCATAGATTTGGGCCCGTCACCGTCAATAAAATTAAATTGAAGCAATTCGAGCGTATCTTCAACAAACTTGAGATTGAAATGGAACAGCAATGCGGGCCACAAAGTTCCACAGTGCATATTGAAAAATTGGGGCGGCATGATGCAGTCGAACAATCAAACAACAAGTATTTAATCGAAACTGAACTTAAATCTTTTCTGACAGATAACAAAAATATAATCGATATATACGAAAATTTTCGCAGAGAACACCCTGTAAAGGATGCAAGAGCATTCAAATTTCAAAGGTATTCCCGCCTGACAAATCACAGAAAATTCTATAAGGTGACAAAAGGAACGAAATTTTTAACGCAATCCGGAAAAAAACCACAAGCTTTGCTTGTAACTGAACTTGACAGTCTTGTTGAGAGATCATTTTTCCTAATTAATTCTCAAATAATAAAATCAATAAATGCCTCATTTGCTGAAAACAAAAACGGCGACGATTCCATCGAATGGCTGGAATCAATTCAGCTTGCATTGGAAGAAGGAATTCGCAGAGAGTTAGGCAATAAACTCTGGCGAGAAGTAGACTTTAGCTTTGAGGATTTCATAGTTGGGATGTCTGAGCGATGTATCAATTTTGTCAAGTCCTTAGACAAAATTGTGGCCGATATAGCCGAACCAATCTTCGCGAATCCACACGCAGATTGTTACTATAAGATTGACGAAACATGTCTTTTTCTAGCACTTACCCTCATCGCACAGGACACCTTCACTATTGGGAATGATCCCGATGAAGAGACTGTAGCAATGGTACGTAGGGCTTGCATCACTTGGCTGAAAAAATGGGGAAAGGACGAGGAGGCAGCCGACTGGCTTTTCAAGGATGACACTTTCTTGATCGCACAGCCTAGATTTTACAATGAGGCCGATGCCATAGATGGAAATAGCGACTACTGCTCCGACGGCTCGGACGACTTCTTCGATGACTCCGATGAAGACGCATGACGGTAATCATCCCATTTTTAGTGGGTTTTAAAACTGGACTTCAGGCCGCTGTTTTCAGTTTCATTGCGGGCGTGATGCCGCCGATGGCCATGTTGGGCCGCTCGTTGTTGTATGTCCATAGCCAACGTGTTGCGTGGTCCTGTGCCTCCTCGATCGTTTCGAATATGTATTGTCCAAGCCATTCATGGCGGACAGTTCTGTTGTAGCGTTCGACGTAGGCGTTCTGTTGCGGTTTACCGGGTTGGATATACTCCAAGCCGATCCTACGTCTCGTAGGCCCATGTTTGCAGCGCGGCACTGACGTTTTCCGGGCCGTTATCCACTCAAATGTTCAGCGGCTGGCCGCGCCATTCAATGATCCGTTCCAGCGTGCGTATGACGCGAAGGGATGGAATGGAAACGGCCACTTCAATGCCGAGACCTTCCCGGTTGAAGTCGTCCAGAACGTTCAAGGTCCTGAAGCTGCGCCCGTCGGCCAATTGATCAGACATGAAGTCCATGGACCAGGTCATGTTCGGGCCATCCGGGACAGCCAGTGGCTCTGGCTTTTCCCGCACCAAACGCTTCTTCGGCTTGATGCGCAGATTCAACTCGAGCACCCGGTAAATCCGCCGGACGCGCTTGTGGTTCCATGCAAATCCTTTGACATTGCGCAGATAAAGAAAACAC
>JBDVDE010000097.1:0-4014 GCA_039942135.1 Hyphomonadaceae bacterium
GCCGTTCAGAACGTCTCCACCGCCCTCTCCTCTAAGAATGTCATTCCCGCTTTCGCCCCACAGATAGTCACCATCCGCACCGCCATTGAGAGGATCATTCCCGGGGCCACCGTAAAGGACATCGTTCCCAAGAACGCCAAATATCCAGTCGTTTCCGGCACCACCAAAGAGCTGGTCATCTCCTGCGTCTCCGGAAATAAAATCATCTCCATCAAACCCATAGATGGTGTCATTTCCCGCAAGACCATTGATCGCATCACGCAAGTCCGTGCCATTCAGAAGATCGTCTCCTGCAGTCCCCACAACGAAATTGTCGTAGCTTGGATCGAAGGTACGAACCGTGTCACGGAACCGCAGAAATTCTACACCTTCAAGGGTGTTAATTGCGCCGCTAGCATTGTGACTTACTTTCACGTTGTTGTTTCCAAGGTCTTCGACGGTGTAATCCGAGTAGTTCCCGTCGAAAGTGATCAAATCCGTGCCATCGCCCCCACTAACCGTGTTGTTCCCTAGGCCCATGTAGAATTGGTCAATCCCATCGCCACCAACGAGGATGTTGTCACCCGAGCCGCCGAAAAAGAGATCGTCGCCAGAACCACCGTTAAGGCTATCGTCACCCGAGCCGCCATATAGCGAGTCGTCACCACCGCCTGCATGCAATGTGTCATTCCCGGCATAGGTATGAATTTCATCATCACCGCCTTTCGCATCGACAAAATCGTTGCCAGTGGAAGTCAAGTGAATGCTGTCCGTAAAATCTCCAACAACGCTGAAATCGTTCATGAATCCATACTGCTTGGCAAGTAGGAATGTCGCTGCCCAACCCGCTGCAAACTCACTCTGTGGATCCGCCGCGATAAGTGAATCGTAGAGACCCTGATCTTCTAAATATGCCTGATAATCGACAGCAATCTGTAGTCTCAACTGGATTTCGCTAAGTAAAGCGCTGCGACTCGCTATACCAGAATTTTCCACGATCCCGATAAGACCTTGCGCGACTTTCGCGTCCCCATCCCTAAGTTCGAGAAGATTTACGGCCTGGGCAATTCGCGCCTGAACGGCATCGGCTGAGTTCGAATAGTTTACGCCATCGCCATTTTGATAGTTCTCTTCAATATACCCAAACGTCAAATTCAAAGTTTGAGCAAGGTCACTCAAATTATTGGACTTTGATTGCGCTGTCTCAACAATACCGTTGATGAAGTCGGCAAATCCCTGCGCCATCCCGTTGGATATTGCGATATTGCCGCCGTCGTCTCTCGTCGCTCCAGTAATGGCAAACTCTCCAGTAAAAGCATTGTAGCCAATTGTGGAAAGGGCCTCCGGATCTTTGTCGAAAAGAGCGTCAAAAAAGCGACCAACCGCGAAACCAATTACAGGTGCCCAATACGTTGAATATGTTCCAGCCAGTTCAAATATGCTCACCGCAGCTGATGCAATACTGGAGCCAATCTGTCCTTCCGGTGTCTCGATCGTAGGAAGCAACGAGTTGATTGCAACACTCAACACCATCGGGCCGAGAGTATTTAGTGAAAAAGTCTCTTGGAAATCCGGGTTCGAAAACCCAGCGGCTTTTAGTTGTTCAGGTGTGTAGTCAATGACGTTATCAGCGATGTAGTACAAAGACTTGTCGGCTAAGAAATTAACGCCACTATTGGTTAGCGTACTAGCCAGTTTTCCCTCGAAGCTATCCGGTTCGAGGCCCTCAAAGATTTCAGCCATTACCCATTGCGTTAACAGCGAGCCTAGTCCGCCTACCGCATTTTGAAGAATGTCTACACCAAGACCGGCAAACGTAATATCTGCAATATCATCGAGGTTGTTAGTAACAACACTATCTGTGCTAAGACCATTGACGCGAATGTTGCTCTCGATACTGCCACCAGCAAATTCGAATGCGTTTTGAACGAAAGCGCCCAGAATAGAATCTGTAGCAATACGCTCAAACGTAGAAGCATCTTCGCTCAGGATCGCAGCGCTCAAGAACGGCGTAACTATTTTCCCTACTGCCTCGCCAAATACCGCACCGTCTGAAACTTTACTTTTGATGGATTCTTCAATTATTTTGTTGTTCTCATCCACCCGATACGTGGTGAAGATCAGGCGACCATACTCATCGGCACTCGTAACGAAATCCTCACGGACTAGTTCACCATTTTCCTCTACAACTTTAATCACAGTTGTCCCGACCGCATCGACACCGCGCTTGTTGTTATCCAATTCAACCGAGTCGAAAGAACCATCGCCGTTCAGATCCCTCAAACTGTCGGCGACAATGAAAGGAAACTCGCTTGCGTCCAGGAGCGACAAGACAGAAGTGTTGTGCACGCGGATACCATCAGCGATGTAGGTGTGATGGTCAGCAACTTCAAAGTTGTAAACACGGTGCGTGTTCGTACCTGGGCCAAAGTCATCATAAACATCGTCGACCAAAACCGGCACTGTTGCATCAATTGCACTCAAATCGCCCGCCCGAAATACATGCGCAACTGCGCCGCTCACATTACCAATCATTTACAGCCCCAATGCCTTTAACTTAAGTCTTTGTTTGCTGCGCAGCTTCAACCTGCGCTATAAATTTCTCTGTAAAAACCTTTGGATCTCCGAGTGGAGAAACACAATCCACGACAACCACTTCCGGTCCGGACCGCCAATCCTGCAACTGCATGATATAGCCTCCGGCCTCGAGCTTCTCTTTCACCACGTCAGACACGCTCGCCCAGATCACCGCAGCAAGCGGCTGTTTTCCATTTAGATAAACACGTACCTGTTTGAACATTAACGGTGCAATCACATGCGCTTCGATCAACTCGATCTGGCGTTTCTTGTGATGAGGCGATTGCGTCATCAGCCAGGTCACATGTCCAAGTGACCGCGAAAACTCTTCTGAAGTAGGCAGGGAGGGCTGAAACGGCTTGGACTTCTCGGTAGCGGTCACAATCAGTTAACCTTCACAGACGGATCACCGCCATTTTCCTGGTCACGGTCATTCAGCGATAGCGGCTCGTTTCGCGGCATGATAGCGCGCTGCCCGTTCGAAAGCGGCTGTACAGGACCGCCATCCATTACCATCGGTGCGGGCATGCACGGGCCTTGGCTTTCCCATTCCGCAGCCTTGTAAATATCCTCAAGCGTCGTGCCAGAGCATTCGAGTACAAAATCTTCTGGCTTGGGCAGCGTGTCACCAAATTCCCAGTGGAATGGCATGGGTACGCCGTCACCGACACGGATCATCTCATCTTCGCCGATAATTCCGCCCCCCGCCTCGATCAGGTCGGCAACCGCATAGATGCGCTTACCGTCCACAATGAAACGCGTCCCAAGCCGTATGCGGCCTTGGTCTTTAGGGTCAACACTTCCATCGGCTTTGCGTGTTCCCGTGATCGCTTTGACGAAGTCGTCGCGAGAATGGCCAACGGGGACATTGGTGGCTGCGCGGATCGGCGTCCCATCCTGTTTCTGGATCACGCCGTCATCGCGCAGAATGTCGATCAGCGTCTCGAACTTGTAAGACTTCTTGCTATCGGCGCGGAAGTAGACGTGGCCGGGGGTGACGCGCGTGCCAAAGAAGTTCAGCAGGATTTTGACGTCGTTCTGGAAGGTGCGTGGCACATAGCCGGGGACTATGTTGCCCTTGCCGTCAAAAGACACGACTGTGTCGCCAACCTCAATCAGCTCAATCGGCTTCTTCCAGATCTTCGCACGTACCGCTTCCTGATCGTAGACGCCATCCGGGCCGGGCTTGAGCGATGCATCCAGTGGCCACATGTCAATTGGGGTGCCTGCACCGAAGCATTCCACTGACTCCAGAATATTGTCTACCGTTATGGTTTCCCCGTTTGCCAAGCGTGTTTGGATGTCGTTCAGTAAGGTCTGCGCAAGTGCTTCGCCGCTTACACTGCCTGCAATTGCGCCAATGACCACAGCAACGCCAGCGGCGGTAGTAGTTGGTTCTGGGGCTATAATTCCTAGTATGGCTAGAGCGATGGCACCGCCTGCGTACCCGCCAGCAGC
>JBDVDE010000098.1:0-97765 GCA_039942135.1 Hyphomonadaceae bacterium
GCACTAACGTCTCCGCCTCGGCTGAAAACCAAGCTGTTTCCCGCATCTGTCGATAGGCTTGGTGGCGTCCGCAACTGCGGTGGTCTTTTCATGGTGATTGATGATGAAGGGCTGATTCATGTGTGGGGAAAGCAAGACCGTCCCTGACCAAAAACGGACATTGCGAGGGCGGTTCTTCAATTGCTTTTGCCGTTAATCAAAGAGCTGTCAGAGCGCGGTAGTACGAACCAGTTTGATTGGAACCACTAAGATACCGGAAAAATGTGATTGATAACTTTGTCGAGGACAACACTTTTGACAATTTCGTCCGTGCCAGCAATGTTCGCAAACAACTCTCTGGGGGCCGGCAATAGGTGGGCAAGTGAGATTTTCATGCTTCACGAAAACCGATAATGCCTTGAAAGTAATGGTGGTTGGAGAGAGACTTGAGCTCTCGATCTTAGAATTAGGAGTTCATATTTTCGATCAACCAGAAGGATTTGAACTTGGATTGAATGCTGGCACCATGCTGGCACGAGACAATCGATACTTAGGGAGAGTTTTTAAAACCCTAATATTCACTGGCGGTCCGAGGAGGATTCGAACCCCCGACCCCTTGATTCGTAGTCAAGTACTCTATCCAGCTGAGCTATCGGACCCGACCAGTGAGCGGCGAGACATAGCCCTCTGAACAGGGAAGTGCAAGAGACAATCTGTTGTTTTGGGAATTTTGCCAAATTTGCATCAGATTGGCCCTTTTGAGCGATATCAGTTATGATCCCTCGGACATCCGAAATCCCGCGTTCCGGGATAGAGGTAATACGAGCGATATTCGGTTTTGGCGGATTTTTTTGAGAGCGATGAAACAATTATTTGTAGTTTTAGGTTTGGCGCTGTTGGGCGCTTGCACCACCCCTGGGTTTGACTACACGGCGAGCGTTGCGCCTGGTAATCCACAAGCCGCTATGTACAGAACCGTTGCCGTGGACAGGTTTCGTGGCCCCTTGGGTGAGTGGTACGCTGAACAGTTTGAGGGGATGCTGCAGACGGCAACATTTGAGAACCAGCCATGGTTCAATGTCGGGCTGTTCTCGCGTCAATCAAATGTGGACGGGGCCTATTATGGCACTGTCGAGATTAGCCGGCCCAGCGTTGACGAACATGTTTCGTATCATTCTGTTTGCGTTGAGCGAGACGAAGAAACAAAGAAGTGCCAGAAGAAGAAAGATATTGAACGCGTTTGCTTGCGGTATTCCATCGCTGTGCAGGCGACACCGGTTCTCGTCGATACCCAGTCCGAGCAGATCATTCATCAGGCAACATATTCGGCGAGCGATAGCGAGCAGGAATGTTTCGACACGGGCCACGTAGAATATCGGATAAGGCGGGGACCAGATGAGCGAGGACGCGGCACATACCGGTTTGCTTATGAAAGCTATAACCGGCCTGGCCATCGGTTGGGCTCTGACCACATAATTGACAGGATCACTGCTTCAGCGCTGCGCGATACAGTCTGGCAGGCGAGGCGGGATATTGCGCCTTATAATCGTGAAACGCGTGCACGCGTTCTAACAAAATCCGAGCGACCGGATGTGGATGGCGATCCGCGGTTTGCTGAAGCGGTATCCTCTGTGCGCTCAGGTGATTATTTAAGGGCATGTACGCTCTTTACCGCGCTTGATGCAGATTATCCCGGCGCCCCAAGTGTTTTGCACAATTTGGGAGCATGTGCGGAAGCCAGCGGAAATGCTGCGGAGGCCCAAGGGTTTTATGCACAGGCGCTTAGCAGTGCACAATTGTTAGGAGCTGAACCGGAGCGCCGCGTACTTCAGGCGCTCGATAGGGTCTCGGACGCGCGAACGAATGAAGTTGTTATCAACTCAATTTTGCCGCCTGAAGGCTAATGCTCTACGGGCAACGTTTGTAATATATCAATTCTTGAAATGGGGAGTAGCAATATGGCAGCAGATGGCGAACACGGCCCACAGGCAAAGTTCCGGGCGATGACGGAAGGTACCAAGGAAGACTGGACCACAATTGCAACTCACGCGATGGAGTTCAATAAAGAGCTTCCGGCGCGCGTGATAGCGCACTTACGACTGCTCGATGGCGACTTTGGAGGCTTTCCTGTCGATCGGCTTACGCACTCTGTACAGACCGCGAGCCGGGCACATCGAGATGGCCGCGATGAAGAATATGTCGTCTGTGCTCTGCTGCATGATATTGGCGACACATTGGGGAGCCACAATCACCCAGACGTTGCCGCGGCCATCCTAAAGCCGTTTGTATCCGAGCAAAACCATTGGATGGTTGCCAATCATGGTATGTTCCAAGGGTACTACTTCTTCCATCATCTGGGCCTCGACCGGAATATGCGTGACCAGTTTAAAGATCACCCTTGGTATGAATATACGGCCCAATTTTGCCATCTCTATGATCAGGCGGCCTTCGATCCGGATTATGAGAGTGAGCCATTAGAGTTTTTCATTCCAATGGTAGAGCGTGTCTTCGCGTCTCCGGTTCGCTCGATGTATATCAAGTCCGAAGAGCAGGCTGCAGAGTAGGTTTGGAGACCTCCATGCCCTAATAAAAAAGCCCCTTGCGAGATCGCAAGGGGCTTTTCGTGTTTTCGGTTTGGGCCAGTGCTATTTGCCTTTGGCCTCTGCGATGCGGGCGAACATGTTGCCGCCATGCTCATTGCCCGCTTTAAATGCGGTTTGTTCGCTTGTGTCAGTAATCTCGTCCCACTTGGCGGCAACGGCTTCGGCGGTCAGTTCATCGCCCTGACCAACAAATGCTCCGCGAGTCTCAACGATTTGCGCCATTGAAAAGGCGCCAGCTCCGGCAGAAAGGATCATGCCTGTTGGCGCATCTTCCTTTACAAGGTTCATTACGCCCGGCGTTACATATTCAGGCTTGAGTTGGTCGAACATTTCGTCCGGCATCAGGCCTTCGGTCATGCGCGTGCCAGCGATTGGGCAAAGCGCGTTGACGCGGATGTCGTATTTTGCGCCTTCGATTTTCAGCGTGTTCATGATGCCAACAACACCGAGCTTGCCGCCGCCATAATTGGCTTGGCCGAAATTGCCATAGAGGCCGGTTGAGGAGGTGGTCACGACGACGCGGCCATAGCCTTGCTCTTTCATGATGTCCCAAACGGCTTTGATCGGCTTGAATGTACCGCGCAGGTGAACGTCGAGCACCAAGTCGATGTCGGCATTGGTCATTTTGGAGAAAGATTTGTCGCGCAGGATGCCTGCATTACAGATGAGAATGTCGATGCGGCCAAAGGCGGCCATTGTATCGTCGATCATTTTCTGGACACCGGCTTCGTCGTTTACCGAGGAGCCGTTAGCGATGGCCTCGCCACCCATGGCTTTAATCTCGGCAACGACCGCTTCAGCGGCTTCGGAGTTTCCGCCTGTGCCATCTAGAGAGCCACCCAGATCATTGATGACGACTTTAGCGCCGCGACGGGCAAGCTCTAGGGCGTGACAGCGGCCAAGGCCTCCACCGGCTCCGGTGACAATAGCAACGCGGTTATCAAAACGAATATCTGACATTTATGGGACTCCTGATCGGTTCATCTACTTTAGTTAGATGACAGACCAGACGCTGACGTCAACGTCAACTGTTCGCCTAGCGTCAATTGCTGAACTTGAAGTTTCGGTTCTTGCGCTTAGATCGAAGGCAGCAAAGAAAATACTCTATAAAACCTTGAGCGACATGACTGGTAAATTACCTATTACTAGATAGAATCTGCTTGCTTTCCATATATCTAAATGGCATTGGAAATCAGCATAGAAAATAGGAGATTCATCATGCTTTCATACACAGTTATCGGTTCAAACAATAAAGCCCAAGCTCTCGAATTCTATGATGCCCTTGTCGCGGAGCTTGGCGGTGAGCGCGCTTTTGCAAATGAGCGCCTCCAGTTCTATTCCAATGGTCAAGGTGCGATGCTGGGCGTAGGGACGCCGTCAAATGAAGAGCAAGCGACTTTCGGGAACGGCACGATGCCAGCATTTGCGTGCGCGGACACCGCCACTGTTGATCGCGTTTATAATAAGGCCATTGCGCTCGGCGCGACCTGTGAAGGTAAGCCTGGCGAACGTATTCCTGGCATGTTCTATGGCGCGTATTTCCGCGACCAAGATGGCAACAAGCTATGTGCAGCACACTTTATTGAGCAGTAGACCAGAATACTCACTGATCACATACAAAAACGCCCAGCAATTTGCTGGGCGTTTTCTTTTGGCTGCAAGCTATGTTGCGGCTTGGTGTCTATCCGGTTTTGCGCCGGGACCACCAGCCGCGCTTTTTGGGCTCGGGATCAGATGGCGGCGGCGTTTCTGTTGGTCCCGAAACTTCCGCTGGTGCTGGTTTGTTGTCAGTTTTATCGACTACCGGATCGGAACGTTGCTCGGCGCCATCATTTTCTTCCTTCGGTTTGCGAGACCGGCTACGGCGTCGGCGCTTAGGCGTTGGCGCATCATCATCTGCCTGCTTCGGAGAAGGAGCTTCTCCTCCGGCATCAGCGTGATCCGTGTCTTGCGCGTCGACATCTGACGAGCCTGCCTCAAGACCATCTTGGTTTTCAGCTTTGTTCTCGCGGTCACGTTTGTTGCGTCCGCGTCCGCCCCTAGAACGGCGACGCCGCTTACGTTCGGGTTTGTCTTCGTCATTCGCAGAGGCTTCACGTTGCGGACGGTCAGCGGCTATTTCGTCTAGCCCTTCATCCAGAACTTCGGTGCCCATCATCGACAGTCCATCAAGATAAGCGCCGCCATCTTCTGGTGGCAGGTCCTTACCGAGAGGTGGGCTGCTTTCGATTGGCGGCAAGGCAAGGGCTGCTGCTGTCGCTTCGGCCGCTGCGCGAGCAGTTTCGCTCGTTCCGCCATCGCGCCGTCTGCGTCTTCCGCCGCGGCGACCGCGTCTGCGCCGTTTGCGTTCACCGCTATCGTCATCCTGGTCACCCTCCGCCGATAGGGAGGCGTCATCGGTTTCAGTTGCCGAGCTTTCGCCGTCTTCTGTCGTTTTAGAACGACCGCGACGTGAGCGGCTACGCTTCGGCGCTGTCTCTTCTTCTTCGTCCTCGTCAGCGCCGTCTTGTTCTGCAATGGCGGCTGCAAAGGCCTCGTCATCGGGATCGCCTTCAATAAGAGGCTTATTTCTGCGTCCACGTTTTGCCTTGGGATCTTTCTCAGCGTTCAGAGCAAAATCACCGGGCAACATCGTATCCGAAGACGAGATAGAGATTGCCAATCCGGCAGCTTCTTCAATCTCGGCGAATGCATCGCGCTTATTGTTCAGAAGATACAAGGCGACGTCGGCAGGGGCCTCAACAGTGAGCGAGAGCAAACGTCCGCCCGTCACGCGGGCTTCAATCGCGCGCAATAGCTGAAGGGCTGCTGACTCAATTGATCGCTGACGGCCCGTGCCATTACAGCTACCGCATGGAGCCGAGCTTGACTCAAGCACACCTGTTCGACGGCGTTGGCGCGAAATTTCCATCAAGCCGAACTGCGAGATTCTGCCGTTCTGAACCCGTGCACGGTCGAGAGACAGATTGTCTTTCATACGTTTCTCGACAGCGCGATTGTTCTTGTTTTCATCCATGTCGATGAAATCGATCACCACAAGACCTGCAAGGTCACGCAGCCGCATCTGACGGCAGGCTTCTTCTGCCGCTTCCAGATTTGTCTGGGTGGCTGTCTGCTCGATATTCCGGCCGCGCGTCGACTTACCCGAGTTCACATCAATTGCGACAAGGGCTTCGGTTTGGTTGATGACCAGATAGCCGCCAGATTTTAGTTTCACGACGGGAGAGAAAATCGAGTCCAGTTGTTCTTCGACCCGTTTCGACACGAATAGCGGCGATGGATCTTTCCATTGCTTCACTTTGCGCGCTTGGTTTGGCATCAAAATCCGCGCCAAGTCTTTGGCTTCACGATAGGCGCTGGGTCCCTGGATCAGAACTTCCTCGACGTCTTTGTCGTACAGATCGCGCATGGCACGATGAACCAGACCGCCTTCTTCGTTGATCAGGCTTGGGGCCATCGAATTGAATGTGGTTTCGCGAATGGAGTCCCAAAGCTTCTGGAGATAATCGAAGTCTCGTTTGATGTCGCTCTTATTGCGCTTTGCGCCTGCGGTCCGGACGATCAGGCCCATGCCTGTCGGGACATCAAGATTGCGCGTGATTGTCTTGAGACGTTTGCGATCGGATGAATTTGCGATCTTGCGCGATATTCCGCCGCCACGTGGTGTGTTGGGCATCAGCACGCAGTAACGTCCGGCAAGCGACAAATAGGTTGTCAGTGCCGCGCCCTTATTGCCGCGTTCTTCTTTAACAACTTGGATCAGCATCACTTGGCGACGCCGGATCACTTCTTGTATTTTATACCTGCGGGAGGGGTGCTTGCGCTTGCGTCTTTTGCGAGGCTCGGCGGACTCGTCATCCTGAGCCTCAGCTGTGTCTTCTTCATCCTCGTCATCATCATCGTCGGCAGTGACATCTTCGGTCAAGGTGTCATCATCAGCGGCTTCAGCAGGCATCTCGCCTGCGGCAATTGCGTCTTCGTCTTCTTCCTCTTCAGCAGCCAATTCGGCTTCTTCACGGAGCAAGGCTTCGCGATCTTCTTGAGGAAGTTGATAATAGTCTGGATGGATTTCGCTAAACGCAAGAAAACCATGGCGGTTGCCGCCATATTCTACGAAAGCTGCTTGTAGAGAGGGCTCTACACGCGTGATTTTAGCGAGATAGATATTGCCGCGTAACTGGCGTTTTCCAGCTGCTTCAAAATCAAAATCATCGACACGTCCATCTGCGACGAGTGCCACCCGGGTTTCTTCCGGGTGGACCGCGTCGATCAGCATAAGTTTGCTCATCAAAGGTAACCTTTTCTATGAACCCCGCCGGCGCGCTTTGGGCGCAAAATATATCAGGCCGCAGGGTTTTATGTTCTTTTGGTTTGGACCAAGTGCCCACGATTTCTCGCACGCGCTTACGCGCGGTTGCAGAATTCGTTGAGCGGGTGGTCTCGGTTCTCATTATCTCTTCTATTCCCGAGCAAAGCGTGAGGCGCAAAGGGCGCTCCATCCAGCGTTGACGGCAAATTCTTCCCAAGAGCCGTGAATTTGGCTCTTCATTTCTATATCTGCCCAAATTTGTGACGTTTGGAAAGGTCCAATATGTGAACGATTGGACATTATTTCTAAATTGCCCGGTAAAGTCTCGGTTAACACACTCTGTGCCACACTGTGTGCAAGCAAGATGGCTTTTAAGGAGATCCGCTGCATTGTTACGAATTATACGCGTATTGTTTGGGGTATTCAGCCTGTTTTTACTCTGTTTCGCGGCCAATGCCGACGTTCATTCCGTTGCGGTGCAGGGCGATGGGGTTAATACGCGCATTGTAATTTCTGCCGACACCCAAATTTTCCATGACGAGTTCCTGAATAATCTAAGTGGTGCCGCTCTGATCGTTGATGTCGACAATAAACCTTGGACAGGCCCAGCCATAGAGTTTAGCCCGAAAGCAGGTGTCCGAAACCTCGAATGGGTCGACGGCCAACTCGTGTTTTGGCTTGATGGACCAATGATGATCGCACGTGCGTCGGATTTGCCGCCATATGGACGACGTGCAAGCCATCGCCTCGTTATTGACCTTGTTTCGGTGTCTAGTGCCCGTTATTTGCGAGCTGCCAAGCGAGACACGCGGCGATTGGAAAGCCTGCGCTTGGAACGGCGCCTTGCATCTGCAGAATCTCCACGTCGGGTGGAAGCTGGCGGGCAACGTTATGTTGTGGTGATCGATCCTGGTCATGGGGGCGCTGACCCCGGCACGAGTCACCATGGGGCGGTTGAACGCACTATCGTGCTCGAGGCGGCTCAGAAACTTAAAACCATGCTCGATTCAAATCCGCTATATGATGTTCGGTTAACGCGATCGGAAGATACATTTATCGAACTAGAGGACCGGGTGAAACTGGCGAGAGACTGGGACGCAGATCTATTTATTTCGATTCATGCCGACGCAGCTGGTACGCCAAATGTCAGGGGGGCTGGCGTATATACGCTGTCGGCCAAAGGTCAGGAGCGGGTTGATAGCACTGCGCGCGGGCAGAATTGGGAGCTTCCGATCGAGACCGGTGAGGCGCCTGACGAAGTTGTCAGCATTCTTGGGGAATTCCTCAAGCGCGAAACCCATTCGAATTCGGAAAAATTTGCCAGCTTGCTGATCCCCGAATTGGGACGCGCTGGTCCGATTTTGAGGAATACCCACAGGAGCGAGAACTTTTTTGTTCTGTTAGCGCCTGATGTTCCGGCAGTTCTACTCGAAATGGGATTTCTAACGAATCAAAGCGACGCACGCAGGCTTTCGTCCGCAGAAGGCCAGCGCAAAACTATGGCGGCTGTCGCTCAGGCTATCGACGTATATTTCGAGCAACAAGCGGTTTTAATGGCGCAAAACTGATTATTGGCCTTTTGTCTGTCGCCAACGCGCCTTAGTCTGGACGAATATCAATGTCATGATCGACATCTAATCTTTCCTGCCAACGCCGAGTGAAAACATATGTCCGAGGTCAAAACTCCACGAAAAATTCTCAATTGGACGAATTTTCGTCGATTGGTCATCCTTGGCTTCATTCTCGGGGTTATTGGGCTCCTCGCCATTATTCTATATGTGAGCGCGCTTTCAAGGGATCTGCCGCCTCACGAAGTGTTGGCCGAGTATGAGCCGCCGATTACGTCGCGGGTCCATGCAGGGAATGGGACACTAATTGCTGAATTTGCGCAGGAGAAACGGGTATTTGTCCCTTACGAGTCGATACCCACCCATGTTGTCAACGCTTTCGTCGCTGCTGAGGACAAGTCGTTTTTCGAGCATGGTGGCCTCGATTACAAGGGCATACTGCGTGGGGCTATCAACTCACTGAAAAACAAGCTCTCGGGCTCTGGCGGGTTGGAGGGCGGATCAACGATTACCCAGCAAGTCGCCAAGAATATGCTGCTGACACGCGATCAGAATATCGCTCGCAAAATAAAAGAAGCGGTGATTGCAAGGCGTATGGAGCAAGCCTTTACCAAAGAAGAAATCATGGAGTTGTACCTCAATGAGATTTATCTTGGTGGGCGCTCCTATGGTGTCGGATCGGCTGCACTGACATATTTTGGTAAGTCTTTACCTGAGCTCAATCTAGCAGAAGCTGCGACTTTGGCTTCGCTTGCGAAAGCACCCGGCGCTGTGAATCCTTATCGCAAGCAAGACCAACTTGTTCGACGCCGCGGTTACGTACTTGGTCGCATGGTGGCTGACGGATATGCTACTCAGGAAGAGGCCGATGTGGCGCAAGCTATGCCACTTAAAACGGTCAACCGTTTGCGCGGCGCCGAATACGCTGCTGCTGCTTATTTTGTTGAAGAGCTTCGACGCGAGCTTGTCCGCGATTATGGAGAGGATGCTCTCTATCAAGGCGGATTGTCTATCCGGTCGACCATCGACACCAATCTACAATTGGCTGCGCAGGAGGCCCTGCAAAACGGCCTTGAAGCATATGACCGCCGTCACGAGTACCGAGGACCATTCGCCCGAATTGAAGACGAAGGAAGTGCCGCGATACAGGCGCTTGGTGATCTGGATATGCCGGGCGGCTCAGGATCTTGGGAACCCGGGCTTGTGCTCAGAGCATCTGAAACAGAGGCCAGCCTATTGTTGCGCGACGGTGCGCGGATCAATCTTGCGACCGAAGACGTTGCGTGGGCGTACGATACTTATACAAGCGGCGGAAACGCGAAAGGCTTACGCAAAGGCGATGTCGTGCTGGCCGAGTTCTCTCGGCAAAGTCTTCGCGGCGAAGAAGCTGGCGCGCCAACGCGTAGTGAAGGCGGTAGAGAGTCTGCAAGCGAGACGGATGCGGCGCTTTCTGCATTGCCACTGCCCCAAGGAGAAGCAACGCTAAGGCAAGTTCCGCTCGTCGACGGAGCTCTTATTGCGCTTGATCCACACACGGGCCGCGTTCTGGCTATGGGCGGCGGCTACTCTTTCTGGAAGAGCCAATTCAATCGCGCGACCCAAGCGAGCCGGCAACCCGGGTCCAGCTTTAAACCATTCGTGTACGCGGCTGCACTTGAGCAAGGCTACACGCCTGCAACGCAAATCCTCGATGCGCCTTTTGTCGATTTCGACGTTGAAGCGGATGATTTCTGGGCACCAGGGAATTATGCCGAGGGTCGGTTTTACGGACTGACGACGATGCGCGTAGGCCTTGAACAGTCGCGCAATCTAATGACCGTGCGCATGGCGCAAGATATTGGTATGGAGCCAGTGTCTGAACTCGCCGAACGTATGGGCGTCTACGATAATCTCAACCCGTTTATAGCTATGTCGCTTGGCGCTGGTGAAACGACGGTTTGGAACTTGGCCAAAGGCTATGCCGCTTTTGTAAATGGAGGACGCGAAGTCTCGCCGACACTTCTGGATCGCGTGCAAGACCGTCATGGGAAAACTCTGTTCCGGCATGATCAGCGCGCCTGCGAAAATTGTGTCGATCAAGAATGGGATAACCAGATGCCTCCGGTTTTACCGGACAATCGAGCTCAGGTGCTTGACCCCGTTACCGCCTATCAGACAGTCCATATGCTTGAGGGCGTTGTCGAGCGTGGCACAGGGCGCAGAGCATTGCGCGTTGGCAAGCCACTTGCTGGCAAAACCGGAACGACCAATGATTATGTTGATGCACTGTTTATGGGCTTTTCGCCGGATCTGGTCGTCGGTGTCTGGGTCGGATTTGATGAACCAAGAACATTGGGAGACGGCGAAGCAGGCGGGTCGGTGGCGGCCCCTATCTTCACCGAATTCATGACCGCGGCGCTCGCGGACAAACCGGCACTTCCATTCCGTATTCCACCGGGCGTTCGTCTTGTTGAGATTGATGCAGAGACAGGTGAGCTGCCAAATGCTGAAACGCGGCGGGTAATTACGGAAGCCTTTCGGCCCGGCACAGAGCCCGGCGTCACTTTCGAGGATGAGCAAGGGTCATTGTTTTCGGGAGGCGGGTTCTTCGGTCGAACCCCTCTGCCGGTCGTTGATACGAGTGATGCCGTAGAGCCGGAACTCGACGAATTCGGTAACCCGATTGTGGTTGATCCAGCGGATGTTGAAACGGCTCAGGGGCTCGATAATACAGAAGGCGAATTCTAGTCTCGTATTCCGGTTGACCCGATCCTGCAAATGCGCAAACAACAAGCCATATAAACAGTGGGAGCGGCCATGTCGCAGGACATACAGGATTTACTGAATCAAATTCGCCAGTCAGCAGCTTTGCTACGGAGGCGTCTTTGACTGGGACGTCGCAACCAAACGCTTAGCCGAACTTGGGGCTTTGAGCGAGCAGGCCGATTTCTGGAATGATGCTGCCGCCGCTCAAGCGATGATGCGGGAACGAACCCGTCTTGCTGACGGCATTGCCATGATCGAGGCACTTGAAACCGAAGTTTCTGATAGCGCCGAACTGGTCGAAATGGCAGCCGAAGAGGGCGACGAGACATTGCTCGAAGATGTCCGCGCTGGCTTGATCAAAGCTGCCGAGCGCGCAGGACGTGCTGAGCTCGAAGCGCTTTTGTCCGGTGAAGCGGACGCCAATGACACTTATGTCCAGATCAATGCCGGAGCAGGGGGCACCGAAAGCCAAGACTGGGCCGGGATGCTCAGACGGATGTATGTTCGTTGGGCCGAAGCGCGGGGCTTTAAGGTGGAAGAGATTGACGCGCATGATGGCGACGAGGCCGGCATCAAGTCTGCAACACTTGTCTTGAAAGGTGAGAACGCGTTTGGCTGGCTGAAGTCCGAGAGCGGGGTGCATCGCCTCGTCCGTATTTCACCATTTGATTCCAATGCGCGGCGTCATACGAGTTTTGCCAGTATCTGGGTCTATCCCGTTGTCGACGACACAATCGATATCGAGATCAATCCATCAGATGTGCGTACAGATACATATCGTGCGTCGGGCGCCGGTGGCCAACATGTCAACAAGACAGACAGCGCCGTTCGCCTGACACATGAGCCAACGGGTATAATTGTGGCTTGTCAAAACGGTCGGTCGCAACATCAGAACCGTGCGACCGCTTGGGAGATGCTCCGGTCGAGGCTGTATGAGGCAGAACTGCAAAAGAAAATGGCCATGCAGCAAGAAACCCATAATGCAAAAACCGAGATAGGGTGGGGGCACCAGATCAGGTCTTACGTCTTGCAACCGTATCAACTGGTCAAAGATCTACGCACCGAAGTTGAAACATCGGATACCAGCGGCGTGCTGGATGGCCATATTGATTTGTTTCTCAGCGCGTCTCTCTCGCATGCCATTGGCAATCACGAAGCCGCTACGGATTAGCAGACGAGGCGTCATATCTGTAAGCCCGCTGCTTGCGGCAATTGAAGGCTCCATAAAACTCGACCCAACACCTGAGGTGTTGGGCCTAGCGTGAGTGGTCTGGAATTTCTAAAGGTTAGCTCGTCGTGGACGATGATCCGAAACCTGTCTTTACAGGAACGGTCGTAGAGGAGGAGTTGGACTCAGCCATATCTGTCGCGGGTGTTGTATCTGCCGATGTAGAAGGCATCGAAGTTGACGGTCCGCTTGTTGATGCCAGAGAAGACTGCTTCAACGGGTCATCGGCGTGCTTGACCTGTCCTTCAAAAACTGCGTTCGATTGGATCGACAAAGACGCATGAAGAATATCGCCTTCGACACGTGAGCCTGTCTCGAGTTCCACTTTGCGTGCCCGGATCGACCCGACGACTTTCCCGCGAACCGTAACGGTTTCGGCGCGGACTTCGCCAATGATCGAACCTGTTTGGCCAATTGTAAGAGACGAGGCTGTTACGTCCCCTTCGATTATTCCGTCTATCTGCATCTCGCCCTCAGACTGGACGGACCCCTTGATCGTCATATCACCGGAAATGATCGACGGTGCAGAACGTGCAGAGGGTTTGCTTGCTGCGGAGCGAATAGAATTCTGTACTGGAGCGGCTGGTGTAGCTGCTGACTCTGTACCTTTTGCCTTAGTGAACATATTGACCTGCCTTCAGAAATTTACTCGGTTCATAAGCTTTATTTTGGAACAAGACTTCAAAATGGAGATGCCGACCTGTTGAACGACCAGAGCTTCCCATTATTCCTAGAGTATCGCCGATAGCGACCTCATCACCTTTACTGACACTGATAGAGCCCAAATGTCCATAACGCGACTGAAATCCATTGCCGTGGTCAATGTATACGACGCGGCCATATCCACTCTTCCGGCCTGCAAATGCAATCGTTCCTGGACCGGATGCTGTGATTGGTACACGGCGGCCATATGCGCCTGCGCCCATGTCAATTCCGCCATGCCATGCAGAGCGCCGAGAGAAGGGGTCTGCCCGGAAACCGTAATTCGATGTCACCCGAAGCGGCACAGGTGAGGGCTGAGCCAATGGCAGGCTATCAACGAGACCTTCAAAATGGCGCGCTTCCTGAAGTCGTGCGCCGACTTGCAATATACGGTCAGAGAAAGCTCGCTCGGCAGGGGTTGAGGCATCTGCAGCGCTTTGAGCGAGCAAATCGACCAGCGGGCCACCTATCGCCGTATCTGTTCCAACAATACGGTTTACGCCAACGCCAGTGAGACGCAATATTCCACGTGCGGTTTCGGCTCGTTCTACCGCCAAATTCTCAGCGGCATCCAATAATTCGTTTTGCTCTGATTCTAACCGGCTAATTTTGGCTCGAACACCGACGACTTCCAATCCTGCGGTCTCGATAATTTGTGCTCTGGCTTGTCGGGGGTCCGAATTATCAATGGATGCCTGCACAAGCATCTCAGCACCATTTCCGCGCAGAGCAGAAATTTCGAGGTCCTCGCTGCCATTGAGTTCTTCCAGAACCAGTTTTAGGCGCTCGTGTCGCTCTTCCAGTCTGTCCGTTGCATCGGTGAACGCTTGTCCTCTTTCGACAAGAAGTGTGCTCGCTAATTCTTCTTTTGCTTCGGCTTCTTGGACCCAGCGTTTCAGCTTTGCGTTCTCTTGGGCGAGGTCTGAGCTTAAGACACCGCCTGATGAACCCAGCATAAATGCTGCTGTTGCGAAAATACACCATAGGGCAACTGCGCCGCCGCCTAAGGCAATAATCGATTGTTGCAAAGGCGAAACGGATATATAATTAACTGTACCGCCGCTGCGGTGATAAATCTGACGTTCAGGAAAAATGCGTTCAACAAGAGTGGATGCTTTGTCTTGCAACTTTACCATTTGTTTGCTCACCAAAATTCGTGACTGACCCCATACACATAGAGGGTATTCACCCTTTTAGCGCTCCAAAAATAACAATACCCTAATTATGAACAGAATTGAAGGGCTCATTCGCAGGTTCGAGCATTATTTTTTCGTATCTATGCGTGGGAAAAAGCAAGTTTTAAGCCAAATCGAGGCTTTTGTACCGGATTTTCCCGTTCGTGTTTGTCCTAGCCGTTGTTTTGCACATTATCGAGTGTTTCAAGAACATCTTTAATGTGTTCTTTTACTTTAACTTTACTCCACACATGAAGGAGTTTTCCGTCAGGTGAGATGAGGAAGCTGGAGCGTTGAACGCCCATAAAGGTGCGGCCATACATTTTCTTTTCGACCCAAACGCCATAAGCAGTGCAAGCGACGTGATCCTCATCGGAGCCAAGTGGAATTTCGAGGTTTTGCTTGTCGATAAATTTTCGATGAGAGGCGAGTGAATCGGTGGAAACGCCGAGTATGCCGGTGTTCTTTGCCTTGAAGCTACTCAGATGTTCGGTAAACCCCGTGGCCTGAGTGGTGCAGCCTGACGTGTTATCACGTGGGTAGAAATAAAGAACCAGATACTGACCGGCGAAATCGTCCAGTTTAATACGTTTCTCGCTGTCGGGTTCCGACGGGAATATGACCGGCAGGTCGAATTTTGGAACTTGCTCGCCTAATGTTAAATGTGTGGTCATGTGGTTTTTCCTATAGCGGTTATGCTGGGTCAGGCTTAAACCTGATTTAAGCGATTGAATAGCGTTAGAGTTAAGGAGGGTTTCGATTGGTTCGCCAGACGGGAAGAGTCATTTTTGTAGAAGCCCTCGGTGCGATCATCGTTTTTGTTGTCGTTATTGGCTGTGCTTTGGCGATACGGCTCTCTGCTGGGCCAGTGAGCCTTGATTTTGCGAAGGACAATATCGAAAAATCCATTGCGAACGCGCGTGATGGCCGCGAAGTCGAGCTTGGCGAAATTTCTCTAGAATGGTTGTCCGCGGAACGGCGCGCGATTGTTGTTGCCACTGATTTTGACGTGTTCGATGAGTCGGGAGAGCTTGCCGCAAATGCCGAGCGCGTCGAGATATTGCTGGATGTTTCGGCATTGGTCCGTGGCAAATTCGAGCCAATCGGGCTGGTCTTGGATAAAGGCTGGATCAATGTCCGTGTAGAGGATGGGTTTTGGAAAATTGCTGGCGATCCGATCGGCAATGGTTTGCCTGTCGATTCGGAAATTGAAGATGACCAGACAAATTGGTTGAACGTCGCTGACACTGCGCTGAGAGATGTGTTGGCAACGGTACGTGAGGACGCTGATGGCATTGCCTTGCAGACGATCAAGTTCGCAAATTTTGAATTGATCGTAAACGCTGAAGACGACAGCGAAATAGCGCGGCTCCAAAACGCTTATGGTGATTTGACGCGTGGCGCAGAGGGCGTCGAAATTGTGGTGGGGGGGACTAATGTTGCAGCAGAAGATGCTCCCGGCCGCTTTACTATCGGACTATCAGCGCCAGCAGATTACGCTCACATCGAAGCGGAGTTTGGGTTTCTTGACTGGACGTTGCAATCCGTACTTGATTGGGTTCCGGACTATGAAGGCGTGGTAGAAGGTTTTGCGACAGACGCCACCGTTGCGTTTCGCGTATCTGATACGAGCGGGCTGGAGGATTTGCAATTTGGCGTAACTGCCGAAGAGGGCCGTGTCCTCTCATTGGCTCAACCGCTCGAAATCGGCGCATTATCTTTGAGCGGAAACTATACGCTTGAGCAAGATAGAATTTCCTTGGAGATCGGAGAACTGGTTTCATCATGGATCTCTGGACCGATGAATATTACCATCGAGAACGCGCTGCACGGAGATGGTGCCAGACAGTTTTCCCTATCAAGCAACAATCTTGTGCTCGATCTACGTAAGTATTTTGAAGATATTTGGTCGATTGACGCGGTAGAAGCGGAAGGAAAAATATCCTGGAAAGAGCAATATCTCAGCTTCGACCGTTTTGAGTTTATCCATAATGAAGCGTCAATATCAGCTGCTGGCGACTTAGGTTTGGTGAAAGATCAAATTGAGGGTGAGCTTCCATTTGAGACCAATCTACAAATCGCGCTTTCAGGAAATCTGGACGTCGCAGGTGTCCTTCTGTTCTGGCCTGAACAGCAAGGTAAAGGCGCGCGCGGCTATATCGGCCGCAATGTAAAGTCAGCGTCGATTTCGCGAGCCGACGTGACGCTTGCCATAGCGCGCGATAGTACCAGTGAAGGTCACTTGATTGACGACGCGATATCGATGACATTCGAAGGGGAAAATCTCAACGTTCAGCCTTTGCCTGACATACCCATTGTCATGGGTGCTTCGATCTCGGGCACGATTACTGGCAACTCGGTAAAGATTGACTTCACCGGCGGTGAGCTTGACGAGTGGCAACTTACAGGCGGTAGCGTCCATTACCCTCAATTGGTGCCAGCAGGTGCCGACATGATATTTACCGTTCACGGCACAGGGCCTGCTCAAAACCTTGTGCAAATGATCAGCGATAGTCGGCTGCAGTTGGAGGCGCGTTCGGGGTTCAATCCGAAAGCTGTTTCGGGAGATGCCGAGATCGCGTTGGAGCTTCGCCGCCCTGCTTTGCCTGATACTCCTATCTCGGCAATTCGCTATAGTGGAGAAGGTCAGTTAAGCGATGGTGGGCTCGAGAACGTATTTGCTGGATTGGCCCTGTCGAAAAGTGTCGCTCAAATCGAGTTCGATCAAACGGGTTTGCGGGTTTTTGGTGACGGTGTTCTGCAGAGCGCATCTCTTAGCTATGACTGGCAGTTCCCGCTCGGGGTCGATGCGCCGCCTGCTGAGGTTTCGGTTTCTAGCGTCCTCAATCCCGATTTGCTCAATCATTTAGGTGTTCCCGGGCGGGCCTACATGACTGGTAATGTGCCAATTGATGTTCAAGGCACACTATCAGGAACTGAGCTGCAAACCGCTACGATTGATCTGGACTTCCAGGAAGCTAGGTTGGACATTGCGGAATTGGGCTGGGTGAAACCGTTCGGTGATGCGGCCATAGCCAATGTCGAGTACGAGCGATCGGACGATGAAGACAGTTCAACGCGCGTCAATTTTAGCAGTGCTGACGCATCGCTCGAAGCAGCTATTAGTCTAGCAGAAGATGGGAAACTTATCGGAGCGGATATTGATAGTGCCAAATTGGTCGATAGGTTCGATGTGGGCGGTACCGCGCTAAGGACATCCGCTGGAGGCTTGCGGTTTGATGTTACCGGTAAACTTCTCGACTTGTCTCAACTGGTACCGAACTTTGCGCAAATAGGAAGCGCTGGCTCGACAAGCGGAGAATTTGGCGACGTCGCAGTTGTTGCTGATATCCAGACTTTGGTTCTTGGTCGTGAGATTGACTTGTCTGATGCCAAGTTCGCGCTCGCGGCAGGAGAAGACGGCCTCCGGACAATTGATATTCAAGGGAAGCTTCAAAATGGCAGTGCCTTTACAGCGGCCTATGATGCTGGAGGATTGGGGGATCCGGCCTTTATTGTAACCAGCGGAGATGCAGGGTTTTTGCCCAACCTCTTATTTGGAAGTGAAATTCTCGAGGGCGGTGAGTTGGAGCTTACCGGCACAGTTGGCCAGGATGATCTGCCAACGCAGGTGCACGTGGTGATCAAAGATGGTCGTTTGATCAATGCACCTGTTATCACGCAGATTCTCTCTCTTGCTTCATTACGCGGACTGTCCGACACGCTTAGCGGTGACGGTATTTTGTTTTCGGACATTGATGTACCGCTGAGCATCCATAATGGCCGCTACGATATCGTCGGAGCAAAAGCCTCAGGTCCTGCGCTAGGACTGACAGCGAAGGGATGGATTATCCCATCTGATGGCGGCATAGATGTTGATGGGGTGATGGTTCCAAGTTTCGGTGTTAATTCCGCGCTTGGAGGCTTGCCGCTAATTGGCGATTTGTTTGTCAACCATGACGGGGAAGGTGTCTTCTCATTGCGATATGGCGTGGAGGGCACTCTCGAGCGGGCACAGGTTTCGGTTAACCCGCTTTCGGCTATCACACCGGGTGTGCTGCGCCGCATATTCGAAGAACCCGAAACGGCCGACCTGCCGCCTTTGGAACTGACCGAGCCAGTTAAACCGGACGAATAAGGGCGTGGCGCTTTTTGCCAGCTGATAGCTTTACCGCGCCGTCGGCTGTTGCGTCTGCGAGCGTGATAACCGCGTTCTGATCGGTCACGGCAACATCGTTCACCTTTGCTGCGCCTTGCTTGATCATGCGCCGTGCGTCGCCATTTGACTTGGTTAGGCCAGCCGCACTGAAGGCGGCGGCGACGAGCATGCCCGCTTCAAGATCGGCTTTAGGCACATCGGCGGTTGGCAAAGCTTCGGCAGAGCCTCCACCGGCAAAGACGGCTGCGGCTGCGGCTTCTGATTCTGCGGCGGCGGCTTGGCCGTGCAGCATGGTGGTTGCCGCATTTGCGAGGGCGACTTTGGCTTGGTTGATGTCGGCACCTTCCAGCGCTTCGAGCTTGGTAATCTCTTCGAGCGAGAGATCTGTGAACAGTTTCAGGAAGCGGCCCACATCGGCGTCTTCTGTGTTGCGCCAGAACTGCCAGTATTCGTAGGGGCTTTTCTTGTCAGCATTCAGCCAGACCGCGCCTTCTGCTGTCTTGCCCATCTTGCCGCCGGAGGCTGTGGTGATGAGGGGTGCGGTTATGCCGAACACTTGGCGGCCATCGGCCTTATGGTTGAGGTCGACGCCGCCGACAATATTTCCCCACTGGTCAGAGCCGCCCATTTGGATGAGGCAATTATGGCGACGGGCCAGCTCCAGAAAGTCGTAGGACTGGAGAAGCAGGTAATTGAACTCGAGGAAGGTGTAGGGCTCTTCGGCTTTCAGACGGCGGGCGACCGTGTCCTGTTTCACCATTGTGTTGATGGTGAAGAATTTGCCGATGTCGCGCAGGAAATTGATGTAACCCAGTCCGCTCAGCCAGTCATCATTGTTGACCATGATGGCATCGGTCGGGCCGTCACCGAATGTCAGGAAGGGCTCGAAGGCTTTCTTGATGCCGGCAATATTTTTCTCAATGTCTTCTTCGGTGAGAATTGGGCGTGAGGATGTCTTATCGGTCGGGTCGCCGACCTTTGTCGTTCCCCCGCCCATGAGGACGACCGGCTTGCCGCCGGCCTGCTGAAAGCGCCGCAAAAGCATGATCATGGTGAGCGAGCCGACATGTAAGCTCGTCGCGGTCGCATCAAATCCGATATAGGCGGTCGGGACACCCGTTTTACAGTACGCATCGAGCTCTTCGGTGTGCGTGACTTGCTTTAGGTAGCCGCGTGCGTCTAGCGTGCGCAGGAAATCGGATGTGTAATCGCTCATGAGTTCTTCTCCACAAGCGGGCGCACTAGCACGGGGAGCGCAAGTTTTGAACCATTCAGAACAGGAATTTACGCCAATTTGGGCCGCGGGCTTTATGTCTGGCACCTCGCTGGATGCGGTTGATGCGGCGATGATCCTGACCGATGGGGTGCGTGTGCTGGAGTTTGGCCCCGTCGCAGAACGCAAATACACCCCTGAGGAGCGCGCGGTTTTGCAAGATGCGGTGACGCGTGCGCGCGATTGGAACTGGCAGGGCGATCCGCCGGATTTCAGCGATGCGATGAAGGTGCTCACGGCAACACATATCGACGCTTTCGAGGCGATGCTTGAGGGCTGGGATGGACCGCGCCCAGCGATTGCGGGTGTGCATGGACAGACGGTTTTGCATCGCCGCCCGAAAGATGGGGCGATGGGGGCGACCTTGCAAATACTGGACGCAGCGACCTTGCAGGCAGGGCTTGATGTGCCGCTGGCTTATGATTTTCGCAGCGCCGATGTGGCCGCTGGCGGCGAGGGCGCGCCGCTAGCGCCGATCTATCATCAGGCTCTGCTGGCGCGGACGGGCTATGAAAATGCTGCCGCGCTGAATTTGGGTGGGGTGGCGAATATTACAATCTGCGAAGCCGATGGGCACATGACCGCGTTTGATACCGGTCCTGCCAATGGCCCGATTGACGAATGGATCGAGCGGCACGGGCGCGGCACCTATGATAATGGCGGCGCGCTTGCGGCGGCGGGGCGCGTGGATGAGGGCTTGCTGGCGCAGCTTTTGGATCATCCGTATTTTGACGAGCGCCCACCCAAATCACTCGACCGTTATGACTTTAACGGCGATCTTGTCGACGGTTTGTCGCTGGAAGACGGCGCGGCTACGCTGACGGCACTATCGGCGCGGGCTGTGGCGTGCGGCTTTGAACATGCGGGCACAGAGCCTCAGCAGTTGATCGTCTGCGGCGGCGGTCGGCACAATCCGGTCTTGATGGCTCTCTTGGAAAAGGCGTGTCCCTGCGATGTGTTGAGCGCAGAAGCGGCAGGCTGGCGCGGCGATTCGATTGAGGCAGAAGCGTTTGCCTATCTTGCGGTACGGACACTGCGCGGACTGCCGATCTCGTTTCCAAGCACGACGGGCGCGCCTGAGGCGATGGGCGGCGGGGTTCTGAATAAGGGTAAGACATGAACCTACCTGCGGAAATTCAAGAGCATGCTGGATTACCATGTTGCCATGCTTGGCGCAGTATTGGGACGCATATCTGGTTTGAATTCGGTGTTCCAAAAACTCGAGTGTTGAAAAATGGAAGGCGAAGCATTTCCGGAGATATGACGCTTCACGTCAGCAGTTATAATTGGCAGCTATATCTTGACGGGCGAGCGTCTTTGAATGCGGACACTGTTGACGATCTGAACTTCGCTGCTTTGGTGAAGCCTTGGTTTCAGAACGGGCTATTCCCGAATTTTGTTGAGCTGGATTCTCAGGTGTTGAAGCTGGAGTTTTCGGACGCAACGATCCTTCAAATTAGTCAGATCGATGCTGAGGACACGGATGATGAAATAGAGGTCATGCTTCCTGATGGAAAGTGGTGGGGGTTTCGTTTTGGGAAGGGGTGGAGCAAATCGGAGGCGAGCAAAAGCTCCAGCTAAGCCGGGCGTGCCGACGATGGGGATGAAGCTAGTTGGTGCCTGCTAGCTCGCCCCAGCTTGAGCGCCGTTTTCCGCCGCCTGCCGGATGAGTTTGGCGATTGTCTCCGCGTCTTGTGCACCTTGGACGGCGATTCTGCGGTTGCCGATGAAGCAGGGTACGCCGTTGACGCCCATTTGCATGAACATGTTGGTTTCGCGGGCCACTGTATCGCGGTCGGCGCCGCCTGCGAGCAGGTCTTCAATGATGGCGCGGTCGAGGCCTGTCTCTTCGGCGATGTCTGCGAGCACGGCCTTGTCGCCTACATCGCGGTGGTCGGAAAAGAAGGCTTGGAAGAGCGCTTCTTTCATCTCCATGCCTTTGCCTTGGCCTTGCGCCCAGTGGACGAGGCGGTGGGCATTGGTCGTGTTGGGGCGCATCGGGATATTGTCAAAATTAAACGGGATACCTTCGGCCTGTCCGTATTCTTCGAGCGCGGCGCGCATCATTTTCCACTTGTTCTTGGAGGCGGCATGGTCGGCCCCGTCAAAAGCTTCACTGCCGAATTTTCCGCGCATATAGGCTTTGTATTCCATGCCCTCTTCGGGAAGGGTCGGGTCGAGTTGATAGGGGCGGAAGTAAACTTCGGTTGTGACTTCCGGCACGAGTTCCAGCGCAGCCTTTAAGCGGCGCATGCCCAGCCAGCACCATGGGCAAACAATGTCGGACACCATTTCGATTGCGACTGTTTCGGTCATGCGGGGACACTTTCTAGCTTTGAGGCTGCCTGTCTCAGGACGGTGAGATAATCGGGTTGGACTTCCATGCGCGCAGCGTGTCCCTTTTTTTGCAAGAGGCGGTGGGCCTCGGCAAGGCGATAGCAGGGCAAGTGCATGAACATGTGATGCTCGCAATGATAGTTCACCCAGTATGGTGCGATGACGGCGCGCTCAATCCAGTTGGCATGGGTGGTGCGGGCGTGGCGCATCGGGTCTGCATTGTCGGGCACGACGGCATGTTCGCCAATATTGCGCAGGCGCGTCACCAGCGGGAGCCATGTCGCCATCGGCAAGAGCCACAGCACGAAATAGGCCCACCAATATCCGGCAAGGCTCAGCCCTGTCAGCATCAGCGCATGCATGATTAGATGCGGCACCACGGCTTCGCGCGCGGCCTGGGCGCGGTTCTCAGAGCCAGCCTTGTTGCGAATACCAATACCGAACGCATTCGAGAGCTGGTTCGAGCGCTGCTTGTAGAAGGTCTGTCCGGTCAGGTCGCGGATAATCTTGCGTTTGAGGGATGTGCGCGTGATCGGGAAGGGCGCAGAGAGGATGAGGTCTGGGTCTTCTTCCTGCTGTGCGTATTTGTGATGTGTCAGATGATAGTTGCGATACGATGCGAGATTGCCGCCAAAGGCTGGCCCGCAAAACAAATTCGACAGCGTGTCGTTCACGCGCTGGTTCGGGTGCAGGCCGCCATGGGCTGCTTCATGTTCAAGGATGGCAAGGCCGAGCTGGCGGGTGCCAATGATCATCATGGCAATGGGGATCAACAAAGGCTGCCAGATGGCCAGCGCCATCGCTGCGAAGATCACAGCCCAGCAATGCAATATCAATAGAGGGCCGATCCATGCGTTGCGCCTCGACACATGTTCCCATTCCTCTTTGGTGAAGAGATCAAGCGGACGTATGCGGGCAGCGGCTGGCATGGGTCCAAGATAGGCTGAATTGGTGCGAGAGGGAAGATGCCGCTAGGGGAAGCAAACGAAAGAGCTGACAAGTTCAGCGCTGCCACGTACCTGCTATTCCATCTTGATGTGTTTATAGCCCTGCGCCTGAGCGTCTGTGAGGAACGTGTTGTATATCAGCGCGCCGCCCCAGAAGACATTGTAGCGGACTTCGGTGTTTTGTGTGCTCGTAGCGTCGCCGCGCACATTTGAATTGTATCCGGTGAACCAGCTTTTTGAGGTTCTAAACAGGAGCCGTTCGTGCATTTGGACGACCATCTGGAACCATTCGCGTTCGCCTTCTTCGTCTGACTCCAAGCGGGTTATCTCATTGTCTTTGGCGTGCTGGAGAAGGGTGGCGATCCAGTTGGCGCAAGATTCAATCGCGCGGGGGAAATTGACCGAGCCGGAAGCGCCTTGTGGTCCGGCGACCATGACGAGGTTCGGGAAGCCAGCGCTCATAAGGCCGAGATAGGTGAGCGGGTTGTCGCGCCATTTGTCTGCGAGCTTCTGGCCATTTGTGCCGGTAATGTCGATATGGTCATAGGCTCCCGTGATGGCGTCAAATCCGGTGGCGTAGACGATGAGGTCTAAGTCATAATGTGCCGCGCTGGTTTGTAGTCCGGTGGCCGTCATCGCTTCGATCGGCGTCTCGCTCACATCGACGAGTTCGACATTGCCCCGATTGTAGGTTTCGTAATAGTTCGTCTCCAACGGTACGCGCTGAATGCCGTAGCCATGATCTTTCGGGATGAGTTTTTCGGCGAGTTCCGGATCGTTGACACGCCCGCGAATGCGGCTTGCGACATAGTCCGACAATTCCTTGTTGGCGGCTTCATCGAGAAAGACTTCCATGAAGTTGGCCGCGAGCAGCGCAAAGCCCGGCGTGTCGTAAAGTTCGTCCCAGAAGGCACGGCGTTCTTCGGGTGTGAAATTGCTAAAGCCGCGATGGTCGACCTGGTGGATAAAGCCGCCCGCAGAGCTTGCGCACTTGGCGAAGATTTCGTCATAGCGCGCGCGGATGTCGCCCATCTCGGCCTCGGATATCGGCGCATTGTTGAGCGGTGAGCACCAGTTCGGGCGGCGCTGGAAAACTTTGAGTTCGGTGACTTTGTCAGCAATCGCAGAAATGATCTGAACGCCGCTTGCGCCTGTTCCGACCACGCCGACGCGCTTGCCTTCAAGGCAGACATCTTCCTTCGGCCAGTGATGGGAATGAAAGCTCTGGCCCTCAAATGTGTCCATGCCGGGATAGGTTGGTTTGGCGGGCATGGACAGGACGCCGAGGCCTGTGATGACAAAGCGCGCAGTGTAGGCTTTGCCGGTGCTCGTGTGCAGGTGCCAAAGCCGGGCCTCTTCGTCCCAGACCATGCGAGCGACGCGGGCGTTGAATTGCATATGCGCGCGCAGATCAAATTTCTCGGCGACATAATTCAGATATCTCAAATTCTCAGGCTGGGAGGAGAATCGCTCTTTCCAGTGCCATTCATCGAGCAGCTCTTTGGAGAACGAATAGCCATAGGTGTAGCTCTCAGAGTCGAACCGGCACCCCGGATAGCGGTTGCGATACCATGTGCCGCCAAGGTCCTCATCAGCTTCGAGCAGGAGAACGTCTGTGTCCGTGTCGATGAGGCACTTTAGCTGATAGATGCCCCCAACGCCTGCGCCAATGATGATTGTGTCGTGATGGGTGGGGGCAGTGCTCATATGGCGCGTTCCTTATTCGATCAAGAGATGATGCACCATGTTCAGGGCCGCTGTATATGGCTTTCATAAAACGCGGCATGACGTCTCCCTAGAGGGCACGATAATAGCGTTTCAGTGGCATGACAAAGAATTCGGAGAATTGCTAAACTCGTATCGGGATAATTAGGCCAACATCGCCGCAATCAAAAACCCGCTTAGCACAATTGCGCCAGCCCACGCATTGGACTTGAACACAGCCAGCGCGTCGCGGCCCTTGCTGCGTTTTAGCCGTGCTGATTGCCAAAGACCATGGGTGAGGAAGAGAATACCTGCCAATGCGCCGACGCGGCCAGCGCCCATGAGGTAGGCAGCCAACGCCATTTGTGCTGTGGCGCCGAGATGAAAGACAAACGCGCCCATAATGGCATGGTCGCCAAATAGACGCGCCGTTGATTTGACGCCGATCAAGGCATCATCCTCGCGGTCTTGGAGCGCATAAATCGTATCATAGGCAATGGTCCAGATCGCCATTGAGGAGAATAGGACAAGCACTGCGAAGCCGATATTGCCTACAGTCGCCGCTGCGACAAGAATGCCCCAGTTAAATGTCAGCCCAAGCCAGGCTTGTGGCCAATAGGTGATCCGCTTCATGTACGGGTAAGCTGCGACGAGCGGTATGGCGAGCACGGCGACTATTTTCGCGAAGGTCGGCAAGCAGAGCCAGACCAGAAAGCCAACAAAAACCTGTCCGGCGAGAAAGATATAAGCATCGCGCAAAGTTACCTGTCCGGACGGGATTGGTCGGTTTGCTGTGCGTGCAACTTTAGCATCGATCTCGCGATCGGTGATGTCGTTCCATGTGCAGCCAGCCCCACGCATTGCGACAGCGCCAATTCCAAACAGAACTGCCCACCAGATATCAATCCATTGCAACCCTTCAGGAATGGCCATAAAGGCGAGGCCAATCCAGCATGGCAGGGCGAGGAGCCATATTCCAATAGGGCGATCTATTCGCGCCATTGACAAGAATGGTTTCGCGCGCTCGGGCAGGTTGGCTATCAAGTTTGAAGCAACTGCGTCCGCTGGTGCAACAGGTGTAGGCTCTGTGTGAGCCGCCTCTTGCGCTGGTTCGCTTGTGGAGGTTCGATCGGTCATAGGGTTTATTTTAGCAAAATTGCCTTCAACTACAGTTAAAACCTTGTTGCAAACTTGCTTTAACCTCCAGTTTTTTGGGCTGCTGTTTGGAACGCAGGACGGGCCATATTCCGGTCAGCATATGCTTTGAGTTTTGGATAGTCACCGAGCATGCCAAGCCGGTCAGCCATAGCAGCGATATATGTGAATCCGATATCGGGAGCTTGCAGTTTGTCACCAAGAATGAATGGTTTGTCGCCCAGAGAATCCTGCATGTAACCGAGTTGCAGTGCGACTTCGGATTCCGAGAACATGCTCAAAAGCGGCGAAGGTGTGCCTCCCATTTCGGCTTCACGCATCAACAACATTTTCATCAACATCGGAGCAAAGGCCGACCCTTCCGAATAGTGAAGCCATTGCAGCCAATTTAACCGCTCGGCCTTGTCGCTATGGGCAGGAGCAAGCGTATTGTTCGGATCGTAAAAATCCGTGAGATAGGCAGCTATCGCGCCCGACTCGGCCAATGTCTGCCCGTCAATTTGGATCACAGGAGATTTGCCAAGGGGGTGGGCGTCTTTAAGTTCTGGCGGGGCACGCCCCATTTCGTTGCGATCATAGAATTTCAGCTCATATTCGAGGCCAAGTTCTTCGAGGAGCCAAACGGTAAAAACGGATCGGCCGATGCGGAGGTGGTGAACAAGAATCATAGGGCTATCTTTCGTGACAACGATTATAATAAGTCTGGTGAAGCCTTAGCACCCGCTTTTCACATGCGCCATGCGCAGGTATAGCCCGTCAGTATGAAAAACGTGCCTCGCCTTTACATCGATGCCCCCTTGACCGAGGGCAATTCCATTACATTGCCGGAGGGGCAAGCCCATTATTTGGCACGGGTCATGCGCTTGGGCGGGGGCGATATTGCCCGAATATTCAATGGCAAGGATGGCGAGTGGGAAGCCGAACTGTCGCTGCATGGCCGCAAGGTAGACGCAGAACTCAAAAATTTGTTACGGGCGCAGCCGGATCAAACACAGACTGGTCCCAAACTCCTTTTTGCCCCTCTCAAGAAAACGCGGACCGATTTCGCCGTCGAAAAGGCTACCGAATTGGGCGTGTCGCAAATAATGCCCGTCGCGACGGAGCGCACTCAAACCCGTCGTGTGAAGACTGATCGGCTTAGGGCGCTCGCGATTGAAGCGGCCGAACAAACTGAACGCATGGATGTTCCAGATATATTGGACATGGCCAATTTGGATCATGCCTTGGCGCAATGGGATAATGCGGCACCACTGGTTTTCTGCGACGAGGCGGGCGACGATGAAAATGCAATTTGGGGCGGTGAAGAGGGACGAGCCAAGACCATTGCGAAAGCTCTGGAAGGGCATAAGCCCGAGGGTGGCGGATTGCTCATCGGGCCTGAGGGCGGTTTCTCTCTCGAAGAGCGCTCACACTTACGAACACTTGATTTCGTCATACCTGTAACGCTTGGTCCGCGCATTCTGCGTGCGGAGACTGCAATCGTAGCTGGACTAACTATTTGGCAAGCGGTTCTTGGCGATTGGCAATAAAGTGCTTATGTGGCGGTAATAAAGATTCCGGAGCTAGCTGCATGACGACACCGACCGCTGATATTGATGAGAACGCTCCACGCATTTCTGGCAAGGCTGAGCTAGTTGACTGGATAGCTGCTGGCAATAAGCCAAAGAGCGACTGGCGGATTGGCACCGAGCACGAAAAGTTCGGCTTCCTAAAAGATGGCTTGCGTCCGGTTCCCTATGAAGGGACATCTTCTGTGCGCGCTTTGTTGGAAGGCCTTGCCAGTCAATTCGGTTGGGAGCCGATCATGGAAGGCGAGCACATTATCGGACTGAAACGGGACGGGGCGAGCGTCTCGCTTGAGCCCGGTGGTCAGTTTGAACTTTCTGGCGCGCCGCTCGAGCACATCCATCAGACATGCAACGAAGTCGGCGGTCATCTCAACGAAGTCAGGACAATTGCAGATCCGCTCAATATCGCATTTCTGGGGCTTGGGTTCTCGCCGATCTGGAGTCTGGAAGAGACACCGATGATGCCCAAGGGCCGGTATGAGATTATGAAGCGCTATATGAAGCGCGTTGGACGTCTTGGGCATCAAATGATGTTCCGCTCGTGCACCGTTCAGGTCAATCTCGATTTTTCATCCGAGGCCGATATGGTGAAAAAGATGCGTGTTGCCTTGGCGCTTCAACCGGTAGGGACGGCTTTGTTTGCCAATTCCCCTTTCGCGGAAGGCCGGACAAACGGCTTCTTGTCTTATCGCGGCCATGTCTGGTCAGATACGGACCCGGATAGAACGGGAATGCTCCCCTTTATGTTTGAAGAGGGGGCGGGTTTTGAAAGTTATGTTGATTATGCGCTTGATGTGCCCATGTATTTTGCACGTCGGGGCGGCGTTTACGTAGACTGCGCAGGGTATTCCTTCCGCGACTTTATGGCTGGTAAATTAGAGCCGCTGCCCGGTGAATTGCCGACAATCGAGGATTGGGAAGACCATCTCTCCACGATCTTCCCTGAGGTCCGGTTAAAGCGCTTTCTTGAGATGCGGGGCTCCGATTCCGGTCCGTGGGACTCGCTTTGTGCGATGCCAGCTTTCTGGGTCGGTTTGCTCTATGATGACGTGGCGCTCGATGCAGCGTGGCAACTGGTGAAAGACTGGACACCGGCCCAGCGCGAAGCCATGCGCAGGTCTGCTCCCGCGCTCGGGTTGAAAGCAGCGGCGCCGGGCGGGCGGCTACTCAAGGATTTTGCCAAAGATGTTCTGGTCATAGCACATGGCGGGTTGAAACGGCGCGCGATGCTTGGTCAAGCAGGCGATGACGAGACGGGTTTCCTGAGCGATTTGCACGAGATCGCGGACAAGGGCGAGACGCCGGCAGACCGTTTGCTGGAACTTTATCATGGTGAATGGAACAAGGACCTGACCAAAGTCTTCGAAGCTCGGGCTTATTAAAGGCACCAGTTTGCTCGAAATCTGCCACAAATGACATTTTCCTGCTTGAGTGGCCAAGCGGGGCATGGTCATACTGTCTGTTAAACAAATATATGACAGTCAGTAATTTTGAGGATTTTAGGGTATGACGGATACAACACTTCCAAGTGGAGATTCCAAGGGAACGTTCCTTGGTCACCCGCTAGGTCTTTTTGTGCTTTTCTTCGCAGAGATGTGGGAACGCTTTTCCTATTACGGTATGCGGGCACTTCTGATCTTTTATCTCACGAAGCATTGGTTGTTTTCCGATGAAAAATCGGGTGTCATCTACGGGGCTTACACCGCGCTGGTATATATCACGCCAGTGCTAGGCGGCTATATCGCGGACAAGTATCTCGGACAGCGCAAAGCCGTGTTGTTTGGCGCTGTTTTGCTGACTTTTGGCCACTTCCTGATGGGCTTTGAAGGCGATGGCGGACAAGACCTTGCGAGTCTGAACACTTTTTGGGGCGCACTTGCCTTTATCATCGTTGGTTCGGGCTTCCTGAAAGCGAATATTTCGGTGATGGTCGGGCAGCTTTACCCACGCACCGATATTCGCAGAGATAGTGCTTATACGATTTTCTATATGGGCATCAATCTGGGCGCGGCTACGGGGGCAATCCTTTGTGGTTGGCTCGGCGAAACCTATGGCTGGAACTACGGTTTCGGTGCGGCAGGTGTTGGCATGCTGCTTGGCCTGATCGTCTTTGCTTTGGGTAAGCCGCTCCTTGTTGGCCGCGGCGAAGCGCCTAATCCTGAGGCCCTTAAAGAACGCAAGTTCGGTGTGCCGTTTGAATGGCTACTCTATGGTGCTGGCATTGTGGCGGTTGCTGTTGTCTGGTGGCTCGTTCAAAACCAAGATGTTGTCGGATTATTCCTTGGTATCGCTGGACTGATCTTGATCTCGTACATTGCCTTCACTGCAGTTACAAAGCTGGATCGAGAAGCAAGAGACCGTATTTTTGCGGCTATGTTCTTGATTTTTGGATCGATTATGTTCTGGGCATTGTTCGAGCAAGCAGGGTCTTCGCTCAACCTCTATACCGACCGTTATGTGGACAGAGCTGATGTACCTGCATCGGTATTCCAGTCGATTAACGCGGTCTATATCGTGCTACTCGCACCGGTTTTTGCGATTGTGTGGACACTTCTCGGGCAGCGTGGATTGGAGCCATCTGCTCCGGTCAAATTCGGTCTGGCCATGTTGCAGCTTGGACTTGGCTTCCTCGTGTTAAAGTGGGGTGCCGAAGCTGCAGGACTAGAGAATGCAACGCCAGTTCTGTTCATTTTCCTGATTTACCTTCTGCACACGACGGGCGAGCTCTGCTTGTCACCCGTCGGACTTTCAGCGATGAACCGTCTTGCGCCTGCGCACCTTGCGTCCCTGATTATGGGGACATGGTTCTTCGCCTCGGCGACCGGTAATTTTGTCGCGGGCCTGATTGCCGGCGCAACAGGTTCCGAGCGCGCGTCAGGTGACGGAGCTGCGAAAGAGCTTGTTTTGAGCGTTTATCAAACGATTGGTTTGTGGGCGATTGCGTTTGGTGTTCTTGTCATCATTGTTTCGCCGTTTATCCGGAAGCTGATGCATCTTGATACTTTGCACGATGATGATGCCGAGCGTATCTCAGGTGAGTTCGGTTCCGCTGGTAAAGCGGCAACGGAAACAGCGGAATAGAGCTTTTCCCCAATATGAATCGAAAAGGCGGCTCCTGATCGGGCCGCCTTTTTTACATCCGGATTTATGTGTGTCTGGATACTTTATCCGGCACCGCCAACGGTAAGCGCGTCGACTTTCACTGTCGGCTGACCGACCCCGACTGGCACCGATTGTCCGGCTTTCCCGCAGGTGCCGACACCATCATCCATAGCGAAATCATTGCCAATCATTGAACACTGGTTGAGCGCCGTAGGGCCGTGGCCGATCAGGGTAGCGTTTTTTACAGGTGCGCCGATTTTGCCGTTTTCAACAAGGTAGGCTTCTGTGCACTGGAAGACAAAATTGCCCGACGTGATGTCGACTTGTCCGCCACCGAAGTCGACCGCCCAAATCCCTTTTTTGATAGATTTGACGATCTCTTCGGGGTCTTGTTCGCCCGCAGTCATAATCGTGTTGGTCATACGCGGCATCGGGAGGGCATCATAGCTTTCGCGGCGCCCATTGCCCGTTGGCGGGACGCCCATAAGTCGGGCGTTCTGACGGTCTTGCATATAGGCTTTCAGAATACCGTCTTCGATCAGAACAGTGCGTTGGGTTTCGGTACCTTCATCATCGAACGAAAGTGAGCCGCGCCGGTCTTCAATCGTTCCATCATCAATAACGGTGACGCCTTTCGAGGCGACTTGCTCTCCGATACGGCCAGAATAAACGCTCGTGCCTTTACGGTTGAAGTCGCCTTCAAGGCCATGGCCAACGGCTTCATGGAGCAAGATGGCCGGCCAGCCGGGTCCAAGCACCACTTCCATTTCGCCAGCCGGGGCAGGGACGCTTTCAAGATTGATCTCGGCTTTTTCGAAGGCGCGGCTTGCAAGCGCTTGCCAACGTTCCGGCTTGATCCAGTCCTCATAGGCCGCCCGTCCGCCGCATCCAGCGGATGCCGTTTCGCGGCGACCGTTTTGCTCGAGCGTGACTGAAATATTCAGTCTGACAAGTGGCCTGACATCGTGAAACAGCGCGCCGCCCGGACGTAGAATATCAACCTGTTTACGGGTTCCAGAGAGAGATGCTGACACTTGGACGACGCGGGGGTCTTTCGCGCGCATCCATGCGTCGATTTCTGACAGTAAGCCCGTCTTTACCGAAAAATCAGGCGCTTCGGTCGGGTCAATGGGAACATATAGTCTTCGGTTCGTCGGGCGCGGTGCTTCGGCAAGCGTACCGGAATAGCCGCGCTTGGCTGACGCGGCGGTTTCAGCGGCGCGGGTTATGGCATCAATGGTCAGTTCGGAGGCGTGTGCATAGCCAGATGCCTCTCCGGCTACGACGCGCAGGCCAAACCCTTGTCCGGTATCATAGGAAGCGGACTTCAATCGCCCATCATCGAAAACGAAGCTCTCCGAACGGGATCTTTCGAGATAAAGTTCACCGTCATCTGCGCCATTTGTGGCGTTATTCAAGAGTTCGGTCGCGGCGGCCCTGTCAAAGGGGAGGTCAGTATTTTTCATCCACCGAACATGGACATGATTATCCGTTTGGACAAGTCAATATCACTCACGTGTGACGGTGAAACGCTCCAAGGCTTTGGTGGGGAGGCTCCAATCAGGCCGTAATTCCAGCGCTGTTTGATAACTCTGATAGGCTAAGTCCGCCTGACCAAGGTGCTCGTATGCCAGACCTAGATTGTAATGAGCTGCGTGGGGGTCTTGTGTTTCAAGGGCAATGGCCTGATTTAGCGAGATGAGGGCGGTGTCAAAGTCTCTTGCGCCAATTAATGCTGCGCCCTTGTTCAAATGTAGCGGGCCGGAATTCGGGGTAAGCCTCTCCGCTTTGGCATAGTCTCCTAGGGCCGCTTCATAGCTCTGCATGCGCATGCGAATGATCCCGCGGTTGATGTATGTTCCTGCGAGATTTTTGCGGTCCAGCGCACCTGCCTCTATTGCTTCTGTGCATATGCGTTCGTGTCGAGCGCTCGGGAATAGGTTAAACTTGACGGCTTGATAACAATCTTGTCCTGCGCCACCGCCAAGAATTAGAACTTGGGCATATGCTGTTAGCGGCATCACAATGACTGCAAACGAAAGACATAAAAATCGTAACATAGAGGACTCCATCAGCTTCGCGCTAAATGCTGCATTTATCTACCATAAGCCTCTATAACGGACAAGTTTTGGAGAATGGGCTTGAATAACTGATGAGGATGCGAGGATCGCTTGCCTGCGACAATTTTGAGCGCATTCGATTATGGGTGGACGCGGCGAAACGGTGTAGCTAAACACTCAGTCTAATCATTAGGGGAGTCGCACGTGCGATATCTGGTTGTATTTTTGAGCTGGGCAGTGTCCGGCTTCGGCGGTCTGGCATTTGCGCAAGGCAAGCCGACTGATGGCGCCTTAGGGTTTCAGGAACCTGTTACGGAAATCGCGCGACGCGGGTTTGCCTTTCATGACAATTTTTTGTTGTGGATGTGCATAATCATTACGATTTTTGTGGCGTTGCTACTGCTTTGGGTGATGTTTCGCTACAGTGCAAAACGCAATCCTGTACCTTCGAAGACAACACACAATACACTCATCGAGATTGTATGGACGGTTTTCCCCGTTGTTATTCTGGTGTTTATCTCGATCGTATCGTTCCCTTTGCTTTACTTCGTTGATGCTGAACCAGACCTTGCTTCGATAGCATCTGGAGATGTTGACGCGAGCGCGGAAGAGCGCGCAGCGGCGGCCGAAGGCTGGATCAATATCAAGGCGCAAGGCAATCAGTGGAACTGGACCTATAGCTATCCGGATGAGTTGGATGCCGATGGCTTCCCGCTCGAATTTACGTCAAACCCGATTCACTACGGACTAAGTACAGATCCGACAGAGGGGGAGAAATATCTCTCGGTCGATTATCCGCTCGTCGTCCCCGCTGGCCGATATATCCGCTACTACACGGCGGCATCCGATGTCATACATTCATTTGCGATGCCAAGCTTCGGAGTAAAGACAGATGCGGTTCCAGGACGGTTGAACGAAGGCTGGTTCAAAGTTGATCAGATCGGTGTCTATTACGGACAATGCTCCGAACTGTGCGGCAAGAACCATGCATTCATGCCGATCGAAATTCGCGTTGTGTCTCCAAGCGACTATGAGGCTTGGCTTGAGATTATGCAGTCGGGTGACTTTGATGCCGCCGCATTGCGTGTAGCCAATATCGACACAGATCAACAATTTGCGCGCCTAACGGCTGCCGACTAAATCGAGAGAAACAAGCTCATGCCAATGGATGAAATCGCCCTCGACCACAGCCACGATGACCACGACCACAAGCCTGGCTTCTTCGTGCGCTGGTTCATGTCCACCAATCACAAGGACATTGGAACACTCTATCTCGTTTTCGCACTGATCGCCGGTATTGTCGGTTATGCTTTGTCCGGTCTTATCCGGTATGAGTTGGCGTCACCGGAAATTGGCCCCTTGATGGGATTGATGGAATATTTCTACGGTCTGGAAGGGGATGCCGCACGAGAGCAGGCCAAACAGTTCTATAATACGATCATCACTTATCATGGCCTGATCATGATCTTCTTCATGGTGATGCCTGCGCTCATCGGTGGTTTTGGCAACTGGTTCGTGCCGCTGATGATTGGTGCGCCGGATATGGCGTTCCCGCGCATGAACAATATCTCGTTCTGGCTGACAGTTGCGGGCTTTATGTTGCTTATATTGTCGATGTTTACCCCAAGCGGAAATGGCGGCAACGGATTTGGCGGCGGCTGGGTGCTTTACCCGCCATTGTCTGGCCTAAAAGGGCATTCAGGTCCGGCGATGGATCTTGTGATCCTGTCGCTGCACACTGTCGGCATCGCGTCTATCCTTGGCGCAATCAATTTCATCGTGACGATTTTGAATATGCGTGCACCGGGCATGACGATGCATAAAATGCCGCTTTTTGCTTGGTCTATTCTGGTCACTGCGGCGCTGCTATTGCTTGCGCTTCCTGTTCTTGCTGGCGCACTTACTATGCTGCTGACCGACCGTAATTTCGGCTCGCAATTCTTCGTGCCCGAAGGCGGCGGCGACCCGATTATGTTCCAGCACTTGTTCTGGTTCTTTGGACACCCTGAAGTTTACATCATGATCTTGCCAGGATTTGGGATTGTCAGCCACATCATCTCGACCTTCTCCAAGAAGCCCATCTTTGGCTATCTCGGTATGGCTTATGCCATGGTTGCTATTGGGGTTATTGGCTTCATTGTGTGGGCGCACCATATGTATACCGTTGGTATGCCCGTGGATATGAAGGCCTATTTTGTTGCAGCGACTATGGTGATCGCGGTGCCAACGGGCATCAAGATTTTCTCATGGATCGCAACCATGTGGGGTGGCTCGATCACCTTTGCTGTACCAATGCAGTGGGCGATCGGGTTCATCTTCCTGTTCACGCTTGGCGGCGTAACTGGTGTTGTGCTGGCAAATGCCGGCGTCGATCACGCGCTTCATGATACATATTACGTTGTTGCGCACTTCCACTATGTGCTCTCGCTCGGGGCTGTGTTCGCTCTGTTCGCGGGTTGGTATTACTGGTTCGAGAAAATGTTCGGCGTGAAATACAATGCGGTCCTTGGTACACTCCACTTCTGGACGATGTTTATCGGCTCAAATGTGGTCTTCTTCCCGCAGCATTTCCTCGGGCTCAACGGCATGCCGCGTCGCTATGTGGACTATAATCCCGCCTATGAGTTGTGGCATTACTGGTCGAGTGTCGGCTATGCGATCACGCTTGTTGGTACGGCAATCTTCTTTATCGGTCTGGTGGAAGCTATGATCCGCCGTCGTAAAGCCGAGGCCAATCCATGGGGCGAGGGTGCAACGACGCTGGAATGGACGCTGCCGTCGCCGCCGCCATTCCACCAATACAATACGCTTCCGCGCGTAAAGGAAACGGACGACCATTAAGGCCGGGTCCCCGACTTGAATTGAAAAACCCCTTTCCGTGAATTCGGGAAGGGGTTTTTGCTATGGGCTAAGCGGGCTACAATGTCACAGAGATTAAGTCGCCGATATTTGCCATAGAAGCTCAACACTTCTAGAAACGCTTCGAAGCAAGCAACACAAAGCCGTCCTATGAGCGATCAGACGATCACCCCCGAGACACCGCGCTATGCCACCGCTGGCGATTATGTGCAGCTGATGAAGCCGCGCATCATGATGTTGGTCGTATTCACCGCACTTGCCGGTCTTGTTGCGGCGCCCGGGCAGATGAACCTGTTCATGGCAACGGTCGCTGTCCTTGCCGTCGCGCTTGGTTCTGGCGCAGCTGGCGCTTTGAATATGTGGTACGACGCGGATATTGATGCGATCATGACGCGCACATCAACAAGGCCTATTCCCTCCGGCGCGGTTCCGCGTGGTGAGGCTTTGGCCCTCGGTCTGATTATGTCCGGCGTATCTGTTTTGCTGATGTGGATGGCGAGCAATTGGGTCGCGGCAGCTTTGCTCGCGCTGTCCATCGCATATTATGGCTGGTTCTATACCATGCTGCTCAAGCGGCGGACTCCGCAAAATATCGTCATTGGCGGTGCCGCAGGTGCATTTCCGCCAGTTATTGGCTGGGCTGCGGTTACCGGAACAACACCGATTGATGCATGGATTCTCTTTGCGATCATCTTCTTCTGGACGCCGCCGCATTTCTGGGCGCTCTCTTTATTGGCGCATAAAGAATACGAGAAAGCTGGCGTGCCGATGCTGCCCGTGACCCATGGTGCGAAGGCGACACGGCTGCAGATCTTGCTTTATACGCTGCTATTGGTGCCGCTTGGCCTTGCGCCGGTCTATACGGGGCTGGGGGGCTGGATATATGCTGTCATTGCGGGCGGGCTTGGTCTCGCTTTCCTTTATGGCTCGATTAAGGTGTTCCGAAGCAAAGCTGGTGACGCGGATGCGCCGGGTGAAGATATGAAAGCGGCCAAGCGCCTGTTCTTGTTTTCCATCCTCTATCTCTTCGTCGTCTTTGCTGCCTTGCTCATCGAGCATGCGGGCATCGGCGCCTATTTTCCGGTCGGGAGCTAAATTGTGAGCACGTCAACTGACCCCAAGACACCGCAGATAACGGAAGACGCAGAAACTGTGCGGCTGGCTGCCCAGAAGAAACGTAGTGTCTGGTTAGGTCTTGCTCTGTTCGGATTTGTCCTTTTGATCGGCGTAACGTCTGCGCTCCAACTTAAGGCCAATATCCAAAAGAATTCGAATGCCAATATAGAGCGAACTACGGGTGAAGGCGCATGAAGTCTTCGACCATCGCTTTTGGTGCAGGCGGTATCGTTCTTGGGATGCTCGCACTAACTTTTGCCTCTAAGCCACTCTACGACACGTTTTGTCGCGTCACTGGCTTTGGCGGCACGACACGCGTAGCAACACAAGCGCCCGACCGCGTTTTGGAGCGACAAATTAATGTGCGGTTTGATGCAAATGTCGCGGATGCGCCCATCTTGTTTCGGCCCTCTCAAGTGAATTTCGACGTCGCGATGGGCGTGCACAGTCTCGCGTCCTATGAAGTGGTCAACACATCAGATCAGGATATTTCGGTTATCGCGAGTTATAATGTGACCCCGCATTCTGCAGGGCGCTATTTTAACAAGCTCGAATGCTTCTGTTTCGAGGAACGGGTGCTCGCAGCAGGCGAGCGCAAGACCTTGCCGGTCGTCTTTTTTATCTCGCCGGAGATGGACGATGATGCCCTGATGGATTCGCTTTCAACCATTACGCTTTCCTATACTTTCTACCAAACTGACAGTTTCCAAGGTGCGACCAAATCGGCCGCGCTTGCGAACACAGTTGCGCAGCCATAGCGGCTAGGGGTAAAGGAAGAAAAGACAACAGATTCGAGGGTTCCAGTTATGGCTCATGACGAAGTAAGACACGATTATCACTTGGTGAACCCGTCCGCTTGGCCGCTGATCGGCTCACTAGCGGTTACAACGCTCGCTATTGGCGGCGTCACCTATATGAAAGGCCTGTTCGGCTTTGAAAAAGGATCGACGCTGATCATGGGCGTTGGCTTTGCAATGGTGGCCTATGTGATGTTCGGTTGGTGGCGCGAAGTCATCAAGGAGAGCAAGGGCGGGGACCATACGCCGGTTGTTCAAATTGGCCTGCGTTACGGCATGCTGATGTTCATTGCGTCCGAAGTTATGTTTTTCGTCGCATGGTTCTGGTCATTCTTCGAGATGACAATTTTCCACGGCGCGCGCGCCGGAGTAACGTTTGACAGTGCTAACGTCCTTTTTGAGGGTTTGTCGGCATGGTCGTCATGGCCGCCTCCAGGGGTTGAGACGTTCAACCCGTTCCACTTGCCTCTAATCAATACGCTGATCTTGCTCCTATCCGGTACGACGGTCACTTGGGCGCACCACGCGCTTCAGCATGGCAACCGGAAAGATACGCGCAATGGCTTGATCATCACCATCCTTCTTGGCGCATTGTTCACCACCGTGCAGGTGATCGAGTATGCCGAAGCCGGGTTTAGCTATTCGGGGACGCTTTATGGTTCTGCCTTCTTTATGGCGACGGGTTTCCACGGGGCGCATGTTTTGATCGGAACCATCTTCCTTGCTGTCTGCCTTTTCCGGTTGATGCTGGGTGGGTTTACACCGCAAAAGCATTTCGGATTTGAAGCGGCCGCTTGGTATTGGCACTTTGTCGATGTAGTCTGGCTTTTCCTCTTCGCCTTTGTTTATGTCGCGCCGTATCTGATCCTCGAAGGCGGATAGGCATGGGCGGCAGCGTTTCGCCTGTTTCGGCAGGACTACGTTGCCGATGCCCACAGTGCGGTGAGGGTGATCTGTTCCGCGGTTATCTCACGATAAAACCAAACTGTGCAGCATGTGAGGCCAACTTCCAGAGCATGGAGGCTGGTGACGGGCCGGCATTCTTCGTGGTCGTGATCGTTGGCATCCTGGTTGTGCCCTTGGCGCTTGGGACACAAGTTGCACTGGAGCCACCAATTTGGCTGCAAGCCTTGATTTGGCTACCGGTAAGCATTGCTCTGTGTATGTGGTTTCTTCGCCCTTTCAAGGCGCTTATGTTTGCAATGCAATGGAGGCACCACGCGCGCGAAGCGGAGTTTGAAGCGAGTGAGGACGACGCAGCATGAGCTTTCGGCCGCTTCCGATCATGACAATCTGCGTCGTCGTTTCGCTTGGCATACTGGCCATGCTCGGAAGCTGGCAATGGCAGCGTTATGTTGAAAAATCTCAAGCGGCAGTCACCGAAGTTGAGTGGGAGACACTGTTTGGATCTGTTGTGCACGATGACGTGTACTTTGTTTCGACCATCATCAATGGCCGGTCTGCTTGGAAACATGTCGGCGTATACAAAGATACCGAGCGCGGAGATATTGTGCTGGCGACACATTTTGTGTCGTTTCAAGTGAACGCCCCGGAGCCTTCACCTCTTTCATTAGAAACCGAGTTCGATTCAGAGGATGGGGTATTTGTATTGCCTGAAAGCCCCGGCGTTCTGACGCCGAAGCCGAGCGCGAACACATATTTTTCTTATGATGTCGAAGCGATCCGTGCGCGTTTGCCTGACGCTCTCGCGCAACGCCTCCGATCAGAGATCTATGAACCGCGCCTTGTGAATGTTCGCGATGATGCTGGGGATTTGGGCGAGATCGAAAACCCGTTCGCTGACCCTGTTCTGGCCGACCCGCTGCCACCGGCGCGCCATTTAGGCTATGCGCTGACATGGTGGGGCATGGCGCTTGCCTTGTTGATTATGTATTTTGTCTACCATGCTGGGACAGGTAGGCTGACCTTGAGGGACAAACCATGAAATATATCTCGACACGCGGCGGGGCGGAGCCGGTTGATTTTGTCACCGCTTGTCTAAACGGGTTGGCGCCTGATGGCGGCTTATACATGCCCGAGCGCTGGCCAGATATCGCACCGCCAAAAGCGGACGAACCATATACGGTTACGGCTGCCCGCATCTTTGCGGCATTTTCTGGAGACGCGATTTCCGAGACGGACTTGCTGGCTATGTGCGAGCGCGCCTATGCCAGTTTTGCTCACCAAAGCGTTGCGCCGCTGACAGAGCTTGGCTGCGATGTCTGGATGATGGAACTGCATCACGGACCGACGCTGGCGTTTAAAGATGTCGCGATGCAAATTATTGCGCAGTTATATGATTATGCTTTGGAGAAATCTGGCCAGCGCCTGTCTATCATTTGCGCGACGTCGGGTGACACGGGTGGCGCAGCGGCTGCAGCCTTTGCCGGTGCTAAATATTCCGATCTTTATATCCTCCACCCGCACGAACGCATCAGCCCTGTCCAGCGCAGGTTCATGACGACGACAGGACTGGCCAATGTCCACAATCTCGCATTGGATGGAGATTTTGACGACTGTCAGGCGATCGTGAAATCCCTATTTGCGGACAAAGAGTTCGTTCGTGAAGTGGGGCTGTCAGGTGTCAATTCGATCAATTGGGCGCGTATTGTGGCTCAGACGGTTTATTACGCGACCGTGCAAGCGAAACTCGGGCAGGATGTCCGGTTCATTGTCCCAAGTGGTAATATGGGCGATGCCATGGCGGGTTTTGTGGCATCGAAGTGTGGACTATTGCCATCGGCATTCGATTGCATTTGCGCGGTGAACGAGAACGATGCTTTGGCGCGCATCCTAAACTCTGGCGAGATGAAGCGTGCGCCTGCGGTCTCGACCCCAAGTCCAGCCATGGACATTTCCGTGCCTTCGAATTTCGAACGTGTATTATTTGAGGCCTCTGGTCGCGATGGGGACTTTGTACGACGAACTTATGAGACTTATGCCCAGACCGGTGATGTGAACCTACCGGATGCGATTGTCGAACAGTTCAAGGTTCAAGGTTTCGCCGCCGCGAAAGTAACGAATGCCGAGACCAAAACCGAAATGCAACGCGTTCTGGACGAAACCGGCTGGTTGATCTGCCCGCATACCGCAGTTGGTACATTTGAAGCCCGTCGGCAGCCTTCCGATGGCCTGACACGTGTTGTTCTCGCCACAGCCCACGCAGCCAAATTTCCCGAAACTGTGAAACAGGTAACCGGGCGCGATGCTGGGATGCCGGAACGGTGCGGAGATATTACAGCGCGTACCGAAGTGTTTGAACGCCTTCCTGCCGAGGTTGATGCCGTGTTAGGCTATGTCCGCGAGCACAGCGGCAAGGGAACCTAAATGTAATGATCCAGCGCAATATCCGGCTCGATGCTCCCGGAATTTATCTGCGGTTTCCACGCCGTTCAGATTTTGGCGCCTGGAGCCGTATCCGCACTCGAGACCGTGATCATTTGATACCTTGGGAACCGCGCTGGCCCGTTGACGCGAACTCTTCGAGGGAATGGCGCATGCGCCGAGGAGGCTGGATACAGGCATGGCGTGATGGCCGCGGATATACGTTTCTGATTTTCGATCGCAAAACGAACACATTGCTCGGAGGAATCTCTCTGACGAATATTAGACTCGGCTCTGCACAAACTGGCACATTGGGATATTGGCTGGCTGAGACGGCTCAGGGACAAGGACACATGACGAATGCGGTCGATGAAGTTTGCCAGTTTGGAAAACGTGCCATCGGCTTAATGCGCATCGAGGCCTCGACCGTGTTTGAAAATGAGCGCTCGCAGGCCGTGTTGGAGCGCTGCGGATTTGAACGTGAAGGTGTTGCCAAGAAGTATTTGCAGATTGCCGGAACCCGCCGCGATCATGTATTGTTTGGAAAGACGCTGATTTTGGCGGATGGGATTGAATTGTCTGATGGCTGAAAAGAACCCCGATGAAAGTTACAGTGCGCCGATTGGCGAATGGAACTGGGACACCGACACAAAACAGTTTGTTGTCCAGACCGAGCCGGCTGGCACCTTTCGCGATCTTGCGGGAAGCTGGAGCGTCGATGCATTCGGCGTTCAACTTGATGGGTTAAGTCGGTCGCGCCTAGACCGGACATTGGCATCGGGTGAAGGAGATGTGTCCTGTGCATTAGGTCTTTCCGATGGTCGCCGCGTGCAGCTGAATGGCAAGCTGGACGCCCAAGGTAACGGGGCGGGGCACTTGCTGAGTAAGCAGGGCAAGTCTCCCTCCAAAGCTCGCCCCGGACCACTGCTTTTGCCTGCCTATCAACCGATCATCGCTCTTCGGACCGGGCGTGCTGCTGGCTTTGAAGCGCTTGCACGATGGAGCGGCGGAGCCGGAGACATGGATGGGGCATTCGAAGATCCAGCTTTGGCAACAAATATGCTAATCCACGCAACCCAGAGTCTTGCCGAATGGCACGAGAAGACCGGACGCAAGGACTTGTTTGTACAAGTCAACCTAACCGCTCGGGACCTTGCTGAGGGGGCCGTTGCCGATCTTATCGAGACGCTTTTACAGGGGTATAACCTGCCGAATGGTGCTTTAAAGGTCGAGTTGACCGAACAGGCTGCTTTGCGGAACAAGGATCAGGCGATTGCCGCCGTTCAAGCGATCAAGAAAGCTGGAGCCGGTCTTGTTCTCGATGATTTCGGCTCGGGTCATTCTAGTTTTGCCTGGTTGGCCGATATGCCGGCAGATGCCTTGAAAATAGATTCAAGTTTGACGGCGCGGCTTGGCGACGAACGGACCGAGCATATTCTAGAGGCAGTGACGCTGTTGGCGGGGCGGTTGGGCATGCTGACAACGGCTGAAGGCGTAGAAGACTTGGCTATGGTCCATAAACTCAGAGCGCTCGGTTTCTCGCATGTGCAGGGGTTCGCGTTCTCTAAGCCTATGGACAAGGATGAGGCCTGCGAGTTTTTGAAGAACGAGGCTTGAGACAGCTCGCATAAAGGCACTTTGCCAATGCCAAATTCTCAGGAGACGAGCCACTTGATCTTAGCTTTGATTCCAATGTTTCGCATTTTTTTGGCGATTTAGCCGCTTTTTCGGTATGGGCAGCCCTTTTTGGTAAACGAAATTTAACCCAATTAGATGAAATTTGCAGGCAAATAGGGGTGCAACCGGAATCAGGGTGAATTTTATGACCGTTGCTGCAATGCGACCACAGTTGAGTGAGGAAGATATTCGCCGTCTTATCAGAGGCGAGTCTCCCGAGGAACGTGCATCCGTGGCACACCGCTTGTGCCGACGTATTGCTTCCGATGTACTGACTGATGAAGAGCGCAAACATGCCAAAGATATTATGGCATTTTTAGCGAACGATATGGCCGAATTGGTCCGACGTACGCTTGCGGTTACTTTACGAAATTCCCCCCGACTTCCACGTGATCTTGCACTTAAACTTGCGCATGATGTCGAGTCCGTCGCCATCCCTGTGCTTGAAGGATCACCGTCATTTACCGACGAAGACATGATTGAGTTGGCATTGTCTGTGACAGTTGCCAAGCAGGCCGCTATTGCGGCGCGCCCCCGGGTTCCTGAGTCTGTCGCCGAGGTGCTTGCCGAACATGGCGGTGTCGAAGCCGTTCGAGTGCTCGCCAAGAACAAAGGAGCGGAATGGACTGACAAGGCTTTTGCCGACTCGCTTCTTCGCTATGGTAGTGATGACGATGTGCAAGAAGGTATCGTCGGCCGCGATCATATTCCGGTGCATATTGCCGAAAAAATGGTTAGCCTCGTATCAGGTCATGTCTTTGATATGCTCGTCAACAAGCACGAGCTTCCTGCGCAAGTTGCGATCGATATCGCCGCAGGAGCCCGCGAGCGGGCAACGATTGACCTCGTCGAACAAGCGAGCCGGATGCAAGATTTGCCAAGGTTCGCCCAACAGTTAAACCTCAATGGGCGCCTGACGCATTCACTGATTGTGCGGGCGATCTGTACCGGCCAATTGCCATTTGTCGAGCATGCGCTTGCCGAGCTATCCGGTGTGCCGCACAAGCGCGTCTGGCTGATGATCCACGATGCAGGTCCGCTTGGCCTTCAGGCTGTATTTGACCGTGCAGGCTTACCGCGCAAGCTTCTGCCAGCCTTCAAGACTGCTGTTGCAACGTTTCACGAAACCGAGCTCGATGGCACGCAAGGCGACAAAGAACGTTTCAAGGTGAAAATGATTGAACGCGTGTTGACCCAATTTCAGGCGATTGCCAAAGATGACCTAGATTATCTTCTGGAAAAACTGGATGCCTATTCCGATCATGGTCAGTCAGACGAGGTTGTGCAGCTCAAAGCTGATGCATCCTAGGCATCGGTATAGGGCCGCACGCCATATTCAATTCCGGTGCGCGCAAGATACTCGCCATCGCGCCATCTTGGGCGCTCAGCGACAATAGCGACGCCAGCACTGACGGCACTCGAAATCATATCATCGAGCGATTGATTTATGCCTACTTGCTCGGTGGAAACCCGTAGCGTGTCTACCATGAGCCAGCTCATTGGCTGCAATGTACACCGTGAACTTGCTCTTGCATCAATGGCGACGCGCAGGCCGCGCATCCGCAATGATCGAAATAGGTTAAAATCAAAACCGGTATTCCGGATCAGTTCGGCATCTGTAAACTCGAAAGCGAATTCTTGTGGGCAGAGCTTGGTTTGCGCGATCATATCGAGGCAGGCGTCGATGGTTGCGGGGGTGTCCAGAACGCAGACGGGAACCGGCAATATCAGAGGGCGCAGGCTGACATCCATACTATCGCAATAGGTCGCGATTTGTTGGATTTGTCCGACGAGGCGATCTTCCAGGTTTTCCGCAGAACTGGTAGGCGAGGCCGGGCCAAACCGAGGGCGATCATCCAATTTGAACATGGGTTCAATGAAGGCTCCAACCGCTTCTCCGCATCCCAAATGAACGCTCGGATGCAAGCGTATCTGATGAGGGCTCGCGCCTGTAGTTGAAGAAGATCGGTTCAGTGTGGATTGTTGCATGCGTTCTGCCAGTGCTCTAAGTGAAGAAATACCCTAGCAAGACCAAGTGAAGATCAGACGAGTTTCGCACGCGCGATTTTGACGAAATTTTATCGAATACGAGGACGATATGACCGACGCGCCAAACCATGCAAAACTGTCCGCCACCGTGCTGCTCGTGCGCGACAAATCGGAGCTCGAAGTACTGATGGTGGCGCGGCATTACCAGATCGATTTCGCCTCGGGCGCCTTGGTCTTTCCGGGTGGTAAAGCCCATGAGGAAGATGAGGCTGATGCATGGAATGATCATGCTGACGGGAATTTTTCCGGAACCCAAAGAGCGGCCCGGGTCTGCGCTGTTCGCGAGGCTTTTGAAGAGTCTGGCATCTTGTTGGCCAGATCTGCTGGCGCGCGCGGTATCGGAGCGAAATTAGTCGGGGCGAGTATTGCGGATAGACTTGCGCCTATGCGAGGGGCAGTTGACCGACGCGAAGAGAGCTTTCTGGAGCTAATGCAGGCGAACGGTTTGGTGCTTGCCTTGGATACGCTGATTCAATTCGGTCACTGGATTACGCCTGATATGATGCCAAAGCGGTTCGATACTCATTTTTACGTGGCGCCCACGCCGGACGATCAAGTGGCCTCACATGATGGCCGGGAAACGACAGATGCAAGATGGCTCAACCCGTCAACGGCGCTCAATATGGCGGCTACCGGAGAGGCGACGATTATCTTTCCAACGCGTATGAATTTGGAGAAACTCAAGGCCGCTCAAAGCGTGCGCGATGCCCAAGAATTATTCGGAGAAGCTGATATCGTAACCGTGCAGCCAAAGCTGGGGACAAGTCCGGATGGTGAGCCTTGTCTGTTCATTCCCGAAGAAGCGGGATATGGCCAAACAATGGAGTTATTGGACAGGGCGATGCGTTAGGATGCGAGCTTCTTTTGTTCAATAAGCCTATCAACATGAGTTTCGAGTGCGTCGCAAACAGAGCTTGAAACCGGATCGATCCCTCCGTCTCTGTTTGGCTCTGATTGCCCAGCCGCGCTGCAAGCTGCAATATGCAAGTCGATAAGTTCTGCATTGTCACGCCAGGCGTCATCATTAAGGAGCCGATCGAGCGATTTGCAGATTTTCGAGATAGCGCTATAGCCATATGTTGTGCCCATGCCTTTTAAGTCATGAGCGGCAAAGCGTAGCTTTTTTAGCTTTGCCTGATCGTCATTATCAATGCGTAGATCTGACCATGCATTTGTCAGTCGTGTCAGGTCGCGACGCATCCAGCCTTGGTGCTTCTCAGCCATCGACATAGGCTGAGAGTCCGCTTCGGCAGTATCGGTCACTGTATCTTCAGCGTCCGAAGTAGCCTCTACATCCGGGGATGCGGGATGAACTTCGGCGGAACTAAACCCGGGAATGATACGTGAAATGTCGACATTTGACGTATCGCTGGTGTTTCCGGTTTTGGTTTTCGAGCGTTTTTTAAGAAGCTTTATCATAATAGGCTACTCAATAACCCATTGTGCTTAACATCTTCCTGACGCGGATGCGAAAACTTCACCAATCCGACAATTAGACGCGAAATTGTTCACTCAAAATACGTTCATCTAGCGCGTGGCCGGGGTCAAATAGCATAATAAGGCTATGTTTCTGGTCTTCTTCAATGTCTACGCTGATGATGTCGCGTACCTCAACATTGTCTGCTGTGGCAGAGATTGAACGCCGTTCCGGATCGACCACTTCAAGCCGTACATGCGCCGTTTGGTCGAGCAGGGCGCCGCGCCAATGCCGTGGCCGATAGGCACTTACAGGAGTCAAGGCAAGAAGGTTGGCACCGATCGGTAGGATGGGGCCGTATGCAGAATAGTTATAAGCAGTCGAACCGGCAGACGTGGCAACCATTACCCCATCGCAGACGAGTTCGTTTAATCGCTCCTGATGGTCTACGATAATCTTGATTTTTGCTGTTTGGGCAGTTTGCCGGAGTAAAGACACTTCGTTGATTGCAAGGTGATTATGAACCTCGCCGTGCTTGTCCTTCGCCGTCATGCGCAGGGGGGCGAGCGTCAGTCTCTCAGCGGCGTTCAGACGCGCTGGCAGGTCGTCTTCTTGATATTCGTTCATCAAGAACCCGACGGTACCGCGATGCATGCCATAAACCGGCTTCTCGTCTTCAAATCGCCGACGCAGAGCGTCCAGCATCGCACCATCTCCACCAAGCGCGACGATGACATCGGCTTGATCCTCGTCAACGCCGCCATAGCGTTTGTTGAGCGTTTTCAGGGCTTGTTGAGCTTGGGGACGCTGGCTTGCAGAAAAGGCTATCTTGGGGGTCATATGGTCTAGGTGGCCAGAAGTTGAGGCTGGGTCAAGCGGATAGGCGTTGAAAACTGTGATTAGAGGTGTCCTAAAGGGCTGACTTTCGAGAGAATTTCCACCGATATCTTTGACCTGACCGTCAAAAGGCTTCACATTGGGAGTGAGCTTAAAACGGAGAAGTTGAAATGGCTGATGGTGCACGTGCGATTGATGTAAGAGCATCGGTGAGTGATGCCGAATGGCAGGCGCGGGTCGATTTGGCGGCCCTTTATCGGCTGACCGCGTTGCATGGCTGGGATGATATGATCTTTACCCATATCTCGATGCGTGTTCCGGGGCCTGAACATCATTTTCTCATCAATCCATATGGTTGGTTTTTTGAAGAGATTACAGCGTCTTCGCTCGTGAAAGTCGATTTTGACGGCAATATTGTCGGGGAATCCGATGCGATGATCAATCCCGCCGGGTTCACCATCCACTCCGCGGTACATATGGCTCGTGAGGATGCGCACTGTGTGATGCATGTGCATACCGATGACGGGGTTGCTGTTTCGGCTCAGAAACACGGGCTGTTGCCAATTTCACAAACCGGAATGGTCGCAATGTCGGACCTCGCATATCATGATTATGAGGGAGTTGCTCTTGATCATGACGAACGCGAGCGGATCGTCGCCGATATGGGCGAAAAATCCCTGCTTATGCTTCGCAATCACGGCACGCTGACGTGTGGCGGAACGGCGGCCGAGACCTTTATGCGGATGTTCTTTCTAGAGCGGGCTTGCTCGATGCAGGTTCGGGCACTTTCAGCGGGGCGCGAAAATCTGATTGAATGTGGGAAAGATCTTCAGGAAGTGGTTAAGGGGCAGTCAAATCCGGCTGGATTGAAGGTCGTCTCGGAGCTTTTGGCCTGGCCTGGTTTGCTCCGGCGTCTCGACAGACAATTGCCGGGCTATGACGCCTGATATCATCAAGCAAATGGGCTTTTAACATAGCTCATCGACGTAACATGGGGGCGTGGAGAGACCTTCATTTATGACATCTTTGCGGGTAATGCTGTTTGGAGGCGGGCTATTGCTGCATCCGGCAGTGGGAGGTTCGGCATCGGCAGGACCTTGGGGGCAGGGTGCGGGAAACACATATGCAGAGATTGCCGTGCTGGGGCAACGTATTGACGGCATTGGTGCTGCGCGCAGCGAGCTATATGCCGAGTATGGTTTAACAGACAAATGGACCCTTATTGGCCAATTGGAAGGGGTCACTTTTCCGGCGCTGCAAGGGCAAGATCAATATGCATTTCGGGCGACTGTTCGCCGCCAATTTTGGCAAAAAGGCCGATTTTCAGCTGCTTTTGAAGGCGGATTGGTAGGGGGCGAGGCAATCGGGGGAACGATTGGTGGCTGTGATAGCATTGGTGGGGAGGCCCGCATATCACTTGGGGCGACGGGGCAAACCAAGCGCACTGAGCGGGCATGGTTTGCGTTTGTTGATGGAGCGATACGCGAACATGGCAATTGCCGACGCCAGCGCATCGAAGCCGGATTCGGGCGCGAAATTCTGCCAAAATGGTGGACTGTGAACAAAGTCTATCTCGAAACTGGCACCGACAATGCGCGCTCAATCAAGCTTGATTCCAAGATTTCACGCCAATTTGGACGTAACGAGTTAGGATTAGGCTACCGGCAAGAGGTCGGAGGCCGGTTCCGCGAAACAGGCGTGGTTGTGAGCCTTGTGCGGCGGTTCTGACCTATTCGGCAGGTTCCCAACCGGACTCGACCATGAGGTAAGCAATGATGGCATTGCGCTCAGCTGGCTTGCGTATACCCTGAAATGTCATGCGGTTATCGGGAAGGAAGGTTCGCGGGCTTTCTAGCCATGCGTCCAATTTTTCCGGTGTCCAGATAAAGTCTGCATTTTCAAGGGCTTCAGAGTATGGAAACCCTTCCGCTGATCCTATTTGTGAACCAAAAATACCGTGCAAGTTGGGGCCTAGGACGTTTGGACCATTTTCTTTGACGGTGTGGCAGGAGCTGCAGAGCTTGAAGACGCGCTTGCCGACCGAGTAGCTGGCTTGGCTGTATGGCTCGGGGAGCGCTGCAAATTCGGGCGACGGTTCGCGGGCTTGCGGTGCGGGGGTTCCGGGCGAGCGTGTGGCTTGCTCTATCGCTAAGGCGTTGTCTGAAGATGCGGCTTTAGACGATTGAGTTTGAACGCTATTTTCCGATTGCGGGGCGGGGCTGCCGCATCCCGTCAAGATGAGGCCGGAAGCCATGATAACGGACGCGAAACGGATAATGGTCATGTGATTTTCCTAGATAATCGTAGCTTACTTTATGGGGGATTAGAGCGGGAGTCGCAAGCCTGTCTGTACGGGATAGGGACTCTACTTGGGACTGCATTAGAGATGAACAAATTCTACAAATGACTCCACTTTTTGAGGAGAGGGGTCTGCATTAATCGCATAAGTACAAGGATGTACGGGAGTTTCATCCGCCCGCAGTGTACTGCAGTTTTGCGCGAGAGCTTAAGCGGAATATTAACCATGACCGGTTATGTTGACCCCATAATAAAATAAAACGGGTGATAAAATGATACGGGTAATCCTTGGTATGACGGCAATAGTCGCGACCATCTCTACCCCTGCCTTTGCTGGGCCAGAAGATGCAAATCTCTGGGTTGGATTGGAAGATAGCAGGGACGGCGTTCTAGTCGACGAAAAAACAGGCGACGCATGGCTAACGGGCATTTGCCTGAAGCCATTAGCGAAGGCTACGCAAACAGGCACAATCTGGACCTCGCACACGATAGAGCTGGTATCTATCGGGCGTACGAACATTGTGCTCGACCAAACCTTCACGCTGGATACGCAGGCTGCGGCTCCGAGCTTGATGGTTGAGAGCGTGGACCGCGGCGGGCCTCAGAGTTTTCCAGCTACAGTGGAGACGGCTTGCCAGTCGTCTGCTCAATGCCGGGCACTCTTGAATGCTCCGGCCTGCTAGGCATTAGCGGCCACTTCGGCCACTAAAAGCATTTGATGAGTTGCTCGACCGCCATACGCGCGGTCGTGTTTGCGACCGCAATGGGGCTCCTGTGTGCCCCAGTCTTTGCCCAAATTGATGGTGCAGAGAACGCCGCTACGCCTGTAGCGGTGACCGAAGCGGCTGTTTCCGAAACTGAGCTTGTCGCGGCCGATACTGAAACCCCGGACACAGAAACCCCAAATACAGATACGCCTGTGGCAATCGTCTCAAGCCCGGAGCCAGAAAGCGCAGTGCCCGCAAGTGCTGACGCCGAAGCGCCGTTGAAGCTCGGCTTGGAGCAAGCCCCCGATGCAGCCGCTTCCATCGAACACATCGACATCATTGTTGAAAACGAAACCCTATCTGTGCGCTCGCGACGCACGGACACTGACGGTGTCCTCATTGAGGCCAGCCCGATCTTCACCCGATTACAGGGTAAGGTCTCGGTTGAGGGCACCGTCCTTTCTAATTTGCGCTTCCAAGATGGCGCGCTGATGTCACTCGACGTTGCCGACGGCACGGTGCGGGCGAACGATACACTCCTTGGCGCACTACCAGACTTCGAACCGCGCGAGCAAGCATCAACCTGGATATCGCCAAACACAATCGGCATTCTGACGGGAACAATCCCGACACAGAATGAGGTTGGTGACTGGACTTTCACACTAGATGATAGATTGCGCCCGCGCTTCGATCTTGATCTCTGGATCAATGGCGAACGTACGGTGACGCCATTGGTTGAGCCACGCTCTATCGGGCCTGTTTTGCTGGTGCCTCTGGAAGTGGTAACCGAAGCGCTTGGTCATGCGATTGAACGCACTGACGGCAATATGATCACAGTGACCCGTATTCAAGATGCGGCACGTATAACGCTTGATCTGTCGACCGGATTGGTCACCGTCAACGGCACGCCTCGCGGAGTTACGCCGAATATCGCCTATGCAGACCCTGACCTGTTGCTCTTGCCGTTCACGGCAGTCGAGACGCTAACGGGCACGCATATTATTCTGGAGCCGGGTTCGAGCGATATTGTGGTGACACTGGACGACCGGCTTGGCGGCGGGGCCTTGCCGGGCGAACGTGTCGTTGATGAAGCGGGCGTGACCGGATTTGTTGCCGAACAGCTACAATTTGCCGTTAGCGATCGTGGTCCGGTATCGTTGCAACTCGACTCGCGCATTCGGAGCTTGAACACGCAGCTTCGCTACGAGACGGTTGGTGGATTGACCGATGTCAACGAACTGGCACCTGGTTGGGTGTCGCTCGATGTACAGGCCCTCAATGGCTGGGTCGGATCTGTCGGCGATTCCAATTCGCGGTTCCGTGAGCTCAGCGGTGTTGATGAAAACCGCATTCGCGGTGTGACATGGCGCAAGCAGCGTAAAGAGAGCGGCGACTTGATCGCGATCTCTGCCGGCGTTCCTCTGAGCGGTTCGGAACAAGTATCTGACAATGCTTCGCGCCCGACATTTTCCGGCTTTACCGCTGGTGCACGCTGGCTGGCCGCCGAAGGAGATCAGGAGTTCGGTATTTCTGCGGCGACGAGGCCAAATGGCGGCGGCAGCCGTGTCGTGATCGGTGGGCAAAAACAGATCGACCGTTCTCGCCATCACGACAATGGACTGCAAACACTCTTCATCTCAGCGGATGCCGGCGTGTTTAATGATGCCGCCGGAACGCGTGTAGATTTTCGCGGCCGGGCGCAGGGCGGTTACCGGGTCAATCGCCAAGTGGGACTGCAAGCGAGCTTGAGCTATGATGGTGGCAACTTTAGTCAAGGCGGCGGCCTGTCTGAAGACTCTTCGCTTGAAGGTGCGCTTAGCGACCGGTCTGCGTCTCGTTTTGTAGGTTCACTGTCAACCGATTGGCGCGCAGTGAAAGACTGGGGCCCAATTTCACGCGTTGCCGCTGGTGTCCGGACATCCTATTCGCGGACCGGCGGGACAGGCACTGCATCTAGCACCTCGACGGTTTCGGTATCGAGTGCATTTAATGGGCGGATCACGCCGCTTGATCTTAATGTTTCGCTTGATACCGGATTTACCAGCTCCAGCTCGGACGGAGGCAGCGCGCAAACCAGATCGATCAACGCGCGCGCTTTCCGCAAGTTTGGCTGGGGCACGGTGCAGGCCGTGTATTCGAATGTGAACAATGATGGCGAGACTATCCAACGGTTCGTCTCAAACGTATCGGTCAACCCAATCCGCAAGCAGTTTGACAAAGGCGCAAGCATTGCAGCAGGTCCAACGGCATCGGTCGTGTGGTCGCCTGAGGGGATATCTGCGCGTGCTGGTGCGACCGTTTCAGTCGATAGCGGCCAGCGCTTTGGCGATCGGCTCAATGTTCAAGGGCAGTTCTCGGCATTGCAATCGGTTGATCCTGAAAATTCCGGTACGCAATTGTTTTCCTCGCTCAGGGCAAGCTATGCGATTAGCCGCTTCATCTCGCTTGAGAGCACCTATTTTGACAATCTCTCAGGTGCGCGTGATTTCTCGGTCGCTCTCAGGGGACGGCTGACCTTCAATGAGCCGCGTAAGCATACTCGGCCGGAAGAAGGTCTGGGTGTCTTGCGCGGGAGCGTCTATTTTGATCGCAATCGTGACGGCATTCGCCAGCCGGATGAAGAAGGCGTTCCAGGCGTTCGCGTTCAGGTCACTGGCACGCGACTGGCCTTGGGGGTTGACCGTGATGGACGGTTCACGATCCAGAATATCAAGTCCGGTCTGTATGGCGTTACGGTTGACCGCCGGAGCTTGCCACTTGGCCTTTTGGTGCCAGACGATGCGTCGGCACGGGCAACGATTGGTGATGGGCGGGTGACCGAGCTTGAGATTCCGATTGTCGCAAGTGGGCAGATCCGGGGCGCTCTATTTGTGGACGAGAATGAAGATGGTGAGGCGACCCCTGGTGAGCATCGGGTTGAAGGCATGTTCCTGACGCTCAAGCGGGTCGATGGGGATGCTGGCAAGGATGACGAGACTTTCTCAGCCGTTTCGGCATCGTTCGGTCAGTACAGTTTCGAGAACCTTGCGCCCGGACGGTATGAGCTAAGCGTCAACTTCAAGGGGGTCGTGTTCTCGCGTTCGATTGAGCTCACTGAAGACGATCTGTTCGCGGTGCAGCCATTTGGTTTGCTCGACGAAGACAGCACGAGCGGATCGGGTACGTTTGATGATCCGATTTCCGGCGATGTGTTGGGAGAAGCCTAGGGCCGCGGGCTGAACGCTATTCGCGGAAGAATGTGAATTCTATCTGGTAGCGCAGATCGCCTGCGCCCAAGGATAAGTCATAGCCTTCAAAGCCGTAGACATAATCAAACCGGATGGATTGTTCGGGCAGATCATTGTCGAATTGCTGCCGGATTGCGCTGGGAAACTCGGCGATCATCTGGGCGCTGCCAGAGAGCGGGCCGAGCGAGTTGAAACTGCCGAGCTTGCGAAATCCGCCATTGGTTGCTGAACTGCCAAACGACATGCCGTCATCATTGCCTTGAAGGGTGAGGCCATAATCGAACCGGACGTTGTTTAGCCGCAGCACTTGATTGAAGGTATCAAGCGCGCCAGTGAGGCTGGCCTGTGCAGCGAGGCGGAAGCCTGAGGTACGTGAGGACAGGTAGAAGCTGCGCTGGGTCGAGGTTTCGAGCGCCCGCAAGGTTGTGTTGCGATTGAGCTGGACACTGCTGAAGACATCTTCGGCATCGAGGAACCCGTTGGAGTCGCCCGAGCTTTGCGTGTCTATGCTGGCGTCACCATTCTGGTCAAAGCCGACATTCTGGCCCTGACTATCGGTGGCGATGACATGGAAGCCTTCTGTGCGCGAGCCTGTAAAGACGGGATTGACCGAGCCCGTGCCTTCGAAGGGATTGCCGGTCCACGGAATAAGTTCACCGCCAGGAGGCACGGTGCCATTATTCGCGAAGATATGGACATCATAGACATCGAAGGAGAACCCGTCATGGACGATGACGCAGCCCTTTACGCGGCAAAAGAAATCCGAATCAAGGAATGACGCATGAGCCGGAGGCGCCGCAAACGGTGTTGCGACGCACAGGCCAGCGAGGGCAAGCAGGCGTGCTCTGAGGTCTATGGGTTAAGCTCTGTGCTGGTCGAGTCGGCACCGATATTGTTCGACGGGGTGGCATCTGCGATACGATAAGGCGGCAATGTCAGCACGTCGCCATTGGTCTGGGGCGCAAAGATATTGTCGAGGCGCACAAGGATTGACGCATTGTCTGGCGTATCATCTGGAAGACGCGTGACATAATCGCGGCGGCCGTCATGCAGGACAACCAGATTGGAAATTGGAACCGTTTCAACACTGCCGCCAGATGTGATCTCGACCACACCTTGTAGACGCGCATGGGCATTACCGGAGTTCTCGATGCCGATATGTAGGTTGCGCACGCCGTCTTCGGTGAGGCTGACTGTGCCGGTTGTGATCTCGGCTTCGCTCTTGGCTGAGCCTGTCGTTAGATAGAACAGGGTGGCGATTTGGTATTTCTTCCAAACGCCGGATTGGCCAGCGCGTTCTTCGGGCAAAACTGTCGAGGCGAGTAGGGCAAACCGGAAGTCACCAGAACGGCTAAGACGTGTTGGCGTCGCCATATCAACAATCACTTGCTCGGCTTCACCGGGCTTGAGTGTTAGGAATGCGGGGCTAAACCGCGCCCAGCCAGCGGCCGATGTCTCGGTTTCGTCAGGCGGGGACAGTTTGATCTGGCCATTGTCGTCGAGTGACCAGTCGGCAAGGCCGAGGGTCAGAGAGATAGTCTTTTCGGTGTGCACATTGGCAATATTGACCACCTGCCGATTGCGTTCGCCAGGGGCAACTTCAATTTCGACTGTGGTTGGCTGCAAGCCGATGCCAAACGTCCAAGCCGGAAAGGCCGCCAGGCCTAAAGCGGCGGTAAGAATACAAGTTCGAAATGACATGAAGCGCATTACCGGAAATCCCTTTTGATAAATCAGGATCAGAATGCCACACAGATCGTTACTGCGAGGTTTACAATGGGCGGTATGATTAGACTTGCCGCTCGCGCTTTTGCAGTGTTAGGCCGGACACATGGGCAAACGCCGCAAAAAAAACCGGACCCCGCATATTGCGGCTGATTTGACGACGCCCGAGGGCCGGAAACGGGCGCGGCGAGAGATGATTTGGGGCGATCACGGGTTTTTACGAGCGCGTTTCTCTAATTTGCACGCGCTTTCGGACGAAATGTGGCGGGCCAACCAGCCGTCTCCAAGGCAGATCGCAGACCATAAAGCCGAACGCGGTATCCGTACGATCATCAATCTGAGAGGTGTTTCGACGCGCGGATATTATTTGCTCGAAGCGGAGGCGTGCGCTGAAAACGGTATAGATTTGGTTGATTATCAGGTGTTTTCGCGCGACACGCCCACATCGGAGGCGGTTCTCGGGACGCGTGACCTATTTGAAGATTTAGCATATCCGGCGCTGATGCATTGCAAATCCGGCGCGGATCGGGCGGGGCTGATGTCGGTGCTCTATATGATCGCGCGGAGGGGGCAGAGCGTTGAACAGGCGATCGAGCAACTGAGCTTCAAATATCTACATGTCAAACAAGGCAAAACGGGTATGCTTGACGCATTCTTTCATGCGGCGCTGGCGGCGGGGGCGAACGCGCCCGACGATTTCTACAGCTGGATTCGCAATGATTATGATAGAATGGCGATCAAGACTGCCTTTTTGCAAAAGCGCCAAAGACTTGAGCTTGACCGGATTTTAGGCCGTGAATAGCTATGTTTAATAGAAGACACGCCAAATTTGCGCTTTGCGCGATACGGCTTTTAACGTTAACACCTGCCGACTTTGCTTGATTAAACAGTTCGGCGAGGCATAATTCGAGTTAATGTCTGCAAAATGCAGATTTGGAGGGATCAGTATGAAGTTTCTAATCATCAATAGTTTCCGCTCAATGGTGTATGTCGCCTATTTCGCGATCATCATTTTCGGCGTTCTTGTCGGCGTGCATTCTGGAGGACGGGTCGCAACCCAAATACCGGGAATGGAGGGACAGACCGCCGCGGTGCTCGATGTCGTGATTGGCCTCGTTGCAGGTTGGCTGGCTTCTAGTCTGGTTTGCGGACTGATCGTGACCATTCTTGATATTCGCGATGACCTTAATGACCGCCTTCCAGAAGAGAAAAAGCGCGGCTAAACGCTTGGGGCGAACGCGCCCTAAACAATTCAACAGGACATAGGACGATGAAATTTTGGATTATCAACAGTTTCAGGACGGCGATATATGCCGCCTTTTTTGCGATTATTGGTTATGGTGTGCTGTTTGGCATCGTCAATAATGGTGCTGTGACGTCGCAATTGCCCGGTGTCGAAGGCAAATTGGCCGTTGCACTTGATGTGGTTGTCGGCTTTGTCGGCGGCTGGGTTGCGGCCAGCCTTGTTTGCGGGCTGATCGTCACCTTTCTCGATATTCGTGACGATATTAATGACCGGTTGCCGGACGCACGACGGGACATTTGAGGCCGGAATTCTAGCCGATCAAGACGTTGAATTGACCCGGGCCTCAAGGTTCGGGTTTTTTCTATCTGGGGAATGATGGCTTTGAGCGTTGCCAACCGGACCAAGCGAGGGCATTTAGCCATATGACAGATTTTCAAATGCCCCCCGCCGACCTTTTAGACTATGTACTTGATGCTTGCGCCCGCGCAGGTGCGAGTGATGCAGATGCACGGCTCGGGGTTTCCGAAGGCGTGAATGTTTCGGTCCTCGATGGCAAACTCGAAACGATTGAACGGGATGAAAGTGCAGGACTGGCGCTTCGGTGCTTCTTTGGCAAACGACAGGCGAATGTGTCGGGCTCGGCTTTGAGCAAAGAGGCGCTTGATGTGCTGGTCGAGCGCTGCGCGGCGATGGCCGCTGCTGCGCCTGAAGATCCGTATTGCGGTTTGACGCCGGTCGAAGAGTTGGCGCAAGGAATAGAGCCGATGCATATGCCCGGCGACGCGGACGAGACGACGGAGCTCTTGGAGCGCGAGGCCTTGGAAGCTGAGGCGGCGGCCTTGGCTGTGGCAGGCGTCAAACAGGTTGCCGGTTGCGGAACAGGCTGGGGCCGGTCCGGGCGCTGGGGCGCAGCTTCGAACGGGTTTCGCAGTCATAAGTCGGGCGGATCGTCAGGTGTCGGGCTGGCTGCATTGGCTGAAAAAGACGGCGCGATGGAGCGTGACTTTGCCAGCCGCTCGACACGCAAACGGGCCGATCGGATTAGTCCCGAAGAGATCGGTAGATTGGCAGGGCAGCGCGCGATAGAGCGGCTCGGGCCAACCAAGATCGAGAGCCGGACAGCGCATGTGATTTATGACAAGCGTGTATCGGCAAGCCTGATCGGGGCATTTATCAGCGCGATTTCGGGCAGCTCGATTGCACGGGGTGTGAGCTTTTTGAAAGATCAGATGGAGAGCCAGATTTTTGCCAAGGGCGCCTCGATTATTGATGATCCGTTTCGCGAGCGTGGCATGGGATCGCGCAATCATGATGGCGAAGGACGGCCAGTGTCGCGCACGGCAATCGTCGATGACGGCGTGCTGACGACATGGCTTTTGAACGGACCATCGGCCCAGCAATTGGGGCTAAAGCCGAACGGATTTGGCGGCATGGGATTCGGCGACCCACCGGGAATATCGACATCGAACCTGTATCTGGGGGCGGGCACGAGAACACCCGCGCAATTGCGCGCTGATGCGGGCGAGGGATTGCTTGTGACGAGCATGTTTGGCCCGTCGATCAATCCGAATTCGGGTGACTATTCTGTCGGGGTGTCGGGCATGTGGTTCGAGAATGGAGAGCTTGCCTATCCGGTGTCCGAGGTGACGATTGCCGGAGACCTTCCGAGCATGTTTGCGCGGATGATATGCGGCGATGATCTGGAGTTTCTCGGATCGCGCGATGCGCCAAGTGTATTGATCGAGGATATGACGATTGCCGGAGCTTGATCAGTCTCTCGCCGCAGATATTGGGGTGATGCGTGAGGCGGCGCGCGAGGCTGGCGCTTTGGCGATGAGTTTCCGTCAGGAGGGAGCCAAGTCGTGGGACAAGACGCCCGGGCATCCGGTGACCGAGGCGGATCTGGCAGTAAATGCTCTACTGGCAGAACGACTACGCGGCGCGCGGCCAGACTATGGTTGGTTATCCGAAGAAACAGCCGACGAGGCGGGTGAGCGCACGCAGGGCCGCGTCTGGGTGATTGATCCGATTGACGGCACCCGCGCCTATATGCGCGAGAATGACCCGAACTGGTGTGTCGCGATTGCGATTGTCGAGGCGGGTGAAGCGATTGCCAGCGTGATTTTTGCGCCTATGCATGACGAACTTTATGAGGCCTATACGGGCGGGGGTGCACGGCTGAACTCAGAGCCGATTTCAGTCAGTGACGTTGCTGCGGAAACCGGAGCGCGGGTGATTGTTGATGAGGCCGTGATCAAGCATCCGGCATGGCCGACGCCGTGGCCGGAGCTCGTGCTGCCCAAGCCAAAGCCGAATGCAACCCTTTACCGTATGGCGCTGGTGGCGGCAGGCCGGTGGGACGCGACCTTCGCATTGGTCAGCAAGTTTGACTGGGATTTGGCCGCTGGCGCTGTGCTCGTGGCGGAAGCTGGCGGTGTGGCGAGCACGCATATTGGTGAAAATTTTAGATTTAACCGTAATATAACTGCACAAAGATCAATGGTAACGGCTGGAAAGCCGCTGCATGCTTTGTTATTGGAGCGCATGAAACATGTCGATCTGGCCGACCCTCATAGCTAGGGCGTAATTAGATCGGCGCAAACAGGACTGGAATATTTTATGAGTGAGACGAGCGAACAAGGTAAGCAATTGCTACACATCGTAATTGGTGGCGAGTTGCGCAAAGTAACCGAGGTCGAGTTTGAAGATCTCAAGGCGATTGATTTCGTTGGTGCCTACCCAAATTATGCAACCGCGTATGATGCTTGGAAAAATGCGGCGCACCGGACGGTCGATAATGCAGAGATGCGCTACTTCATTCTCCACGCTCACAAGCTGCTTGACCCAGAAACCGGGACGCATCACCACGTCTAGGCCTTCCAAAGGAAGCCTGAAACGGCTTCTCGGGCAGCACATGCTGCCCCACTGGCGCTATTTCGCTGCTGGCGCATTCTGTGCGCTTGTGACCTCACTGGCGGCGGTGTCTTATGGCGGGCTGGTCAAGCTGCTTGGCGATCTGTTGCAAAGCGCAGTTGATGGGGCCGCAAGTTCGCCCGATATTGCTTCGCCGGAGACTGCCGTCTGGTGGCTTACCGGATTGATTGTATTGGCGGCGGTGGTGCGGGCTGTGTCTCTGTATTTGATGACGGTCTTGAACAATACCGGCGTTCAACGCGCCTTGGTGGATGTGTCTAACCATCAGTATGCTGCGCTCGTGAGCGGTGATTATGCGCGACTGGCGGATACGTCATCGGGCGGGTTTGTATCTCGGTTCGTCCATGACCTCTACACGCTGCGCGACGCCGGACTAAGGCTTGCGAACAATGCGTCCAAAAGTGTTCTGACATTGATCGGTGCGCTAGCAGCTATGATCTGGATGGACTGGCAGTTAGCGCTGATCTTGCTCGTAGTTTATCCGCTGGCCTTTGGGCCTGTGGTGGCGCTTGGAAACCGTGTGCGCAAACAGGCCAAGCGCTCTCAGGAGCAAATGGAAGAAGTCACCTCGCTCTTGTCGGAGGGGTTTCAATCGGCACGCACCGTACGGGCCTACGGGCTTGAGGGCTATCAACAGGATGTGGCGGCAAAGGGTTTTGCCGAACGGGCACGATTATTCCTCAAAGTGCTGAAGAACAAAGCGGCTGTTGATCCGATATTAGAGATTGCCGGCGGCGTGGCGCTGGCCGGCGTGTTGGGGTTTTCGGCTTGGCGGATTATCACTGGCGCCTCGACGATTGGCGACTTTTTGGGCTTTGTCGCCTTGATTGCGGTGGCCGCTCCGGAAGCGCGAGCGCTCGGCGGACTGAGCGCACTGGCGCAAGAGGCGAGCGCGGCGGGGCAGCGTTTCTACGAGATTGTTGATGGGCCAAAAGGCACGAGGGATGCTGACGACGCGAAAGCGCTGGGTAAAGTGTCTGGGAAAATACAATTCGAGAACGTGCACTTTGCTTATGGCAAAGCCGATGATGAGGACGTGCTCGCTGGATTGGATTTGACGATTGAAGCTGGCGAACGCGTTGCGATTGTCGGGCCGTCGGGGGCGGGGAAATCGACGCTGTTCAATCTGTTGATGCGGCTTTACGATCCGGCATCGGGGCGGGTTTTGCTGGATGGCATTGATCTGAAGCAATTGCGACTGGCTGAGCTAAGAGCGGCGATAGGACTGGTTGAGCAGGAGCCGGTTGTGTTTGATGCAAGCGTCGGCGCGAATATCGGTTTTGGTGACTTGGCTGCTTCGCAAAGTGATATTGAGACGGCGGCGCGGCTGGCGAATGCAGACGGGTTCATCGCGGAATTACCGGACGGGTATGACACCAGCGCAGGCGAACGCGGCGGCAAACTGTCGGGCGGGCAAAAGCAAAGACTGGCCCTTGCGCGCGCCTTTTTGAGAGATGCTCCGATCTTGCTCCTCGACGAGGCGACGAGTGCACTGGATGCATCTAGCGAGGCTGCGGTACAGGCGGCACTGCAAGGCTTTGCAGAGGCTAACCGCACGGTGATTGTAATTGCGCACAATCTGGCATCTGTGCGCTGGGCCGACCGTATTGTGGTGATTGCTGGGGGACGGGTCGCCGAGAGCGGCACGCATGACGAGCTGGCCGCGAAGGGCGGACTTTACGCGCAACTATTACGCGACCAACTGGCCTAGGTTTACAAAAGGAAAGTGCGACACAAAAAAAGACCGGCAGGCTCGTACAAGCTGCCGGTCTTTGTGATTGTGTAGGCGAGTGTCGTTAGAAGCGGTAACGCATACCAGCTGAAACGGTGATGCCGTCTGGTCGGTCGCTGACATCTGCATTGAACAGATCAGCTGTTCCGCCACCAAAGAAGCGTCGCTCGGCATCAATGCCATAAGTCTGCAAATAGCGCGCTTCGCCATAGGCTTCGATATGCTCTGTCAGAATAAGCGTTGCACCGATTGTAGTGTGGGTCGCAAATCCGGTGTCTTCGCCAATGACGCCGAAAGCAGGTGCCGGGGCAAATGCTGCTGTCGGGGCAACGTAAAAGACGTTTGTGTCAATAATTCCGGCTCCGAAACCGCCACCGATATACGGGATGATCAGTTGATCTTCACGCCATTTGATGTCGGTGAAATTGTTCGCGAAGATGAATAGGCTTTCTTGTGAACCGGAGAAGTCCTGAACGCCGTCATTAAAGCTTCCGCCATCGACGCTCGAATCGAGATAGCTGACTTCGATTTCAATTCTTGGGTGGAACAGGTTCCAGAATTGGAACGGGAGTTGGTAGCCGATGGCGCCGCCAAAATAGATGTCTGTACCGTAGCCGATGTCGACATTTGCTTCTGCGCCAGCGACCGAGCCGCCTACTGTTGCCGGAATGGCTGCGTCCGGCTCTTGGGTGCCCGAGAAGCTGTTATCGCCAGGAAAACCAGCGCCGACAAATGCGGACACATAAAAACTGTCTTCAGCTGGGCTCGAGCCGAAAAGCCCTTGCGCTGTAGCTGTTGTGCTTAGGCAAGATGCTGCGAGCAGAGTCGCGCAACCAAATTTCTTTACGAGGGAGGTCATCGAGGTGAGTATCCTTTTGCTATTATTTGCGAGGGTTTTCCCTGCAATTTCATTTACCATTTTATTGAGTGACTGTAGATTACATTGTCGTGAACATATGTATGAGGCGAAATTGTGCCCGAAAAGCCACAACTGGCTCGGGGTATGCGGGAGGCCATGTTCAGATTCCCTATTGTGATCCTTGGGCAAAACCGTCAAAGCAGAAGATCAGTTTTGCAAGATAGATAGGGCCGACGCCATGGGACAAACATATGATCTGTTGATACGCGGGGGAACAGTGGTGTCTCCGGGCGGAGAAGATCGCGCCGATATTGGTGTAAAGGGCGGCAAGATCACGATGATCGGCGCGCTCGACACGGCCGATGCGGGCGAAGTGTTTGATGCGGCTGGGCTGCATGTGCTTCCGGGGGTCGTAGACAGTCAGGTGCATTTCAGAGAACCGGGCCTTGAACATAAGGAAGACCTGGAGACGGGCGCACGCTCGGCGGCGCTTGGCGGAGTGACAGCTGTGTTCGAGATGCCGAATACCAATCCGTCGACGGTGACGCCGGACCTGATGGAAGACAAGCTCGCACGGGCCAAAGGGCGCATGGATGTCGATCATGCCTTCTATGCCGGAGCAACGAAAGAGAACCCGCATTTGCTGGCCGAGATGGAGCGTATGCCCGGCTGTTGCGGCGTGAAAGTATTTATGGGCTCGTCGACCGGATCATTGCTGGTGGATGATGATGAGGGGGTTGAAGCTGTGTTGCGGGCGATCAAGCGCCGTGCAGCGTTTCACTCCGAGGACGAGTTCCGGCTGAAAGAGCGCGCGGGATTGGCCGTGCAGGGCGACTGGAACTCGCATCCGGTCGTGCGCGATGTCGAAACAGCGGTGTCCTCAACGACGCGCCTGATCGGGATTGCCCGAAAAACCGGAAAGCGTATCCATGTCTTGCATATCTCGACGGCAGAGGAGCTTGAGCTGTTGCGCGAGGCAAAGGATGTGGCGAGTGTGGAATGTCTGCCGCAGCACCTGACGCTTTCCGCGCCCGAGGCGTATGACCGGCTCGGATCATATGCGCAGATGAACCCGCCGATCCGGGAGTTGCGCCATCAGGAAGCGCTATGGCGAGCGCTCAATTCAGGCATTGTTGATGTCATGGGATCAGATCATGCGCCGCATACGATTGAAGAGAAGTCGCGGCCATATCCCGCGTCACCGTCGGGCATGCCCGGTGTGCAGACGATGGTGCCGCTGATGCTGACGCATGTGGCGAATGGCAAGCTGAGTTTGCAACGGTTTGTCGAGCTGACAAGTGCCGGTCCGCAGCGCGTGTTCGGTATGGCTGACAAGGGACGAATTGCCGAAGGGTATGATGGTGACTTCACAATTGTAGACCTCAAACGCAAAGAGACGATCACCACCGAATGGTCGGCATCGAAGTGTGGGTGGACACCATTTGACGGGTTTGAAACGACCGGATGGCCAATCGCGACGATCATTCGCGGATGTATTGTTATGCGCGAGGGGGAGATTTTACAAAGAGGTGGCGGGGCCCCCATAAGGTTTAACGAGACACTGGCACCGCAAAACTAGATGAATACTGCGCAACGGGCTGGATTTTCGAAGTCGATTTGCGTATAAGCAGAAATGGAACCGGACTACACTTGTTCCAGCCTTAATCCCCTTTTTGGCAAAATTGGCTCGCAATCGCCGGATGTTCCTGTTGGAACGACTGACGATTGTGAGCCATATTTTTTGGCTGGAGTGTTTTCCTTAACTAACGCCCCGTCTGGCCTATTTGTTCTGGGACTTCTTGCGCAGACGGCTTTTCATGCTTGAGGACTTTTTTCCAGCCGGAGGTTTTGAGCCGGAACGATCTGGACCACCGGATCTTTTTGGACCTGTGAACGTGCCGCCGCCACTACCGCCTGATTTCGGGCCTTTGCGTTTGAAGGGCTTACCGCCAGCATTGCGCGGGCGATCAGACCGGTCGTGATGGTCGGGTCTTTCTGACCTGTCAGATCGTTCGGACCGTTCAGGGCGTGCTGATCTTTCAGAGCGATCTGGACGATCTTCTCTGGACGGTCTGTCATGGTCTCTTGGCTTACCTGATTTACCGTATGGTTTTTTGCCGTGCGGACGATCAGAGCGGTCGAAACTGCGGCCGTCGGGTTTGCGGCCGCCCGGGCGACGGGGTTGTCTTGGACCTGACGGGCGTTTGCGCGGCGGGCGTCCACTGTCACCATCATCAGCCAAGACCTCGGGAACGCCGTCGATTTTTGTGACGGATATGGATTTTTCTAGCATCATGTCCTTGCCGATGGCTTTGACGAAGCCTTCCGTGCTGGCAGGGGCAAGTTCGACAAAGGTCACATTGGGATGGACCCGAATGGCGCCGATTGCGCTTTTGTCCAACCCGCCGGCTTTGCAGAGCATAGGCAACAGCCACCGCGCTTCGGCAGTTTGATTGCGGCCAACGGAAAGCGAGAACCACTCTCCGCCTTGGAAATCGTCGCGCGGTTTGCGCGGTCGCTCATCGCGGCGATCACCTCTGTCGCGCGGGTTTCGTTCCCGCCGTTCACCTCGATCGCGGGAGGGCCGTTGATCTCTGACTTCGCCAAGCTCTTCGGGAGCGGATTTCTCTTCTCGCTTTATCCGGACAATGGCGCCAGCGATTTGTTCCGCGCCATAGCGTTCGAGCAGAGCGGCGGCAAAGGCCTTGTCTTCTTCACGAACGGGTTCGGAGAAAATCGGGTTCTCAAGCAGGCGTTCATTGTCTTTGTTGCGGACATCATCTGCCGATGGCGGCTTGACCCAATCCGCGTCAATCTTTGCATTTTGCAAAAGGCGTTCGGTGCGGCGGCGGTCGCTTGGTCCGACAATCAGCGCGCTTGTCCCTTTGCGTCCGGCGCGGCCTGTCCGGCCCGAACGGTGTAATAGGCCTTCACGGTTCTTGGGAAGGTCTGCATGGATCACAAGCTCAAGGTCTGGCAGATCGATCCCGCGTGCAGCAACGTCGGTCGCGATACACACTTTGGCACGGCCATCGCGCATGGCCTGTAGGGCATGGCTGCGCTCCTTCTGGCTAAACTCACCTGACAGGGCGACAGCGGAAAACCCGCGATTGTTCATGCGGGCATGGATGCGATTGACGGCAGCGCGTGTGGCGCAGAAGACAATGGCGTTCTTGGCATCATAATAGCGCAAGATATTGACCAGTGCGTTTTCCTTGTCGCCATGAGCAACTGTGATCGCGCGGTAATCAATATCTGTGTGTTGGGATTTCTCGGCGACGGTGTTCACCCGCACAGCATTGTTCTGATAGGTTTTGGCGAGGTTTGCGATTGAACGCGAGACGGTGGCCGAGAACATAAGCGTCCGGCGATCTTCTGGCGCGGCATCGAGAATAGTCTGCAATTCGTCGCGAAAGCCCATGTCGAGCATTTCGTCGGCTTCATCGAGCGTAACGATTTTGAGGTCGTCCATATTCAATGAACCGCGATTGACATGATCAACCAGACGCCCAGGGGTGCCGACAACAATGTGTGCCCCCTGATTGAGCGCGCGCCGCTCATCTCGCATATCCATGCCGCCGACACATGAGGCGATCCGTGCGCCTGCTTTGGCGTAGAGCCATTCGAGTTCGCGTTTAACTTGCAGAGCCAGCTCACGGGTTGGCGCGATCACCAACATGAAGGGTAGGTCAGCCCGATCAAAGCGACCTTCCTCGTCAAGCATATCTGCCGCCGCAGCGATGCCAAAGGCTACCGTTTTACCAGAACCGGTTTGCGCTGATACGAGCAGGTCTTTGCCTGCCAGATCAGGATCGATCATGGCTGTCTGGACGGGTGTTAGGGTTTCGTAGCCACGATTGGACAATGCTTCGCCGAGCGTTGGGGCGACGCCTTCAAAATGGGTCATGTTTTTTTCTTTCAGGCCCTGCTTCAGGGCTGTAGAGGGGATGACGCTCGGTCCACCCTCACTGGTAGAAACTGACGCCTGTACTTGTATGGGTGCGAGTACAGTGTCTGGTCATGGGGCACAAGGGGTAGAGATGTTTTCGTTAAATGAGGGCGTCATCCGTGAAAACTGATTTTGCACCTACAAGTTTGGCGAAGCGGCCAAGTTCGGCATGGAGTTTGGCGGTGCGGGCCGGTGTTTTCTCTATACCTGTCTTGAGCCAGAGCTTGTTGAAATGTAGAGCGCCGGCTTTTCTGTCGGAGGTAATCTCGGCGCGGCCAATCAAACGATCTGCTTCTAGAAGCGGATAGATATAGTAGCCATACTGGCGTTTGGCGGCGGGGACGAAAATCTCGATCCGGTAGTCAAACCCGAACAGGCGTTTGAGGCGGGCGCGGTCACGAATGAGGGGGTCGAACGGGTTGAGTATGCGCAGACGGGCGGTCGGTTTTGGGGCTGATGCGAGCTGGGTTTCTATATCGGGCAGGCTCCACGCTTTATGCCAGGTTTTGTCTGCGGCCTGAACCTCGACGGGGATGAGGCTATCGGTATTGTCGGTCATCCATGCTTTGACCGTGGCGGCGCTCATTGCGCCCCAAAAGTTCTTGACCTCGGTCGGGGTTGCAAAAACCAAACGGGACAGGGCGCTCCGGATCAACCAGTCTATTTGTGTTTCATCGCTCCATATGTCGGCGCGGATGTCCGCTGGTATGACGCGTTCGGAGAGGTCGTAGAACTTTTTGAAATTCTGGCGATGGGAGGTCGAGAGCTCTCCGGCATACCAAAGATAGTCAAGTGCGAGCTTATGGGGCGGACGGTTCCACATTTTCGGTTTGGGATTTTTGACTTTGGTATCGAAGGCGGCGGTCGAGAGCGGGCCTTCACTGCGGATGCGCTCGATCAGCGTATTGCGACCCTCGGCGTCGAGCATATTGCGGTGCCATTCCCATTTGCGGACTTTGGCTTCAAGGCGCGTGAACTGACGACGCCATGCGGGATAGAACTCCATCGGCAGGACAGAGGCGTCATGGGTGAAATGCTCGAAGATCGCGCGCTCCGTCGAGAGGAGCTTTTCAAGCATCGGTTCGCGATAGTGCTGGGCGCGGCTCCAGAGGATATGATGATGGGCACGCGAGACAGTCTGGATCGTATCGAGCTGGACATAGCCGAGCTGTTTTATGATGCCGAGAATGTCCCGCTTGCCGGTGGGAGGCGTAGAGAGGTCTTGCGCATTGAGCCAGAGCCGCCGCGCGTCTCTATTGGATATGCGTAAGGGGGCGGTCAGTTATAGCCCCATTTGACGGACAGCCAGATCGCGCATGATCTCTTCCGAGCCGCCGCCAATCGCCAGCACTTTAACTTCGCGATAGGCCCGCTCGACCACATTGCCGCGCAAGTATCCCGCACCGCCAAGGATTTGCATGGCTTCCGAGGTGACATATTCGAGCATTTTCGTGGTGTGGAATTTGAGCTTGGCGATGTCTCCGGCGACACCCGGCTTGCCTTCATTGGTCATCCAACACACCTGATTGAGATAGGCATCGCAGGCATCTATGCGGGCGGACATCTCTGCGATTTTATGGCGGATAACCTGGTGCTGCATCAGGGGCTGGCCGAAGGTCTGGCGTTCTTGCGCCCAGTCAATGCTTTCTTGCAAGCATAGTTTGGCGATACCGAGGGCGGTCGCGGACAGGCTGATCCGTTCGGGGTTGAAATTGTGCATAATCGAGATGAAGCCTTTATTCTCCTCGCCGAGCATGCGGTCGGCCGGAATACGGCAATCATCAAAGAAGAGCGTGGCCTGGTTCGAGCACCACCAGCCCATTTTCCGCTCAAGCGGGACGCGCGAAAAACCGGGATCGTCATGGCGGACAAAGAACAATGAAATGCCCTTGATGCCGTCTCCGCCTGTGCGCGCGCCGACAACGAAATATTCGGAGTCCATGCCGGTTGTAATGAAGGTCTTGGACCCGTTCAGGACATAGTGGTCGCCATCTTTCTTGGCGGTGGTCGTCAGGCGGGCAACGTCCGAGCCGCCGGAAGGCTCAGTGATTGCGAGCGACGAGGATTTACGCCCCGCGACAACATCGGGCAGAACTTCCTGTTTGACCTCTTCGGAGGCAAGTTCCTGAAATGGGCCGATCGAAATGACGCGGCCGACAAGGGCGGCATAGACACCGTTCGCGCCGCATTTGCCAAGCTCTTCGGCATAGGCTGCGCGCATAAACATGTCATCAAAGCCAAGGCCGCCATAGGCTTCGTCCACGCCGAGGCCGAAGACGCCCATTTCGCCGAATTTCTCGTGAATCTCCCACGGAATTGCGCCTGCTTCATCCCAGTCATCCGCGAACGGGGTGACGTCCTTGGCGACGAGTTTGGCGAGGGATTCACGAAAAGCATTGCGCTCTTCGGTTTCAAAAGGGTTTTGCATGTCTTGTGTGTCCGCGTTTGAGGGGAATTTATGCCGCTCTTATGGCACGAGATGGGTGGCGGGTTCTAGTGGTATTTGAGTAGGTAAGTCGATTAGGCATTGCCCGCGTGTTCGCATATCTTCGGCGGTGTGCTATACCTTCGAGCGTTATGTAACTGACGCGCGAGGGTGGATAACCATCAGGGAGCATGACGATTTACGCCGAGCGTCTGGGCAATCTTTCAAACAAAGGAAGCCCATTATGTCTGACCCTGAACATATCTATCATTGGCGGCGCGTTGATGCGCGGTTGACCACATCCGGCCAGCCTAGCGAAACGGAACTGGCGCAACTCAAACAGATGGGCGTTACGTATATTGTGAATCTCGGCTTGCATGAGCACGAACGGGCGCTCGGCGATGAAGCTACAAGTGTTACGGACCTCGGAATGGAGTACACGCATATTCCGGTCGCGTTTGATGCGCCGACGACTGCGGATTTCGACAGGTTTTGCGAAGTGATGGGCCGCACGGGCGAGGCCATGGTGCATGTTCACTGCATCGCGAACCTTCGGGTGACAGCGTTTTTGTATCGGTATTGGCGCGATGTGCTTGGCACAGTTGAGGAAGACGCGCGGGCGCTGATGGATAGTGTTTGGCGACCGGGCGGTGTCTGGGCGACATTTATTGGCGATACGGAGAGCGAGGCTCTGGAACACAGGCCGCCTGTCAGGGGTAAATCTTAAACAGCTGCCTTGAGCGGCAGGGTACTCGCCTAGATAGGGTGCGGGTTTTTAATGAGTGGAACAAGTAAAAAGTCCTTCGGAATTATTTTCCGATTACTAACTATGTCTTTCGACGCGGCGTAAATTTTCTGTTTGTTCTTATCAAAAACTGCATATGGCGCTGCTATGTAGGTTTCTATGAAGTTAGACCGGCCAGAATCTAAGAATTTGCGGTGGTATATCAGATCGGCCCTTGTCGTCTGGTTGAAGCCGATCGAATTTACCAAGGAAGATCAGAATGCATTCATTGTGATCAATACCTTGGTCATCAACTTTTTCGTTCTGTTGACGGTTTGGCCAGAAACGTTGGTGTCAGGTGTTTCGCCTTGGATACCTGCATTGTTCGGTGTTTTCACGGCGACACCGCTTACAGTTATATTCATGACATTTGGGGGTAATTCTCTACGTGAAATTCTCAAGTTACGGTCAGAGATGGAAGCTGTGTCTAATCGCCTAGCCACCCAGAATGCCGAGCTTGAAGCGACCAAGACCGAGCTACATAGATTGGCCAATTGCGATGGATTAACGGGGCTGGCCAATCGCCGATCGTTCTCAACAGCGCTTGATGAGGCATGTGATGTGACCGGGGACGATACGGGTCAGACATGGCTAGCAATGCTCGATCTTGATGGCTTTAAGGCGATCAATGACACTTACGGGCATGATGCGGGAGACACCGTTTTGATCACCGTGGCGGAACGGCTCCAAAAAATTATGAAAGATATGGACGCCACCATTGCACGGTTTGGCGGAGATGAGTTTGCGATTATCTTACGCCAGCGGGAATGCTTGGCGGATGATCTGGCTGAGCGCCGCGTGCGCTCGTTATGTTCCTACCTCACGGTTGGGCATACGTATGAGGGACATGACCTTGATGTTGGTGTTTCGGTGGGACTTGCCAAATTCGACGCGTCGTTTGACGGCACGAACACTTTCCTTAAAGCGGCCGACGCAGCGCTATTGAAGGCGAAAGCCAACGGCAAAGGCAAGGTCTGCCGCCACGGAGCAGATGATGTTCGCGCGCCTAAGCTGCGTGCTGGTCTGAAACTTTGGAATTAAGCGATGCCGTCTTCGCTTGAGTCTCATGGTGAAGGTGATGTCGGACCGAGCAGCAGATAAGGCTGTAGATTGTCTCGAGTGAAGTGGGAAAAAGCCCCGGATTTGCATCTTCCGCTTGCTGTTTTGACTGTGTCGGCTTAAACGGTGCAAAATCGGATTTGAGATCATATGGCCAAGCCCGCACCTGAATATAGCTTTGCGCACCGACATTTGCTCGGAATTGAAGGGCTTCACCCCCTCGACCTTACCTATTTTTTGGACCTTGCAGAAACCTATGCAGAGCTAACGCGCGAGCAGAAACGCCCGCCGCAAGTTCTGGCTGACAAGACCATCGTCAATTTGTTCTTTGAAAATTCCACGCGGACAATGTCGAGTTTCGAGATTGCGGCGAAACGGCTGGGCGCGGATGTCATCAATATGCCGGTGGCGACCTCTTCGGTGAAGAAGGGCGAAACGCTGATTGATACGGCGATGACGCTAAACGCGATGCGGCCTGATGCGCTGGTGATCCGGCATGCCTCGTCTGGCGGTGTAAAATTGCTGGGCCGCAAGGTCGATTGCGCCGTGATTAATGCGGGCGACGGAACACATGAACACCCGACCCAAGCGCTGCTAGATGCACTGACCATCCGGCGTAACAAAGGAACCTGCGAAGGGCTGAAAGTTGTTATCTGCGGCGACATTGCGCATTCGCGTGTGGCGCGCTCGACGACGATGGCGCTGCATCTGCTCGGCGCCAATGTGCATCTGGTTGCCCCGCGCACGCTGATGCCGGCTGGCACCGAAACTTGGGGCGCTGCTTCAGCGACGACACGGTTTGACGAGGCGCTGGACGGCGCGGATGTGGTGATGATGCTACGTCTGCAAATGGAACGGATGGATGGCTCTTACCTGCCGAGCCGCCGCGAGTATTTCCGGTTTTACGGGCTGACACAAGAACGGCTGGCACGGGCGAAACCCGATGCGCTTGTGATGCATCCCGGGCCAATGAATAGAGGCGTCGAGATTGAAAGCGTCATTGCTGATGGTGTGCAGTCTGTGATTACCGAGCAAGTGGAAATGGGGGTCGCTGTGCGCGAAGCCGTGTTGCAAGTGCTTGCGGGGGGTAAGGCATGAGCGATGTGATGATTTCGAATGCGCGGCTACTTGATGCGAGCGCTGGACGCGACGAAGCGGGCGATGTGCTGATCCGTGACGGCGTGATTGCGGCAAGTGGACAAGGCGTGTCTGCTCCAGACGGTATCGAAACCATTGATGCAGGCGGGCTTTGTCTTGCGCCGGGACTAATTGATCTGCGGGTCAAGACCGGCGAGCCGGGGGCTGTTCAGAAAGAAACGCTCGGTACCGCGAGCCTTGCCGCGGTCGCGGGCGGTGTGACGAGCATGGTGGTTATGCCGGACACGCAGCCAGTGATTGATGATCAGGCGCTCGTCGAATTTGTGACGCGGCGCGGACGCGATGCGCTGAACCGGATTTATCCGGCAGGGGCTTTGACACGCGGGCTGGCGGGTGAGGCAATGGCCGAGCTTGGCTTGATGGCGGACGCAGGCGCGGTGTTCTTTTCCAATGGCGAGCGGGGCGTTGCCGACAGTTCGGTGATGAAGCGGGCTTTGGCCTATGCTGGCGATATTGGCGCGCGGGTCTGTGTGCGGCCAGAAGACGCGCGACTGATCGGGTCGGGTGTGATGAATGCTGGCGCATTGGCGGCGCGGATGGGGCTTGCGGGCATGGGCAAGGATGCCGAGCTTGTGGCAGGACTGCGCGATATCGTATTGGCCCAGCAGACCGGATGTAGCCTGATCCTTGATCAGGTGACGACGCTTGGCTTGCTCGACGCGGTGGCGGCCGCCAAAGCGGATGGCGCAAAGATAGGCTGTACGATTGCAGCGCATCATCTGTTCTTCAATGAATTGGATGTCGGGGACTATCTGACATATTGCAAAGTGTCGCCGCCATTTCGTGATGAAGAGACGCGGCTGGCCTTGATCGACGCAGTGCGCACGGGGAAAATCGATGCCGTGGTTTCAGCCCATGACCCGCAACCGGCAGAAGAAAAGCGCGTGCCTTTTGCCGATGCTGCCTTTGGTGCGGCGGGACTGGAAACGACATTGTCGGCTATGCTGGCATTTGTGGCGGACGGGCAAATGGACTTGCTCGAAGCTTTGCGGCCGCTGACGTCGGGACCGGCGGACCTTGCCGGACTTGCAGGCGGCACGCTTGCGGATGGGGCGCTTGGCGACATTGTTTTGTTTGATCCCGAGAAGCCTTGGCTTTGTCAACGAGAAGACTTGCGGTCGCGCTCGACCAATTCTCCATTTGACGGGCGCCGCATGACGGGACGAGTGATGGCGACATTTGTCGGCGGCAAACGGGTCTTTACGCGCGACTAGGGGTTTCTTTTCCTCTGAGCCGATGCTTAGCGGGATGCTGCGCTGCGGGCTGATGGCTCTTTTTGCTTGACCCCCGCTTGCGCAATGGGACGTGGCTTCGCCAGCTGATGGCTCGTTATGCTTGTCCCCCGCTTCGCGATGGGACGGGGCTTCGTCAGCTTATGGCTCTGGTTTTTTGAGTTATTTGTTTGCCAAACGATCAATCGCGGTTTGCAAGATAACCGAGGCGGCGGAGGCGTCGATAAGCTCGGCGCGACGGGCGCGGGAGAGATCGGCATCGAGCATAGCGCGGGTGGCTTGAGCGGTGCTTAGACGTTCATCCTGAAAGGCGATGGGGAGGTCGCGGGATTTCAAAATATTGCGGACAAATGCACGAGCCGACTGGGCGCGCGGGCCTTCGCTTCCGTCCATATTAAGCGGTAAGCCGCAGACAAGCCCGACGGCGCGGCGGTCATCATAGAGGGCAAATAATGCGCTGAGGTCTTTCAAAAGTTTGCTTCTCTGGATGGTTTCGACGGGACTGGCGATCAGGCGCAGACCGTCGCTCGCAGCGATGCCGAGGGTTTTGGAGCCCGGATCAATGCCGATCAGGGGACCGGATTCGGGGAGGGAAAGAAGGTCTATAAGTGCCATTGAGCCCATCCTTATAGCTTTCCGGTCTTGATCGCCAGCGCCGAGACGCGTATCGCTGGGCGCAATTGATGGAGAAGGCACATATGACTGTCACTAAAGACGATGTCCGGAAAGTCGGGCGCTTGTCACGGATCGCGGTTGAGGAAGACCGGCTAGAGACACTGGCGGGTGAGCTGAACACGATTTTGGGCTGGATTGATCAGCTTAACGAAGTCGATATTGAAGGCGTCGAGCCGATGACGTCTGTGGTCGAGGTTTCATTGCCGATGCGCGAGGATAAAGTGACCGATGGCGACAAGCCGGACCAAGTTTTGGCCAATGCGCCAAAAAGCGATGACGGATTTTTCGTTGTCCCTAAAGCCGTAGAATAGGGGACGAAGATGACCGATCTTACCAAACTCACACTCGCCGCTGCGCTTGATGGACTTGCGGCGAAGGATTTTTCCTCGCGAGAGCTAACCCAAGGTTTTGTCGACGCTATTGCGGCGGCGAACCCGTCGCTCAATGCCTATGTTGTCGAGACACCGGACAAAGCGCTGGGCATGGCCGATGCGTCCGACGCTCGCCGCGCCAAGGGCGAAGCCGGGACGCTTGATGGCGCCCCGCTGGGCATCAAGGATTTGTATTGCACCAAGGGCGTGCGCACGACGGCCTGCTCGAATATCCTCGACGAGTTTACCCCGACTTACGAATCCACAGTAACGCAGAACCTATGGGACGCGGGCGCTGTGATGCTCGGCAAGCTGAACATGGACGAGTTTGCAATGGGGTCGTCGAACGAGACATCGCGCTTTGGCGAGGTTGCCAATCCATGGCGGCGTTCGGGCGGCGACAATGCGAAGCTGACACCGGGCGGCAGCTCTGGTGGATCTGCGGCCGCGGTGGCTGCGGACCTGTGTTTGGCTGCGACGGCTTCTGACACTGGCGGGTCTATCCGGCAGCCGGCGGCGTTTACAGGCACTGTTGGCATTAAGCCGACTTATGGACGGGCCAGCCGTTATGGCATGGTGGCGTTTGCAAGTTCGCTCGATCAGGCCGGACCGATTGCCAAGACGGTTGAAGACAGCGCGATCTTGCTCGAAGCTATGTGCTCGCACGATCCAAAGGATTCTACGTCGCTGCCGGTCGACACACCTGCGTGGCGCACGGAAGTGGACAAGCCGGTGAAGGGCATGCGTATCGGTATTCCGAAAGAGTACCGGATGGACGGGATGCCGGAGGAGATCGAAGCGCTCTGGCAACAAGGTATCAAATGGCTCCATGAGCAGGGTGCAGAGATTGTCGATGTCTCGCTGCCGCACACGAAATATGCTTTGCCAGCTTACTATATTGTTGCACCAGCCGAGGCGTCGTCGAATTTGGCGCGTTATGACGGGATGCGCTATGGCGCGCGCGTCATTGGTGATGATCTGGACAAGACATATATGGAAAGCCGCGCAGCTGGCTTTGGTGCGGAAGTACAGCGGCGTTTGATGATCGGGACTTATGTTCTATCATCGGGCTATTATGACGCGTATTATTTGCGCGCGCAGAAAGTGCGGACACGGATTTTGGAAGACTTCCAGAAGGTGTTTGAGGATGTCGATGCGTTGCTGACACCTGCCACACCAAGCGCGGCATTTGCGTATGGCGAAAAGGCGGACGATCCAGTGGCGATGTATTTGAACGACATTTTCACTGTGACGGCGAACCTAGCCGGACTGCCCGGTATTGCGGTGCCTGCCGGTGTCGATGCACAAGGTCTGCCGCTTGGCTTGCAAGTGATCGGCAAAGCGCTTGACGAGGCGGCGTGTTTCCGCGTCGGCGGAGCGCTTGAGCGCGCGGCGGGATTTGTGGCCAAGCCGGAGAAGTGGTGGTAAGCTCGGGCCAATAATTGCTGCGAGAATTGGTGATATGGCTGACAAACATGTAGAAAAACGCATGGCCGCGCGGCGAGAGCGCTTGGCGCGAGCCAAGGGTGATGTGTCGCTGGTCGAGCCAGAAGAAGCGGCACTGGCCCCCGCGACGATTGTCAATTCTGCATGGGTCTGGACACCGGTTTGTTATGTGCTTGTTATTTTGATCGCGATGTCGATGATCACGCAGTCGGGGCTTGATGTCTTTGCCGAGCGGAGCCGGACGCCGATGCTGATCTCGCTTGTCGTGTTGATCTATCCAGCATGGCGGATCGGGTCGCTGTTCTCCAAATTTTTGCGCAAGCGCGGAATTGGTGCGGGCGCAGTTGTGGCGATGCCGGGGATTGGCGAAAAGCCCGAGCCCAAAGCGGGGTCAATCGAAGCACGCATGGCGGCCAGAGAAGCCCGCGTTGCCAAGGCCCGCGAAGAAGGCAAGCTGTAGCGTCTCACAAATCTGTGTAAGAGCGCGGCTTTCCAAGACACCAAAAATGAGTTTAAGCTTGCCTAGTTTTAGACCTTGGGAGGGCTGAAGATGAAAGCTATTACATTATTATTGTTGCGAATTTCGACGGGTGTCGTGTTGATGCTTTGGGGTGTTTTCCGGATTCAGAGCCCTGAATCAGGCGCCGGACTTGGTGAGCGCTTCGGGTATCCGGGATTCTTGAGCGCCGAGAATATGCAGATGGGTATTGGCGTTGCAGAGACCGCTCTAGGGGTGGCCGTGATACTTGGGCTTTTGCGCAAGATTTCTTACCCGCTGCAAATGATCGTCCTGCTCGTCGGTGCTTTGCTAATCTGGAAGCATATTGCTGATCCGTTCGGTTTGTTTTTGTTCGCCGAAGACGAAGCACCTAGACGCACATTCTTCCCGTCGCTTTGCCTATTTGTAGCAACATTGGTGATGATGGCGTTCAAAGAAGATGATACATTGTCAGTAGATCATAAACTCGGACTGCCGTTCTAGGCCATCTGGATCAAAAAACGGGGAGGTAAGGCATGAAGGCTTTTACTCTATTGCTTATTCGTATTTCGACGGGGCTTTTGCTGGTTCTGTGGGGGGTAATTAAGATTGGCGCGCCGGAGAATGCGATTAGTGTTTCGGAGAGATACTATTCGGGCCTGATTAGCGCCGAGGGTATACAAACGGGGCTGGGCGGGGCAGAAATTGCGCTTGGCGTGCTCGTCTGTCTGGGGCTGTTTAGGAAGCTGACTTATCCGGCTCAAGCCATCGTTCTCGGACTTGGCGTCGCATTTATCTGGCAACATATTCTCGACCCTCTGGGCCTCTGGCTTGTGGATGAAGATAGCCGCCGGACATTGTTCTTCCCGTCGCTTTGCGTGTTCTTTGCGTCGCTCATGCCGCTTGCATTCAAGGAATATGACAGCCTGTCGCTCGACCGTAAGTTCGGGTTGAGTTTCTAAGCGGCGTCTATCTGCTTGGCATCGGGTTTCGGTCGCGCTATCAGAGGGCATTCAATTCTGATCGAGTGAGCCTCTACTATGACCGCAACTGAAATCCGCACGCCCTATACGCTCAAAGGTGCCACAGGCGACTGGGAAGTCGTCATGGGGCTTGAGGTCCATGCGCAGATCGCGAGTGAGGCGAAGCTGTTTTCTGGCGCGTCTACGCAATATGGCGCCGAGCCAAACACAAATGTCTCGCTGGTTGATGCCGCGATGCCCGGAATGCTGCCGGTTATCAACGAAAAGTGCGTCGAGCAGGCGGTACGGACTGGGCTGGGCCTGAAAGCCGAGATCAATCTTTACTCGCGGTTTGACCGGAAGAATTATTTCTATCCAGATTTGCCGCAAGGTTATCAGATCTCGCAATTTGCCCATCCGATTGTCGGTGAAGGCGAAATGGTCGTCGATGTCGAGCCCGCACATGGCGGAGACGCGTACAGTTTCACAGTGGGCATTGAACGCCTGCATATGGAACAGGATGCGGGAAAGTCGATCCATGACATGGCACCGGATGCGACTTATGTGGATTTGAACCGCTCTGGCGTGGCGCTGATGGAAATCGTGTCGAAGCCCGACATTCGCTCGCCGGCGGAAGCTGCGGCCTATGTGCGCAAATTGCGTTCGATCGTGATTGCGCTCGGGACATGTGACGGAGACATGGAGAAGGGCAATTTGCGGGCTGATGTGAACGTGTCGATCTGCCGACCGGGCGCTTACGAGAAATATGCCGAGACTGGCGATTTCGGCCATTTGGGCACGCGCTGCGAAATTAAGAATATGAACTCGTTCCGCTTTATCCAGCAGGCTGCAGAATATGAAGCCAAGCGCCAGATCGAGATTGTCGAAGGCGGCGGTACGGTCGATCAGGAAACGCGCCTGTTTGATGCGACCACGGGCGAAACACGCTCGATGCGCTCGAAAGAAGATGCGCATGACTATCGCTATTTCCCCGATCCGGATCTGTTACCGCTGGAGATTGAACAGAGTTTTGTCGACGCCATCAAAGCGACACTGCCGGAACTGCCAGACGATAAGCGCGCACGGTTTGTGAGTGATTATGGGCTAAGCCCTTATGATGCGGGTGTGCTGACCGCCGAGGCTGACAAAGCAACATTCTTCGAAGAGGTTGCCAAAGGCCGCGACAATCGCCTGTCAGCCAACTGGGTCTCTCAGGAATTGTTCGGTTATCTCAACCGCGAAGGCTTGGAGCTGGCTGATAGTCCAGTGTCGGCTGCGGGACTTGGCGGCTTGATTGATCTGATTTCGGATCAGACCATTTCCGGCAAGATTGCCAAGAAAGTATTCGCGTTGATGATTGAAACCGGCGACGAAGCTGGCGCGATTGTCGAACGCGAAGGGTTGAAACAGGTCACCGATACGGGCGCGATTGAGAAAGTCGTCGACGAGATCATTGCTGCCAATCCCGAGCAGGTCGCGCAGGTTCAAGCGCAAAAGGCCGAGGGCCATGCCAAGCCGAAAGCGCTGGGCTGGTTTGTCGGGCAGGTGATGCGTGGCTCCGGCGGTAAGGCCAATCCGCAGGCGGTGAACGAAATTCTCAAAGCCAAGCTTGGGCTATAGCGGGCAGCTCGCTTTTATCTGTGGTCCTGTTTCGTTTGATCGGCCGTGTTTTGCTTGATCGCCAAGAGGCATCCTGCTAGCAGGAGCGCTGGACTGCCGAACTCCAATGTTTGGCCTCGTAGCTCAGCTGGATAGAGCACCGGACTTCTAATCCGACGGTCGCAGGTTCGAATCCTGCCGAGGTCGCCATTTTTCTATGAAATACAGGGACTAAGTGCCGGAACTGAGCGCATGCTCGGGTTTGGCTGCAGTACCCTTATTTGGGTCGGGCAGGAGGATGGCTTCTACGGGGGCGGTGCCGCGGGCTTCGGCGACGAGCTCGGCTGTGCGGGTTTCTATACGGGTTTCGAGCAAGACCATGAACTCGTCTTTTGCCAGGCCGGGCTGTATCGGCTCCAAAAATTCGATGACGCCGTGGCCTTTGGTTTTCTTATGCTCTGTCTGTGCCCAGAACAGGCCAAGATTTGTCGCAACCGGTACCACCGCAACCTGCATTTCTTCATACATGTGCCAGACGCCGGCTTTGTAGCGCATCTTGTGATCGACCGGAGCGAGGTGGCCTTCAGGATAGATCAGGACGCGATCACCATTGGCTTTTGTGCGGGCGATACCTTCTGACAGGGACGCGGCTTTGCGGTGGCCGCCGCCGCAGGTGTCAATGACAATGGCACCGAGCTTTTTGATGATACCGCCGAGCAGAGGCAGCTTTTCGAGATGGTCGCCAGTGACGAATACGAGACCCGGAATTTCGGAATAGGACATGAATCCGTCGCCCCAGCTTTGGTGCTTGGCGGCAACAATATATGCGCCGGTCTCGGGCAAGTGTTCATGGCCATAGGCGCTGGTGCGGATGCCAGCGATAAAGCGTAAAGCATGCCGCATAGCGCGCGTATACGACCGGATCAGGAATGTGGTTGCGGCGCGCCCCGGAAGGATAAGCGTGATGACGGCCGTCAGGGCGTAGACCACTGACAGGCTCCAATAGGCTATGGCAAACAGGAAGGATCGCATTGTGTCGCTCCGTCTATTTCTGTCTCAGGATTGCGATTATGGCGCGGGTAAAGGCGTCGATGTGAGCCGAGAACGGGCCCGGCAAACGCCCATAGACTTTGCTCTCGCCAGCTTGCAGGACAACACCAAGGGCCATCGAGGCCAAGAGGTCGGCATTGCCGTTTGGTATCTCACCGGCGGCCATCATGGCTTTGACGATATTCTCGGTAATGGTGACCGGATCGTCGTCGCGCTTGGTATCATACGGTAAGAATTTATGCAGCGAGACGAGGTGGAAAGAGAAGAGCAGCCAGTCCTCATCCGCAAGCGTGCAGTAAGCCGTTACGATGGAGCGGATCTTCGCGTCGAGACCGCCGTCGATGGTCGCTGCAGAGGCAACCATTTCGCCGAGCCGGTTATGGGTTTCCATAAACAGGCTAAGGGCCAATTCGTCTTTGCCTTTATAGTGGCGATAGAGGGCGCCTTCAGATACGCCTGCTTCATCGGCAATATCGCGCGTGGTCGCGGAGTTGATGCCTTCTTCGACAAACAGTTTTAGAGCTGCGCGTTCGATTTTGGGACGCGCATTGCGGGCGCGGCGGCGTTTGGGCTGGGGGCTGATATCCGTCATTCCGAACTCCTTTAAGGCGAATATGGCGCAATTTCCTTACATATAAGTGAATGTATGCTCACAAGCAAGTGGAGGACCGTGATTTTGGGTGTTGGTATTGCCGAAAGCACTATGACTATTGGGATATGTAATTGACAGTGTGGCCAAAGACTGTAACGCCAAATAGAGTTAATCATGTCGCCTGTGGGCGTTTCTAGAAGGTATTGATGATGAAGCGCAAGATTGGGTTGGGCGTGTTGGTCTGTGTGCTCGTGCTGCTGGCTATCGTGTTATGGGCGATGAATACGACGCGTTACGAGATTGATCGCAACCAAATTATTGAAGCACCAAGCAGTGAGAAGTCTCGCGCAGAGTTTTACAATTTTGGCTATGTGCCGCCGCTCGTCTATTCGGAACAGCGTGAAGACTGTGCGGACCGCAATCCGCTCAAATCTGCGTTTTTTGGTGATCTGCATATCCATACCGCACTCTCGAGCGATGCGATTGCCGATGGGACAACGGTCTGGCCGGAGGATGCGTATAACTTTGCCAAGGGAGAGCCAATTTTGCTCCCCGACTTTGAAGGTGCCGAAACGATGCGGCCTGTTCAACTCGACCGGCCGCTCGACTTTGCCGCTGTGACCGATCATTCCGAAGCGCTTGGCGAAGGCTATATTTGCCGCGAAGAAGGTGAGTTTGCGGGCTATGATACAAAAGCCTGCAAGACGTATCGCAAAGGCGGCGATGACGGCTTGCGCGTGTTTTCGGTGCCGCGCGCTGGCATGCGGCCCAAGAGACTTCAATCTGTATGCGGTGAATATGGTCAAGACTGTTACGCGGCAGCGGCCCGGGTCTGGCAACGGATTATCGCTGCGGCTGATGCGGCTTATGACAAGACAAGTGGCTGCGAATTTACGAGCTTTGTCGGATACGAATATACGCGCAGCCCGAGCGGCATGCATATGCATCGCAACACAGTGTTCAAAAATGCGAGCGTGCCTGATCTGCCAGCCAACTATATCGATCAACCGACCCTGCCTGAACTGCTTGGCAAACTGGAGACCGAGTGTCGGCAGGGCCTAAGCGCATGTGATGTGATCTCGATCCCGCACAATTCGAATATCTCAAGCGGCAACGGATTTAACAGATTTTCACTACGTGGGTTTCCCGAGGCGGCGCAACAAGCCCATAGACTTCAGCGTCAGGCGTTTGATCGATTGATGGAGATTACGCAGCACAAAGGGGCGTCCGAATGTCTCAACGGGGTGACGGATATTTTGGGCAACGTTGATGAAATGTGTGATATCGAAGCCATTCGCCAGATCGGGCAGAAAGAACGTGCGTTTGATCTGACGAGCTGGATTCCGCGCGTCTTTACCAAAACGATCCGCGAATGCACCGAAGACGATATCGATCCCAAGGACAATCTTTATAAAGGCCCGTGCGTAGCATCGCATGACTTTGCGCGCGGGGCTTGGCTCTCGGGACTGGAAGACGAGCGCGGCTTTGGGGTCAACCCGTTTGAACTCGGAGTGATTGGCAGCACCGATACCCATATCGGAACGAGCGGGAATACGAGCGAGCATAGTTATCCCGGCCATATCGCTCATGAGACTGTACTTGAGGGGCGGTTGGGCGAGCCCGGACTGGGGCGGCACAATCGGTTAGACGGCAATCCCGGGGGGCTTGCAGGCGTTTGGGCGGTGGAGAATTCGCGCGATGCTTTGTTCCAGTCGATGAAACGGCGCGAAGCCTTTGCGACCTCCGGAACACGCATTGCGCCGCGATTTTTTGCTGGGCGGTTCGAAAGGGACATTTGCGGGCAGAGTGACTGGCTCGACACGGCTTATGCTCAAGGTGTTCCCATGGGCGCAAGGCTTCCGGCAGGGGTCGAAGGCTTGCGCTTTGTCGCGCAGGCGGCACGCGATCCGGCCGCGACGGCTAGCCCGCTTTCGGCGCTGCAGATTGTCAAAGGCTGGATTGATGAGAATGGGCAAAAGCGGTTTGATGTGACGGATGTTGCATCGACGGAAACAGGCGCGGACGAACTATGCGTCGTATATGAAGACCCTGATTATGACCCACTGGTTCAGGCATATTACTATTTGCGGGTTGTCGAAATGCCGACCCCGCGCTGGAGCAAGTGGCAGTGCGATCAGGTCGAGGCAGAGGGCGGCGCCGTTGAAGGATGCGAGAATGACGCGCCCGAAACGATCAACGAGTTCGCATGGACGTCACCGATATGGATTACGCCAGCAGATGCGGATGTGTTACCAGTATCGCCATAGGGTGTTCTGGCTCACATAGATGTGTGGCCTTAGCACCTTATTCTTTGGTATGGTCTTTCAAAGCGATATCAAAGGCTATGTCATGACTATATCTCTACTGGACACATTTCGGGCGAACGGGCGTTTGAGAGGCATGGCCATATTTGGTTTGGGTCTTATGGGGCTTGCGAGTTGCGCCAAACCTTCGACGGCATACCCCGTCATTCCTCTGGCAGAGGTGCAAGCAGCGATGCTGATTGACCAAAGGGCCAATGTAACAGCGCGGCTCGATCGGCTGGAGCGGGTGAATTCAATTGGATGGCCATTGCTCGTGGCAAATGCAGATTTGTGTCACAATCGGCGTGCTGACCGGTTCGGGTTTTCGGTGGGCAATGACAAGACGATCCGCGCCTTGGCCGACGGGTTTACACTCAAACAGGTCAATGCAATTGGCTATGATGCGTCTCCCGTAGTTTTGAATGTGTTCGAGGGAACGCCCGCGGCGAGAGCCGGATTGGTGCGCGGGGCTGTGCCCATCAAGGTTGGCGAAACCGACATCGGCGGCGAAATGGATGCGCTCAATGAGGCCTTGTCCGAGTATTCTGAAGCTCGGGCAGAAGCCAAAGAAAAGCGTGAAGCAGGTGAGTCCGAGACGGTTCTACCCGATCTTGATGTTGTGTTTCAAAATCCTGATGGCAGCGAGCTGCGCGCGAGGCTTACGCCAGAGACGATTTGTTCGATCCCGCTAAATGTGTCCGAGACCGATAGCGTAAACGCAAATACTGGCGGCACGTCCGTGAATATGTTCCGCGGGCTTCTGACTTTGATGGAAGATGACGACGATGTTGCCATTGTGATCGGGCATGAGATTGGTCATGTGATCGGGCGGCATGTGCCCAAACAGAGGCGGAACACATATGTATCGGGTTTTGCGCTATGGGGCATTCCGGTTGTGACCGCGGCATCGCTTTTTGATGGATTTTTTGCAGCTCCGCTCGAACGGTGGGGCGGGATTGAAACGCCACCCGGTCAAGCCGGTGTCACGCGGCTGGTCAATGGGGTGTTGGGCGTCCGCAGTTTTGAACGCGAGGCCGACTATATCGGCATGTATGTCGCCGCGCGCGGCGGGGTAGATATCTCCACTGCAGAAGAGGTGTTTGCGGCATTTGCAAAACTGTCTCCGTCATCGACATATGGAGAGCGCACGCACCCAATTACCGCTGATCGGCAATTGGCCTTGGAGGCAACGCGCGAAGAGATTGAAGCCAAGCAAGCGGCGGGCGAACTTCTGATCCCGAATGACTGGCCATATCCAGTGTTGCTCGATGAGGAAGCTGACGCGTCGGGCGAGGGTGAATAGGTTCGTTCGGAGGTAGGCTTTCCCTGAACCCTCATTCGAGCTAAAGCGCTGGCATGAGCAAATTTGAATTTCGTATTGATGCCACCGATGGACCTGCGCGCGCCGGTGTTTTGCAAACGCCGCGTGGAGAGATCCGGACCCCCGCTTTTATGCCGGTTGGTACGGCCGGAACGGTTAAAGCCCTCTACACCGATCAAGTGCGCCAAAGCGGGGCTGATATTTTGCTTGGCAATACCTACCATTTGATGCTGCGGCCCGGGCCAGAGCGGCTCAAACGGCTTGGCGGACTTCATAAATTTATGGGGTGGGATGGTCCTATTCTCACCGATAGCGGCGGGTTTCAGGTTTGGTCATTAGCCAAGCTTCGCAAAATGGATGCCGAAGGTGTGACGTTTCAATCGCATATTGATGGCTCGAAACATCGGTTGACGCCAGCAAGGTCGATCGAGATACAGGCGGACTGTATTGGCGCTGACATTTCGATGCAGCTGGACGAGTGCACGGACTTTCCATGTTCACATGAAGAGGCTGCACGGTCGCTGGAGCTGTCACTGCGTTGGGGAGAGGCGTCCAAGCACGCATTTGGAGACCGTGAGAGCCAAGCCCTGTTCGGGATTGTGCAAGGGTCGAACTATCCGGACTTGCGCCAGAGGTCGGCCGAGGGCGTTACCGCGCAAGGATTTGATGGCTATGCGCTTGGCGGGCTTGCTGTTGGCGAGGGGCATGAACAGATGTGCGCCTCGATTGATATGGCCGTGCCATTTTTACCGCATGAGCGCCCGCGCTATGTCATGGGCATCGGGAAACCAGTGGACTTGATCGAGGCTGTGGCACGCGGGATAGATATGTTCGACTGTGTTCTGCCAACGCGGTCAGGGCGTCACGGACAGGCTTGGACATGGGACGGGCCAATCAATATCAAGAATGCAAAGTTTGCCGAGGACCTCTCGCCGCTCGACGAGGCCGTGGTGTGTGAGGCGAGCCAAAACTATTCGCGCGCTTATTTGCATCATTTGTTTAAAGCTGGCGAACATTTGGGGGCCATGTTGCTGTCTTGGCACAATCTGGCTTTCTTCGGGGCGCTGACAGCACGGATGCGGGCTGAGATTGCTCAAGGTACATTCGAGGCGTTTCGCGCGGAATATGCCGAGAAATGGGCCGGTACACGCTCAAAGCCGCGGGCCGAGAACGAGGCACGATTTAAGCCCGGCGCGAGCTAACCCGTTTGTCTTTTTTAGAAAACGAATGGTACGCCCAACAGGATTCGAACCTGTGACCTCCTCATTAAAAGTGAGATGCTCTACCAACTGAGCTATAGGCGCTCACCATTCGTGTGGGCGTCTTAGCCCCGCAAATCCGATAGGTCAATAAAGAGTTCGGATATATAAATAAGGTAATTACATATTGGATCGGGAGCACGGCATTGTTTGACTTGAATGGACATCGCGCATTGGTAACGGGAGCTTCTAGCGGGCTCGGTGCGGGCTTTGCCCGTATGCTAGCGGGCGCGGGCGCCGAGCTTGTGCTCGCGGCGCGAAGAATGGAGCCGCTGGAGGCACTGGCGGATGAAATCAAGCATGCCGGAGGTAAAGCTGTGGCGGTGCCAATGGACGTCACAGCCCTGGAGAGTGTGACGGAGGCTTTTGCCCGAATCAGCGAGAGCGGCGGTCCAGCCGATATTGTGGTCAACAATTCCGGGATCAGCCGAGAGAGCTGGATTGCGAAAATGGATGAGGCGGACTGGGACGCTGTGATGGACACCAATCTCAAAGGTGTTTGGCGGGTGGCCAAAGCGAGCGCGAACGCCTTGATTGATGCAGGTCAGGGGGGATCGGTGATCAATATCGCTTCAATCACAGCCCGCCGACCATCGCCGACCATCGCAGCCTATGCGGCATCGAAGGCGGCTGTCGAGCATTTGACGCGGGCTATGGCCGTCGAATGGGCAAGATCAAATATACGGGTGAATGCGATCGCGCCCGGATATTTCATGACCGACATCAATGCAGGCTTTTTTGAAACTGGCCCGGGTGAGGAAATGCGTAGACGAATCCCGATGCGGCGGGTGGGCCGCCTTGAGGAACTGGCAGGTCCTTTGCTGCTTTTAGCGTCGGATGCGGGCAGTTATATGACGGGATCTACGATTGTCGTCGATGGCGGGCACTTGCAGTCCGGCTTGTAGGCTGCAGGCCGGACATTGCCCCAACTATGTAGCTAAAACGCGCTCGCTAGAAGGCATCGTCTGATTTGAGCAGTGCCGGCACGGTTTTAAGCAGGAGCATAAAGTCGTATCGGTTTGACCAAGCTCTTGAATATTCAGTGCCAAGAGAGGCGCGTTGTTCGAATGACAACCCATTGCGTCCGCTGACCTGCCACAATCCGGTTATGCCCGGACGGCTGCGCGTATAGTGTTCGAAATGCTCGACGCCATAGTCGGCAATCTGGCTCGGCAGGATCGGGCGTTGGCCAACCATAGACATATGGCCGAACAGAACGTTGAATAATTGTGGTAGCTCATCGAGCGACGTCTTGCGCAGGAAATGTCCGACACGCGTAATACGTGGATCAAAGCGTAGCTTTTGGTATATCCGCCATTCTTCGGCGCTGCGCGGGCAGTCGCGGAGCAGGGCCTGCAAGACGGCATCACCATCCACATACATTGTACGGAATTTGTACATTGTGAAGTTTAGACCATCCCGGCCAACCCGAGATTGCTTATAGATCAGCGGACCGGCGCTCGTAAGCTTTACGCAAACCGCGATCATCAGCATCAGCGGTGCAAACGCGATACAGGCCGAGAGGCTCAGAAAGATATCGGCCGTGCGTTTAAATTGACCATTGCGCTGCCAAAAGCCGCTGTCGCGATTTTTCTCAACGATTTCTTGACTTGGTTGCCGTTTGGGTAACCTAGGTTGTGCATTCTGCATTATGTGGCTCACCGGTACTTCCCCTATGATTCGCCTTCAGCCAAGGTACTATCCGATTGACCTTGCAGTATGGAAGGGGCATCGGACGTATAAACACAGTTTCAGCTGTAATTAATTGTCAAAACTCGGCTCTGTGGGGAATGTCGGTGCAGAAATTCAATTTATTGGATAATTTTCGATTTTTGTTCGAATTTCACAGATTTCGATAATCTCTCTTTATCGTCTGTCCGATATAAGGGATTTCGAACCGAGAGGATGCCTCATGACCAACGCACAAATCATTTTGGAAGACGAGTTCGCACCTGAAGAGGCCGCGCATGGCGCTTCGGAAGATACCGCGGAATTGATTCTCGATGGCAGCAATTTTGCGGCGTCACCGGCACGCGCACTGCAAGCGAAACTTAGCCGTGATTTGCAGCCTGCCATGAAGTTTGAAGCACAGCATCCGGTTATGACCGGGATCGCAGTGTTTACCGCCGCTTGCGCTGGCACATGGGTCTTTGGTGCTCTGTTGTATCTGCAGTTCTAGGCAATCAGCTGCGCACAGTTGGCCCAATTCATGCTAAACGGAATAGGAAATGCGCCTAGATGATACGGCGCACCTATTGCGAGGACTATATTAGATGACAATCCGGAAAGCTGTTCTGCCTGTTGCAGGCTTTGGAACCCGTGTGCTGCCAGCGACGAAATCGATTCCAAAAGAAATGCTGCCAGTTGTGGACAGGCCAGCCATTCAATATGTGGTCGATGAGGCCCTCGAAGCCGGGATCGAACACATCGTATTTGTGACCGGACGTAATAAGGGGGCAATCGAAGACTATTTCGACCACGCCTACGAGCTTGAAACATCTCTGGAGCAAAGAGGCGACAGCAAGCGCGATATTCTATCTCAGGTGCAAAAGACAAAGCTTCCTGCTGGCGCGGCAAGTTTTGTCCGTCAGCAATCTGCTCTGGGACTGGGCCATGCGATTTGGTGCGCACGCGATATTATTGGAAATGACCCGTTCGCGATCTTGTTGCCGGATGTGATCGTGAAAGGTGAGCAAAGCTGCCTCGCGCAGATGGTCGCGGCGTATAATGAGACGGGCGGGAACATATTGGCCGTTGATGCCGTCCCTGAAGAAGAAGTCTCCAAATATGGTGTCATTTCGCCCAAGGGCCGTAATGGCCGCTTGATAGAGATGGACGGCATGGTCGAGAAGCCTTCGCGTGAAGACGCCCCATCGAACCTGAAAATCACCGGCCGTTATATCTTGCAGCCCGAAATTTTCGGACTTCTGGCGGACCAGGGCGCTGGCGCTGGCGGCGAAATCCAGCTGACCGATGCTATGGCGCGCCTGATGACGCAACAATCCTTCTATGCGTTTGAATATGACGGGCAAGACTATGATTGCGGCTCTGTACTTGGCTATCTTGATGCCGTACTTGGTCATGCAGTGCACCACCCGGATATTGGCGGGGAGGCACGTGACCTTATTGCCAAAATGGCGCGTGAATTCAAAACTTAGCTGACACTTCGAGATATTAGTCTCTTCTCGGTGTAGAAAGAGGTTGATTTGAAGTTTCTTGTAACAGGTTGCGCGGGCTTTATTGGCCATGCTGTGAGTATGGCGTTGCTTGAAGCGGGGCACAGCGTGTCCGGCGTCGACAGTATAAGCTCGTATTATAGCGTGACGCTGAAGCGTTTGCGGTTGGCTAGACTGCATAAAATGCCGGGTTTCGAGTTTCATCAGCTCGACCTGGCAACTCCTGATGCCTTGATGGAATTGCCCGGGCGGGGCGAGATTGATCAGGTGATTCATCTCGCGGCCCAGGCGGGTGTGCGCCATTCAATGGACAATCCTTTCCCCTATGTGACATCGAATGTCGTGGGGCACTTGTCCGTGCTCGAGTTCTGCCGCCGTATGCCGCGCCGACCCAATCTGATCTATGCGTCTTCTAGCTCTGTTTACGGGGTTAGCGAAGAGACTCCGCTGCGCGAGGATGGAATTGCCGGACCGCCAGCTTCGCTCTATGCAGTGACCAAGCAGGCGGATGAGCTTATGAGCCAGGCCTATAGTTCATTATATGGCATTGTGCAGACCGGTTTGCGCTTTTTCACGGTCTATGGACCGTGGGGGCGTCCCGATATGGCTTATTGGATATTCACGCGTAAGGCGTATTCTGGAGAGCCGGTTAAACTATTTAACTATGGCAAAATGGAACGCGATTTTACCTATATTGATGACGCGGTGACCGGCGTGATGGCCGTGGCGTTAAGCTCTGCTCGGGCGTCTCAAAAAGGCGGTATTCACCAGATATATAATTTGGGGAGTGGACGGTCTGAATCTTTGCAAAACCTTGTAGATTCTGTGGCAAAATCAACGGGCTGCAAGGTTGATACGGCGCATTATCCGCATCAGCCGGGCGATGTGAAAAGAACATGTGCCGATATCTCGAAACTGAAACAGGACTATGGCTACGCGCCCAAAATTCAGCTTGAAGAGGGCATAAATCGTTTCGTCGATTGGTATAATTCAAACGCAGAATTTGCATCTATTTAAGGTTATTGCAGTACCCAATCAGCATTTGGCGAGTTTCTTGCTTCGAGCGAGCGAGATACTGAAGGTGTTTTGCAATGATACAGACGGTAAAGAATCTTTTGGAAGATGGTCGCAGTGACGAACGAGGGTCGATCGCTCCGATTTTTGCAGTGATGCTACTCGCTCTGCTTGTGATGGTCGGATTTTCGCTTGATTTCCGGAGGATCGCCAATACCGACGCCCAATTGCAATCGGCTGTTGATGCGGCGGTTTTGTCTGCTGCACAGACCTATTCCCAGAATGTGACTTTACCCACGGCACAGCGTCTAAACCTTGCTACGGACGCATTCAATGGGACCTTCGATGCAGATATTTTTTCAGCTGCAGGTGATTTGACGATAGACGCGATCAATCTTCGGCTCGGCGGGGAAAACGATGAGGGAATCATTGCAACGGTTGAGGCAGATTTGCCATTGATTTTTGGTGGTCTCTTTGGTCAGAACAGTGTTGATCTATTCGCCGAAAGTGGCGCTCAAGCTTCACCGCCACAGGATCTAGAGATTGTTCTTGCGCTCGATAATACGGTTTCGATGTTCAACAATAATCGTTTCAACCTTATGCGGGGCGCTGCCAAGGACTTCACGAATACACTGATGGATGCTGCGCCAGCGCCAGGGAAAATCGCTATCGGTGTCGTGCCTTGGGCATCAACGGTAAATATCAACTCAGAACGTCCTGGCGGTTTTGATGTGTCGCCAGCAGCAGCTAGAAATTTGGGTGCCGATGGGAGCCGCCAAGAGCCCAATGCTCCATTTGAAAACCGCTTGCAGTATCTTTTGGAACCTGAGGACGAGGTTGTCTATACGGCTGCCGCGATGCAGGAAGACTTCGATTTGGTTGAATGGCGTGGATGTATTCGTACGGCACCAAATGAGCGCATTGTCTCCCCAGCGGGAAATGTTCTTAGACGTCTGACGGATGCACCAGTTCCAGGCATGCGCTGGCATGTTAACAGGCTTGAGCCGCATCTGCGTACAGTTGGATTCTCCGGAAACACATCAAACTTTAATGGCGATGCCGATGCGTTGGCCGCCGGACTTGACCTTGTTCAAGGTGACATTTTGCGATGCGACCCTGAATTGTCAGGCACATTTTCTAACCCGTATTTGAACATAGACCATGCTTGCAAAAACAATTCGAATAGCAGCGCATTTAACACGCTAGAGGCCTGTGTTTCAGACCCGAACGAATTTTCGTTCCTCAATCAGGGCGGAGATCTTTGCCCGTGGCGGACCAATATCTTCCCATGGACGTCAATTCGACCAATTTCCGGGCCGAACGTAAATTGTCCTGCGGCTATGCTCGGCCTGTCAGAAGATCGTTCTCAAATTATCGACAAGCTCGACGAGATGTTCCCGGTGCCTCCGGGAACCCATGCAGATATTGGCCTGATGTGGGGCCTGCGGATGCTCTCTCCGCAAAGAGAGTGGGCTGATTTCTTCGGACAGTCGCGGCCTAAAGGATATAACGACCCAGGCGCTCGCAAGATTTTGGTTTTGCTGACCGATGGCGAGAACTTCTATCCGCGTCTGCAAGAAGGCTATTATGGCTGTCGGGAAAATAGCAACACGGCAAGAGGGTCGGCTGGCCCGTGCTTTGTACCTGATAGTATCGGCGCCCCAACGCGGGATGCTCTGGATGGATTGATGCTTGATGCTTGCGACGCCATTCGCGATGATTACGAAATCGAGCTTTTCACCATTGCAGTTGATATTACGAGCACGCGGACAATTGACCTGCTGGCGGACTGTGCTGCAAGTCCTGATAGAGCGTTCAACATTAGCGCGTCGGAAATTGATGCTGTCTTTCAAACAATCGCTGCCCAAGAGCTCCGCCTTTTGCAATAGGCGGTTGATTGACCTGAAACAAAAGGGGCGTTAGGGGCGGATATGCCTTTAACGCCTCTTCCTGTTTTTGATGATGTGCTAGCTGCAGCGGCACGTGTTAAACATCTCGCTATTCGTACACCGCTACTGCGCAATGACGCTTTGGATGAAGCTGTTGGCTCTGAGGTCTTTGTCAAACCTGAATGCCTTCAGGTGACGGGTAGTTTCAAGATACGCGGCGCGACGAACCGTATTTCCCAGATTACCGACCCTGAGCAAAAGCGCGCGGGTGTTGTCGCCTTTTCTTCGGGCAATCACGCACAAGGCGTATCGCGCGCGGCAAAGGTGTTCGGGATGCCATCGCTGATCGTTATGCCGTCTGATGCGCCAAAGGTAAAAGTTGAAGGTGTACGCCGCGATGGCGGAGAGGTTGTGTTTTATGACCGGTTGACTGAGTCGCGCGAAGAGATTGGCGGGAAGATTGCCGAGGAACGCGGCGCGGTTATTGTCCCGTCTTATGATGATCCGTTTATCATTGCCGGGCAGGGCACGGTTGGTCTGGAGGTGGCTGAAGAACTTGATGCGCTAGGCACGCCGCTTGATCATTATATTTCATGTGCGGGGGGTGGCGGCTTGATGGCTGGATCATCATTGGTATTTAAACAGATTAGCCCCGAGACGAAAATTTGGGCGGCTGAACCGGTTGGTTTTGATGACCATAAGAAATCTATTGAGGCTGGTGAAATATGCGGTGTTGATCCCGATGCTACGAGTATTTGCGATGCGATCATGACCCCGCAACCAGGGGATCTGACGTTTGCGATTAACAAGCACAATGTGTCGGGCGGTTTCGCGGTAAGTGATGATCAGGTTCGCGAGGCTATGCGCTTTGCGTTTAAACATCTGAAGCTGGTTGTGGAACCGGGTGGCTGTGTGGCGCTGGCGTCCGCGCTTTATGCCTTGCCAGATGAGATGAAAGGTAAGCGGATCGGGCTCGTGCTTTCCGGCGGTAATGTCGATGCGGGTGTTTTTGCTGGGATTATGTCAGCTGGCTAATATCCGTATTGCGACAAGAAAATAATGCCAAACGGTATTATCGACAGGGAAACAGCCAGACTGACAATAAAGGTTAGTATGTGTTGGGCTGGAGTTTGCCGAATATTCGTAATGATGCCTGCGATGGCGATCAGGAAAAGCAGGGCACAGAGAAGTTGGGCGGCGAGGCCAGCAAGGCTTCCAATAGTGTCGAACTTATCGCCGAACCATGCACTGATCGCGAATACGAGATAACCCAGTATAATTCCGATTATCAGCGCTTGGCAGCCTCGTGCAAGACGTTTGGTCCAAATATGCATCAAAGCGCCTTTACGATATTCTCCACCATCTTCTTCGCATCGGACAGCAGCATCATTGTGTTGTCGCGATAGAACAGCTCGTTGCCGATGCCTGCATAGCCGGAGCTTAGCGAGCGTTTGATAAACAGAACGTTGCGTGCGTTCTCGACATCCAGAATTGGCATGCCGTAGATCGGGCTTGAGCTATCCGTTTTAGCAGCCGGATTGGTCACATCATTTGCGCCGATCACGAAAGCCACGTCTGCGGCAGCGAACTCTGAGTTAATGTCTTCCAGCTCGAACACTTCGTCATAAGGCACTTGGGCTTCGGCGAGTAGCACGTTCATATGGCCTGGCATCCGGCCCGCAACGGGGTGGATCGCGTAGGAGACTTCAACGCCTTCTTCTTTCAGCTTCTCGACCATCTCTTTCAAAATGTGCTGAGCTTGAGCCACGGCCATGCCATAGCCCGGCACGATAATGACTTTTGAAGCGTTTTTCATGATGAAAGCGGCGTCATCTGCTGAACCGATTTTGACAGGGCGGTTATCATCGCCGCCCCCAGCTGGGCCAGCATCTTCGCCGCCAAAGCCGCCAAGGATGACCGAGATAAAGCTACGGTTCATCGCCGCGCACATGATGTAGGACAAGATTGCGCCAGACGAGCCAACGAGCGCGCCTGTGATGATAAGCGCGAAGTTGCCAAGCGTGAAACCGAGCGCAGCGGCCGCCCAACCCGAATATGAATTGAGCATAGAGACTACGACAGGCATGTCCGCCCCGCCGATCGGGATGATCAGCGTGATACCAAGGACAAGCGCAAGGCCAGTGAGCGCCCAGAACATCCATGTGGCGGTGCCTCCGGTTTGGATGAGCATGACTGTGAGCACGACGATGCCAACCGCAATCGCGATGTTAATCAGGTGCCGCGCAGGCAGCATGATTGGAGCGCCGGACATATTGCCGTTCAGCTTGGCAAAGGCGATGACGGAGCCGGTAAAGGTCAGTGCGCCAATGGCTGAGCCGAGGGCAAGTTCGATGAGAGAGACTGTCGCAATGCCCGCGCCTGTGCCAATGCCGAAACTTTCGGGTGCATAAAGCGCAGCGGCAGCAACAAGCACAGCGGCGAGGCCGACGAGTGAGTGAAACGCGGCAACGAGTTGCGGCATATCCGTCATTGCGATCTTGCGCGCAATCACAGCGCCAGCAATACCGCCAACAGCGATACCAGCACCGATAATGGCGAGCGTGGTCGGATCAAGCTGGCCGCCCGTGAAGAGAACAGCGAGCGTTGTGCCGACGGCAATGGCCATGCCGATCATGCCATTACGGTTGCCCGCACGGCTGGTCGCGGGGCTGGAAAGGCCGCGCAAAGCAAGGATGAAAAGAACGCCTGAGACGAGGTAGAGAAGGGCTGCGATTGATGGGGTCATTGAGGAACAATCTCTGTTTTATTTGGTTCGATCTGGAGATCCTGAAGCTCTGGATAAGCGGCCTTGATCCATCCAATTGTTTCAGCATCTTGAGGGTTCAGGAAATACCAGTTGCCCGCATCGAGGACGGCAATGGTTTCCCCTGTTGACCTGATGGCCTGATTGGGAAGCACTATATTCGCAACCGTCGGCAAGCGGGTATAAGTCAAATCCGTATCGGTTGTTTCAAAGGATAGATTGTCGCGATCATACTGATATTCAAACTTGGTGACGGCATTCAGTACGCCCTCAAAAGTTGAGATCATCTCCGCACGCATAGAGTCGACAAAGGCCGCATGATTATCCGAACCTTCGGGTTCGCCTGCTTCTGCGGCGAGGTGGGCCAGCACTTTCGGCGACATTCCGAACATGACGAAATTCCCAGTGTCGCCAAGTTCAATCGCCTTATCATAGTCAGCGATTGCCTGATCGAGACTTGCTTCCAAGGAGGCGGTGTCTGCGTTTGCTGCGGTCTCTTGGGTGGTTTGTTGTTCGGCGCAAGCTGTTGTCGTCCCCATGCATAGCAAGACTGCTGCGAGCGATAGCGATGCAATTTTTAAGAAACTCATGTCTAGCTGCCCTTCTTTTTATACATTGCGAGCATGCGTTGGGTGACGAGGAATCCGCCGAAGATGTTGACGGAGGCGAGGGCTGCAGCGACGCCGCCCATGAGCTTCGGGGTCAGGTCGCCATCTGCGGTGTGTGCGGCTGCTGCCACGAGTGCGCCGACAATGATCACCGAGGAGATTGCATTGGTCACAGCCATCAACGGCGTGTGCAGGGCAGGCGTCACCGACCAAACGACATAATAGCCAACAAAGCAGGCCATCACGAAAATCGCGATCAGGAAAATGGTTGAGCTGATACCGCCACCTGCGTCGCCACCAGCTGCAAAAGCAGGGAGGGCAAAGGTCAATGTAGTTAGGAGAGCTATAAGGGCTTTCATGATTTGAGCCTTTCATTCACGGTTTCGCCGCCACGGGTCAGGAACATGGCGGTGACGATCTCGTCGTCAGTGTCGAGGTTCAAACTGCCGTCTTCTGCTGTGATCAGCGGTAGGAAGTTGAGCAGGTTCTTGGCGTAAAGCGAGGAGCTGTCAGCAGGCAGGTGCGCCGGCAGGTTCGAGAAGCCCGCGACTTTCACGCCGCCAACGTCAACAATCTCATTGTCTTTGGAAAGGGGGCAATTGCCGCCTTGGGATACGGCCATATCAACAACGACTGAACCCGGCCGCATGGTCTTGATCATGTCTTCGGACACAAGCACAGGCGCAGCTCGGCCCGGGATGAGCGCAGTGGTCACTACAATATCCTGCTTGGCGATATGTTTGGCGGTCAGTTCGGCCTGTTTGGCTTGGTATTCGGGTGACATCTGCTTGGCATAGCCGCCAGCGGTTTCAGCCGCTTTGAACTCTTCGTCCTCTACGGCGATGAACTTTGCGCCGAGCGAGGCGACTTGCTCTTTGGACGCAGGACGAACATCGGTGGCGGTCACAACTGCACCGAGGCGTCGGGCGGTGGCGATGGCTTGAAGTCCGGCGACACCTGCGCCCATCACGAAGACTTTGGCGGGCGCAACGGTACCAGCTGCCGTCATCATCATTGGCATGGCGCGGCCATATATGATCGCTCCCTCCATAACAGCGCGATAGCCAGCGAGGTTTGATTGGCTCGACAAAGCGTCCATGCTCTGCGCGCGAGTGATACGCGGGGTAAATTCCATCGAAAGCGTGGTTATCTTGCGAGCATTTGCAGCCGCGAGTGTGTCGGCAGCGTTAAACGGGTCGAATAGGCCGATGACGTTTGCGCCTTTTGGCAATGCTTTGGTCTCTTCGGGCGACGGGCCGCGCACGCGGAGGTTAAGGTCTGCCGTCTTCATGGCCTCTGCCGCAGATCCGGCAATCGTCGCACCTTCATCCTTATAGGCACTATCGAGAAAGCCAGCACGGGTTCCAGCACCGGTTTCAATACTGATCTCGTGACCAAGACCGATGAGCTTTTTTACGCTTTCAGGCGTGGCGGCAACGCGGGCCTCACCTGTAGCAGTTTCTTTGAGAATCGAGAGTTTCATGCCCCCGTTAAAGACCGTTTTTCAGCGGGGCGCAATAATTTCCTTTATGGGCGCCAAAAAAATGCCGTTTCGGCAATAATTTTCCTGAGGGCTCGGGCGTTTATCGTAACCTTGCCGCGATGGCTGCCGTCACGGCATCCGGAAATTCTCCGTCTTCGTTTAACGCGGATTTGAGTTTGCCTGCCATCGTTTTGCCGGCCTCAACGCCCCATTGATCGAAACTGTTCACACCCCAGAGGATACCAGCCGCATAAGTGCGGTGTTCATAGAGGGCGAGTAGGGCACCGAACGCATGGGCGTTGAAATCTGTCGCGGTCAGGAAGCTTGAAGGCCGTCCACCGGCATGGACTTTCTGGCGGGCGACGGCATCTGGCAAATCCGGCTCCTCGGCTTTGACCATGTCATAGGAGCGGCCATTGGCGAGGACTTCTGCTTGGGCAAGCGCATGTGCGGTCAGAGCGAGGCGGCCATCGGTTTCGGCGTTCGCGTCTGGCGCCAGAATGAATTCGGTGGGCACGGCATCTGTCCCCTGATGAAGCCACTGATGGTAGGAATGTTGACCGACGGAGCCTTCGCCTCCCCATAAGGCTGGTGCCGTTGCTCCGGAAATGGGTGTGCCGTCGGGACCTACCGATTTGCCATTTGATTCCATTTCGAGCTGTTGGAGATAGGTTGGAAGCATTCTCAACCGCCGCGCATAGGCAAGGACCACACGCATATTTTGACCAAGCACAGTACGGTTCCAATAGTCTAGCAGCGCCAATCTGGCAGGCATATTGGTTTCAAGTGGTGCATCGCGGAAATGAGCGTCCATCGCGGCCGCACCGTTGCGAACCTCACCGATAATATCGCCGCCAAGGGCAATGCGGCAGGCTAGGGCAGCGTTCGACCAGATCGAGAACCGTCCGCCAACACTGGCAGGCATACCGAATGTGGTCACATCTGCGCCGTCGAGCCATGCACTGGCACGATCTGCACGTGACGTTACGAGGGTCATGTGTTTGGCTGTATCGTCGCCCAGAGCTGCTTGCAGCCAAGCTTTGGCACGAGTGAGATTATAGAGTGTCTCTTCTGTGCCGAAGGATTTCGAGACGCCAATGACCAATGTCTCGGCCGGATCAAGCCCGTCGAGTGCGAGGTCGAGATCGATCGGGTCAAGATTGGCGCAGAAGCGGAGTGTGAAGCGTCGGTCGCGTTCCATTTCAAAGGCATCGGCCAAGAGACGCGGACCAAAGTCTGATCCGCCAATACCAATATGGACGATATTTTTGAACCGTGCGCCGGATGCGCTTGTGATCGTGCCGTCGCGTACGCCGTCGGCATAGGCATCAGCCGTGCGGAGGGTGTCGCGGACTTCGGCAGGTTCGTTTTCGAGCGATGCGCCAGAGCGTAAGGCCCAATGCAGCGCAGGGCGATCTTCAGATGGATTGACGTGAACGCCGGAGAACAGCGCACTGATCGCTTCGGGGAGTTTGGCCTGTTTGCCAAAATCAAGCAGAGCAGCGCCGGAACCTGTATCGAGCCGTTGGCGCGAGAGGTCTGCCGTCCAACCGGCCGCGACCAGTGGCGGCTCACCCGCGCTGGCGGATGCAAGCTCGGTGAGCGGGGCGGCGGTAAGGCGCGAAGCGTGGGATTCTAGATCTGTCATGGTGCCCAATAAGTTGTGAGACGGTCCGAAGCGGCTTCAATCATGTGCCTGATCGGACTGTCGGGGGTGGAAGTTTCGAATACCTGACGCTTTTCATCGCCGGTAATAAGGAGAAGAACGTTGCGCGCCGAGGCGACAGCCGCTTTGGTTAGCGTTTGCCGCGTGGTGAAGATGCCAGTGGTTTCGGTCTGTTTTGCGGTGATGGCGGTGACCATCTTGGTTGTTTTTTCGTCCATCGCGGCCTGTAGGCCGTCTGCGCCTGAAAACCATGAAAGCGTGTGCGCATCTGCGCCCATACCGAGAATCATCAGGTCGGCTGGCAGCAGGTGTTGTTGGTATATGGTGTTGATGCTGGGAGCTTCATCGAATGCCGAAAGCGACGGGTCCGTTACCATTGGGTATATCCGCGCCGATTTGGCATTATTTTGCAACAATGTGCGCTCGATAAAGGCGTGATTCGAACCTTCGCTCGATGTTGGAACCCAGCGCTCATCTGTAAGCCCGACAGCGATTTTGTTCCAATCGAGAGGGGCTGTTGATAAAGCGGAATAGACGGGGGCCGGGGTGGACCCACCCGCGCATAGAAATGTCGCCCTCTGGCGCTCCTTGATCGCGTCTGAGAGGAGTGTTTGCGACGTTTCTACCGCTGCATTGACGAATGCATCACGGTCTGAAAACCTGATATAGTTAAGCCCTGACATGGTGCTGGGCTAAACGCTTGGGACCATCTGTCAAGCTAAGGCGACCTATATTAATCATGGTGATCGCATGAATATGATGCGCTAGAATACGAAACGGACTTGAAAGCACGCGCGCGCGTGTGTATGTCGCGCGCTAACGGGAATCATATGGCCCGTGATTTCTGACGTTAAGTTACCCCGATTTTGTCGGGACTGAAAAATAGGAGGGCCACATGGCCAAGGAAAAGTTTGAGCGTAATAAGCCGCACGTAAACATCGGCACAATTGGTCATGTTGACCACGGTAAGACGACCCTGACAGCGGCGATCACTATGACGCTTGCGGCAGCGTCTGGCGGCGAAGCCAAGAATTACGAAGACATTGATAATGCGCCGGAAGAAAAAGCGCGCGGCATCACCATC
>JBDVDE010000099.1:0-24871 GCA_039942135.1 Hyphomonadaceae bacterium
AGATCGTACCCCTGCTGGGTAGCGGCATCAGTCGGAAGGAGGCGGCTCGCATCATCGGTTGCACACCTCCGGCCATTACCAATGCCCTGCGCAAGATCGGGGGTGCGCTGTGAAAACAACCGCTCGGCGTGACGGTGACAACATCATCGTCACCATCCCGATGGACGAGGTGCAGGCACTTCGCGTGGCTCTACAGCCCTGCCAGTGCAAGCACGTCAAGTCGATTGCCACCGCTGAACTGCGCGCTGCCTTCGTGAAGGGGTTGGGCCGCGCAATGGACATCAAGCGTCGGCCAATGAGCGGAGCGTGAAGCATGGCGGCGAACAGGGCTCAGGATCAGCGCCTTCTTGAGATGGTCCGAGCCCGCGCCGCCGGAGCAACCATTCGCGGGATGGAAGATCGGTTCGGGGTTCCCGGTTCCGGCATCACCACCCGCACCAACAAGGTGATGGACGCCGATCTGGCGCACAGCACCGAAGAGAAACCAAACACCATCAGGGCGGCGTACTGGCCGCGCAGGGAGTGATTATGCTGGATCAAACAACACAACCGGAAGGCGTTGTTGCGCAAGAAAACGAGAACGAGGGTGACGCCGCATATCGCGTCACGGCCAACGAACTGCGTCAGTTCATTGAGCGCATCGAGCGGGTCGGTTCGGAGATCAAAGATCTGCAAGACCAGCAGAAGGAAATTTACGCCGAGGCCAAGAGCCGGGGTTACTTGATCATGGCGATCCGCAAGATCGTCGCAGAGCGCAAGCGCGACAAAGACGACATCGCGGAAGAAGAAGCGGTGCTGGAAATGTATCGCCAAGCTCTTGGGATGGCTTGACCCATGACCGAGCGCATCACCGCAGCAGATTACCGCAAGGAGCAAGCCGCCTCGCAAGGGGCGGATAAGGGCCGGGTTCGCGGGACCAAGGCCGTCGTGGTGCAGGGAATTAAATTCCACTCGCAGAGAGAAGCTAATCGCTTTGGCGAACTGCGCCACCTTGAGCGCGCCGGGATCATCGAGAACCTGCGCCTACAGGTGCCGTTTGAGCTTCAGGGTAGGGACGGGCCCATCCTGACGCCAACCGGCCGGGTCATGATCTACAAGGCCGATTTTGTCTACTTCGACAAGCGTATCAATGCCGAGGTGGTCGAGGACTCCAAGGGTTTCAGCACCGATACGTTCAAGATGAAACGCGCGATCCTCGCCGCGCAGGGCGTGGAGGTGATCGAGACATGAACGCCGCACCATCAGCCCGCGGACTATTCCGCGCGACCGGAAAGACAGCAGCCGCAACGGTGTCACGGGAGGTCAACGATTTCTACCCGACGCCCCCTGAGCCCACACGCGCCCTATTGAAAGCAGAGGGCAACCGCCTGCGTGATTTCCCGGTGATCTGGGAGAGTGCGGCAGGTGATGGCGCTATGGCGCGAGAGATCGAGGGATTTGGTCTGCCGGTTATTAAGACGGACCTCATAGACCGGGGCTGTGGTGCTGATCTGGGGGATTATTTCGCCCTCACCGAACGCCGCGCCGACGCCATGGTCACGAACCCCCCTTACTGCGAGATCAACGCACGGGATGGTAAGGGCCGCTGGCTTACTCACGCCATGGATCTTGGCTGCACCTATGTCGCCCTGTTCCTCAATTGGGACTGGCCCGCAGCCGCAGGGTTGGCTGGGATACTCGCCAAGCACCCCATCAGCCGCGCCTATGTATGCAGGTGGAAGGTGGATTTTTCCGGCGGTGGATCACCGCCGCAGCGCAACGGCTGGTTCATTTGGGATGCTGAGTGGAAGGGGGAAACCTCTTTCCGGTTCCTCGATCGAGCAGACGGGCGGCAAGGGGACTTATTCCTATGACCCGCCGCCAGCGCCGCCGTAAGCCCCACCAGGTACACCCGAGCCGGAAGTGCTTCAGCCACTTCTCACGCCGCTTAGGAGAGCGCGTAGAGCCCAGCTTAGACGCCAAGGTGATATGGGACGGGATCATCGACGCCATAGAGCGCGGTGACACCCTCTACGTCGCCTTTATCGCCCGCCTGAACAAGAAGGGGCGCCGCCTCTGGCGGGTAGGGGGCGGGCCCTGCGCCTACACCTTCTTCATTGTCTACGACCACGCCCTGAACTGCCCTGTGACGGTGCTGGACACAACCAAAGTGGCCGGATGCCACCCTGACCTGCGCAGAGGCAAAGTTATCACGCTTGAGGACCACATATGAGCAATAAGTCCTATAACCCGCAGAAGGCGCGAACCAAGTATGCCTGCCCAATCTGGGTAGATGCATTCTTGCGCGACACGCTCGACTTAGAGGCAGACGAGTTCGGGGCATACCACCTGATCATCTACGCCATGTGGTCGCGTGAAGATTGCAACATGCCCAACGACGACCGGAAGCTGGCGCGGGTATCCCGTTGCTCGACTAGGCTCTGGAAATCGAGAATCCGGCCCGCGCTGGAACCGTTCTTCGAGATTGAGAATGGCGTCTGGATCAACACGAGACTGCGCAAGGAAGCTGTGAAAACGGAGAAGTTTTTGCGCGACCAAAGTGATCGGAAAAGAAGGCCCGACAATAAAAGTGACACTTGTGCACTCCCTGAGGGAACATACGAGAACTCCCAAGAAACCGCCAAAAAATCCGATAAGCCACTGGAAAATAAGGATCAGTCGTTAACCGTGGATAGCACCGCGGAGGTTTCCGGGGAGCATCCTACCCAAGAGACCAAGATACCAAGATATAAGGATGATGATGATAGCGCGGGCGCGGACCTGACCTTTCGTGAAAGGGTGCTGGTTGCCGCTGGCCATGACGCATCCGGCGTCACAGCAAATGGCAGGATGATCGCAGGCAAGGCCGAGTTTGCGGAATTTGACAAGGCTCGCACCGATCTTGGCCTCAGCGAAAGCGAGGCTGTCGAGGTTGTGGCCGAGATCGCAGCCCGCAAGCGCGACGGGCCGCCGAACAGCCTGAAATATTTCACCGACCCGCTACGCCAGTACGCCGGGGCCAAGAACGCCCCCGCAGTCACAGCGATAGCGCCAACCCAACTCAACGCAATTCCAGGAGGCCACGATGGCAAACGAAATCACGACACCGACCGGATTCAACGCATTGTCTCCGCAGCAGCAACAGGCACATCGCGCCAAGATTGGGGTTAGGGCGCGGGCTATTCTCGGACAATTTTGGCAAGACCTCGACACCCACGACGCCGAGAAGGCAATTGAGGTTGAGGGCTGGATGGACGTGCTTGAGAACTGCTCGCACTCGGAAATCCGCTACGCATGGCGCGATTACCAGATTGACCCGAACAACCGCACGGCGCGGGGGCGTTTGGTCAAGCCAGATGCAGGCGCACTGCGGGCGATTATTCTCAGCAAGCGACCGCGCCCCAAGCTGGTTCGCCCGTCGATGCCGCCTGAGCCGGTCCGTGAACGCTGCGACCCGCAGGTTGCGCGGGAAATCTGCGAAGCGGCTGGATACACCCCGAAACGGTTTGGAGACGATCAATGAGCTATGAACCACCTCGCGCATTTGGCGACCGCAGTAGCCTGACGTTCGACCAACTGGACCTCTTGGAGAACAAGGTTTTGCCGACCGCTCGCCGCTGGCTGCGCATCCCCAGCTTGGCGGATCACGCAAAGCAGACGCTGGCCTATTGGGGCGAAGTACCGCCAGCCAAACCTAGCGACGGCAAGCCATGATCGAGCCCATCACAGCAAAGGAAATGCAGCAGGCCTACTTCTGGGCGGCCCAGTGCCACCCGGAGCTTGCCCGGGCCCGAAACCCGGAGGAGTACGCCGCGGACTTCGCGCGCCGGCACGGGATCCGCCTGCCTGACTTCTTTGGCAAGACGCGGACGCACGATGTCGCCCACCGGCGGCAAGAGTGCATGGCCGAACTACGCCAGCAGGGCTTCACGCTTTCGCGGATCGCACGGCTGTTCAAGCGCGACCACACGACCGTCCAGCATGGAATCGAAGCAGTTAAACGGAGGAAGGGACTATGACCATCTGGGACCGCATCAAGCGGGCGTGGTGCGAACGCTTTCACGCAGGCGGCTATGTCTGCCGTGACCACCTCGGGCGCATCAACTGGAAGTGCGACACCTGTGGACGCCTGTCTAACCCGGTGACGCATGAGGACGAGCGCCGCGTGGTGGATGCGAAGATCGAGGAATACCGCCGCGCCAGTGAAATAGCAGAGCGGCACAAGGACTACGCCCGTTCGAGGGCTCTATGCGGTCCACACCGCTTTAAGGCCAATCTGATCGAAACATTGGGGACCGATTGCGTCGTCTGCGGTCTACCGATCTGGGACGGCATCCACGACACACGGAAGGAGAACGTCTAATGGTTTGGCGCGCACACGCTCAACAGAGCTACTTTACCGGAGGGGCTGCGCTTAGCCTCGCCAAAATCGGCGACGACCACGGTCTCAGCACCGTCACAGGCATGACCTTCACCGATACTGCTCACGGCGAATACGGGCCGAAGGAACCGATCATTGATGGCCCGGAAGCCGTCGAGTTCATGCAGGCCGTCATGGACGCTGCCTACGAGTATGGCTTGCGCCCGTCTCGCGCACAGGACGACACCGCGCAGGGTAGGCACCTCGAAGACATGCGCGACATCACCAAGCACCTTCTGAAAATGCCAAAGGAGAACCACCATGCCAAGCAAGCAGGTTGAAGACGTTTACAACGCCGGGGGCTTCGATGGCGGCCCCCTTGGCCGTCCTGGGCGGAAGGGTACGGACGCGATATCCAACTTTACGGAATGCGCAGATTGCTCTTCAAAACCGGGCTTTCCCACCCTGTGCCGCTCATGCCTTTCCAATAGACGCACTATCGAGCGATACGGGGCTCTACTTGATGAGGCAGTTCATGCGTTGGAGGTAATATCGAACCGGGGTGAAGGATGGCTGAACAGAAAACGCACAAGGGAACTTGCCGCCAATACCCTCGCAAAGATCAAAGGACAGACCCCATGAGAAGCCTCAAAGAAATCGGCGCCGCCATCCTTGCCGCAGGTATGGTCAGCCCACCGCTACCATCGCCGCCGAGCTCATTCATCGAGAACCGCAAGCCGTCCGGTAAGAACCGGGCCAAGGTTAAAGCTGCTCGTAAACAGCGGCGCAGCAAGAAGGGGAAGAAAAGATGATCTACGCAGTTATTTACTTTGGTGGCATCGCCGCTATCGCCATATCATACGGCGTTTGGGTCGCGTTGGACGAGGGTGAGGCGCCTATTGTTTTTATGGGCCTTGCTATCGTTGGTGTTTGGGTCTGGCCGCTTTTGTTGCCGTTGCTTCTCCTGGCCCTGCTGGGCGCCCGGACAGCCACCTTTATTCGCGACCATCAATCAAAGGGAGGTCAGAGCAATGCTTGAGATCATGCAGTTCTACGTTTCGAGCTTCTGGGTCTGGCTCGGCCTAACCATGGGCCTATGGGTGATCGTCGTAGGCGGGGTGATGTTGATCACCGCAGCGCGGAATTGGAGACGGTAATGGGAGATACCTCGAAACTGGACGTGCCGAAGGACGCCGCAGTGCGCGCCATGTGCCAAGAACTGTGGAAGATGCGCGAGGGGCTCGCAGCCATGGGTCTACACGCCCACATCCTCGACCAAGTAAGCAACAAGCTCAACGCGCAGGCGTTGGAGATTGAGCGGTACAGGTCGGATCGCGCCTATGTCCTCGGCCACAACGATGGATGGGATGCAGCTATGGCAACAGGTTTGCCGCAGACCGAGGGGGAAAGATCATGAAGCGCATTCGCGAATACTTCGACACCGCTGAGATCGGCATCCAAGTCGGTTGTATCATCTACGCCTACATCCCGATCCCGGTACGGCTTCGCATCTATGCGAATGAGGCTGCATTGCTGCTCTTGGGGTTCGTGGGCTGCGGCGCGGGCTTTCTAAAACTGGCGTTCGATTATCTTTGATGGGGGTTAAGCGTGGTGACACGCGAATCGGCCAGCGGTAATATTATCGGGCTAACCCATTCCGATAAAGGACGTATCGAAAATGGAAATATTAGATACCCCCCGAAGCACGAGTAAGCCCCACGGTCAATCGTTCACTCCGTTCGAAATACTGTCAGTTTGTCGTGGTGGTGGGTATAAATATTGCCGGACACGACCGAAACACCCAAAGGCTAATTCAAAAGGTCTATATCCCCTCCATAGGGTTGTTCTTGAAAATTCGATGGGCAGGCTCCTAAAGCCGGGAGAACAGGCGCACCATGTAGACGGGGACAAGGACAACAATAGTCCTGAAAACTTGGAGTGCTTAACGGCTTCTGAGCATACGATACTCCACAAGACCAAACCCGATGTAAATGTGACCGTGGAGTGTGCCAGATGTGGTGCAGAGGTCACTATGAAGCCGCGTGAGTTTCGATTGAGATCGAAGCGAAATATTGGGGGTAGGATATTTTGCAGCCGCTCCTGCGGGGCTACAAAAACAAGGTAGCAACCAGACACGAAGCAAGCGCCTTTCCTCCTCCCGAGGCAGAGCTTGTGGGTGTGGCGGGAGCCGTAAAAGACCTGACAGTGGAAAGACACCAAGCGGGTGCGATGCCCGCACAGTTTCAAAGATCGCCGGGAAGCCGGTGAAAGACGCATATATGTTCTACCCGTTGGGACGATTGGCTTAATCGTAGATTGCAGCGGGGCCGTGGCTGGATTGGTCCGTGGGAGTCGGACAGAAAACGCCGCTCGATACTGCTACTTCCTCAGTTGAACAGACTAGGCCCGCACCGAAAGGATCGCGGGCCACTTTTCCAAGGGGAGCCAGAGGGGAACGCCATGACCGCCACAGCCAAACCCAAGCGCCTTTGGGAAGTAGATCACCCCTATTACATGACCGCGGGGAATTACTTCAAAGCAGGTATGCACACCGAGTGGGAAAGCCTCGAAGACTATCTTGCTGAGTTTGGTGAAACCGACATCGACCGCAATCTGGTGATCCGCTGGGATTGGCGCGAAGGTGAAGGATGGGAGCTTCCAGAATACAGCGGAAGCGACACCGATAAGATCGGGCGCCTGATGATCCAGATGATAGGCCAGCGCAAAGCCTTGCTGCACTCGCATGAGGTCGCAGTCTGCCGGAATGACGAATCTGCGGCCCGCGAGTATCTATCGCATCACGCCGAACGGATTGCCCAGAACTGGGAACCACTCAGCCTTACATTCTGAGCCCCCCCGATTTCAGGGGGGTTAAGCGCCTTTTTCCCGCTACATCCTGTGGGGTATCATTACACCGCGCCACAATGTAGCAGGATGCGGTTTCTTGGCACCGAAGACCCCACACACAAACCACGACGAAGAACGAGAGTTCATTGAGCAGTATCTGAACGAAGGTTCGGAAGGGTACGGCGACATCAGCCACGTCTTGTCGTCAGGTATTAAGCCTGAAGGCTTCTATGTTTACCTGCTGATTGATCCGCGTGACCAAGCCATCTTCTACGTAGGGAAGGGCTCAGGTGGCCGAGTGTATCAGCACGTCAAGTCTGCCCGCGCCCCAAAATCAAAAAATGGTGTCAAAGACTGCCGGATAATCGAAATCCAACGCGCAGGCGGCAAGGTGATCGAGGCCATCTACAGGAGCAACTTGTCGGAGGATGAGGCTTTTGGTGTTGAGCGGTACTTAATTGAGCGGCTTCGCAAGCATGGTTTGACCAACATAGCCGGAGGGGTTGTCACATCGCGGCAATCAAGTATGGCGCGCGCATCCAAGCTCCTATCGCACCTGAAGTCATACGACGTGTGGTTCAACAACGCATCGCCTGAGACGCTAGAGCTTGTAAGCACGGTGTTCGGCAGTCCGCGAGACTTCTACGACACGTTGCGCGGAGAAATCGAGGAACTGACAAGGTTCCCGCAGGTGCTTGAGTTCGAATATTCAAATGCATTGAAAAATTTCAAAGGAAATCAAAATGCCTGCTGCTAGAGGGGGCGCGCGCAAGGGAGCGGGCCGCCCAAAGGGCAGCCGTTCCGCGGCGACCAAGGAACAGATCAAGACAATATCAGAGCTTGCGAAGGACCATGCGCCCGCAGCCCTCAAGGCTTTGGTTCAGGTTGCCACCAGAGGTAAGAGCGAGGCCGCACGGGTCAGCGCCGCTTCGGCAATCCTTGATCGAGGCTATGGCAAGCCTTCGCAGTCCCACGAGGTCACGGGCAAAGACGGTAAGCCGATTTCTCACGACATGAAGGTAACCGCCAAGGTGGTCATGGTGCCGCCAAAGGATGAATCCGTAGTCGAGGTGAAGAAGATACCGAAGGGTGAAGGCGAATGAGCCTGCACGTTGATCCTACGGTGCTGGACGACCCCGACACGGAAGTGGTCTGGAAACCTACGCCGAAGCAGGCCGAGTTTCTGGCGTCTGACGACTTCGAGGTTCTCTATGGTGGCGCTGCTGGCGGCGGTAAAAGCGATGCCCTTCTGATCGACGCCCTGTGCCTCCAGCATGGCGGCTTGGAGAACGGCAACCATCGAGCGGTTCTATTCCGTCGCAGCTTTGTGGAGTTGCGGGATCTTATTGGACGTTCCCTTGAGCTATACCGCGACATCGACCCTGACGCGACGTACAACCAGACAGACAAGGTTTGGACGTTTTCAAGCGGTGCCAAGGTGGAGTTTGGCTATCTCGCCAACGATAATGACCGCCTGAAGTATCGTGGCCGGGCATGGAACTACATCGGCTTTGACGAACTGACCCTTTGGACCACCGATGTCTGCTACCTCTACCTGTTCTCCCGCTGCCGATCGACAGACAAGACGCTACCTCGCTACATCCGCGCGACCACGAACCCGGATGGCCCCGGTCAGAAGTGGGTCATGGAGCGTTGGGGTATTCAGGAGACCGGCGAAGAAACCTTTGTTCCCGTCGACATCGTTGATGAAGAACTTGGCACGATCACAAGCATGTATCGCCGGTTCATCCCGGCTCGCCTGTCCGAGAACACCTATCTGAGCTCAACAGGCTACCGTGAGGCCCTGCTTCAGCTTGCGCCAGAGGAACGTGACGCGCTGCTTCAGGGCTTTTGGCGGCAGGGTAAGGTGCATGGTGCTTATTACACCAACGAGATGCAGCGCCTGCGCTCTGAGGGCCGCATTCGTCATGTACCCTACGTTTCATCAGCGCCGGTCAATACCTTCTGGGACTTGGGCTGGAATGACACCACGGCGATCTGGTTTCATCAGATCGTTGCTGGCGAACATCGCTTTATCAAATGCTACGAGAACAGCGGCGAGAAACTGGAACATTACGCCCAGTACCTTCTCTCTGCCGGGGTCAACCTGTCCGGGGTTCACTATCTCCCGCACGATGCTGAGAACAAGAGCCTTCAGACCGGTAAGAGCGCGGTCCAAATTCTGCGCGAGCTGCTGCCAGCCCTTTCCTTCCAAGTCGTGCCGCGCACCCCGCAAGTCCTAACCGGCATCAACCAGACGCGCCTTGCCATGGGCAGCAACGTCTACATTGACGACGTTGAGTGCGTCGATGGCGTTGCCGCGCTGGATAACTACCGAAAAACGTACAACCCGCGCCTCGACGCCTTCACCGACCAGCCCATGCACGACCGGTTTTCGAACTATGCCGATGCCTTCCGACAGTGGGGTCAGGTGTTTGAGGAAATAGTGCGCGGTCACGCCCACAAACCCACATCGAAACAGCGCCCCCGCGCCACAGGATTGACCGCATGACCTCTCTTATTCGCCCCGCCCTCAATCTCGCACAGCGCCACTTTGAGCGGACGCACCAAGGCATCACTTGCATTGGCACATGGCTGACGCACGACGACCAGAAGGGCCGCACAGAGCCGTGCCTTGTCCTCCTGGACGCATCCCGCCCCATTGCCGCAGGCCGCACCGTGCCGGTGGTGATCCCCATGCGTGAGGCTTGGCGCTATGCCGTGTCCGACGACAAGACCATTGGCGACCGCCAACACGCCAAGCGCGCCATCGTGGGCTGGATCGAAGAAGGCCTATTGCCCAACGGCTTCATCCCCATCCTCAGCGCCATCAACGATAGCCTGCGCGACCTCTACAACATGCCGCCTAAGCCGAACTTTGGAACCGAGGCCATAGGCGACCTTATCATCAAAGACCGTCTGTCAGGGTCGACCCTTAAAGAGACGGAGATCACGAACGATGTGTAATGTTGAACGAGCAGGGGGCCGCGCCAATGTTTAACCCTGATGAAAAGCGCAACCGGCCATCCGGTGACGATGTATCGGGCAGCTTGGTCTATCACGGCGGGCGAAAGAAGGCCCCGGGTGACACGTTCCTGCCGGATGATACCCCGGACCCGAACCGCAATCTCAAGCGCAAGACAGCATGGCTGGACAGCCCTCAAGGCTGGAACCTGCACACGAACCTCATGGGCCACTACATCCGTGAGCTCGACCGGCAGGCAGAGAACCGCGTTCAGATGGCGATGGACGAGGACTTCTACGACCACATCCAATTCACCGAGGAAGAACTTGAGATCCTAGCCGAGCGCGGGCAAGCGCCGCTGGTTTTCAACATGATCCACACGTCGGTAAACTGGGTTCTCGGATCGCAGCGCCGCTCCACCATGGATTACCGCATTCTCGCGCGAAACGAGCGCGGTGTGCAGGCCGCAGAGCGCAAGACGCAGCTTCTCAAGCACGTCTCAGATGCCTCGCACTTTGAAAGCGCCACCGCTGATGCCTTTCAATCCGCTGTGAAGGCCGGTGTAGGCTGGCTGGAAGCCTGTCAGGGCAGCGACGACGACCACGCCAAGGTTATCATGCGCTCCGAGAACTGGCGCTCCATGCTCTATGACAGCACTGCCGTTCGCTATGACCTTGAGGACGCCCGGTATCAGATGCGCGTCAAATGGCTGGACGTGGACATCGCCATGGGGCTCTGGCGCCACCGGGCCGGGATGATCGAACGCGCAGCCAACGAATCCGGCAGCGGCATGTTCATGTCTGACGATCTGGGCGACGACGCCATGGATTTTCAGGAAATCGAGCACTTCCACAGCTATGCGGGCGGCAACCGTCAGAACGCCGTGGCCAACCGGGACCGTGTGCGCGTCATTGAGTGCTGGTTCAAACGCATGGTGCCAGATGCAGCGGTGATGAAGGGCGGGCAGTTCCACGGCGAGCTATTCGACCCCTACAGCCCCGGCCACGTCGCGGAGTACAACGAGGGCCGCGCCTTCCTCTCCACACGTCCGCGTCAGGTGGTTCACTGCGCCCTGTTGACCGATAGCGGCCTGCTGGATGTGCGCCGCAGCCCGTACCGCCACAACCGCTTTCCCTTCACCCCTCTATGGGGCTATCGCCGCGCCCGTGATGGTATGCCCTATGGCATGATCCGGGGGCTGCGCGACATCCAGCGCGACCTCAACCGCCGCGCCGCCAAGTCTCTGCACCACCTCTCGACCACCCGTGTGACGGTAGAAGAAGGGGCCGTGGATGATCTGGAAGAACTGCGCAACGAAGCCGCCCGGCCGGACGCGGTGATCCAGTACAAGCAGGGCAAGCAGGCGCCGAAGATCGAAGCAGACCGGGACATCGCCGCCGCGCATGTCGAAATGATGTCGCGCGATGCTCAGATGATCCAGCAGGTCAGCGGCGTCACGGACGAGAACCTTGGCCGCAAGACCAACGCGACTAGCGGCAAGGCTATCTTGGCACGTCAGGACCAAGGCCAACTCACCACATCGCTGTTTTTCGATAACCTGCGCCTCTCCCGGGCCATCCATGGCGAGAAGTCCCTCATCATGGTGGAGCAGTATTACACAGAGGAAGACGAGTTCCGCATCACGGACAGCCGCGGCAACCCCGACTTCGTAGCGATCAACAACGGCGACCCCGAGAACAGCATCGCAGAGTTCAAAGCCGACTTTGTGGTGTCTGAGGAAGATTGGCGCGCAACAGCACGTCAGGCGCAGGCCGAGCAGCTACTCGAACTGGCTGGCCGCCTATCCTCGACCGCGCCGCAGATGGTTGTGGGCATCATGGACCTCATTGTGGAAGCCCTCGACGTGCCGAAGCGTGATGAACTGGTGAAGCGCATCCGTGAGGTGACAGGCCAAGAGGATCCCGACGCCGATCCCGATAACCCGACACCGGAAGAAGCCGAGCGTATGGCCGCCAAACAGGCTCAGAACGAGCTTCAACAGCGCGCAGCCATGGCCGAGCTTTCCGAGAAGGAAGCCGACGCCGCCAAGACCAAGGCTGAGGCCGAGAAGGCGAGCGCAGAGGCGCAGAAGATCCTCGCAGAGCTTCAAGGCGCAGGGCAGGGGGGCGAGAACGCCGCTCAGGGCGCCGAGATAGAGCGCCGGTTCATGGAGCAGCAGCAGGCATTTGAGCGCGAGCTGATGAAGCTGCGTGAGCAGGCGATGGAGCAAACCGCCAAGTACGAGCAGAAGATCGCGGAAGCTGATGCCCGCGCCGATGCAGCGTACCGCGCCGTGGAGATCGAAAAGGCCCGGATCGCAGAGGAAGGCGACATCAAGATCGCTGAGATCGACGCCCAAGCCAAGATCGCCATCGCTCAGATCAACGCCAACCACAAGGCCGAGACGGAAGAAGCGGCCCGCAAGCAAACCGACGACATGAACCAGATCACCGACCGCGCCAAGAGCCTGAAAGATCAGGCAGGCGCCGCAAACCAAGAGGACGCATGACATGACCTTTCGCGTGAAAGAGACCGAGCACGACCACATCCCCGAAGAATTCACAGTAGAGATGCTGGAAGAAGCGGGCTTTGAGGAATCGGAGATCAAGCTCTTGTCTGAGGGTGATGATCCCATCGTAACCATCGAAGACCCTGACGCCGAGGCAAAGGCAGCCGCCGACGACCCGGCCAAGGGTGACGTGGGCGCACCACCCGCCGAGGAAAGCGACATCGCCGACCAAACCACGGGCGATGACGACGCAGCAGCCCAGCAGACCGCAGCAGATGCCCAAAAGGCCGCTGAGGATGCCGCAGCAGCGGAGAAGGCCGCCGAGCCTACCGAGGTCGAAGACCCGCAGATGCCGCAAGTCCCAGACACCACCGAGGCAGAAGCGAAACTGGCCGAGGCCGATCAGGCGCTTGAGGCACTTCTGACGAAGTATGACGATGGGGAACTGACCTCAGAGGAATACCGCGAGCAGCAGAAGGCCATCATTGCCGAGCAGACGCAGGCGCAGGCGGACATCACCAACGCGCAGTCGGTAGCAGATCAGGGCATTCAGCAGCAGCAACAGCACTGGTTCAACCGCCTTGAGGCTTACAAGGAAGCCGCGCCCGACCTTTGGAGCGAGGAACACCTTGCAGGCTGGGACCGCCAGCTGCGCGCTGTGACAGGCAATCAGGCCTATGGCGACCTGAGCCGCGATGCCCAGATCAAGATGGCGCACCGCCTCTACGCCGCCGAATACGAGGCCCGCAACGGTACGCCGCTTGAGATCGCCCCACCGGCGGCAAAAGGCGAGGCAAAGGCCGAGGACAAGGGCCCCGAGGAAAAGCTGGAAGTGAAGAAGGGCGAGAAGCCCAAGGCACCGCAGACGCTGGCCGACTTCAACAGCGACACCAGTGCCGAGGTGGAAGACAGCCGCTTCGCCGCCATCGATCGGCAGATCATGAAAGACCCGATTGCGGCTGAGAACGCATACGACAGCATGACACCCGAGCAGCAAGAACGCTTCTTGGAAGAAGTCTGAGGGGGCTAGGACCATGTGGAAGACCAAACTGACCGCCAAAGACAATCACATCCCGCATGAGATTGCCGTTGGCGATGATACGATCATCCGCATGGTCCGGTCGGGCGAGGGGGTATTGAGCATCGTGGTCGATGCCCCCCGTCACAAGACCATCGTGAGGCGCGCGGGCAGCATCGTTCAGACCCCCGCCCAAGAAGGTTGATAAGATCGCCTAAAGCGTGGTAAACACCGTTCATATACCAAGCGCAGGACGTGCCTGGGTCATTCTCAAGTTTGACTCTAAGGAGACGTTCTAATGCAAACTGTGGTTGGGGTTAACGACCCGAAAGCAGTCCGTCGCTGGGCTACTTCGCTCGCAACAGATACCGAAAAGCAGTCCTACTGGACCAAATTCATCGGCAAAGGTGAAAACAACATCGTTGAGCGCAAGGTTGAGCTCGAAGATGAAGCCGGTGACACCATCCAGTTCGACCTGTCCATGCGCCTGCGCGGTGGCATGACGCTGGGTGATAACCGCGTCGAAGGTTCCGCCGAAAGCCTGACGTTCTACACCGACGAGGTGAAGATCGACCAAGCCCGTAAGGGTGCATCGGCTGCCGGTCGCATGTCGCGCAAGCGCACCCTGCACAACCTGCGCCGCATCGCCCGCGACCGTACCTCTGAGTATGTCGCTCAGTGGATGGATGAAGGCTACTTCGTTTATCTCTCCGGTGATGCTGGCTTCCAAGCGATCAACCAAGACGGCGTGTTCGACAAAGCATTCGCGGGCAACCCGATCAAAGCCCCTGACGCCGATCACATCCTGTATGCTGGTTCGGCCACGTCCAAGGCGACCATTGCCACCACCGACAAGATGAACGTCGCGTTCCTTGAGCGTGTGGCCGTCAAGCCTACCATGATGAACGCGGTGAACCCGAATGTGGTTCGCATGAGCCCCGTGAACGTGGAAGGCGGCAAGCGGTTCGTGGTGCTGATGTCGCCATTCCAAGCCTACGACATGCGCGTGGAGACCGGTGACTTGTCTTGGTCTAAGATCAGCCAAGCCCTCGCCACCTCGGAAGGCCGCAACTCGCCCATCTGCAAAGGTGGTCTGGGTATGATCAACAACATGGTCCTGCATGAGCATGAATCGGTTCGCCGCTTCAATGACTACGGTGCTGGCGGTGATGTTGACGCGGGCCGCGCGCTCCTGCTGGGCCGTCAGGCCGGTGTGGTTGCATACGGCTCCGGCGGCAACGGTGCCCGGATGTCGTGGGTCGAGAAAATGACCGACGCCGACAACCAGATCGAAATCTACTGCGGCTTGATCGCGGGCATCAAGAAGACGCGGTTCAACGACCTCGACTTCGGTGTCTGCGCGCTCGACACCGCATGTAAGAACCCGAACTGAGCCATTGATGGGGCGCCCTAGCGGCGCCTCTCACCCTTTCAACGCCAGAACGGAGACAGTCCAATGGCTATCAAGCAATCGCAATACTTCGTAGGGAACGCCCGCACACCGGTGCCGCACCCACACCGCAAAGGTGAAGTGATCAAGTATATGTTCACTCACACCTTCACCGAAGGTCTCGACACCGGCGACATCCTCGAACTGTTCCCGCTGTTCCCCTATGGCCGCATCACCGGCTTCCAGTTCATCGGCGAGAACATCGGCACCAACGCCCTCGACATCGGTCTGATGTCCGGCAACCCCGGCTCGCTGGATGCAGCGCGCACCAGTGACGACGCGCTGATCGATGGCGTAGCGGCCAACACCGGCGGCTCCACCGGCCTGATCGCCCTCTCTGCACTTGCTGAGAACGGCGAAGCACCCGTTTCCATCGGCGTGAAGACCGCGACCGAGATCACGGCAGGCGCAACCAAGAAGCTGCACGTCCTGATCGAAGCGACCTCGTAAGGCCGCTCATTGTCCGGTTAGCCCGCGCCTCACCATGAGCGCGGGCTGATCGCAAACCCTCTCAGAAAGGCACCTGCCATGTCTACCGAAACAGCCGCAATCATCCATTCCATCCTCTATCGCCAGGGCGGTACAAAGGTAACGCTAGGCGATACCACCTACCACTTCATTGACGACGATAAAGGCCGTCAGGTCGCGCCGGTGGCAAACCCCGACCACGTTGAGCGGTTCTTGCAGATCCCCGAGGGTTATAAGCTGCTGCGCGATGATGCTGCGACGTCTGCACCGACTACGCCCATGGGGGCCGCACCGGCGCCTCAGACGCCGACAGAGCCCGCCAAGGCACCGCAGCAGGAACAGGGACAGCAGACCAAGCCGGAAGCAGGCAACAGCGAGCCCAAAGCGCCTGAACAGGCCAAAGAGCCGCAGCAGCCCGCCAAGCCCGCAGGTGATACCGCGCTTGACGACATGGACACCGACCAGCTTCGCGCCGCATTCGAGGATGAAGTAGGCCGCAAGCCTCACCCACAAGCCAAAGACGACACCATGCGCGCCCAGATCAAGGCCGCGCGCGAAGACAAGGCCGGGGCCGCATAAAACCCGGCCTCCTTTACTGACGGAGATACCGGGTGACATTCCAGACCAAAGACGTAATGGCGCGCGCAGCGACCACGCTACAAGACGCCAGCAACATCAGGTGGCCCGTGACAGAGCTTCACGGCTACCTGAACGACGGTCTGCGCGAGATCGTGACCATCAAGCCAAACGCCGTCTCCAAGACCGTGAACCTTGAGCTTAATGAAGGCACTCTGCAAACGCTCCCGGCTGAATACACGGTCCTCTCCCGCGTATCCCGCAACATGGTCAATGCCAACACGGGCGGCGGCGCAATCCGCCGTCTCGACTCGCGCTCGATCATGGATAGCCACATGCCCGGGTGGCAAGACCCGGCAGTGATCCCCTTCGCCAAGAAGGTTGTGCATGTGATCCACGACATCGCAGACCCCAACCAGTTTTATGTCGCCCCCGGAAACGACGGCACAGGCATCATTGAGGCGGTCGTTGGCGCATACCCCACCAAGAGCCCCGTACCCGGCACAGATGCGGACGACATCGCCAGCTATGACGATGATGTCGATGTTCCCGACATCTACATGAACGCGCTTGTCGACTATGTGATCTATCGCGCCTACTCGAAAGACGCCCGTATCGCTGGCTCTGCGGCCCGCGCCGCGGCGCACTACACGCTGTTCCGCGATTCCGTGACCAATTTCTCGCAATCTGAAAATGGCATGTCACTGGCAGCCGCAAATTCGGGGGAATAACCCATGTCCTTTGCCATGACCGCCAGCGTTGACGAGCTCATGCCTTATATCTTGCCCAAGGTGCCCACCGTGCCACTGCCCTATGCGCAGTTTCAGGCGCGTCTGGCCGCGATTGAGTTTTGCGAGCGGACCCGGTGCTGGCGGCAGGTGCTGACATCGAACCTCACAAACAGCAAGGGCTGTATGCTGGCACCGCTCAACGCGACCATCCATGAGTTTGAGGAAGCCACGTTGGACGGCAACCTTCTGACGCCGACGCAGTTCACTGATGTTGAACCCGACGAGCTTACTGGCGAAGAAAACGAGGGACCGGCCAAGTACATCACCCAGATCAGCCCCGGCACCGTATCCGTTTATCCATTCGAGCGCGGCAAGCTGCGCGTCTCATGCTTCCTCAAGCCCCGGCACGGTCAGGCGGTCGGGTTGGATCAAGATAACCCGCTGGATGATGCCTACAACGTCCTGCCTGAGTTCATGGTTACGCAATACGCCGAGAAGCTGGCCGACGGCGCGCTCTGGCGCATCATGTCGACCAATAACCAGCCGTTCACCGACTTGGAGATGGCCGCAGTCCACCGGCAGGCCTTTGAGAGCGCCTGCAACACGCACTTCGGGTCCAACTTGCGCGGCCAGCAGCGCGCCCCCGTGCGCGTCAAACCCCGCTGGATGTGAGGTAAGCCATGCTCATTCGCTCTGCCGACCTGAAAGGCTCCATTCCACGGCTGCACCCGCGCCTGTTGCCAACCAACTATGCGCAAGCGGCGCGCAATACTCGGCTGGAAGATGGTTCTATCGGCCCGATCAAGGCGCCCGTCACCGCCCACACCTTCGGCACAGCACCGGCCACCTTCCTCAAGTGGAACGGTAACTTTGTCAGCTTCGATCAGGAGGATGTCTATGCAACGCCCGGACCCGTGGCGCAGGACCGCTTGTACTTCATGGGCGATGGCGGCGCGCCTAAGATGCGCGTCGGTGGAACAGATTACAAACTCGCCCTCTACCCACCAATCTTGGCCGCTACCGTATCGCGGGTAACGCAGAACGTTGGAAACGCGCCATCGCTGGCCACAGTCTATGTGAACCCTCAGAATCCTGATTTTCCTCCCGAGACGTTCGACTATCGATACAGCGCCATCACGGAGAAGGGCGAGACCATCGCCTCACCTTCAGCGGACATCGTGCGCGTCGACGGCGAGCGGGTAGTCCTGAGCAATATGGTCCTGCCGGAAGGCACGTTGAAGATTCGCGTCTACCGCCTCGACCGCAGTCGACCATCTGGGGCAGCGGGGCGCTTTGGATTGCTACTTGAGCAAAACTACGTTGCTGGCACCCATGGACCCCTCAACAGCGCGACCATCACAGACTTTTTCTCGGTGTTCCCCGATGTCAGTAAGGCACCGTTCGAGGATGGCGACTATTCCTCGACCGAGGAAGTCGTCACCTACACCTATACCTATGTGACCGAGTTCGATGAAGAAAGCGCACCGGCCCCGGCATCGACCCTTTTGAAAGTCGGCAAGACCGACACCGCTACCTTCAGCGTATCAGCGCCGGGGCAGAGCGGGCGCGGGATCAACCGCATCCGTGTCTATCGATCCAAAACAAGCATTTCAGGTACAACAGATTTCTATTTCCTCACTGAGTTGACCGTTGGGCAGGCTGGAAGCGTCCAAGAGGACGACTTCAACCAGTTACTCAATGAGCCCATCCCCAGCACGGACTATAACCCGCCGGAGGACGATGCGCGCGGCCTGATACCTCTGCCCAATGGGCTTATGGCGGCATTCCGTGGGCGTGAGCTTATGTTTTGCGAGCCGTATAAGCCCCATGCTTGGCCGATCAAATACCGCATGACGACAGACACCGACATCGTTGGCCTTGGGGCATTCGGTACATTCGTGGCCGTCCTGACCAAAGGGACGCCGTTCATGGTGCAGGGTTCCGACCCTTCGCTGATGATTATGGAGAAGCTTGAAAGCACTCTGCCGTGCCTCAATGACGCGAGTATCGTGGATATGGGCTATTCAGTGGCCTATGCGTCCTATGAGGGGCTTGTGGTTGTCAGCCAGCGCGGGGCTGAGGTGGTGAGCCGTCGCCTATTCACCGAGGAACAGTGGCGCGCCATGCGGCCTCAGAGCATTCGGGCATCACAGCGAGGCGGGCGGTATCATTTTACCTACCAGCCGGTAGCGAACGGCCCGCGCAAGTTCGGCATCATCGACCTGAGCGGCGAGCAGCCCTTCTTCATCGAAGCCGACATTGAGCCGACCCTGCTCTACTTCGACCCCGACACTGGCTCGCTCTATTTCATCGAGGGCAACGCAGTGGTTAAGGAGTTCGACCCGCGCAATGGGGCGACCATCGAGAAGCAGTCATGGCGTGGGCGTCGTATCGTCCTGCCGGGATATGACAACTTTGGTGCCCTCCTTGTAGAGACAGACGACGTGGCCGGCACGAAGGCGACCCCGACCGATCCTGACTGTACCATCCGTATCTATGCGGACGGCAATCTGGTTCACACGACCACGGACGTGAACTTCGCCACACGTCTGCCTAGTGGCTTCACCGCGGACAAGTGGGAGATTGAGATCGAAGGCTATGCCGCGGTAACAGGTATCAGCCTTGCCAGCGACATTGCCGAATTGGTGGGTAACTGATGGCTGATGAAAGCAATCCCTGGCAGGGTGTGTCCCTTATCCCTGAGCCGCCCCGAGCCCCACAGGCACCGGTTGAACGTCGCAGCCCGCTGGATGAACGCACCCTTAACCAAGCCGAGGTGCTGGCGGGGTTGCGCGGTGATAAGTCCGAACATGCCGTGCGGTTCAAAGACCTTGAGAATATTGAGCGAGGGATTGCCGCTCGATCTGACTCTAAGTTCGCAGGTTCTACAGGCGGAACCATAGGCGAACAGATTGCGGCTCAATTTGCCGCGATCGACACAGAGTCCAAGGCATTGCTTGCCGAATTCGAAAAGTCATTTGAACAGGCCGATCAGGACGTATCTGCTATCTATGCCGAGATTGATCGATTGGATCAGGCCGACGCCGATCTAACTATATCTTTCAACAGTCAGATCGGTGCGCTCAGTGCGAACTTGAGTGAAAACTACTACACGATCACCGAAAACGATCAGGCGATTGCCGCACTTACTCTCGACCTGGAGACGCAGATTGGCAATGTGTCCGCAACACTTCAAAACAATTATTACACGCGCACCCAGGCGGATAGCGCGCTTTCAACAGTGCAGACCACACTTGAAAGCGACATTAATGGTATCAATGCAACTTTGCAGTCTACCTATTACACCAAGTCCGAAACAGATTCCGCCATATCTGCGAGTATGCAGTCTTTTCAGACCACCCTGAACGGACATACTACTTCGATAAGCACCTTAACCAGCACCACGAATGGGATAGATGCTATCCATGGAGTTCGGGTCGATAATAACGGCCATGTGAGCGGGTTTGGCCTGATCTCAAGGCTGCGCAACGGCCAATCGACCAGCGACTTCATCATCAACGATGCATCTTTGCGTGTCGTGAACAGCAGTGGGCAGGGCGACTTTACGCCCTTCGCTGTCTACCCGTCAGGGCGCACGGTAAATGGCGCATTCATTCCAGCGGGCGTACACGCTCAAGACCTATACGTCACCAGAGCGAATATCGGGGATCTTTCCGTCGACACCCTTAAAATCGGTGAGAATGCGGTGACAGTTCCCGTAATTTCCTATGGCCTTGGAACCAGAACCGGGAATAATTCTTGGCAGGACGTTGCGTTTATCATTGTGGATATGCCTATCTCTGGCGCTGATGTGGCTCTTATGTGGAACATTTCGCAGGGATATACGTCCGGCGTTCCGACTTGGGGCTTCAGGCTTTTGAAACAAAACTCGGGCGGTTCCACTTCGACGTTGTTCTCAAGGGATGGAATGGTTTTTGGCAATGACTACCCATCAGGAAGCATCCTCGCCTCCAATTTGCCCGTAGGTCAGAGCTACTTCACACTCCAATGGAAAGGTCAGAATTCCGGCATACAAGCTGAAGCAATACTTGTCGGTATCGGAGTTGCACGATGAGTAAAGACTTCATCATATATGATAAGGCATCGGGTGAAATTTTCACCATGGGCACCGCGCCTGACCCTACGGTTTATCCGTTGAAAGACGGTCAGGCTATGATCGTAGGGCGGCTGGCCGACCGAAAGACACAGCGCGTGTCAGCTGACGGGCGCATCATCAAGAAACGTGCCGCTATCATCCAGGGCGCCGATCTGGCGGAAGCGTGGCGCATCGTGCGCAACCAGCGCGCAAGCCTGCTTCAAGCGTCAGACTGGACGCAATTTCCAGACACTCCCGTCGATGCGGAGGCGTGGCGTGAATATCGCCAAGCATTGCGCGACATCACAGACCAAACAGAAGACCCAGCGGCGATAGTTTGGCCGCAACCACCAACCTAATGAGAAAGGGCTCTGCCATGCCTTTGAGACTGACCAAAGCCAACCAAGACGCCATGCTCGAAGCCGCCATGAACCTCACTGGCACACCGGGATGGCACAAAGATGCTATCGCGTTCGGAGCAATGGAGGACAGCGACGAGGTTTCTTGCATCGCTGTGTTCCAAAACTTCGCCGGTGGCGTGGCCGAGGTGCATCTTGCCCCAATCGGTGCCCCAATGCGGCCCGAGGTGATCGACGGATACAAGCATCTCGCCTTTCACCCGAAGATGCTGGACCTGAAAGCGATCAATGCGACCTTGCCTGAGCGCAACGTGGCCGGTCAGGTGGCTTGCCTCCAAGCAGGCTTCGCTTTCGAGTATCGCAAACGCCCTAGCGTAACAGGCGGTGAAGATGCTATTGTCCTGTCATTGACCGCCGATTAGGTCATATCGCGCAGGACGTGCGGCCCAAGTCTATCCACGGAGACTATGATGGCACAGCCTGACACGATACCTGCGCATCCTGCGTTTGACACACCCGAATGGCGCGACAAGCGCGACGGAAAACTGCGCGAGTGGGTCGGCAATGACCAAGCCGTCGGCTTCCTGCTGCAATTCTTCGACCTTTGCGAAGTGATTGACGACCTTTGGGATGGCGACAAGGAGGTCACAAAGGCCGACCTGACGCGCATCCTGTTCGCAGTTATGACCGAATTGCCGCTCAACCCCTTCTTTGCCAATTACCGCAACGAGCTTGCGGCGGTGATGATTACTGGCATCAACGCTTGGCTCGATGCCAACGAGCTTGAGCAGGGTAGCGAGAACGACAAGGTGTTCAGCTATGTCCTGCGCGACTGGTACGCCGAGCTTATCGCCTTCGTGATCTACCTCACGCGCGGGCGGGACTACATGCGCTCTGTCAGCATGGAGGTCCGTCAGTTCTTCACCCACCACGAAACTCTTGAGCAGTACAAGGAGGACTTGGCATGAGCGGGGGCGGCGCACCGAAACCTGATCCGCAGATGGGCGAAGCGGCGCGGATGTCAGCGGAAACCGGCCAGGAAATGATGGCCTTCATGAAGGATCAGGCAGAGATCACTAATAAGTGGGCCGCCGATGATCGGGCGCGGTATGAGCGGGACTTTGTGCCGTTGGAGGCCGAATATGCCGCCGACGCGCTGGCCGCCCAGGACAAAGAAAAGATCGGGCTTAACGCGGATCAACGCGCCTCTGAGGCCGTTGCCGACGTGCGTCAGCAGTTCTCCATGCAACGGGACGCGGACAACCGCCGCTTGCGCTCTATGGGCGTTCGACCCGATTCCGGTCGCGATGCTGCCCTTGCATCTTCGCGCGGCTCTGCCGAGGCACTGGCCACCGCCGGTGCGGCCAACATGGGCCGTCGACAATCTATCCTTCAGGATGAAGCTAAAGCAGACGGTATGCGAGCCAATGCCATCAACATGGGCAAAGGTATGGCGGTAAACCCCGGAACAGCTATGGGGATCTCGAACGGTGCTGCACAGTCCGGGTTCGGTGGGGCAATGAAGGGATATGGCCAGCAGGCAAGCATCCTGGGCGCTCAGCACGACGCACAGATGAGTGCATGGAGTGGCAATCAGAAAATGTGGAACGGCGTGGGCAATGCACTTGGCTCTATCGCGGGAGCCTCAAACCTCGGGGCCACCTTGCTCCCCATGATGTCCTCTAAGGATGTCAAAGAGGATAAACGGCCCGCTAAGGGTAGCTTGGGCGCGATCCGCAAGATGCCGGTCGAGAAGTGGAAGTACAAAGATGGGGTTGCCGACAGCGGCGAGCATATCGGCCCCTACGCGGAAGACTTCGCCAAGGCCACGGGCAAGGGGGATGGCAAGACCATCGACCCTATTTCCATGATGGGCGTGACCTTGGGCGCGGTGCAAGAACTCGACAAGAAGGTCGACAAGCTGGCGAAAGGGAAGTCGAAATGAGCGGCGGTTTCTTTGGGGGTTTCAGTGAAGGGCTAGATCGTGCCACGGCGCGCAAAGAGGATACCAAGCTGCGCTCTGAGGAAAATGCGCGTCAGGATAAATACCTCGACGTGCTTCAAAGCATGGGAGCAATCCCCCCGGCCAGTTCACAAGGCGGATACGACGGCACGGGCACACCGCCGTTCATCCCCATGGGTGACGACGAGCTTGCGGGCGGTGCTGGTAACGACACGCTCAACACAAGCGGCGGGTATGGCCGTGCAGCCCCTGCGAGCGTTGCTGGTGGCGATCTGACCATTGCGGGCCTTCTGCGCAAGCATGAGGGCGCAGGCGATCCCAGCACCCTATTCGGCCACAGCCAGCGCGGCGGGCGCTTCGATGGCGTCGACGTGTCCAAAATGACCTTGGCCGAGTTGCGCGAGTTCTCCCGGCCCGATGGGGAATATGGACAGTGGGTTAAGGACAAGGTTGGCCGTGTGGCAACGCCAATGGGGTTCGGTCAGATCGTCGGCACGACCATGCGCAACACCGCAAAGGCAATGGGCTTGCCCGATGATACGGTTTTCGACGCGAACACCCAAACCGCTATGGTGAACCACCTCGCCAAGCAGCGTCTTATCAACGCCAAGTCACCAGCGGCCAAGCGCGCCGCCATGAGGGCTGAGTGGGAAGGGTTCAAGCACGTCCCAGACAGCCAGCTAGACGCGGCCATCGCAAACTTTGAGAAGAACGGATACGGCTTGCAGCCGCGCGCTTTGGGCGCCGTCTGAGGCTAAGGAGATAGAACCATGGTATCAGCAGTCACCGGCTTCGTAGACGGATATTTCAAAGGTAGAGATTGGCGCGACGGAAAGGAAGATCGAAGGCTCGACCGTGAACGTCAGGAGCGCTTGGACAAGCTGGCCAAGGAAAAGCACGGCGCACTGATGGATCAGTATGCGCAGATGGCTGGCCTCCGCGATAGTCGCGAAGCGCGCGCTGCCGCTACTCATGAAAACCAAATGAGTGAGTATGAGTACGCGGCTGCAAAACGCGCAGAGAAAGACGCGCGTGAAGCTGAAGAACGCGCCAAGTTGATTGAGATTTCCGAGCAATTGGGCGGGCTTGGCGCGACACCGGGCGGGGCCGGTCAAGTTCCGGCACCGGGCCAAAGCGGGCAGGGCAACGCCTATCCCATCGGCACGACCGTCGGGGAAGACCCCGCAGCGCCACAGCAGCGATATGCCGCGGTCCCGCCGCGCCCTGAGTTGAGCCTTGGTGCCTTGGCACCGTCGGTCGCACCACAGCCCACACAGCAGCCCACAGCGCCAGCCAACGCCGCCCCGGCAACCGTGGCCGGTGAAAGCGATGCAGACTTTGCCGCGCGCGTGGCGGCAGCGCAGAGGGAAGCCGACGAGACAATGCGCCGCACAGCCCCCGGCAGCGCCGTGGCGGGCGTTGGCGGTAGCGACGTGGCCGGCGGCGAGGGTAGCGACAGGCTCGCCCAACCGACACAAGCCTCTACCAAGCCAGCTATCGTTGAAGACATCCACCGCTTGCGCGGCAAAGAAGGACCAAGCGTCGACCGG
>JBDVDE010000100.1:0-7870 GCA_039942135.1 Hyphomonadaceae bacterium
AAATCGCCCCGCCAAGCGCAGCGGTTTCTGCCTGCCCACGATCAGATCAACACGGTCTTCCGGCCGCGTCGATATACTCTGCCGGCCGCCTCATACCGGCGTGCAAGGGCTGATGCATTCGGCTTATGGAACGACTACACCAGCGAGATGAACGCCTGAAATCCGTCCAAAGTAGGGCTCCTTGCGGGCCCAACAAAACAAGTTGGCAATCCCCCATCAGGAGCTGACAATACCCGCGATTGAGCCGCTTGCAGGGCATGCAAGCCGATGGAGCGGGCGGTATCCGTTTATTTTGCGCGTTTTCGCTTCTGTCCCAGTCCCATTTTCCGCGCAAGCTCCGAGCGGGCTGCCGCATAATTCGGCGCAACCATCGGATAATCCGCATCAAGCTGCCATTTGGCCCGGTATTCGTCAGGGCTCAAATCGTAGTGCGTGCGCAGATGCCGTTTCAGCGATTTGAACTTCTTTCCGTCTTCAAGGCAGATGATATAGTCCTTCTGCACCGACTTCTTGATCGGCACGGCCGGCTGCGGCGGCTCTTCCGGAGTGGATGCGGCCGCGTCGACGCTGGAGCGCAGTGCGCTGTGAATCGTACCGATCAGGCCGGTCAGCTCTGTCGCTGCGATCGTGTTGTTGCTGACATAGGCCGATACGATATCGACGGTGAGGTGAACCAGATCGGCGGCTGTCGGATTGTCGCTCATGAAGGTTCCTGCAAGGTTGTCCGTGAGGGAAGAGGTCGGTGCCTGGAGGACATCTCCAGATGCATGACGGTTTTATTCAGATGAATAAAATAAAACTCGTCAATACTCCCGAGTTGACAGAAATTTATCAAGTCTGTTCTCCCTGTTTCTGATGTCGCGCATTGCGAAGCTGTGCAAAACGTGCCGCAACCATTCTGTATGGTCCGGACGGGTGATAAAATCACTGCAACCGGATGAAAGATGCGGCAACGCCCATGCAACTCGATCTGTTCCCGACGACCGTGCATATGCGGTGTATCGACCCGAGCCGCAACAAGTGGCGCTATTACGGCATGTCCGTTCAGCGGAACCTTTTCGGTGAGTGGGAGCTCAGCAGGGAATGGGGGAGAATTGGCCACACTAGCCGCCTGCGCCGGGACGTTTTTGCCTCCCCGGGCCGCGCCCTCGACTCCATGCGCGATCTCGTCACCCGAAAAAGCCGCCGTGGCTATGCCGCCTGATGCCTCTCATCCGCCTGACCGGACGCGGGCAAAAAAATGGCCGGCAGTGCTGACTTGCACTGCCGGCCTATGGGCAATCGACACCGCCTAGAGGGAGGAGGTCTCAACGGCGTCGATCGCAAAGACTTTCTGAAAACTGCTTTTGTGACTTCCAACAATTGCCTTCTGTTACTCTGTTTCCCGGCCAATCTCTTGCCGGTAAAAGCAATCTAGTCGGCAATCGGCCCCGACACCTGTGCCGACTGTCACAAGTCTCAAGATGCACCGGCTTTCTCCGTTTGGTCCCCAGGAGGGGTTGAAGCGTAGGTCGCGGGTGCGCCCTCTATCCGGTCAAGCGGTTTGTCGCATGCAATAGAGCTTTTCCGAAAGCCAGCACCTAAGCCCGTGAGGCGCTCTGGGCCGGGATTACCGCAGCCAGACCACCACAACAAAAATACAGAAACCTGTCGGATCTGATGTGAGCGTGCTGAATGACACTCCACGGTGAGAACGTGCAGGCTAAAGTTTTTATGTACCCTGTAGTACGCAGCTTGGATAGTCTTCATAAGGACTCATATGTTGCACATCCCTACTATGCTTACTGGTTTGGTAAGCGACCCGTCGCTCGTCGGCGGGTTTCTTTTTTCAAGAAACAGAAAAAATGATGTTGTTGCGCAAGTCCAAAACTGGCCTCAAGCTCTCCGGGCCTTTTGCGTATGGCCTCTTTAAAGTCGGCAATGTCCCCATTTGGTGACTGATCCGATTCGTGTCCTGCGGCAGGATAAACCCGTAATTCGTATGTCGCGCATGACAGGCATTCGGTGGTGGTGTCAGTTCTTGCCCCGCGGGCGCGTTTAGGGCAAGAGATTGGATCCGTTCGTCCAGAAGTTAGGTCCGCAAGTTGGCTCGCAAATCCACACTTTCTATTAGCAAGCTTGCTGAGCTCGGTGCTGAAAAGCTCGCACAGATTATACTGGCAGAGGCGGAGCGCAATGCCGGTTTCCGGCGACTGGTAAAGGCCGCGCTGGCAGGGAAGTCTGGACCCGAGGCGATCGCGAAGCTGATTGACCGACGAATTTCCGGGTTGGAGCGTGGCAAAAGCTTTATCGAATGGGACAAGGCGCGTGTTTTCCGCGACGACTTACGTAGCTTGATAGAGACAATCGGTTCTGAGCTGGGACCTGTCGCTCCCGCATTGGCTGTCGACCGTTTGTTGCGCTTTATCGCCACGCACGAACGGCTCTTCGAGCGGATAGACGATTCCTCTGGTTATGTTCAGGATGTCTATTATCAGGCGATAAAAGCGGTCGGGGTCTTGGTGCAGACGCTGTCCGGGCCCGAGGCCAACCTGTTACCGGACAGGATTATGTCATCGCTTGGCGAAAGCACACACGGATATCTCTCTGACTTGACGGTCGTTGTCGCACCGCATTTGCCGCAAGAAACGCTGAGCCAGTGGGACGGTAATCTGCAACAAGCAATCGCGGACCGGCTCGCCGAAGAGAAAAACAACAGGCCTGATAATTGGTTCGACACTATGACGTTCCAATGGGCTGGGATGCGTCAGACAATCGCCATTGCACGCGGTGATCTTGATCTGCTTGTCGCATTGGAGGAACAAAAGCCACGGCATATGCAACGTCCGCTTGGAATAGCGGCCCATCTTTTGAAGGCTGGGCACGCTAGCGATGCACTCGACTGGGTACGCAAACCGGGGCCGCGTGCCTTCGACGAAGCCTTGTCACCTAAGCGTGTTTCTTTGGAAGCGCGTATTCTTGATGCCCTCGGCGAGAAATCTGCTGCACAAGTTTTGCGCTGGCGTTGTTTCGAAGCGATTCTATCCGCCGGCATCCTGCGAGAATACCTCAAACAGTTGCCGGATTTCGAGGACATCGAAGCGGAAGAACGCGCGCATATTTTGGCGCTCGAAACAGCAAAGCCCGAGGTTGCACTGCAATTCTTTCTCGATTGGCCTCGTCTGGATCTGGCCGCAAAACTTATCGAAGCGCATCCGCACAGCTGGGATGGTGGCGATTGGCATATTCTCCCCAAAGTGGCGAAACTTCTGGAACACGATTACCCACGGGCCGCGACGATCCTCTACCGGGCGCTTCTGGACGACATTCTCGATCGCGCCCGTTCAAAGGCCTATTCGCACGGCGCGAAATACCTGGCGAAACTAACCCTCCTGGCCACAGATGCGGAGTCCCCGAAACTCCATGGGGTCGTCGATCACGCGACATACCTCTCGAGCCTAAAGAAAAACCACCCCCGCAAATCCGGGTTTTGGATGCGCGTCAAAAAAAGCGCGTGAGAATGACATTGCTATACCTAGCCCCCAATCAAATTCATTCAGATGCGCAGCGTTGATCCGCTTCAACGGAAGCCGAAAGGAGCCATAATGGTCCGAAAACACCACCTCGACCTTTTAGACCTGTCATTCGACGAACTTGACGAACTCAACTTCCCCAGAGCAGAAGAAAATGAATTCGATCGCGTCGTCGAGCGAGCAATCTCCCGACGCGGTTTTCTCGGCGGTGTGCTTGCCTTTGGTTCGGGCGCCGCCGCAATGGGTGCCGGCGTTCTGCCTCCTGTTACCGCGAACGCCCAGCCCCCCTCGCGCTTCTCCTTCACGCCGATCGCAGCTCAGACGGACGGTACCGTGCATGTGCCGCAAGGCTATGAATGGAAACTGCTCGCCCGCTGGGGCGACCCGCTCTTTTCTGGCGTCGATGACTTCGTCTCGGATATCGGCGTGACGCTCGAGGCGTCCGAAAAGGTCTTCGGCGAAAACACCGACGGCATGGAAAGCTTCTACTATAACGGTCACCAGCTTCTGGCGATCAATCATGAATACGCTAATCCGAAGGTCAACCTACCGCAGACCAGCGGTAAGACCGAAAGCGCCGAAGATGTGCAGAAACTGCAGAATATGCAGGGCGTTTCCGTGATCGAGATTACCGAGCGCAACGGGAGCTGGTCCATTGTTCTAGACAGTCCATTCAACCGCCGCATTCACCACAACACGCCGATGAAGATCACCGGCCCGGCAGCCGGCCACAACCTCCTGAAGACGGAGGCCGATCCGACAGGCACCAGCTCACTTGGCACCATGAACAATTGCGGCGCCGGCAAGACCCCGTGGGGCACCTATCTGACCTGCGAGGAGAACTTCAACACTTATTTCGGCACCACCGAAACGGCGCAGGAGCACAAGCCGATCGTGCGGCCCGAAGGCTACGACCGCTACGGCAACGCAAACGAAAGCGTCTACGGATACGAGCGGTTCGATTCCCGCTTCGACTTCTCGAAGAACCCCAATGAACCTCACCGTTTCGGCTGGGTTGTCGAGATCGACCCGACCGATCCAGACAGCACACCTGTCAAGCGCACCGCTTTGGGCCGTTTCAAGCATGAGAACGCGGAAGTGGTCCTGTCGCGGGAGGGACGGGTGGTCGTTTATATGGGAGACGACGAACGCGGCGAATACCTCTACAAATTCGTCTCGAACGGTACTTATGTGGCCGGCGGGCCGACCGAAGGGCTGCTCGACGATGGCACGCTCTATGCTGCGAAATTCGACGACGATCAGGTCGGCGAATGGCTGGCTTTGACACCTGATACCACAGGCATGCCTCTGGCCGAGTTATTAATCCATACACGCATGGGCGCATCTAAAGTGGGGGCGACCACAATGGACCGCCCAGAATGGGTGGCCACCAATCCGCATGCCATCGAAGCCTATTGTTCCCTGACGAACAACAAAAATCGGGGCGTCAAGTCCAATGCCGGCGGCGACGAAACGCCTGTCGGCGGGCCAAACCCGCGTGAGACCAACAACTACGGCCAGATCGTCCGCTGGTATCCGCACGACGATGATCACGCCTCCACGAACTTCGACTGGGATCTCTACGTGATGGCCGGCAATCCAACCGTTCACAGCAACACTTACGCCGGTTCAGAAAACATCAACAAAGGCAATCTGTTCAATTCACCCGACGGCATGGCTTTCGATACCAGCGGTATCGTCTGGATACAGACCGATGGCGAAGACAGCAATGAGGGCGACTATGTCGGCATGGGTAACAACCAGATGCTGGCCGGTGATCCGGCTACGGGGGAGATTGTCCGGTTCATGACCGGTCCGAACGGCTGCGAAGTAACCGGATTGTGCTGGTCCACGGACAACCGTACGATGTTTGTCGGCATCCAACATCCTGGCTCCAATTGGCCAGACGGCGCCCTTCTCCCGCGATCCTCTGTGATCGCGATCAAACGCAGTGATAACGGGTTGATCGGCTGACGGCACTTTGTTGCATTAATCCGTTTCAATGAAAACGTTGCACTTCGCTCATGAAGCCACCGGTTAAGATCACGCACCCTGAAAAATCAGAGAACCGAGAGCCGGATTGGCGTCTCGGTTCCGGGCAAAATGACTTCCCTCGGACGTCCGACGCTCGAGCGTATCTCATGATGCCAAAATTCTGGGTAAGGGGGCCGCTGCATGCCGCCTGATGATTTGCGCAACACGGTGCCGCTTACCAGGCTGGTAAGCATAGTGAGGATGTGCAACTTAAACGTCTTTCGACGCCTTAAGCACTACCCGGGCTGCATGCGCGGATAGGGAGATAACCATAGATTGTGCCCACTCGCTAAGGAGTATCATTCAGCACACTCGTGGCGCATTTTGGCCCCGAAAACACTCAGTATCACGCTTTGTTCTTTTCGCTGTCCGTTTCTGCACGTTCGGGCCTAACGGCCCGGGGGTCGTTTCCCCGTCTGCGTCTTGCGCCAAGTTGTCTGCCGAGAAACGTTTTGGCTTGCAAAGCGGTTACCTGGTCAGGATAGCCTTCAGGGGGCGCGATCTTGCGCCGTTCCACCAACTTGGTGATCCAGTTCATCTGGTTCCGTGTTGTCGGCTCATGTGCCCGGATCCACGCGGCAAGGACGGTCGCATCACGCGACGCCTTGTCAGGAAGCGCCACTCCGGTGCGATCTGCGATCTGCTCTGCCTGTCGCAGATCGGCCGACGCAGGAAGAGTGGCAGTATCGGAAGGTTTTTGCGGGACGGCCCCGACAGCAATTCCGCTATGACGCTCGCGGCCGCTACCGCCCGCGCCGGAAACCGATGGGCCAGACACCTGCGCAGCGTCGGGGGCCTCGGTCAAGTTCCTGTTCGCCAGTGTGATCGCATCTGTCATCAGCTGCGGACTGGCGCAAACTTGCGCAAAAAAGGTTCGAGCGCTGACCGAAGAGAAAAGAACCTCGTCGAGACGCGCTTCCATGTCCTCGCTCGAGCTGTCGTCCGCATAGCCTGGGGCGACAAGCGGGTAGTCCTCCGGCAGAGCCCCCTTTTTCCGATACTCTTCCGGCGTCAGATTGTAGGTTACCCGCAGATGACGTCTGAGGGACTTGAAGTGCTGACCGTCCTCCAAGCAGACGATGTAGTCCTGGCACACCGATTTGTCGACGTCGACAGCCGGTTCTCGGCATGCCCGGTTCAAAGACGCGCCGCTCGCCGTCCGCAGGGTCTCATGAACGGAGCCGATCAGCCCCGTCAGGTGGGTGGCGTCGACCGGGTTGTTGCTCACGTAAGCCACTACAATATCAACGGCCCGACCGACCAGGCCGCGCCCTGTCGGGGGATTTCTCATGGTGTTTCCTCCTTGCTGATACTGCTGGCAACGGGAGTTCGAACCGGCGGGAAACCAATACGAACCACTATTGCCGGTACCCCACCTAGAAAAAAACAACCGGCGCGACTGTGTCAATTGACACGGCCAACCGCCTTAAATTAATCCCGGTGCCAAACTCTCCAGGCCGATCCACGGAAAATAGGCGGCGGTTTCATTGCGCAAAAATGTCGGCAAGCCCGATCGAAAAGCCTGTAGCCACAGGCACAAACCGTGGCGAAAATTATATCAATTCATCATAAGGGTAAGCGTCCGGTTCTACCGCTCTGACGTTGCGATGGTTTGGCTGCTAGATGTCCACCATCGATAGTGGACATCTTGAGGTGGGCGATGGCGAGCAAGAAAGGCCAGAAGAGGCGTGTTTGGTCAGTTGATGAGAAGCGTTCGATCTGTGCTCAGGCGCGTGTATCGGGTGTTTCGGTTGCGCATGTGGCGCGGCGGTATTCGATGAATACCAACCTGATCCACAAATGGCTGCGCGATCCCCGGCTTTCGCCGGAGGATCCGGACATGGGACTGCCAGAGGGCGAGGAAGCGGCCTTTTTCCCGATTGAGGTTGCAGGCGTTTCGTCAACGCCCATGGCTCGCTTTTCACCACCCGTTTCGAGTGGTCTGGTTACGGCACAGCGCGTTGACATCGCGCTGTCAGATGGTCGGCGCATTTTGGTGGAGGGCACGACTGCGCTGTCTGCGGTGCTGGCGCTGGGATTGCCAAGTTGTTGACAGGGCTCAGCGCTGGTATATCGCTTTGATGATTGAGAGTTCTGATTTTCCGCGCCTGAAGGGCTTCCGTTTTCCCAGGTCGATCATTTCCTACGCGGTTTGGGCGTATCATCGCTTTGCGCTGAGTACGGCCGATGTTGAAGATCTTCTGGCGGAGCGGGGCATCGGTGTCAGCCGGGAAACGATCCGCAACTGGGTGAACCGGTTTGGCCGGCACTTCGCGCGTTGCATTCGCCGGGACCGGCCCAAGCCCAACAACAAGTGGCATCTT
>JBDVDE010000101.1:0-69795 GCA_039942135.1 Hyphomonadaceae bacterium
CTGGCCCCAAAATGGCTGGTGGACGCACAATTACCAGCTCCATATCTCCTGAAGCGGCCGCCACCGCTCGCTCCCCTGCGCGTTTAGAATATGCATAGTCAGATAATTGCGGTTCACGCGCGGCAATAGACGAAACAAGTATAAACCGCCGGACGTTTGCCGCACGCGTAATACTGGCAGCTAGGCCGGCGCCATGGGAATTAACTTTCAGCAATTTGCTAATATGGGGCGCCTTGGTCAGCCCGGCAATGTGGATAAAAGCGTCTGCGCCCGCGGCTAATCTTTCAAGTGATTCGGCATTGTCCAAGTCCCCTTGCACCCAGATGACCTCCGCACTCTCGCGCGGTTTCCGCGTCAATGCACGTACCTTGTATCCCTTCTGTACCAAAATCGAGAGAACCGAACGCCCGACAAAGCCGGTGCCGCCCGTCACAGCAATAAGAGGTTTATCCGTCATCTGATTTCAGAAAGTCCGCTGGTCGCAGATAATTTTTCTGAGTTTGCCCCAAGTTCTGCGGCAGCCAAATCTTCGAATCCGCCGCCAAGGTATTTCTGTCTTGCCCGTGCTCTAGAAATCTTTCCAGATGATGTCACGATCAAACTCGATAGCGGCACAAGCCCGACATGTACGTTCGTATTGGCCGCCAAGCGCGCTGCTGCCTTAGCTTCCGTATAGAGTATCGAGAGATTTTCCGGCTTGCGTGACCGGCATTCAACCAAAAGGATGATCTCGTCCGAGCCGTTATCATTGGTCACGGGGAAGGCTGCGGTTCGTCCAATGCGCCCGCTCACCGCGCCCTCCACCGCCCATTCGAGATCTTGCGGCCAGATATTGCGCCCATGCGTAATGATGAGATCTTTGGACCGTCCGGTAATCACGATTTGCCCATCGAGCATATAACCCAAGTCACCAGTGTGCAGCCATCCGTCTGGCGTCAGCGCAGCTTTTGTCGCCTCTTCATTCTCGTAATATCCAGGGCTAATCGACGGTCCATAAACGCAGATATCACCGACCATACGATCCCCGAGCGCCTGCCCATCGCGCCCGCGCACCTCCATCTTGTGACCTGGTAGTATCTCGCCGCACAGCATAAAGGTTCGTCTGGCAGCCGCTTGCGTAATGTCACTCGCGGGAATAGCTTCACCCGAACGCCCCAGCCGGTCATTGTCAATTTCGTCGGCAACAGCACCCGTGCCCAAGGGAGCAAAGGCAAGCGCTAGCGTCGCCTCGGCCATTCCGTAGCTTGGCACGAACGCCTTATCGGAAAATCCGTGCTCTTTGAATGTATCGAAAAATGCCTCAAGCGCATTCGAGCGCACCATATCGCCGCCAATGCCTGCCGCTCTCCAGCAAGAAAGGTCGAGCTCTCGGTCATTCCGCCACCGCTTGACGGCCAGTTCATAGCCAAAGGTCGGGCTATAGCTCAGCGTGCCGCGGTTCTCGGAAATCAAGGTCAACCAAGTTAGTGGCCTGCGGGCGAAACTGGATGATGCCAAAAGATCGATAGAGAGCTGAGCCATCATAGGTGCCACGAAAAATCCGATCAGCCCCATATCGTGATAAAGCGGCAACCATGACACGGCACGGTCCCCTCCTCGCACTTTCAAACCATGCGTGATGATGGCTTGGCAATTTGCTGTCACCGATCTTTGTGATCCGATCACACCTTTGGGCGCATTCGTGCTGCCTGACGAATATTGGATGTAGCAAAGATCGTCCGCGTCAAACGGCCTTAATTCGCTAGAGCCGCCAGCCTCAACCGCACCATCAGCTAGATCCAGATCTGTCATATCAAAAATGGGCACTTGGATCGGCGATAAGGCTTCGGTCGAGATATCAATCATATGCGTCGGTGCTAGCAAAGCGGCGACCTTGGCGTCGCCGAGCATTTGCCTGAGCTGATGGATATAGCTTTCGCGTCCACCCATCGCTGCAGGCATTGGAACCGGCACCGGCACGAGGCCAGCATATTGGCAGGCGTAAAATGCGCGAGCAAACGCAACGCTCGTTTCAGCGATAAGGCCAATCAGCGCGTTCTTGGGCGCAACATTTACAAGCCGCTTCGCCAATTCGATCGCATCATCGCGCAATTCGCGATAGGATAGAGCCGTTTCCAGCGTTCCATTTGTCGAATAGAAATTGAGGCCTGTTTTGCCTTTTGCCGCATAATCGAGCGCGTCCGTCAGAGTTGCGAAATCTCCGTGTCGCAAATCTAGGCCACTCTCGATCGGGGTACGACCAGTCATACTAAATCTCTCCGACCAAACTACACTCAACCCAGCATATCAAAGCGCCATGGTCTTGGACCGAACTGGGCCAATTGTGACACCGCCGTATTACATATCATATCCAATGGATATTCACTAAAGCAAATGAAATCAAGATTAGATGACCGCGATTGACACGGGTGTGATCTGGGCAAAGCATGTCTGAAGCGGTTAGTATGGACGCCGCCTCGGACAATTGAATAATATAGCTATTTTGGCCCCAGACCCGATGTTTTTGTTGGATCTAGGGTTTTCGTCTTGAATCCGCAAAGGTGAGAAATACTGCAGTCCCAGCATTTAGGCTTGCGCGCAACACAGGTGTAGCGGCCATGCAAGATCAACCAGTGATGTGCGCCCAGCTTATAACTATCTGGTGTTGCTCGCTCCAATTGGGCTTCAACCTCGTCAGGAGTTTTACCCGGCGCGAGCCCCGTGCGATTTGAAACGCGGAAGATATGGGTATCAACAGCAATCGTTGGCTGTCCAAATGCCTCATTCAGCACGACATTTGCTGTTTTGCGTCCGACGCCGGGCAATCGTATCAGTTCTTCGCGGGTTTGAGGGACCACCCCTCCGAAATCGTCCAGCAACATTTGCGATAGCGCGATCACGTTTTTCGACTTGTTCCGCCACAATCCTATAGTTTTTACGTGCGCCTCGACCCCCTCTAACCCAAGTGCGAGCATCTTTTCAGGCGTGTCCGCTGCAGCAAACAGCCCCCGTGTGGCTTTATTGACACCGACATCCGTCGCTTGCGCGGAAAGCGCGACCGCCACAACCAGCGTATATGGCGAGGTAAATTCCAGCTCGGTATGAGGATCTGGCCGATCTTTCGCCAAAGCTGCATAGAGTTCTGTGGCTTTGTCCAGCTTGAAAACCGGACGACGACGCTTCTTCTTGCGCGGTTTGGAGGCAGGCTTTGATGTCATGCCCCGAACTTGTAACCGGCAAAGCCCGCGACGCAAGAGCGCTTCGACTTCTCCATCACTGCGATTATAGATATGTTCATGAGCAGCGAAGAACCGATGATATATCTGGACGAGGCCTTGCGGCCCAATGCATCACTGAGCCCGCGCGCCTTTGTGATCGTCATGACCCTCGTTGGTATATTCAGCTTTGCTGGCGGAATTCTCTATCTGACACTTGGCGCATGGCCGGTCTTTGGCTTTTTCGGTCTCGATATGCTTGCGATTTGGCTCGCCTTCAAATTCAGTTTCCGCGCACAGGAGCAGGTGACATATATCCGTATTGATTCCGACTATCTCCGCCTTTGGCATCAACAAAGGGGCAAAGACGACAAAACGGCCGACCTACCCACCGCATTTGTCCGTATTGAATTGCAAGTGCCGACCACGCTGCACACGCATTTGCACATTGCATATGGCAACCGCGTCTTCGTGATTGGGCGCTTTCTCACCCCTGCCGAGCGTACCAATACGGCGAACCGCTTACGTGCCGCGCTCCACCGCGCGCGAATTGGCGCGGCCATATAATCCCCGATACGGGCGCGAATGCTCGGCTTTTATAGAGAAATTAGGAAAACGTGACACATGCGTCATAGTTTTTTGTTGCGTGATGTGCTAAATAATAACTGATACATTTAGCAGGCAATCGAGGACACACATCATGGCGGATACAGCACACACCCTCAAAACCGACCCACTTGAGCGCCCGCAGCCGACCCCGCGCGACCCGCTGCATCCCAACCAACTTCAGTTCGATGCCCCTATCCCGCCTGCCTCCGAGCTGAAACTTGAAGACATCGATATAGTTGATCCAGAGCTATGGCGCCGGGTCGGATATTGGGACCGGTTTGAGCGGATGCGGAATGAAGCCCCTCTGCACTGGTGCGAAGATAGTTTCGTTGGCGGCTACTGGTCGGTCACCCGCTATGAAGACATTATGAAGGTCGATATCGACCACACGCGCTTCTCGTCCTCTTGGGAGCATGGCGGCATCACATTGGGCGAGCCAATCGAAGATTTCGAAATGCCTATGTTTATCGCCATGGACGAGCCCCGCCACGGGGTACAACGCAAAACTGTCCAACCCGCCGTTGGCCCACCGAATTTGAAAGTCTTTGAACCGCTGATCCGGAAACGGACGCAAGACCTGCTCGACAGTTTGCCCGTCAACGAACCTTTTGACTGGGTCGACACGGTCTCAATCGAACTTACCACAATGATGCTTGCGACCCTGTTTGACTTCCCGTTCGAGGACCGGCGCAAGCTGACCCGTTGGTCGGATGTTGTCACCAATATGAACAATCCGGATATTTGCCCGGGCGGCGAAGAACAATGGCGCCGTGAGATGATGGAATGCCTCACCGAGTTCATGACGATTTTCCAAGATCGCAAAGCAAACCCGAAAGCGAATGATCTCATGAGCCTTCTGGCCCATGGCGAAAAAACCAAAGACATGGTGCCGATGGAGCTGCTTGGGAATGTCATTCTGCTCATCGTTGGCGGCAATGACACCACCCGTAACTCGATGACGGGCGGCGTTTATGCGCTGAACAAGTTCCGCGAACAGTTCGATATTCTCAAAGCAGATCACAGCCTGATCCCTGCCTTTGTCTCCGAGACGATTCGATGGCAGACCCCCCTCGCCTTTATGCGCCGTACCGCCCTTGAAGATGTCGAAATGCATGGACAGACAATCAAGAAAGGCGATCAGATTGCGATGTGGTATGCCTCGGGCAATCGTGACGAGCGACACTTCGACCGCCCGAATGACTTCTGGATCGAGCGACCGAATGTGCGCCAGCATCTCTCATTCGGATTCGGTATTCACCGCTGCGTCGGTAACCGGCTCGCCGAGCTACAATTGCAGGTCTTGTGGGAAGAAGCGCTGAAAAGATTCTCCGACATCGAAGTTCTCGCCGAGCCGAACTTTACCCCGAGCGGCTTCGTAAAGGGCTATACTTGGATGCCAGTTGTCCTCCGTCCAATCGAGTCGAGCTGACCCTTACCCCAGATAATCGTGATGCCATAACAACTTGACGGACTTCCAAATGTCCACTTCCTTATAATTGGGAGGAATGGGTATGAAGTTTTTCACGGTCTTGATGGCAGTGTTATTGATCCCCTTACTGACGCTGGGTGTCGCGATACTTCCGTTTTGGGATGCTGGGCTAAAAGATCCTTCCGATCTGGCATTCCTATACTCTAGCTGCCTGAAAGACCCGAGCGCAGATGCAATTTGCCAATCTGATGCCCTTTGGCTCGGCTGGGCTGCCATAGCGACAGCGCTAGTCGGCGTATCTTTGCTAATTGCCGTCAAACTCGCTGCGATCCTGACAGGCTGGCATCGGTCAGCGCTCGCGCTCGCCTTCCCTCCCGTTGCCTTTATTGCATTGCTTGTTTGCGGCCTCGTAGCTGTCGCCCAAGGACTTCTCCTCGCAGGAAGCATCTATATTCTTGAAGGACACTTTCTCGGGACCGTTCACCCGATCCTCGTGATCGCTGTATCGGTCATGGCCATCGGCGCAGGTTCAGGCGTTATTATAAGCGCCCTCAACATGTTCCGCCGCGCTGAAACGACCGTGGTCGGACTGGCCATCCGACCGATCGACGCTCCACATATTCACCGCGTCGTGGCGGCGCTCTGCCGTAAGCTCAAAACCAAACCGCCAACCCATATTGTACTCGGACTGGATGCAACCTTTTTTGCAACCTCGGCCCATGTCCGCACGCCATTCGAGAAGAGCCCGATGAAGGGCGAAACGCTGTATCTGTCTTTGCCGCTATTGCGCATGCTGAGTGAAGCCGAGATCACCTCGGTGATCGGGCACGAACTCGCCCACTTCTCTGGCGCGGACACAACCTTTTCAAAACGGTTTGCCCCCGTCTATCGCGGCCTCCATACCGCGCTTGGCAAGTTGCGCGGCGAAGACAATAGGCTCGGCCCGCTTACCCTACCTTCAAGCTATATACTCGGCTTTGTGCTTGATACATTTTCGCGCGCCTCCGGACGGATTAGCCGCGAGCGCGAAATCCGCGCGGACAAATTTGGCGCCGAAGCCGGATCACCCGAAGCGTTGAGCGACGCCTTGATGAAAGTCTCGGTTCTGTCCGCGATCTGGAGTGCCGAATTTGACGAGATGGTTGCGAGGGTCGGACGCGGCCGGTTCTCTCGAAACCTCTCGCGTAATTTCGTCGATCGGACGCGATATGACATCGACCATGACAAAATTTCCGGGCTTGCAGTTCTCGGTATGGAACGGGAAGTTCCCCACCCCACCGACACACATCCTGTCACCTCAGACAGGATCGAAGCGCTTGGGCTGGATCCGGAAACCTTTGCTGACGTTGATCGTCTTAAAGCCTCGATCATCCCCGAGAAAACACTGGTCGCCCGCTCGGATAGTATCGAAAAAATCGAAGAGCGGCTCACCGACGTCTATCAACAGATCATTGCCCACCAGACTGGCGTCAGCGAAGACGAAGGCGTGCAATCGCAGACCGCCTTCTCGAATGTGCTGAGCATGTTCCTTGCGACCATGACGCTGGCCGACGGGCATGTCGATGATCGCGAAATCGACGTGGCCCAGACCGAAGCGCTCAAATATGACAATGCGTTTGATCCGGTCAGTTTCAAGGAGTATTGCCGTCACCCCGACGACATCCCGCCCGTGGAGAAACTGATCTATTGGGGCAATATGATGCTCAATACCGGGGGCGCCGAGCGCCTGCGCGAGATTTTGCACAAGATCGCGGCAGCCGATGGCAATGTTGATGTGGCCGAGCAGGCTCTGCTCGACCGGTTTGATCAGGAACTGATTGGCGAAGACCCTCCGCCGCAAAGCGAGAAGAAGGTGTAATCCTCTGCATCAAAGCTAGACTTTGATGCCTGCTTTTTCTGCGTCGGCAAGAAAGGCGGCAAGGCCTTTGTCCGTGAGTGGGTGATTGGCCAGTCCGCGAATAACGGCTGGCGGCGCCGTCATCACATCCGCCCCTGCCAGAGCAGAGTCTTTAACGTGATTGGCATTGCGGATTGATGCGGCAAGAATCTCGGTCTCGAAACCGTAATTGTCATAGATCAAGCGGATCTCTTCGATCAGTTCCATACCATCAATATGGATATCGTCGAGACGCCCGATAAATGGCGAGATAAATGCCGCGCCGGCTTTGGCAGCGAGCAATGCCTGATTGGCGGAGAAACACAGCGTCACATTGACCGGTGTGCCCTCATCAGAAAGCGTCCGGCAAGCGCGGAGACCATCCATTGTTAAAGGCAGCTTGACGCAGACATTTGACGCAATTTTCGCCAAAGTCCGGCCCTCTTTGACCATGCCATCATAATCGGTTGCAACCACTTCGGCGCTGACAGGACCTTCGGTCAATGCGCAGATTTCCTTGATGACTTCGGCAAAGTCGCGCCCTGATTTGGCGATCAGTGACGGGTTGGTTGTGACCCCGTCTACGAGGCCAGTGGCCGCGAGTTCGGCGATGTCTTTTGTGTCGGCAGTATCAACAAAGAATTTCATGGGGCGCTCCAAAGCTTGATTTCGCTTGGCCCTATCAGGTTTTGCCCGCGCTCGAAAGCATGGCGGATCATTTTCTCTGTTTGGACATCGCCCTAGCCCTGAGGTCGTCCAATCGATGTATATTCAAAGCCCTTGGCCGCCATATTGTCCGGACGGTAAATATTGCGCAGATCGACGACAATATTGCCGTTTAGCGTCTTTTTTACGCGTTCGAGATCAAGCGCACGGAACTGGTCCCATTCGGTAATGATCACCATGGCGTCCGCACCCTCGAGCGCTTCCCATGGCGATTTCGCCAATTCGAGATTGGGCAGCAGCTTGGCAGCCTCACCCATGGCTTCAGGATCAAAGGCCACAACATCGGCACCAGCCTCTTGCAGCATCGGCACAATATCGAGCGATGGCGCATCGCGCATATCATCTGTATTTTGTTTGAAAGCGAGCCCCAAAGCCGCGATCCGCTTGCCTTTGACATCGCCGCCAAGTGCCGCAATGACTTTGCCCGCCATTGCCTGCTTGCGGGCCTTGTTTACAGAAACCACCGTGTCGACAATGCGCACTGGCGCGCCATAGTCATTTGCCGTTTTGGATAGGGCCAGCGTGTCCTTGGGAAAGCATGATCCGCCATAGCCTGGCCCTGCATTGAGGAATTTCGGTCCGATCCGGCCATCAAGCCCGATCCCGCGTGCGACTTCCTGAACGTTTGCACCAACCTTCTCGCAGAGATCTGCCATCTCGTTGATAAAGGTGATTTTCACCGCAAGGAACGCATTGCCCGCATATTTGATCAGTTCTGACGTCCGGCGGGAGGTAAAGACAATCGGCGACTCTTTGAGGAAGAGCGGGCGATAAACTTCCCGCATAACCGTGCGGGCGCGCTCGTCTTCTGTCCCCACGACAATCCGGTCCGGAATTTTGAAATCCTTGATCGCAGCCCCTTCGCGCAAAAACTCAGGGTTCGAGACAACTGCAAAATCTGCATCAGGGCGGACCTTGTTGATGATCGCTTCAACTTCGTCGCCCGTGCCAACAGGAACCGTGGATTTCGTCACAACAACGGTAAACCCGTTCATATGTGCTGCAATTTCTTCGGCAACCGCATACACATATTGCAAGTCCGCATGCCCATCTCCGCGCCGCGATGGCGTCCCGACAGCGATAAACACCGCATCCGCATTGGCGATCGCATCTTTCGCTTCGGTGGTAAAAAACAGGCGCTCTTCGGCGACATTATTCGACACCAGCCGCTTGAGCCCCGGCTCATAGATCGGGATATCACCATTATTAAGACGTTCGATCTTGGACACATCCTTATCGACACACGTCACCACATGCCCGAAGTCGGCAAAGCAAGCCCCCGAGACAAGCCCGACATAGCCTGTTCCAATCATGGTAATACGCATCAATCTACTCCGAAATATGGGTCAGTCATCGCCAGAGGTGCAGCAATCAAGCTTCCAGATCAAGTGACCATTTTGGGGCAGTAGTTAGCTTGTTCGGAAGGAGGTCGACCGGCCGGTAGGGCTGGACCATGTCGCCTTACGTCTCCTCGCCTTCATCGCGATTGGGTGTCGGGGGTGTATCTGTACGTCCCTCTTCAATTTTCTGATTGGCTGTGTCGATCGCTTTCGTCGCAGCAGCCCCCGCCGCTTTAGCGGCGGTACCCGCTTTTGATTTCAATGTCTCAAACCCTTGACGGAACAGCTCGCCATCATCTGTTTCGAACTCTGGCAACACGTCCAACCCGTCTTCATTGGTTTCGTAATATGGTGCGCTGTCAAATCCGATACTCTTCGAGAAAACGACCTGAGGCAGACTCCCTTGATAAGCATTATAGCTTGTCGCAGAGGCATTATATTGCTGACGGGCTTCCTGCATGTCGTTTTCCAGGCCTTCCCACTGACTCATCAATTGGGAAAACGTCTGATTGGCTTTCAAGTCTGGATAGGCCTGCGCCAACGCGTTGACCTGCCCCATGATCGAGGTGGCTTCTTGATTGGCCTTCTGGCTGTCGGTCATATTTGAAATAGACATATTCACTGCCTGATGCGTGAGTTTCTCATGGTCAGCATAAGACTTGGCAACATCGGCAATGCGTTGGGCGAGGTCTGCACGTTTGCGCGAAGCGATCAGGATGTTTGACCGAAAATTCTTTACCGACTCCGACAACCCACGAAGATTATTGTAAATTATCGCAAACCAACCGATCAGCCCAAGCAGAACAATCCAAATCATCGCGCACACCCCTTTTAGCCCAAATAGGTAATCATCTTTGCCCCGACATGTATAGAGTGAGATGCCCCCTAAATCTCCTGATTATAAGCGCCGACTTCCTTGTGTTTGCCCAAGCGGGGTTTGACCTCTTTGTGGAACAGATCGCGCATATCGTCTTCGCTTGTCATGCTTTCGACGACGACGACAAGTTCGGGCTTATTCGACGAGGCGCGGACGAGCACCCATGAGCCGTCTTCAAGCGTGACGCGTGCACCGTTGACCGTGTTCACATCGATGACTTTGCGGCCAAGAATTTCGGTGCCGTTCAGGCTTTCATATTCGGCGACCATTTTATCAACGACAGAGTATTTGATCTCGTCATCGCAATGGGGCGACATGGTGAGCGAGGTGTAAGCCACGCCAAGTTCGCCTTTGAGGTCGGCCATGGATTTGTCCGGATTGCGGTCGAGCATTGCGAGGATCGCGCCCGCTGCCACAATGCCGTCATCATAGCCAAGCCCAATCGGCGGCTGGAAGAAGAAGTGGCCCGATTTCTCGAAGCCTGCCAATGCGCCAAGCTCGTTGGTCCGGCGCTTGATATAGGAATGGCCGGTTTTGTAATAGTCGACCGTCGCGCCGTTTTCCTTCAGCACGGGGTCAGTCTTGTAGAGGCCGGTCGATTTCACATCGACGACGAAAGTTGCGTTGTCGAACTGCTTGGACAGATCCCGCGCGAGCATAAGACCGATCTTGTCAGCGAAGATTTCCTCGCCCGTATTGTCGACCACGCCGCAGCGGTCGCCATCACCATCAAAGCCCAGCGCGATGTCCGCGCCATGCTCTTTTACGGCTTTCGCCATTTCGTGCAGCATCTCGGAGTCTTCTGGGTTCGGATTGTATTTCGGGAAGGTCCAATCGAGATTGCAATCCATCTCGATCACGTCTGCGCCCATCGCCCGCAAAGCTTGCGGCGCAAACGCACCCGCCGTGCCATTTCCGCAAGCGCAGACGACTTTGAGTTTCCGGTTCAAGCGTACACCTTTGGAGGCTTCGGCGACATATTTGTCGAGCATACCGTCGACACGGAACACCCCGCCCCCTGCTCTTGGTTCAAACTCGGCATTGAGCACGATCTCTTTGAGACGGCCCATTTCGACAGGCCCGAAGGTCAGCGGCTTGTCCGCACCCATTTTTACGCCTGTCCAACCATTTTCATTATGGGACGCCGTCACCATCGCACAGCATGGCGCATCAAGCTCGAACTGGCTCCAGTAAACCATCGGGCTCAGCGCAAGGCCAACATCAAGCACTTCGCAGCCGCCTTGGACGAGTCCGAGGATCAGCGCATTCTTGATACTCGCAGAAATCGACCGGAAATCATGTCCGGTGACGACTTTAGGCTCGACGCCCAGCTCGTGAAAAAGTGTTGCCATACCAAGGCCAAGCGCCTGAACGCCTTGCAGGTTCAGCTCGGGGTCTTTCTCGTGGCCGATGCCGTTGAACCACCAACGCGCATCATATTCGCGGAAGCCTGTTGGCTTGACCAGTGGCAGCGTTTCAAAATCAAGCGTGTTTGGAAGAATGTCGGCGCGTGGTTTCGGCATCATGATGTGGTACGTCCCTATTAAACATCGAATAGTAATTTCGACACGGTGTATGCAATGTGCGTACCGAAGCGCCGTTCAGGTGTAAAGCACGTGACTGTTTCCCCAATGACGCGAATTGTTTACTTTGTTTAGTGCGGGAGACGCCCGAAACGTGTCGCCTCCCACACTCCATTTCCTATCAACACCCCTTGGGAGAATACGCGATCTGATAAGTTCCATCAGCCCCAAAAAGCCGCATCCACCCTTCGGCGAGCACCTTCGTATCCTCCTCTCGGAACGTGAGCTCGCCATACTGGCTGTAGAGATCATAGATCCGGACCTTCACCCATACATTCTTCGGGGCAGAGGCCTCGGGCTCAAGGCCTAAATCCCAGAACGCTTCACCGTCAGCAACATCGACGACTCTATGGTCAAGTACCTCGACCTCCGCCATGCCATACCCTTCCGAATATGTCTCGATCCCGTCGTTTGGTGGCGCAAATACGCGCGTCACGGTTGGCCCGCCTGCGGTTTCAGACATCTCGATCGTGCGGGTTATCAGGGAGCCAGATCCATATGTCGGCAAGTTTATAAGCTGGGGCATATCAGCCGGGAAACCGCCCAGCAGCCGCGTCCATGTGAACGCCCCTTCATCAATCACTTTAACCCACCATTTGGTCGGATCCCTGGGGTCTTTCATCGTGCCATAGGCAACAAGTCCGGCCACTCCATCATTGCCAATCGCTTCGTATCGAAACCCTTTTCCGGTTCGCATGACGGTATCCCACCGCCCTTCCCGAATCGCATCCGGACTATCGGCCAGCAACATCTCGACCGGATCGCTTTTGCCTGACCAGAAGTCCCAATAATTCGAGCTATACGATATGCCTATGTCAAACACGCCATGCCATACCGAGCGTTCGTATTCTTCGTGAAAATTTGTGGGCGACGAGTCTTGAGCTGATACGCCTCCAGCCAAACAGAGACTACCGAGTATGGCGAAACCCATTCTTTGTATAAAATTTGTCATTCTGACCTCCAGTCCAGATTAGAGGCTAGCCAGAGAATCGGGCGAGACGTCCACCACAATGTGTTGTTTTTATGATATATTTTGTGCCGTTTTGATACGCTTAGGGACGGTGTGTGAGGAAAAAGTCCGCCATCCAGCGCGCGACAGGCAGGCGCGTGAGGGGATTGGCGAAACTGCGCAAGGCGGCATCCACCAGTTCGTCGCCAATCCGCGCGCGCCGCGACTCGTGTAGCGCGGAGCAAAAGTCGGCTCCAAATTCAGGATGCCCCTGAAAACTCGCTGACGGGCTACAGCCATAGACAAGCCCCGCATATTCGCAGAAATCCGAGCGCGCTGTAATCTTAGCCCCGTCCGGAATGGCAGTGACCTGATCCTGATGGCTCACCGCAAGTGTGAACGTCTCCGGCCCCGTTGCCATCCAGCCCGGCCGGTGCGGCGTTGCATATTCATGTCGGCCAAGCCCCCAGCCCTTATCCGATTTTTCCGCGCGCCCCCCAAGCGCTTCGGCCATGGCCTGATGCCCGAAACAGATGCCGAATTGCGGCACTTTTGCATCCGCCGCCGCGCGGATAAAATCAAAGAGCTGCGGCATCCACTCCACATCGTCATATACACCATAGGCCGAGCCCGTATGGATCACGCCCTCAAGCGCACGAGGATCTGGAAACGGCTCGCCGCTAACAATCGATACGGTTTCATAGGAGAAGCCGTCATCAACTGCCGAGATCAGGTTCTCGAACATGACCGGATAGGTTGGCCAGTCCGCGCGCAATGGCTCCGGCGGCAGACCTGTTTCGAGTATTGTGAGTTTCATGTCGAGTCCTGATGGGGCAATTTAAGGCGCAGTTCTAGACACCGCAGAGATGGCATCCGTCTGCTCGGAAACCCAGTCCCTAACCCGCGCCTCGAGAATATTCATAGGCAAAGCCCCCTCGGCCAGAACGAGATCATGGAAATCCCTTATATCAAAGTCTGCTCCCAAAGCCGTCTCGGCCTCTGCCCGCAGGCTCCGAATGGTGATCTCGCCAATCTTGTAACCTAGCGCTTGGCCGGGCCACCCAATATAACGGGTCACTTCGGTTTGGATATTCAGCTCGGCAAGCGCAGAATTTTCCCTGAAGCACTGTTCGGCTTTTTCGCGGCTCCAACCATACCAGTGCAGCCCCGTATCCGCGACCAGACGGCAAGCACGCCACATCTCGTAAGACAGAGCCCCGAACCGCTTATAAGGCGTATCGTAAAGACCAGCCTCTCCTGCAATACGCTCGGCATAAAGGCCCCAACCTTCGCCAAACGCGGTTGCGTAATAAGATCGGCGAAACTCCGGTACGCCTTCAAGCTCTTGTGCCAAAGCAATCTGCAAATGGTGACCGGGGACAGCCTCATGCGCGGTCAATGCCGGAAGTTCGTAGAGTGGCCGCTGATCGAGCCGGTATGTGTTGACGAGATAGGTTCCTGCCCGCCCCGTTTTGGCATCTCCGCCAGCATAGCGCGCCGTCGTGTATCCTGGCGCAATATCTGCCGGCACTGGCGAAACACCATAGGTCAGACGCGGCAGTTTACCGAAAAACCGCGGTAGAGCCGCATCGAGGCGTTTGGAATAAACGGCCGCTTCAGACAGCAATTCTTGCGGCGTTTGGGCGTAAAACTGGGGGTCGGTCCGGAGAAACGTAAGAAACTCGGCGAAACTGCCGTCAAATCCGGTTTCGGCAATGACCGTCTCCATCTCCGCCCGAATGCGCGCAACTTCTGCCAAACCGGTTTCATGCACCTGTTCTGGCGTGAGATCTGGACGCGTCGTGTGTTGGGCGACGGCCGCCCTGTAAATGTCGCGGCCCTTGGGGACACTATATATACCGGGGGTCGTCCGGGCATTGGTTCGGTATTCATCAACGAAAAACCGATACAAATTAGCATAAGCAGCTTGTGCGGTGGTCACCGCCGCCGCCGCTTCACTGCGCAATCTTATCGCGGTACCCGCATCTATCTGGGCTGGCAGATTACGAAACGGTGCGAACAGCGGACCCGTCAGCGGGTCGGCCTTTTGCATTTCAGCCAATTGGGTAATGACCGTATCAAGCGGATCGGTATGGGAGACAAAGCCCTCGGCCAGTCCGCGCCGCATATTGGCAATATTGTCGGTGAAATAGGTAGGTATCGCCTCTATTCGGGCGATCATAGCCTCTGCGTCACCCTGATTTCTCAGGCGTGCACGGCCAATGACAAACACCGGCCGGCTGTGAAACCCTGAATCACCCGTAAATGGCAGGCGAAGGGTATCTTGTTCCAGCTGCCGGACGTCTGCGAGGAGAATCGTTTCGAGAATGCTTGTATCAAGTGTATGATCGGGGCCGAGCGCCTGTGTGCGCCCGAGCAGCTCGCGGGCCGCTGCAAGTGTATTGGCTTGGTGCTCGGGCGTTACATTTGGCCAATCGCGCGGCATTTCCCCGCGTGCCCGCGCCGCCTCTGCAGGGTTTCGCTCGAGCCGGAACGCCTCGTAATCGGTCAAAAGCGTTTCGATAGAAATTGCAGTGCGCTCATCCTGATCATCAAATGCCGCCTCTATAACGCTTGTATCCTGTGCTGACGAAAGGTTTGCCACGCCGCCTAACTGGCTTCCGCCCAATACGGTGAACATCGCAATCATGGCGGGCAATTTTAACTTTTCGGCCATAGCGTATTCCTCAGGCTTTCATTGACAGTTTACACATGCTGTTTAAGAACGAGACATGTTCCGCAAAAGGATGCAAGGTCTTTTCAAATGGCTTCACCACAACCAACAGGGCCTCGCCCGCTTTCACCACATGTTCAAATTTGGCGATGGCATGCCACAATGGCAGCCTCAATCGCCCATCGGGTAAGCGGTTGCGCACTGTATTTCGGCAGCGCACTGATCGCCGCTTTGATCATTTCCGTCGCTATGGGCCCTGACGCATATGCGGCAATGATGGACTTTGTTCTGTCGATTTTCGGACGGATTGTTCTGTTCGGATTTACCGCAGCCCTGTCTTATCACTTTGCCAATGGCATTCGCCACCTGATTTGGGATGGACCGGGCGCTGGCTTTTCGCCGGCCACGGCCAGCTTCATCAGTGTCTTCAATTTTCTCTTCGCCATAGCTGCCACACTCGGCATCTGGGCATTTGCGTATTACGGGTAAGGTCGACCAAATGAGCAATCAAATCCGCACTCCCCTTGCCCAAGTTCGTGGTCTTGGCGCTTCGCGCGAGGGCACAAGCCATTACATCCGCCAACGCGTTTCAGCCATTGCACTCCTTTTTCTCGTGCCTTGGTTTGTCATCTCCGGCCTGATCGCCATGCGCGGCGGCTTTGACAGCGCGCAAGGCTGGCTCGCAAACCCCCTCAACGCGATATTGATTGTCCTGACGCTCGGCGCGGCACTGTATCATATGCGGCTTGGCATGCAGACCGTCATCGAGGATTACCTCGCAAGAACCAGCACCAAGCAGGTCCTACTCATTCTCAGCACATTTTTCACCATCGGCCTGTTCACTGCAACAGCGCTTTCGGTACTGAATATCTGGATTTCCGCAAGCTAGGCTCCGGCCAGCGCAAAGAAAGTAATACCCATGAGCGATTACGAATTTATCGACCATACTTATGATGTTGTCGTTGTTGGCGCAGGTGGCTCCGGCCTTCGCGCAGCCCTCGGCGCGGCGCAGGCAGGGCTGAAAACAGCCTGTATCTCGAAAGTCTTCCCGACCCGCTCGCACACAGTTGCAGCGCAAGGCGGCATTGCAGCCTCGCTCGGCAATATGGGGCCGGATGACTGGCGCTGGCACATGTATGACACGGTCAAAGGGTCTGACTGGCTCGGCGATCAGGACTCCATCGAATATCTGTGCCGCGAAGCACCGCAGGCGGTTTACGAGCTCGAGCATTGGGGCATGCCCTTCTCGCGCAACGAAGAAGGCAAAATCTATCAGCGTCCGTTTGGTGGCCACACAACTGAAATGGGTTCAGGCCCGCCTGTGCAACGCACATGCGCTGCGGCTGACCGGACCGGACACGCCATGCTGCACACGCTCTATGGCCAGTGCGTTAAAAACGACACCGAGTTCTTCATCGAGTATTTCGCGCTCGACCTGATCATGGATGATGATGGCGTCTGCCAAGGCGTTACGGCTTGGAAGCTTGATGATGGCACCCTGCACCGCTTCCGCGCGCAGAAAACCATTCTCGCAACGGGCGGATATGGCCGCGCCTTCTTCTCGTGTACATCAGCGCATACCTGCACGGGCGACGGCAATGCCATGGTCCTTCGCGCGGGTCTGCCGCTTCAGGATATGGAATTCATCCAGTTCCACCCGACCGGTATCTATGGCGCGGGCTGCCTGATCACAGAAGGCGCACGCGGTGAAGGTGGTTATCTAACCAATTCGGAAGGCGAACGCTTTATGGAGCGCTATGCGCCGAGCGTGAAAGACCTCGCGCCACGCGATCTTGTCTCCCGCGCGATGACCATGGAAATCCGCGAGGGGCGCGGCGTTGGTCCAGACAAAGACCACATCTTCTTGCACCTTGAGCATCTTGGGGCCGACGTGCTCGCCAAGCGCTTGCCGGGCATCTCAGAGACGGCCCGTGTCTTCTCCGGCGTTGACGTCAACAAAGGACCGATCCCTGTTCTGCCAACTGTGCACTATAATATGGGCGGCATTCCAACCAATTTCCACGGCGAAGTGCTGACCAAGAAGGACGGTGATCCTGACAGTGTCGTGCCGGGCCTCATGGCTGTTGGTGAAGCTGCCTGTGTGTCTGTGCATGGCGCCAACCGGCTTGGCTCCAATTCGCTGATCGATCTGGTCGTGTTTGGCCGCGCGGCCGGCCTGCGCTGCGGCGCAACGCTTGAAGCTGGCGCAAGCCAAAGAGAGCTGACCCCTGCATCGACTGAAAAGCACATCGCCCGCTTTGACCGCATCCGTAACGCAGAAGGCGAACACTCGGTCGCATCCTTGCGTCTCGAAATGCAAAAAGCCATGCAAGAAAATTGCGCCGTCTACCGCACAGGTGACGTGCTGCGTGAAGGCGTTGAGAAGATTGACGGCCTGTTCGACAAATTGCCCGGCATGGATGTGAAGGATCGCACCATGATCTGGAACACCGATCTTGTTGAAGCGCTCGAATTTGACAATCTGATTATTCAGGCTTCGGTCACCGTAAACTCGGCGGCCAATCGCGAAGAAAGTCGCGGTGCGCATGCCCGTGAAGACTTCGCCGATCGCGATGATGCCAAATGGATGAAACACACACTCGCATGGAGAGGCAATGACGGCGTGAAGCTTGATTATCGCCCTGTCCACGATTTTACGATGTCGAACGATATCGCATATATCGAGCCGAAAGAACGCGTCTACTAAGGATAGAACTCAATGGTACAACTTACTCTCCCAAAAGGTTCTGCGCCCAAAGCTGGTAAAGCTTGGCCGAAGCCTGAAAATAACAAAGGCGCGAAGATCAAGAAGTTCAAGATCTATCGCTACAATCCTGAAGAAGGCGGCAATCCGCGCTGGGACACCTATTTCGTTGACACGACCAAGTGTGGACCAATGGTGCTCGACATCCTGATCTATATCAAAAACAATATTGACCCCACCCTCGCCTTTCGCCGGTCTTGCCGCGAAGGCGTGTGCGGATCATGCGCCATGAATATTGGCGGCCACAACACAATCGCTTGTACACGCGGTTGGAACGAAGTTGCCGGTAGCACAATTACCATCGCGCCGCTGCCCCATCAGGAAGTCGTGCGCGACCTGATCCCTGATCTCACGCAATTCTACGCCCAGCACGCTTATGTGCAGCCGTTCCTGAAAACAGACTCCCCCACACCTGAGAAAGAATGGGGACAGTCAGAGGATGACCGCGCCGAACTTGATGGCCTGTATGAGTGCATTCTTTGCGCCTCGTGCTCGACGAGTTGCCCGTCCTATTGGTGGAATGGCGACAAATATCTTGGGCCAGCCGCGCTGCTACAAGCCTATCGCTGGCTGATCGATAGCCGCGACGAAAGTGCTGGCGAACGGCTTGACGATCTCGAAGATCCGTTCAAGCTCTATCGCTGCCACACCATCATGAACTGTGCGCAGGTTTGCCCGAAAGGCCTCAACCCTGCCAAGGCCATTGCCAATATCAAACATATGATGGTCGAACGGGTGAGCTAGGTCTGGAAAGACTTGAACCTCGAAAATAATAAGGCGCGCTACGGGTTTTCCATAGCGCGCCTTTTTGTGTTTTGCGGCTACACTTAGACCGTCACCACGACCTTGCCCTTGGCGCGGCGTTCCATCAGTTCAGCGATTGCCGCGCCCGCTTCGGCGAGCGGATAAGTGCTCGAGACGTGCGGTCTGATTTTGCCATCCGCATACATGCCGAACAGGTCTTTGACATTCGCCATATGCCCTTCAGGGTTACGCGCCACGGCGGCGCCCCAGAACACACCGCGCACATCGCAGGATTTGAGCAGTGTGAGGTTGAGCGGCAATTTCGGAATGCCCGCAGGGAAGCCGATCACGAGGAAGCGCCCTTCCCAATTCATCGCCCGCACGCTTGGTTCAGAATACGCCCCGCCAACCGCATCATAGATGATATCCACCCCGCCGCCTGAAACGGCTTTGATCTCGGTCGAGAGCGCCTTTTGCTGGTCACGGTCAAGCTCACCAGTGGGATAGATCAACCCCTTATCCGCGCCCTTCTCGATGCACAGATCGACTTTTTCCTGTGTTGAGCAAGCGGCAATAACCTCGAGCCCCATCGCCTTGCCAAGCTCGACGGCAGCAAGCCCGACACCGCCCGCAGCGCCGAGGATCAAGAGCTTCTCGCCCGCCTTGGGATTGGCACGGTCTTTCAGCGCATAATAGGACGTTCCATAGGTCAGCACGAAAGCGGCCGCTTCTTCAAATGGCATTTCGTCTGGGATCGGTGTCACCCCATGCGCAGCCGCGACGACTTCCTCGGCCATGCCGCCATGCCCCGTCGATGCGAGAACACGGTCACCGACTTTAACATGGGTCCCCCCCTCGCCCACAGATTTGACGTTACCGGCGACTTCACCGCCCGGCGAAAACGGGCGTGGCGGCTTGAACTGGTACATGTCCTGAATGATCAGCACATCGGGATAATTCACCCCGCACGCTTTGACCGAGATAACAACCTGCCCCGGCCCACCTTCAGGATTGGCGACCTCCTCCATGACGAGTGTCTCCGGTCCACCAACAGTCTTTGAGAGGATAGCTTTCATGGCAATTGTCCTTTATGCGAAAGATAGAAACTGGATTTGATCAAACCTAACGGGCAAACCCCGCAAAGGTAAAGCAACAAAGGAGCCTAACGTGGCGGCAGACTGGGCAATAGCACTACATGGTGGAGCGGATGCAACGCCCGGACGAGACTATGCCCATGTCGAGACCCATATGGGCGATCTGCTAAAAACCGTTGCAGACATGCTCGGCCATGGCGAGCCCGCACTTAAGGTGGCCGAATTTGCCGTGCGTGAGCTTGAAGCCTGCGGGCATCACATTGCCGGCAAAGGCGCCTCCCCCAATCAGGACGGGGTCTGGGAGCTGGATGCGGCGATCATGCATGGGGCCGATCGCAAGGCAGGCGCGGTATCGGCATTGGTTGGCTATCTCAGCCCGATCGGGGTTGCGCGCGATGTTCTTGAGGAAATGCCCGTCATGCTCGCAGGCAAAGGCGCTGCCGATTTTGCCGCCGCCAGAGGCCATGCACCGGTCATTGATCCTGAAAATTACTATGATCCCTCGGTAAAAGAAAAGCTGCCGCCGAACGCTGCCGGACACGGCACCGTCGGCGCTGTGGTTCGAGATACATCCGGCGCACTGGCCGCCGCGACATCTACCGGCGGGCTTTTAAACAAGACACCCGGCCGCGTCGGCGACAGCCCGATCATCGGGTCTGGCACATGGGCAGATGAAAGCGTAGCTGTGTCCTGCACTGGCGAGGGCGAATATTTTATGCGCGTCGCTGCGGCTGCGAGCGTTGCCGCTCGTGTACGCTATGGCAAAGAAGAACTGGCGAACGCAGCTCAAGGGGTGATCGACGAGATTACGGCGCTTGGCGGCAAAGGCGGGCTGATTAGCGTTGACCGGCAAGGCAATATCGCCCTCCCCTATAATTCTCATGGACTGAAACGAGCCAGCGCCGACGCGAATGGCCATTTCGAGGTCAAGGTGTTCGACGAATGCTAGGACAGGCCGCATTCTGGACGATATTCGCCGCGCTCTGTTTTGCCTTTGCATTGGCGATACAGATGCGGATTGTCCTCGGCGTGGTTGTCGCACGGGCGCTGCGGGCACGCGACGAAACACTCGACATCCCCCCGTCGCGGCTGGCCATGGTGCGCGCGGGAAATGGCGAGCGCGGGGACGATCTTACCGATCACATCCACGCGACCTATCCAGAACAGGTCCGGCAATTGCGGCTCGCCCGCAAAGTCTCAGTTGTGACGCCTGTGCTGATTGTGATCACCGTCGCCATTTGGCGGATCTTCGGGCAAGGAGGATAAGATGCGCGGATATTTTGCAATCGGAGCAGAGGGCATTTCCAAGCCGATGAATCTGGGTGCCTTGATGCGCACAGCCAATGCTTTTGGTGCAGCCTTCGTATTTTCGGTCAATGCCGGAGACAAGACCCGCGCCGCCTATAAATCGGACACCTCGCGCACCTTCAAGAACCTCCCCTATTATCAGTGGGACAATCATGACGAGATGCATTTTCCAAGAGGCTTGCAAATGGTCGGCATCGAGTTGACCGAAACGGCGGTTGACCTTCCTGAATTCAAACATCCGCGCATGGCCGCTTATGTCCTCGGGCCCGAACGCGGCAATCTCTCCGATACGATGATCGCGCGCTGCGACCATGTGATCAAAATCCCGACCAAGTTTTGTATCAATGTGTCGTTGGCCGGCGCACTGGTCATGTATGACCGCTTACGCACAAGTGGCGAATGGCGTGATCGCCCGATTATGCCGGGTGGACCAAAGAGCTAGAAGGCTAGCAGTTTGGCATTGCTAGAAACCTATCCCCGCTATGCCCGCGCCCGACATAGTCTCCATTGGCAAACCATATAGTTCCTTCAGACCTGCCAATTCGTCCCTCATTGTATCTGTGCAAACTGCCCCAGTCAGACGCAATATATTGCGCCCCGTTGATGATGAAACAGCTTGGGATTCTATCTTGCACTTGCGCGAGTTCTGGCATCCGCCGTTCCACATCTCTTGCTACAGAAATACAGTATGGGCATTTCTCCGTATGCGATCTTGTACTGTCCGTCCCGAGGCGCGACCAGTTTTGATCAAAATGGGATCGCAAATCGACCGCCTCGCCCAAGAGTGCTTCCTCTATTGGCGCGACTTTTGCGATGAGATGGCTTAACCCGTCTTGTGTGACATCTTTTAGAGACTGGTTATAATTCGTTTGGACAAAATTTATAACACTGGCCTGAAATCTACCGGCCGAGGCTCTGGGTAGATTCGACAGAGCCGCTAGACCTGCGGCTGCAACCATAAACTTCCTGCGACTGAGCAATGCACTCATACGACCTCTCCTGACGAAACCGCCTAGGAGGAAGATAGCTTGCATACGCAAAACTGGCCGTGACCGCTGTCACAGTTGGCTATTTCCCAAAATGTGTCCTTATCCGACGCGGCGTTCGACGCCTTGCCAGTATTTTTCGCGAAGATCTTTGCGCAGAATTTTACCGGATGGGTTGCGCGGCATTTCCTCGATGAAATCAACTGACTTAGGTGTCTTGTAACTCGCGATCCGTTCCTTGGTCCAAGCTATGATATCTTCAGGGTCAGGATTGGTGTCCGGCTTCGCGACGATAATCGCCTTGACGGCCTCGCCCCATTTCTCGTCAGGCACACCGATCACGGCCACATCTGCGACGTCGGGATGTCCGAATACGGCATTCTCGACCTCGGCCGGATAGATGTTCTCTCCCCCCGATATGATCATGTCTTTCACGCGGTCATGAATAAACAAGAACCCGTCTTCGTCGAAATAACCTGCATCGCCGGTATAGAAGAACCCGTCGCGAATAGCCTCTTCAGTTGCCTCGGGCCGGTTCCAATAGCCCTTCATCACGAAATCCGATTTGATCACGATCTCTCCGACATCACCTGTCGGCACAGATTGTCCGTGCTCATCGACACAGCGAATAAGCGTCCCGGGATATGGCACACCGCACGAGCGCAACTTACCCCATGCAGGATTGTGCGCTTCGGGCGGCAGGAACGTCGCGCCGCCAACCGTCTCGGTCAATCCGTAAAGCTGGGTGAAACGCGCGCCCATCAGGTTTTGCGCCTCCAAAAGCAAATCCTCGGTAATCGGCGACGCCCCATAAAACACCTGTTTGAGCGACGAGAAATCGGTCTGCTCGACATTCGGGATTTGCGTCAGGATCAGGATGACCGCTGGCACCCAGAAAACATGTGCGACCTTTTTCTCCGGAATAAGTTTCAGGATTTGCATCGGATCAATTTCGCGCACAATCACCGTTTCCGCGCCTTGGGCCATGGCCAAGATGCCAACATTCACCCCTGCCACATGAAAGAGCGGCATCGCATTCATAACCGCTTCGCCCGTCCCATAGGATGACCATTCCAAAACAGCGCATTGACGCATAAATGCTTTGTAATTGTCATTGGTCAGCATAACGCCTTTCGGCAATCCGGTGGTACCAGACGTATAGAGCTGGATTACGTCATCATCGCCGCGCGCGTCGAGTTGCGGGTCATCGTCGGGGAATCTACCCATGACATCAGTATAAGACGGCCAGTCGGCGTGCCCCCCGTCTATCGCGATAATCCCCTTCAATTCTGGCAGTTCGTCCGCGATTTCACCCGCAATATCGTAAAATTCCTTGGCCACGAACAGAATTTTGGCTTTCGCGTCTGACGCAATAAACTGCATTTCGGCGGCGGCCAGCCGGTTGTTGATTGCGGCCAAGGCCCCGCGCACTTTCGCTGTGCCGAACATGATCTCATAATAAACATCCATGTTCTTGCCGAGATAAGCCACCCTGTCGCCCGGCTGCACATCCGCCGCAAGCAAAGCATTCGCTACTCTGTTCGAACGCGCATCAACATCGGCAAAGCTCGTATCGCGGCCTTCAAACCAAAGCGCTGTTTCTTGCGGACGCACTTTTGCTTGTCGCCGCGAAATATCTGCAACACATTCAATGCCATCAAGTTCAATCATGATCCGGGCTTTCCTTCTAATTCACGTGCACACAAATATGCTTCATCAGTTCGTTCGCCAAAAAGCCTTCATTCCAGATGCAACTCAGACTAAGCTCGCCTGCGAGACGCATTTGGGGGGTCCGAAATGGCAGATATCCGCGCACTAATATTACACCACTATGACGCATCACCGTTCGCAGAGAAAGTGCGCTTAGCATTAAGATTAAAAAATCTTGCATGGCACAGTGTCGATGCCCCCGTAATTATGCCCAAGCCAGACCTTATTGCCCTCACGGGCGGTTATCGCAGAATACCGGTTATGCAGATTGGCGCAGACATATACTGCGACACATCAATGATCCTGCGCGAGGTTGACCGACGCTACCAGTTGCCGCTTCTAACCTTGCCCGGCCACGAAGGATTGGCCTCTATGGTCGCCGCTTGGACCGATGGTAAATGGTTCCAATCCAGCGTTGGCGTCATATTCGGCGCATTGGGCGACAAGGTTGACGAGGCCTTTGTAAAAGACCGCGAAGCCCTGACCGGTCGCCCGTTCGATCCCGCAGCCATGAAAGCCGCCGCGCCTGTCTTGAAAGCCCAATGGCTCGCCCAATTATTGTGGATCGAAGACCGGCTTTCTGGCGGCAATGGTGCGGGTGCGGGCAATTATATTATATCCACAAAGCCCGGTCTCGTCGACGTGCACGCGTTTATGAATGTGTGGTTTGTCCACCAGAGCGCACCCGATTTCGTCAATGAGTGCTTCGAGCGAGCCCCACGTACAAAAGCATGGTTCGAACGGCTCAAAGACACCGGCGGCCAAGAGCCAATCAAGATGCCCGCCCAAGACGCGCTTGATATCGCCAAACAGGCCGGTCCAAGACTCTTAATGGCCAGCGGCCGTGATCTTGGCGGGCTTAACCCCGGTCAGGAGGTCGAGGTCGCGCCCGATGATTATGGACAGGACTGGGTCGCAGGGACTTTGGTACACACTGACGGCCGCTCGATCATCATCAGCCGGACAACCGAAGAATTGGGTACATTGAACATTCACTTCCCGCGTGCTGGATATATTGTAAAACCTGCCTAAATTGCAAAACCGTTTCAAACCGAGAAAGACAGATCATGACAGCCGAAACGCTCAACCCTTCTGAAGCAATAATTTATCTCATGGTGATGACATCTGCGTCCGATGGCGACATGCGCGATGACGAGATGCGAACGATTGGCCGGGTTGTTCGGTCCTTCCCCCTCTTCTCCGAAAGTGACGAACAAGGGCTGGTCTCCACCGCCGGTGCGTGTGGACGAATGATGTCGGGGCAAGACGGTTTGCACAAAGTATTCGATGCCGCCGAGGCCGCCTTGCCGACGCATCTGCGTGAAACGGCCTATGCCGCTATGGTGGATGTCGTGACCGCTGACGGCAATCTCGACCGGACCGAACTTCACATGCTCGAAATGGCCCGCACAAAACTCTCGATTAGCGATGACGGCGCCAGTGCGATCGAGCATGCCGCCCGCGTCCGGCATGCCACACTTACCCCCCCAGAAGATGCCTAGGGTAGATTTTTATAAACCGCTCCGAATTATTGAAACCAGGGTGAACGCATGTATACCTCTCATTTACCCCGAAGGAAGCGTAGACATTCCGATTGAAATACGCACATTGGTCGAACCCATAGTTCGTCCAGCGCTTCGAAAGGATTCCCAACCATGAAATCTGCCCTGAACCTCTCGCTCGCAGTTAGTGCCGCTGTTCTCATCTCTGCCTGCGCGCAATTTGAAGCGCTAACCGGACCAATCAGCTCCAATGCCCTTGCCGACACTGCCGCACAAACGGTAGAGACTGTAGAAGTCGTCGAAACACCTACCCCGTCGATTGTCGGCCCTGCAGCAGCTATGGCCACACGTAACCTGCCGGAAATCGCGGCAGCACTCACTGACGGCACTGTCACATCCGAAGGCATGGTCCGCGCATATCTCGACCGGATTGAAAAACTTGACCGGAATGGCCCTACCCTTCGCGCCGTTCTGTCGCTCAATCCGAACGCGCTTGAAGATGCTATGGCAGCCGATGCCGCCCGCGCAGCTGGCGAGACGCTCGGCCCTCTTCACGGCGTGCCAGTCTTACTCAAAGACAATATCGAAACACTTGACCCGATTGCGACCACTGCCGGGGCGCTCGTGCTCAAAGATAATTTCGCCGAGCGCGACGCTCCACTCGCCGCCGGTCTCAGAGCAGCAGGCGCGATTATTCTTGGCAAAACCAATCTGTCCCAATGGGCGAATTTCCGGTCGAACGACTCAATTTCGGGGTGGAGCGCTATGGGCGGACAAGTCCGCAATCCTCATATGCTCGACCGGTCTCCATGTGGCTCAAGTTCAGGATCGGGTAGCGCGACCGCTGCGGCTCTTGCCGCCGCAACTGTTGGCACGGAAACCAATGGGTCTGTCATCTGCCCATCCACCGTGAACGGCATTGTCGGGTTTAAACCCACCGTCGGTCTTGTCGCTCAAAACGGGATTGTTCCCATCTCTTCAACACAGGACACAGCCGGACCCATGACACGCTCCGTTCGCGGGGCAGCTATGATGCTGACGGCGATGTCCACCGGAGAAGGCGCAACCGATTTCACGAGCGGGCTCAGCGATACAAGCCTTCAAGGTAAACGGGTCGGTGTTCTGCGGTTTGCTATTGGCAGTCATCCGGCTGTCGCAGCACGGTTTGAAGAGGCTCTCGCTGTGCTCACGGCACAAGGCGCAGAGCTTGTCGAGATCACCGAGCTTGATCTGCCAGATGGGTATGGCGCTGGCGAAACCAAGGTTCTGCAAGTCGAATTCAAGCACACGCTGAACGAATATCTTGCGGATGCCGCACCAGCGGTCCAACATCGAACTCTAAAAGATGTTATCGCTTTCAACTTTGAGAATGCGGATGTCGAACTTGAACTGTTTGACCAATCCATCATGGAGGCGTCCGAAGCCCAACCGGGCATCGATGACCCAGCATATCTTGAAGCGCTTGAACTGATCATCACCGCCAGTGGCACAAACGGGATTGATAAGTTTCTCGCTGACAATAATGTCGATGTACTTGTCGCCCCTACTTTTGGTCCGTCATGGCTGATCGACGGCGTTTATGGTGACAACACGCTTGGCGGTGCGGGCGCGGGTTATCTCGCCGCCATTGCCGGTTATCCCCACCTTACAGTACCAATGGGCACAGTGCGCGAGCTACCGATCGGCTTGTCTTTTATGAGCACTGCAGGCGATGACGCCAATGTCCTCTCATATGGCTATGATTATGAGCAAGCGAGCCAGAAAATCGTCGCCCCGAAATTCCACCGGAATCTGGATAGTATCCCTGCCGTTGCCCGCGCCAACCGGCCAGCTGGTCAATAAACACGAGGCCCCGTTCTATGCTAAAACTATATGGCCTCAAGAATTGCGATACCTGCAAAAAGGCGCTCAAGGCGCTCGCTGCTGCGGGCAAGTCTGTCGATTTTGTCGACATCCGCGCCGAGGTAGACTTGCAAACCAGTGTCCCCCAATGGCTCGCAGCCGCCGGCGCAGACACGCTCGTCAATCGCCGCTCGACTACCTGGCGCAATCTTGATGACACCGCACGCAATTCACCGCCACAAGACTTGCTGATCAACAATCCGACGCTAATCAAACGCCCTGTCATCGAGGCTGGTGGAGACACTTATGTCGGATGGACGAAAGCCGTAGCCGAAACGCTCGGCGCTTAGGCTAACGGTTAGTCTTCGAAACGGACAACGCCCTCAAGATCATCAATCTGGCTTTGCATATGCGCGCGCACATCTTGCACAGCCTGATTGTAGACGATTGGCCCCACCGCGCCGAGAACAGCATCAAGAAACGCTTCGGCCCGAAAATCCGACAAGTCTTCCTCGATCACGGATTTATACGCCTGCTGCAACGCCCTGAGAGCTTCGGCCTTGCGAATATCGTCGATCTTTAGTGCCATTGGTGCTTTATCCCTTTGTTGAGGCTTCATTGCCATATTGAAGCCATCGAGCGCTAGTAAATTCGCTCACACCCCTTGAAACAGAGATCTGGAGTGCACCCATGAATGCCGCGAAACTGACTGCCATAACCTGTGCCCTCACCCTGCTGGGCGGTTGCCTTGCTACGGCCGCTGTCGGCACGGTTGCCAAAGTCGGCACCACCGCCGCGAGCCTGACCACGAAGGCCGCGATCGGCACAGTCAAACTCGGGGCACGCGGCGTCAATGCTGTCCTCACCGACAATCCGCGCATCTCCAAGCGTACCCTCGCCGACCGCGCAGGACGCCAGATCGGCGCGCGCGGGCGCAATGTTCACGTCTCGAATATCTATGAAGACCTAAACCGGACCGACTACACCGCCGAAACACCGGACGGGCAGCAATATAATTGCGCCATCATCGACATAGACGGTGACCTGTCAGACGCAGCCTGCGCGCCCGTCTAGCCCCTATTCGGAACTTTGGCGTGCCGCAGTGCGTTGGTCGATAAAGTCTTGAAATCCATCCACCGTTTGATCACTAATCCCGCATGAACGCACGGGCTTTGGCTGCTTGCGGTCAAGGAAGCTCACCGTCCAGCAGTCATCAAACACCGAGCAATAACACACATCGACATCCACACCCTCCATAGGCGTGCCCCATTGGCCGTTGAGATAGGCCTGCAAATCTCCGCTTGAACCGCCAATCCGGTAGGACAGCGGTGTGACATGCTCGCCTGCGCGGACAAATCCGGTGGCCGGCGCATCAGTCAGCGTCGCCCAACTTCTCATGCGGCCCGTCATAATGGAAAGATCGAAAGCTTCGTAATCCGTTGCGGGCTCGCCCTTGATGCGCGGCGTCACCGATTGGATATGCGCCAATCCTGCGCCGACATTGTTCAGGCTCACTTCAAAATACGAGCGGGTCGTATCGGTTGCCGGATCAATCTTGCTCAAATAGCCCAGATCAATATCCACAATCGGCAAGACCAGCGCCTTTTGCGTTCGCTCTTCCAACTGATAGGTCGCAAGCGCTGTGATGATGCCGACAAAGGACAAGACCAATGCCAGAATCCCTGTCATCAACCCGACATCTATCCGCTTCAGCAGCGACACATGTGGCGCTTTAAGACCCACCCCGACCGTTGGCACATCATCAGACATAGCACTCTCCCATTCCCATAAATTCAAGCGTCATATGCCCACAGTGATGTTAAGGACGGATTAGCGCTGTATGCGAATTTTTGGGTGGGGTTCTGACTGGCTTCAAAACCCGAGCGTGTTATTCAAGTCCGGATAAAGATCGCGCCAGTCGGGATTGGCCTCCTCTATCAGTCTGATCTTCCAACCACGCTTCCATTTTTTGATCTGGTATTCTTTTATCTTCGCAGCCTCACGCGTCTCATACACGCCAAACCCGACAAGTCGTTCGACATTATGCTGACGCGTAAACGCTGCGCCGCGTCCTTGTTTATGCTCAAACACGCGCGTACGCAGATCATCTGTATGGCCCGCATAAAGCGTGCCGTTCTTTTGGCTGGCAAGGAGATACGTATAGAATGCCATAAAGGATGCTTACCATCTCCCGCGCGCAATCACATCTCTTAGGCGCGCGCTACCCCTCTTCCCGACGATACCTGCGTAGGCAGGTATCCATGGACCACATGCTCCACCGGACATATTTCAACAAGAGCACCATGGACCCCTGCCTACGCAGGGGTCTGCGCGGTTATGAGGCTCGAAAAGCCATTTCGATACTTCTCCAACTCATCGCATAATTTCTTAGACGGGGCTTGGTTTGAGTACCTACCGTCAATGGCCCAACTCTTGCTGTTCAGCGCATCTCCAATATTTCCCAATAGGCGGACTGCATCATCATATGGCACGAGAAATAGTTCTGGTTGACCGGACGTGGCCTCCCAAATGTAGGCCATCACGATACCGCGATTGGCATATTTCCGCTCGATGCTGAATGTTCTTCTCTGCGCCGATTTAACTTGAATTGGAGTTGCGGAAAACACGTGATCCTCATCATCTCTGTATGCGATGAGATCAATTCCCTTGTCCCGCAGCGGGCGCGCGACCTCATACCCTTCTTGCAACAATTGCATTTCAAGCCACGAAGTCGCGATCAATTCAACCTGCTTTGTATCGAGTGACAAACCTACCCCTCCGGCAGATAAATCTGTCCGCCCTTGTCTACGAATTCCTTGCTCTTTTCGGCCATACCCGCTTCGGCTTCTGCGGCGCGGCGTTCTAGGTCGGCGCGTTCATTGTCTGACAGGCCATCCGCATATTCGCGCACATCCGCTGTGATCTTCATCGAGCAAAATTTCGGGCCGCACATAGAGCAGAAGTGCGCCGTTTTGTGCGCCTCTTTCGGCAAGGTCTGATCGTGATAGTCGCGCGCGGTTTCAGGATCGAGCGCCAAGTTGAACTGGTCTTCCCAGCGGAAATCGAAACGCGCACGGCTGACCGCATCATCGCGGATTTGCGCAGCCGGATGCCCCTTGCCAAGATCGGCAGCATGGGCGGCAAGCTTATACGTGATCACGCCAACTTTCACATCGTCCCTATCGGGTAGACCCAAATGCTCCTTCGGCGTGACATAGCAAAGCATCGATGTGCCGAACCAGCCGATCATCGCCGCGCCAATGCCGGAGGTGATGTGGTCATAGCCCGGTGCAATATCGGTGGTCAGCGGCCCGAGCGTATAGAACGGCGCTTCACCGCAAGTCTTGAGCTGCTTGTCCATATTCACTTTGATCTTGTGCATCGGCACATGGCCCGGCCCCTCGATCATCACCTGACAGCCTTTGGCCCAAGCGATTTGCGTGAGCTCTCCCAGCGTTTCCAGCTCGGCAAATTGCGCACGGTCATTGGCGTCGGCAATTGCACCCGGGCGCAGGCCATCGCCAAGCGAGAAGCTGACATCATAACGGCGCATGATCTCGCAAATCTCGTCGAAATGTTCGTATAGGAAGCTTTCCTTATGATGGGTCAGCATCCATTTCGCCATGATCGATCCGCCCCGCGACACGATCCCGCAAACGCGGTCCACGGTCAGGTGGATATAAGCGAGGCGCACACCGGCATGGATCGTGAAATAGTCGACCCCCTGCTCGCACTGTTCGATCAGCGTGTCGCGGTAGACTTCCCATGTCAGGTCTTCGGCCACGCCATTGACCTTCTCAAGCGCCTGATAAATCGGCACGGTCCCAATCGGCACCGACGAATTGCGGATGATCCATTCGCGCGTATTGTGAATGTTGCGACCCGTCGAGAGATCCATCACATTGTCTGCGCCCCAGCGCGTCGCCCAGACCATCTTATCCACTTCTTCCTCAACGCTGGAGGTCACCGCAGAGTTGCCGATATTGGCGTTGATCTTGACGAGGAAGTTGCGGCCAATAATTTGCGGTTCTAGCTCGGCATGGTTGATATTGCACGGAATGATCGCGCGGCCCCGAGCGATCTCGGAACGGACAAATTCCGGCGTAATGAATTCGGGGATTTCCGCACCGAAGCTCTCGCCATTTTCCACTCGGTCCGCAGCGCCCTCGACAGCAGCCGAGCGGCCAAGGTTTTCGCGCGTGGCAACATAGATCATCTCTTTGGTGATGATGCCCGCTTTGGCAAATTCGTATTGCGTGACGGGGGCATCCCCCACCCCGCGCAAAGGCTTGTGCTTGGTCGGAAATTCGCGAGCGAGATATTTGCCTTCTGCGCCGCCATTGTCTTCGGGGCGCACATCGCGGCCAGTATATTCTTCCACGCCGCCGCGTTCGAGCACCCAGTCGCGTCTGTCGCGGGCAAGCCCCTTCTCGACATCAATCGTCACCGACGGGTCGGAATATGGCCCCGACGTATCATAGACCCGCACGGCAGGCTCATTGGCGCTCGGGTGCAGATCAATCTCCCGATGCGGCACGGCAAGGTCCGGCGCTTCGGGCGGATGCGTGTAGACCTTGCGGCTAGCAGGCAGCGCACCAGTGGTGACTTTCGGGGTTTCGAACTCGGATTGGGTGGTTTGCTTGTTCATTGCTTAGGCCTTCAAGATGAAGACCCAGACCATAGCGCGCTCAAGTTCCGTCCCTCGCGCCGGCATGATCCGGATCAGGTTCAAAGGGTGATTCTCAGCCCGGCTTTGCGCAATGCTGGGCCGGACACCCCTCGGATTGGCAATTGTTAGACGAGAACATCCGTCTTGACCAGATGGAATGCAGGATCATGCCGCCATGGGGCCTGATTTGTCCAAGGGGGCCTGCTCTGTAAAACCTAACAGAAATGCGGATTTTGTTAACCAAAGCAGCGGTATCATCGGCCAAACTTCACTTCTTCCCATCAGGAAACATGACATGGCCGACGGATCAGCGATTGCAACAGACGACATGACCGAGACCGCATCGGCCCCCGTCAAACCGCGCAAGGCCCGCAAAGCGACGGCGAAACCGCGCGACCGCTATAAGCCGCGCAAGTTCAAAGTCGATATCTGGGCGACCGATTTCAACACGGCCGAGATCGGCATCATGAAGCGCATGCAGAACGAAGCGGCGTCAGACCAGTTCACCAAGGATATGGAAATTTTCGGCCAGACGCTCGACGGTGGAAAGCGTGAATCCCTGCTCGCCTATCGCAAAGAATTATGGGACGACCACAAAGACTTCGACCGCCGATTGGTGATCAAGCTGTTTTCCAAAAGCCTAAGCTGGCGCGGCACGCTTGAAATGCTGGTCGGGCGGTCTCTACAACTGACCCGCGGCTCCGGCGTCACCGTCCCTGCCTTCTCGATTAATCTCGCACGGCATAAGCAACTGATCGAAGTGCAACGTTGCGCCCGCAAACTGCCCTTCATGCCCGAACGCTTCACCTTCTTCTTGCAAAACAAAACTGGACCGCAGTTTTACTCGCTGCGCAAAAAGATCCTGTGTTTCGGATCGGATTACGTCGTCTATGATCATCAGGGCCGGAAAATCGGCTATCTCGATCAGAAGCTGATCAATCTTGGTGGCGCATGGAAAGTCACGCTCGATCCAGACAGGACCGATGCAAAACTCGAAGCCACGCTCGAACTGATTTGCGCCATGCTGAAATTCAACAAGTCCTGCCGGCGACACCTTGGCGGACTATCGAAAAAAGTGCGGGCCGGAAAAATGGCGCCGCAGCTAAGCTCGCGTGAGCGCGATCTCTATTTCAATCCGCGCCGCCGCAACTAAGGGCTCTGTGCCACCAGGCCGACTATCGGGCCGAGAGGTAGCCCAGGATCATTGCGCTCACTAGCCGGGTGAAACAATCGGCTAACAGTGCCGTCTAGAAACAGGGCATTCGGGGTTTGCAAATGGTCGCGGAACAGGCTGGCAAAACTGTGAAAATTTACAAACCCGTCGCTGATAACAAAATACACCGTGTCCCCATCGGCCGAGATGCCGACACCATTGCGTTTTTTCGCCGAAGTGCCATCCGCGTTGAAGGCCGGATGTAGCGTCCCTTCAATCACGAGCATCGGGCCAGATTGCGTTGCATATTCGACCTCCGGCGCAGCCTCTAGGAAAGCGCCGGTCTCGGCGACCCCTGCCCGTCCATTAGATACATAGAACACGCCATTCGGCACCAGACCGAAATTGCCGTCGCGGGCGCGTGTGTTGATGGCCGCGGCCTCATGCCCCTCTTCCACATAGAGACCGACAGGCGCGCGGGTTTCGTGATACATGCCAGCGTTCATGGCGAAAATCAGCTCACGTCCCTCATCTGCGAGACCCGTGTTGACAGCCTCGAAGCTCGACAAAGGTTTGCCACTTGGCCGGTAGAGAAACAGGCGAATGTCTGCGTCCGCTTTGGCGGAGCACACAGTATAATCATTCCCGTTATAGGTGACGGGTTGGCAGGCGGGCACGGGTTTTGCCGCGCACCCAACCATCCATAGAACCAGACCAAAATACGCTGCCGCCCTCATTCGATCATCCCCAATTCGCGCTGGAGTTTTTTCGTCAGCCCTGCCCCGACAAGCCGATAGCTCTCTTGGAGATAGTCAAAAAAGTCTGCGTCGCTCATGGCCTCGTCGCTTGTGCGCTGGATCCATTTCATTCCGCGTGATGCCAGATAAGGCGCAGGCCTTAGGCCCGGTTGTTGGCTGAGAATTTCGAACGAGAGCGGCGAGACTTTGAACGATACGCTAATCGTGTCGACATCCTCGCGGTTCCAACCGCCAATTGCAAAAATCTTCCCACCGATTTTCCAGACATGCGCCCCGCCCCACTGCACAACATAAGTTGTATGGGGAAGCGCTTTGCAAAAGGCATTCAACTCTTCGACAGTCATCATGGGAGCTTGACTGATCGGGGCGGCGAAAACAAGACTCGACTCTTGATATTTGTTCTTATAATGTTCTCATAAATGAGGAGGATATAATGATTGGATATGTAACACTCGGAACCAGTGATCTGGCCCGCGGCGCAGAGTTTTACGATGCACTGGCAGCGGAAATGGATACGCCGCGCATGATGGATACCGAAACATTTATCGCATGGGGCAAATGGGATGGCCCTGCCGGTATCGGGCTAACCCAACCCTTTGATGGCAATGCTGCGAGCATAGGCAATGGCGTTATGGTTGCGCTGCAAGCGAAAGACCCTGAACAAGTCCAGCGCCTTTACGATATTGCCCTAGCCCATGGCGGCAGTTGTGAAGGCAAACCCGGACCGCGCGGCGATGACGGGTTCTATGCAGGCTACTTCCGCGACCCCGATGGCAATAAGCTGAACGCGTTCTGCATGGTTGCTGGATAGACCCTGCCCGTGTGTACCCGCAAAACCAAAAAGACCGCATCTGCGTGATGCGGTCTTTTCTATATTTGGAACCCGGTAAGCCTAGCTTTGTAAGCGATAGCCCCCGCTATCTGTCATCAGAATACGCGCATTGGATGGGTCCGGCTCGATCTTCTGGCGCAGGCGATACACATGCGTCTCGAGTGTATGCGTCGTCACGGCAGCATTGTAGCCCCATACCTCTTTGAGCAATTCGTCACGCGCCACCGGTTTGCCACCCGAGCGGTAGAGAAACTTCAAGATATTCGTTTCTTTTTCCGTGAGCCGGATTTTCCGTTCATTATCATCGGTGAGGAGTTTCATACTCGGCCGGAATTCATATGGTCCGATCTGGAAGACCGCATCTTCGCTCTGCTCGAAATTGCGCATGTGAGTGCGGACCCGCGCAAGCAACACAGAGAATTTGAACGGCTTGGTCACATAGTCATTCGCGCCCGATTCGAGACCCAAGATTGTGTCAGCATCGGTTGATTGCCCTGTCAGCATGATCACCGGAACATGAATTCCGTTTTTGCGCATCAGCTTACATGCTTCGCGGCCATCCATATCCGGCATGTCGACATCGAGCAGGATCAAGTCAACCCGCTCGTCGGTCGCCAACTTGATGCCCGTTGTCGCATTTTCAGCCTGAAGGATTGTGAATTCCGCATGTACTTCGAGCTGCTCGGCCAATGCCTCGCGTAGATCATTGTCGTCATCAACAAGTAATATGGTTTTCGTCGCCGCCATGGAAAATCCTCTATGCCTTAACTTACTCTCGTCCCAATAGTACACTTCCACTTTCCTAGGAAGGCTAGTCCCCTCAATTCTTTGCGAGAACTATGTTATGCAGATCATCGTAAACACGACGCAAGCGCAAGCGCTATTTGGCGGCAAGGCCTATAAATGCGCCTCCGGCAAGGGGGGAGCCGTCTCCGCAGAAGACAAAACAGAAGGCGATGGCGCGACGCCGCTCGGCCAATGGCGCCTGCGGAGGATCTTCTATCGGCCCGACCGGATCGCCCCGCCAAAAAGCAATCTGCCCCTGGTACCCTTGCGCCCGACAGATGGTTGGTGCGATGCCCCGCTTGATCCGCTATATAATCGCCCCGTCAGCCTGCCCTATCCGTCATCTCATGAAAAACTATGGCGAGAAGACCATGTCTATGACGTCATTGTCGAGCTTGGACACAATGACGATCCGGTCATCCCCTATCGCGGAAGTGCTGTGTTTATGCATGTCGCCAAGACCGACTACACGCCGACAGAAGGCTGCATTGCGCTGGCGCTCGACGACCTGCTTGATCTCTTGTCCCGCGTGGAGGTGAACACGATTATGGACATCCGCCCAGCTTAACCCCCAGCGGACGCGACCCGATCACCAAACAAAGCCGACCCGACCCGAATGTGCGTTGCACCAAACTTGATTGCCGTCTCGAAGTCCCCGCTCATTCCCATGGAGAGCCGCTTCAAACCATGGGCGCGCGCCAGTTTCGCCAGCAGGGCAAAATGGGCACCTGCAGGTTCTTCAACGGGCGGAATACACATCAGCCCGCAGACATCAAGATCAAGCGCACGGGCTTCTTCAACCAAAGATGCAAGATCGGTGGGCAAGACACCGGCCTTTTGAGACTCTTCGCCAGTATTGACCTGAATGAGCACGTGCGGCTTGCGCCCCGTCTTGGTCTGCCCTTTCGCAAGAGCTCTTGCGAGCTTCGGGCGATCGAGCGTCTCTATCACATCGAATAGGTTGAGCGCGGCATCGACTTTATTGGTTTGCAGCGGCCCGATCAGATGAAGTTTCAAATCCCCGAATTGTGCGCGGCGGTCGGCCCAGCGCGTTTGCGCTTCTTGCACGCGGTTTTCCCCGAACACTCTTTGGCCAGCGTCTAAAGCAGCAACAATCCTATCGTCTGGCTGAATTTTGGACACGGCAACAAGCTCGGCTGCGGGCAAACCTGCGCCCGTGCTGATTGCGATCATACGCTCCGTAATTGAAGCTAGGCGTTGGGTTAAGTTGGACGAGGCGCTATGGATCATAATATGACCCATCAAGCCCAAGACGATCTGCTGCGCAAGCTCCGAGTTTCGGTCGACGCAGCCAAGCGCCATCTCGCCGTGGGCTTGCCCGGCCTGTTCGCACTAACCGACCCTGTCCGGATGCCCGATCCGATTGCCGTCGCAAATCAACTATTTGCAGGCTGCGGGATCATCTATCGCCATTTTGGTGCCGATGACCGATTACCGGTGGCGCGGCAGCTTGCCGGCATTGCCCAATCGAGGAATTTGACTCTCCTCATTGGCAATGATCCCGATCTTGCCAAGCAGGTCGGTGCAGATGGCGTTCACTGGCCGGAAGCTCGCCTCAAAGAGGCGCTCAAATGGCGCACGGCATTCGACATTATGACAGGCGCCGCTCATAGTCCCGAAGCGATCAACCTTGCGCGCACCTGCCAGCTCGACGCTGCGCTTGTCTCAGCCATATTCCCCTCGTCCAGCCCGAGCGCTGGACCACCGATCGGGGTCACCCGTTTTCGAGACTGGGCCAAAGCGGCAGGACTACCGGTCTATGGACTCGGCGGACTTACATCTACGAATATAAGCGAAATTCACGACTTTGCTGGAAGCGCGATGATTGGAGCGCTGGAACCATTGCAGGCTGAAGCGCAATAACGAGGCGGCTTTAAAATTTGAAAGCCGATTTCAGCCGGATACCCGTTTCGAGTTGCTGCTGATTGGCCACGTTCCCCGGGTTCAAATCATCGGCACCAAGGCTAACAGAGCCACCAAAGCTGAAACGAGGCGTGATGTTGAAGGTTGCGCCCGCTTCCATCTGCTCGCGGGCAAGGCCTGTATCGCCCTCGCGGCTGGTCACCGCCAATTGCAGCTGCCAGCGCTCGCCCTTGTTCCAGTTATATTGGACATCATGCTCGCTCGCGCCAGTCCACACCGTGTTCTGCGCCTCGCCCTCGCGGAAGGTAAAACGTTGATACCAGTCAGGAATAGCGGCGTCGGATCCCGAAGAACCAATCAAAGGAAGCTGGTGAGGCTCTACAGAATCGACCGGCTTTGCATCTTGCGCATAGGACGCACCGGATCCCAAAGCCAAGGCGATTAGCCCAGCCGTAAGTAGAAACCCGAGAGATCGAATGCGGGAAAGCATGAGATTCGTCCTTTAATGACTCTACTTATCGTCATATGGATATTAAGCTCAAATTAACAAAGGGTGATGATTCATTAATTCAGAAACCTAGTGACATTTCGATCACAGGTCCTGTTGAGCGAATTGTTCCCCCCGTATCGCTTTTCAGAACCTGCGTCTGAACACCCAATCCGAGCCGAATATCCTCGAAAATGCTCCTTGAAATGCCAATTGAGCCGGTTTCACCTTCAAAACCAGTTAGTTCATCATCCGATTGCCCGTAGCTAGCCGAGAACTCAAATCCAAGTTTTTCCGCGCCCCCACTCACCGACCATGCATCGTAACGGCCTGCTCCATTATCCGTGGTTAGCCAGTCTGCACCAAAACTCAGGTCGTTATGTTCGAGTCGTCCGCCGGTAGACCAGACTTCAACCGTTCCAGTGTCGGTCCGCAATGGACCTGTTTCCAAATCCGCCCGCGCATAAGCACCATAAGTACTGACCCGTACACCGCTCGCCCGTAAGCGACGCGAAAAATTGAATCCCACTTCGACGATCTGTGCGAGGCGCGGCTCCTCGACCCCATCCACGCTGCGCGCCGGATCACGGTCAAGACCTCTCGTGACGGCCCTTGGCGCATAAGACGCGCCAAGCTTCAGTCCCAGAATACGCGGCGTCGTATAGCTTACTTTCGCCGCCGGACCAGACAAGTCGCTACGGGTAATGACACTGGCAATTCCGCTGGTATCAAGCGATGGGTTGATGGCACCATGACGCCCGAAAACGCTTTCAGCCCCCTCATGAAACCGCCGCGCCACACCGATGTCGCGCCCGACCAGAAGCTCGCCATATCCGCCATCGATATAGATAAATGCCGTTTCGAGGGCAGCGCGGACATCAGAATCTTCTTCCTCCCCACCAAGCGTCAGGCCAGTAAACGCGCCTCGCTGCGCTGGGCCATTAAGGGCAAAACCCTCTCCCCCGATCAATCCTGAAAACCCTGATCGGGCCGGATGGTCGAACTGCGTCCGCCCGCCAAGCCTAAAACCGATCTTCGCACCGTTTTCCAAAACACGGTCGAGGCGCACCTCTGCGCGTACCTCTCCCAAAGCGGCCTCCGCATCGACCTCCCCTGCATCATCACGGCCAGGCGCGAGCACAATCAAAGCAGCTCCGCGCACATCGACCTCCCAATCGCTCAAGAGAGACTGTGCATCTGCGAGCGGTGAAGCAACCAAGGCAAGCCCGAGAATAGTCGATAATCGGTGCATAGAAGACTCCCATTAACTCACACGCCGCAATTCGCCTCTGGTCGGGTACGACTTGCGTGTTATACAGTCCTAATATAACTCAAAAAGATAACGTTCAGGATAAAACACATGTCTTTCCGTCTTCTTATTACGGCGTCTGTGCTAGCAGCCGCATCGCTATCAGCCTGCAGCTCCAATGCGCGTACGCCTAGAACCGTGGTTCAAGAAGTCGAAGGCGGCGTAAATCCTTATCTCTGGAGAGCATCACTCGACACGCTTAGTTTTCTACCCATCGCAACAGCCGATTCGGTTGGCGGCTTGATCAATTATGACTGGCAGGCCTTCGAGCAGGTTTCGAATGAGCGGGTCAAAGCTACGGTGTTTATTCTCGACACGAGATTGCGTGCAGACGGCGTCAAAGTGTCGGTGTTCCGCCAGATACGTGATGCAAACGGAACATGGGTCGATGCCGATACGGATCCGGAAACAGGTATCCAGCTCGAAAACAAAATTCTCGAACGCGCGCGGGCGCTTAAAGCCTCTGAAGTGCGCTAAGTCGACCTCGGAGGGTAATCCCCTTCTCGGCGCCTCGGGTCCGATATGGGCCTGACAAACGTCAACTTGCGAAAAACTACGCTGTTTGGCTATGGCGCGGGCGATATTGGCTTCAATCTCTATTGGACAGGCCTCAGCGTCTATCTTCTATTCTATTATACGGACATCTTGAAAATCGAACCGCTAATGGCGGGCCTGATTTTTAGCATCTCGATTTTTTGGGACGCGATAACCGATCCGATTATGGGGTATATCGCAACACGAACCCGCACACGTTGGGGCCGATTTCGACCCTATATTTTGCTCGGCGCGCCGTTCATAGGCATCAGTTTTGTAATGATGTTTGCAGCGCCCATTATATTCCCGGGCGCAATCATCGCCGCGAGTGCAATTTCGCATATCGCATTTCGTACGCTCTTCACTGTCGTCAGCATTCCATACAGTGCGCTTTCGGCGGTTTTGACGACTGACTCAACAGCAAGAAGCAAGCTTGCTGGAGTGCGCATGTTTGGCGCGATTGGCGGTAGTCTGCTCGCAACCATCATGATGCCATCGCTCGCCGCCGAGCTTGGCGGAGACAATATCCGGCTCGGCTGGGCCCTGGTCAGCGCAGTCTTCGCCCTGGTCGCAACAATGCTGATGGGACTGGTCTTTATCACCACACGGGAAAACGCGCAGCTTTATGACAGCCAACCTCACCTAAAAGCCGCTGACTCCGTCAAGTTCGTCACGTCGAACCACGCCCTCTGGATCATCTGCGCGGGCATGACCGTGACGGCCCTCTCCCAGTCTGCGGCAGGAAAAAGCCTCGTCTATTTCATAAAGTACAATCTCGACGCCGAAGCCCAAACCGGCGGATTGCTCGGCCTGCAAGCTATCGGAGCAATGTTATCGCTCCCGTTCTGGATCTGGTATGCAGGGCGAACCTCAAAACGGCTTGCATGGGTCACGGGGTCGCTCTTGCTCGCCGTGCTCGAACTGTATCTCTACTTCTCTCCCCCAACCGATGCCGCCAGTCTTGCCCGCTTCTTGTTCGTCATCGGCTTCTTGTTCGGCCCGTTCATTGTCATGTTCTGGGCCATGGTGCCCGACACGGTCGAGTATGGTCAGTGGCACTCAGGTATACGCGATGAAGGCATGGCGTTTAGCCTGGGGACATTTTCGCAAAAAGCAGGGGTCGGGCTTGGCGTCGGATTGCTCGGCATATTCTTGCAAAATGTCGGCTATGTCGCAGATGTCGAACAGTCCGAGCAAGTTTTGAAAGCCCTCCGTCGGGCGTCCTTTCTCCTACCAGCGATTTGCCTCTGTACGACGGCTCTGATCGTCTGGTTCTACCCGATCGACCGTGCCGCCCATGCCAAGCTCATCGCCGATATTGACGCACGCGACCAAGCAACCGTCTAGACGTAACCGCGCGTTTCCGGCATAGCCAGCCTTTGATTGTTGACCGAAAAAGAGGCCCGCGCCCGTGACCGAGAAATATACGCCCCAGACCGCAGAACCCCATTGGCGCGAACAATGGAAGGCGCAGGACATTTTCCGCGCCCTGCCGCCTGCCGAAGCTGGCGACGCGCCCAAGGCGTATATCCTAGAAATGTTCCCCTACCCGTCGGGCAAAGCACATATGGGCCATGTCCGGAATTATTCCATGGGCGATGTGGTTGCGCGGCACAAACGGGCCAAGGGATATAATGTACTCCACCCGATGGGCTGGGATGCATTTGGTATGCCCGCCGAGAACGCCGCGATGGAACGCGGCACGCATCCGGGCAAATGGACATATGCCAATATCGACCATATGCGCGGCCAGCTTTCTACGCTCGGCCTGTCGCTCGATTGGTCGCGCGAGTTCGCAACTTGCGACCCTGAATATTACGGCCTGCAGCAAGCGGCATTTTTGAAGTTCCTCGACAAAGGCATGATCACCCGCAAATCGGCGAAGGTGAACTGGGACCCCGTAGACATGACCGTGCTTGCCAATGAACAGGTTATCGACGGCAAAGGTTGGCGCTCGGGCGCGGATGTTGTCCAGAAAGAACTGACCCAGTGGTTCTTCAAGATCACCGATTATGCCGACAGCCTGCTCGAAGATTTGAACACACTTGAACGCTGGCCAGAAAAAGTCCGCACGATGCAAGCGAACTGGATCGGGCGGTCTGAAGGCTTGCAGATGCGGTTCGAGTTTGCTGCCAGTGTTCCACTATCGCATGAAGATGGCATCGAAATTTTCACCACGCGGCCCGATACGCTTTTCGGCGCGAGCTTTGTTGCCCTCTCTCCTGATCACCCGCTGACGATAGAGCTGGCAAAACAAAACCCCGACCTCGAAGCCTTCCGCAAAACATGCGCCGCGATCGGGACGTCCGAAGAAGCGATCGAAAAAGCAGACAAGCTCGGCTTTGATACGGGGCTTCGCGTTAAGCATCCGTTTGATGAAGACAAAACCCTCCCCGTCTGGATCGCGAACTTCGTGCTTATGGGTTATGGTACCGGCGCAATTTTTGGCTGCCCTGCGCATGATCAGCGCGACATTGATTTCGCCCGCAAATATGGCCTCGATGTCCAGCCTGTCGTTTTGCCCGATGGCGAAGATGCAGCCACCTATAATGTCGCGGACACCGCCTATACGGGTGAAGGCAAACTCTTCAATTCCGGCTTCCTTGATGGGCTGTCGAAAGACGATGGCATTCCTGCAGCGATCAAAAAAATCGAAGAGATGGGTCTTGGCCAAGGCACGGTGAATTACCGCCTGCGCGATTGGGGCATCTCGCGCCAGCGCTATTGGGGCTGCCCGATCCCGATTATCAAATGTCCGAAATGCGATATGGTTCCGGTGCCCGAAGCCGATCTTCCTGTCGTCTTGCCCGAAGATGTCAGCTTTGATGTACCGGGCAATCCGCTTGACCGTCATCCGACTTGGAAAAACGTCACCTGCCCGAAATGCGGCGGCGAAGCAGAACGCGAAACAGATACGCTCGATACGTTCGTTGATAGCTCATGGTATTATGCCCGCTTTGCTGCTGGCGTGAACAATGACCCTGAAGAAGCGGCCTACTGGATGCCCGTCGATCAATATGTCGGCGGCGTTGAGCATGCGATTCTGCACCTGCTATATGCGCGGTTCTTTTCTCGCGCGATGCGGGATGCTGGCATTTTGGACCTGCCAAGTGGCGAGCCGTTCGCGGGGCTTTTCACCCAAGGCATGATCACGCACGAAACATACAAGTCCGAGGATGGGAATTGGCTTTCGCCTGACGAGGTGAGCGAGAAAGACGGCGCTCTCTTCCATATCGAAAGCGGCAAACCTGCTACGCGTGGTGCGATTGAGAAAATGTCGAAATCGAAGAAGAACACGGTTGACCCAACCGCGATCATTGAAAGCTATGGCGCGGATGTCGCCCGTTGGTTTGTGCTGTCAGACTCCCCTCCCGAGCGCGATGTCGAATGGACCCAAGCCGGGGCCGAGGGCGCGGCGCGTTTCGTTAAGCGGGTCTGGGCCGTCTTCGACACGCTCAGCCAAGCGCCGCGAGACGGCAAGCCCTCAGGGGATAAAGCTGCGCTTGCTCTACGCCGTGTCTCGCACAAGGCGACGGCTGGGATCGATAAGGCCATCGAAGAGTTCCGCTTCAACTCCGCAGTCGCTACGATCCATGAATGGGTTGGCGCGCTCAAAAAGGCCGAGTCTGGCGGTGAAGAGCTGCTTTATGCACGCTTTGAAGGCGCCTATATGCTCGCGCGTTGCCTGACGCCATTTATGCCCCATCTGGCTGAAAGCTGCTGGGCAGCTATTGATGGAAAGGGACTCGTTTCGGTTGCGAAATGGCCTGATATCGATCAGGATTTGCTGGTTGAGAACGAAGTGACCTTGCCGGTCCAAGTTAATGGCAAACGGCGCGGCGAGATCATCGTTGCAAAAGACATTTCTAAAGAAGATGCCGAAGCCAAAGCCCTCGCGGAGCCGTCGGTTGTCACCTTTATAGATGGCAAACCAGTGAAGAAAATTATTGTTGTTCCGGGCAGGATCGTCAATATCGTCATATGAGACATTCACACGCCCCGCGCCTCGCTGCGCTCTTTGCAATATTCGCCCTCACAGCTTGCGGCTTTCAGCCCGTCCACTCGGGCGGCGGTTTAGCCGTTAGCGGGACAAGCCAGATTGTGATTCCCGAAATCGATGGCCGCGCCGGACATACGCTCCGCAAGGCTTTGCTAAGGGAACTCGCTCCCGGGCTTCCAGGCGTTGATACCGGCACTTTGACGATCACCCTTGAAGAGAATATTCGCAGGCTCGCGATCCGGCCGGATGAAGCCGCTGCCCGTACCGACATTCAAGTGAGGGGCCGCTATGTGCTCGACACGGGTGAAGATGCGGTCTCCGGATCAGCCGAAGCCGAATCAAGTTTCAATGTGCCGCTATCTGCATTTGGTGACATTGCCGCCCAGACCAGTGCGTCCGACCGCGCGGTAACCCAGCTTGCCCAACGCATTGCTGACGATCTGAAATTAAAGCTCGCCGCAGCCGAATGAAATTCGCCGGCCCACAAGCCAACAAGTTCTGCTCCAAGCCCGATAGCAAGATTTGGGCATGCCTCCTATTCGGTTCCGATGGCGGTGTGATCTCCGATCAGGTCCTGACACTTTGCACGAGCCTTTCGGCAAAACATTCCGACCCCGAAATCATCCGTTTGAGTGACGATGAGATTCGTAAAGAACCTGCCCTTCTCTTCGATGCCCTCGAAGCGGTTTCTTTGCTCGGATATGAAAGAATTATCCGTGTACAGACAACTGGTGAAAAAATTGCAAAGCTCTTGCTCGAAGCCATCGCCATGGGTGAGGCAGATCCCGATAGGTTTGCCGCAAAACTGATCATCAGCGCCGGACCGCTGGCCAAACGATCTAAACTCCGCAGCACCATCGAAGCGGCCCGACACGCCGCAGCCTTACATTTCTTCGATGATGAAACCGCCGACATCGCCGAACTCGCCCGCAACAAATTGCGCGCCGACAAAGTCGAGATTGAGGACGAGGCGCTGGCCATGTTTGCCGCCGATCTGCCGGGCCATCGCGGATTGGCAAATGCCGAGATCGAGAAGCTCACTTTGTTCGGTATCGGTCTGGGCCGTCCAGTTTCATCTACCGATATCCGGGCACTTGCGACGACCGATGCCGATCATGGATTACACGATCTCGTCGATGCGACCCTCTCTGGAAACCCGGGCGGAGCGCTTGCCACCCTCGACAAACTCGCAATCGTCGGCACATCGCCCATCTCGATTTTGAGAGCGCTGCAACGCGAAGCCATGCGGATGTTGGCCGCGCACAATCTCGCGGGCAGCGGAGGCGAGGTCGGCATGAAACTAAAGCCGCCTGTCTTTAAAAATGCGTGGCCAGCCTTTCGCGCGAAACTATCTCTGTGGTCGCCCAAACGTCTCGCCCGTTTGATCGAGCGGATCTACGACGCCGAAGAAGCCTCGCGCACAGCCGGCGGCCTCGGTCTTCCCGTCGTTCGCAAACTGGTTGCTGATCTGTCGAATGTCGCGGCCAAAGCCAAAACTTAGATCTGGGCAGTTAGGTCTTTAAGACGGCTCTCCGCGCTTAGCGGTCAGCCTCCGGCAAACATCATCAAGCTGCTCGAGATCGCGATACTTGATCCGCAATTCTCCACCGCCCGCATCCTTATGACGGATATCAACCATCAGTCCGAGCACCCGCATCAGGTCCGACTCTAGCGCTTCCGTGTCGACATCTTTGTAGGAGGGTTTTGGCTTCTCGCCACTGCTCCCGCCAACGGGAGGAACAGCACCCTTTGAGAGCCGCGCCAAAGCCTCGACATCACGCACGCTGAGAGATTTAGCGACCGCTTGTTCGATCAGGAGGTCCGGGTCTTCCCCGCCCATTGCCGCCCGAGCGGCACCGGCAGATATACGACCCGCGCTCAAATGTTCTCGCGCTGTTTCCGACAGATTGAGAAGGCGCAATGTATTCGCGATATGAGCGCGCGACTTTCCGACACTCGTGGCGAGGCTTTCCTGTGTCCGGCCGAACCGTTTCATCAGCGCGCCATAAGCTTCGGCTTCTTCTATCGGATTGAGGTCAGCCCTCTGGACATTCTCGATGATACCAACCTCGAGCAATTCCAATTCATCGACATCACGGATCATCACCGGAATACGCTCGAGACCTGCGAGCTTCGCGGCCCGCCATCTGCGCTCACCGGCAATAATCTGATATTGCTGCGGGTCCTTCGGGTCGGGACGAACAAGAATTGCTTGTAGGACGCCTTTGGTGCGCAGCGACTCGGCCAGCTCATCGAGCTTGTCCTTATCAAAGTGCCGACGCGGCTGCGCTGGGTTTGGGTGAATGCGATTAAGCGGAACTTCCGCTGCCCCCGCCGCTGGACCTGTCGGCGCCGTATCCGCAGATGCTGGCTCCGCGGTAGCCGCCGGACGCATACCTTCAACCTCCCCCATCAAGGCGGACAGACCCTTGCCGAGGCGAGGTTTCGCTTTGGGATCATTATTCATCTATGCCGCCCCCAGGTGACGTTCGCGTTGCAGCACCTCCGCAGCGAGCCGGATATAGGCCTCACTGCCAGAGCACCGATAATCATATAACAATGCCGGTTTGCCAAAACTTGGCGCTTCGGACAGTCGGACATTGCGCGGAATAACCGTGTTGTAGACTTTGTTTCCGAAAAACTCGCGGACTTCATCAGCGACCTGATCGGACAGATTGTTGCGTCGGTCATACATGGTCAGGACAACGCCCTGAATTTCGAGATCAGGGTTAAGCCCAGTTCGCACCACCTCAATGGTTCGGAGCAATTGGCTCAATCCTTCAAGCGCTAGGAATTCGCATTGAAGGGGAACGAGCAAAGCATCTGCAGCTGTCATCGCATTCAGCGTGAGCGCCGAAAGAGAGGGCGGGCAGTCGATCATAACGAAGTCATACGCGGTATGACCAGGCCGTTCGAGATAGGAGTCAATCGCCCGCCTCAGACGGTATGACCGGTGCGGGTCTGCAGCCAGTTCAGTCTCGACGCCCGCCAGATTTTCATCGCCGGGCACGATATCCAAACGTGGAACAATGGTACCGAGAACCGCCTCTTCCAGAGGGACACTATCGACAACCAGATCATACGAGGTCAGCCGCCGCTCGGGACGGGTAATACCAAGACCGGTCGAGGCATTACCTTGGGCATCAAAATCGATGACGAGGACTTTGCGCCCGACAGCCGCGAGCGCTGTTGCCAGATTGATAGACGTCGTCGTTTTGCCAACGCCGCCCTTCTGATTTGCAACCGCAATAATTCTAGTCTTGTGATTCCTCACCTACAACCTCCGCAACTTTCAGGATGATTCCCGCCCCACCACTTATACTCGGAATCGCTTCTGAGGCGAATGTCCACTTTGCAGAGGCCGACGTCAATTCTTCTTTCCAGCGTTCGCCCTTATGAAAAAAGCCGACACCGCCGCGCAGCAACCATGGTGACGCATATTCGAGCAGTTTGGGAAGGGGGGCCAAAGCCCGCGCTGTTACAAAATCTGCATCTATATCGCCAACATTTTCGGCCCGGCCCTGACGCACCGTCGCCGATAGATCCGCAGCGTCGACAGCGGCTTGTAGAAACCGGGCCTTCTTGCCAACCGTTTCCACCATGGTCACATGTCCGCCCGTCGCGCCGAGCGCACAGGCAAGCGGCAATCCCGGAAAGCCACCACCGGATCCAAGGTCTACAACCTTCGCGTCTGGCGGAAGAACCTGCAAAAGCTGCAAACTGTCATAGACGTGCCGCCGCCAGATAGATCCGCGTTCGGCCGGACCCATCAGGTTCATGCGTGACCCCCAGTCATCAAGACAGGCAAGCACCGCATCGATCCGCTCAAATGTTTCACGTGAAACATTGATCTGTTTACCTATGTCATCACGGCCAAAGCCGTCAGTGTCAGATCTCACTTTCTATGAGCCTCTCGTTTGGGTGTCTTACGGCGCACATGCGATAAGAGCGCTGTCAGTGCAGATGGAGTTACTCCCTCGATTCGACCGGCTTGTCCAAGCGTAGATGGACGCACACCCTCGAGACGTGATCGCACCTCATTTGAAAGCCCGCCCACCTTCGCGTAATCCAGATCAGCGGGGAGGCGCAAATTCTCATCTCGGCGAAGCGCTTCGATGTCTGCCTTTTGTCGTTCAAGAAAGCCGGCATATTGCGCATCGATTTCCATCTGCCGGGCAATCTCGTCCGGTGTCCCTGAGAGTTCTGGCCATGCGGCAATCAACATGTCGAAGTCGATATCGGGATATGCGAGATATTCCATCGCACTCCGGCGCTTTCCATCCTGATTGATCTTCCATCCCAGACCGGTCGCGATATTGGGTGTCATGTTGAGACCATGCAGTTTTGATCGGGCATCCGTTAACAGGGATTGTTTCACGTGAAACATTTGGGCCCGCTCACCTTTGACAAGTCCAATTTCAATACCCTTCTGGGTGAGCCGCTGATCCGCATTATCCGCCCGCAGCGACAATCTAAACTCCGCCCTTGATGTAAACATCCGATAGGGTTCGGTTACCCCGCGCGTTACGAGGTCATCGATCATGACGCCTATATAAGCTTCGGCCCGATCGAACGTCACCGCTTCAAGGCCGCCCGCCTCTCGCGCCGCATTCAATCCCGCAACAAGGCCCTGCGCCGCGGCCTCTTCATATCCGGTTGTCCCATTAATTTGACCGGCAAGGTACAAACCACCAAGATCACGAACTTCCAAAGAGGGGTGCAACGCGCGCGGATCGATATAATCATATTCGATGGCATAGCCCGGCTGCAGGATCTCCGCCCGTTCGAGACCCGGTATCGTTTTCAGAAACGCCCGTTGCACCGTCTCTGGCAGCGAGGTCGAGATACCGTTTGGATAGATGGTGCGATCATCCAATCCTTCCGGCTCGAGAAAAATTTGATGTCGATTACGATCGGCAAACCTATGAACCTTGTCCTCGATTGACGGACAATAGCGCGGGCCCTTTCCGGCAATAGCACCGGAGTAGACTGCCGACAGTTCGATATTGTCAGCGATAATTTTATGGGTCTCTTCAGTCGTCCAGGTAATCCCGCAAGCGATCTGCGGCACAATGATTTTTTCCGTCAGAAAGGAGAAAGGCTCCGGCGTCTCATCCGCCGACTGCATCTCCAAACCGTCCCAGTCTATCGTGTCGCCATCGAGCCGCGCAGGCGTTCCGGTCTTCAATCTTCCAAGCGGAAGACCGATGCCATAAAGCCTATCCGACAGACCGAGCGCCGGCGCTTCGCCAACCCGCCCCGCCGGAATTCTCTGATCCCCGATATGGATCATTCCCTTCAAAAAAGTGCCCGTGGTCAGAACAACCCGGCGTCCGCGTATCGTCTCGCCATTAACCGTGACCACGCCGGCCACTACATCAGCATCGACGATCAGATCATCAACACCGTTTTCTATAATCGTCAGGTTTTCGGTGTCGGCCAATTCCGCTTGCATCGCCTCACGGTAAAGCTTGCGATCTATCTGGCTTCGAGGTCCTCTTACCGCTGGACCCTTGGATCGGTTAAGCAGTCTGAACTGGATACCGGATACATCAGCGAGCCGACCCATAATCCCGTCGAGCGCATCGATCTCTCGTACCAAATGTCCCTTGCCCAATCCGCCAATCGCCGGGTTGCAAGACATCTCGCCGATGGTAGATTTCTTGTGGGTGACGAGCGCAGTCCTCGCTCCATACCGCGCTGCCGATGCCGCTGCCTCGCATCCGGCATGGCCGCCGCCCACCACAATCACATCAAAAATAACATCTGTCATACTCGCGCTCTTAGCGCAAAACCACGTGCTTGCGTAGAGCCTATTTGCCGATGCAAAACTCCGAGAACACCGCGCCGAGTATTTCCTCGACATTAATCTCGCCGACCAGCCCCGCAAGCGAACGGCTCGCCATACGCACCTCTTCTGCGACCAGCTCGGCGCCCATGTCACGACTGAGTAATTCGAGGGCGCGCCTGGTATGGTCCGCCGCGGCTTCGACCCCTTGGCGATGCCTTGCCCGCGTGATCACCGGCGCGGATTTTCCTGCCGTCCGAGCGCGAAGCCACACCTCAACTTCTTGCAAAAGCCGATCAATGCCCTCGCCATCACGTGCCGAAATCGAGATCAAATCACGCATTAACCTCTGATTAACCATCAAATCCGACTTGTTCCGAACACGCAAATCACCCGCTCGAAGCGCGATAGGGGGAGAGGGGGGGGCATCATCGTCGAACACTAAAATACGCAAATCGGATTCTTCTGCTGCTAAGTGCGCACGCCGAACGCCCTCGGCTTCAACCTGATCATCCGTCTCTCGCAAACCAGCCGTATCGGCAAACCAGACAATATGTGATCCCACCCGACATCTCACTTCAACCACGTCTCGCGTTGTGCCGGGGATGTCGGTCACAATCGCCGCCTCACGTCCAGCGAGCTGATTAAGCAGGGTCGACTTTCCGACATTTGGGGCACCGATAATCGCTACCCGAAATCCGTCCCGAACACTCTGATGCAAAGAACCGAGCTCCAATGCAGAGGCGAACGAGGCGGCCAAATTGGTAAGTTTTTCGAAAACCGGCGTATCCGTTTGATCCGGCGCATCCGCCTCATCCGGGAAATCTACGGATACTTCGATCAGCGCGAGCGCTGCCAAAAGGTCGTCCCGCCACCCATTATAGAGCTCCGATAGTGCGCCATCTGCCTGCGCAAGAGCTTGGCTTTTTTGGGCACGCGTTTCGGCTTCGATCAGATCGGCGATCCCTTCGGCTTGGGTAAGATCAAGCTTGCCTGCCTCGAACGAGCGCCGCGTAAATTCGCCAGCCTCGGCCAAACGTATTCCGTCAAAATTCACCAGGCATTCCAGAGCATGTTCAATGATTGCATAGCCGCCATGAAGGTTGAGCTCGAGCGTATCGTCACCCGTATAGCTATGAGGCGCGGGCATGAACAACGTTAACGCCTTGTCAATAATCTGGTCCCGATCATCGACAATCGTTCTGACGCTGGCAATCCTCGGGCTAAGCGCAGGACCGCGAATATGCGATTTCATCCAGTCCGTAGCTCGCGGGCCAGACACCCGGATAACAGCAATTCCGGCAGGAGGAGGGCCAGACGCAAGCGCACAAATCGTATCATTTATCATTTATGGATTCCCGTCTTGACCCTATATCCGGTGCGCGAGCAGGTGCCACTTGTCAACGCAAAAGCGGATCTCGGTACGCGTCTCGACGTCGGTGAACGAAAGCGGCTAATCCACCAAATCTGGGTGCGGGAAACGTACGGCAAAAAAAGACCGCGCCCGAAATATCGAACGCGGTCAATTCAAAAGCTATCTCGGCAGATTAATTGTTTTTCGCCATCAATTCGAAGAATTCATCATTGGTCTTCGTCTGTTTCAATCTATCGATCAGGAAGTCAGCGGCATCCGATGTTCCCATAGGATTGAGGATGCGGCGCAAAATGTAGACCTTCTGAAGATGTTCGGGCGGCGTGATCAATTCTTCTTTCCGTGTGCCTGACTTCAATATGTCCATGGCAGGGAAGGTACGCTTGTCTGCAATCTTACGATCAAGCACGACTTCAGAGTTACCCGTACCTTTGAATTCCTCGAAAATAACTTCGTCCATTCTAGATCCGGTATCGATCAGCGCGGTCGCGATAATTGTCAGAGAGCCGCCGTTCTCAATATTTCTCGCAGCACCAAAGAACCGTTTTGGGCGTTGTAGCGCATTTGCATCGACGCCGCCTGTCAGCACCTTACCCGAGGAGGGGACCGTGGTATTATATGCCCGGCCAAGGCGGGTAATCGAATCGAGCAAAATCACAACATCGCGCCCGTGTTCGGCCAATCGTTTGGCTTTTTCAATGACCATTTCTGCAACTGAGACGTGACGCGTCGCCGGCTCGTCAAAGGTCGATGCAACAACTTCGCCTTTGACCGTCCGGCGCATATCCGTAACTTCTTCCGGACGCTCATCAATAAGCAGCACAATCAAGTAACATTCGGGGTGATTTTCTTCGATCGAAGACGCGATATTTTGTAGAAGCACGGTCTTACCCGTGCGAGGCGGTGCAACAATTAGTGCGCGCTGGCCCTTACCAATCGGAGCAACAATGTCGATAATCCGGCCAGAACGATCCTTTTTCGTCGGATCTTTCGATTCCATCGTAAGGCGTTCTTCGGGATAAAGCGGCGTTAAGTTGTCAAAATGGACTTTGTGTTTCGCCTTTTCCGGAGCTTCAAAATTAATCGAGCTCACATCCTCTAGTGCGAAATATCGCTCGTCATCCTTCGGGCTTTTCAGCGGGCCTTCAATCGTATCGCCTGTACGCAGGCCTGCCTTCTTAAGGAGTTTCGGGCTGACGTAAATATCATCTGGCCCTGGCAGATAGTTCGACTCAGGTGAGCGCAAAAAGCCGAACCCATCTGACAAAACTTCCAGAACACCCGCACCGATAATCTCGATATCGCGATAGGCCAACTCTTTGAGAATTTCGAAAAGCAGGTCTTGCGTTCGCAGAGCTTGCGCATTTTCAACTTCGAGCGTTTCGGCATATGCCACAAGCTCGGTCGGCGACTTGCCTTTAAGCTCGCGTAAAGTCACGGGTGTAGAATTATCGATAGACGTATCAGCCATAGATCCGGATTTTCCTGAATTTTTCGGTGCCGCTTGGTCGGACAATGCCAAAGCACATCCTCGTCCGGAGAACCCAGACCACGGTATATTCGTCTATCTCTCGCCATCGCTGCGCAGTCAAGCCGAAACAGGGCAGACCGAGATTAAAACGGCTTGAGTATCACCAAGAACACAATCCCGATAAGCGCCAAAAACGGGACTTCATTCAGCATCCGCAATTTGCGCGCATCAGCAGCAGCCACGCCAGCGTCGATCTTCTTGCCCTGAACGGTAAACCAGCCGTGAAATCCGGTGATCAATAGAACAAGCGCCAGCTTGATAGGAAACCAAAACGGCCCACCAGCGCTTATAATTCCCGGGTTTATCGCCACTAATCCAAACCCGAACAGCCAGCTCGCAAACATTGACGGCGTCAAAATGATCTTCTTGAGTTTGCCTGATGCGTCTTTCATCCGTTCAAACAAGATACCATTCGGCTCATCGCCCAATTGGTGGATCTTATAGCGCGGATAAAGCATCAGCCCCGCCATCCAGGCCATAATCGAAATTATGTGCAGCGATTTAACGATAAGAAAAAGCATCACCCATTCCTGACAATTTCAAGCACCCGCTCGACATGTGCAACCGGAGTTTGCGGCAGTACACCATGACCAAGGTTAAAAATATGCGGCCGGTTTTCGTATGCCTTGATGAGATAGCGAACGCGGGCGTCAAGCCGTTCTCCGCCAGCAATCAGCAGCAATGGATCGAGATGTCCCTGAACCGGCATATTTGCGGGCAGGGCCTCATTGATAAATTCTGGCACCGTGCCCGTATCCAAACCCACACCTGTTACGCCTGTTTCTCTCGCATATACCGGAAGCATGGCACCAGCACCCCGCGGAAACCCGATAATCGGAACACCGACGCCAAGTTCGCGCAACCGTGCAACTAATTTACGGGTGGGTTCAATGATGATCTCGGCAAATATATCATTCGGTAAACCTTCCGCCCAGCTGTCGAACAGCATCAGGGCTTCAGCTCCAGCGTCGACTTGCCGCTTCAAATAGTGCGCACTCGCTTCGACAAGAGCATCGAGAACAATTTGCAAGTCCTCGCTACGTCCATGTGCCCAACCGCGCGCGGCACTCTTATCTGTCTTGCCTTTGCCCTCAAGCGCATAAAGCGCAACCGTCCAGGGCGATCCGGCAAATCCGATCAGCGTTGTCTCCTCTGGTAGCTGTTCACGCACCCGCGCGACCGTTTCATAAACAGGGGAGAGGCGTTCAGCGACAGTTACCGCCGGCACACGCAATAGATCGGTTGCGGCCTCGATCACCTCGACCAATGGGCCAACGCCTTTTTCGAACCGCACATTCCGACCCATCGCGTCAAGGATCAGAAGAATATCTGCAAACAGGATTGCCCCGTCCATTCCATATCGGCGGATAGGTTGCAGCGTTGCTTCTGTTGCTAATGAAGGTGTGTAGCAGAAATCGAGAAAGTCCTTAGCCTGTTCTCTCAACTCCATATATTCTGAAAGATGTCGACCAGCCTGTCGCATCATCCACACTGGTGGCCTTGTACTGGATTCTCCTGCAAGTGCTGCAAGTATAGGCTTATGAACGATAGATCCCACGGAGATCCCTTCCTTTTGAGTCAAATTTATTTTGGCTTATTATTATTAGTCTGTGGATTTGGTGAATAAACTGGCCATTTCAAGCTTGTCTTATCTTGTCCACAGGGACTGCACAATTTGTCCTTAGGTCAAATTCCAGATTAACCTGTTGTTAACCATTGATCGTATGACGGTTTTTAATATTTTGTTAACCATTGAAAATGGGCGGGGCTGAAACCGGAACATTAGCGGTGGGAATCTCCAGCCTGTGCACAAATATAGCGGAACTTCGTACAACCAATTCCTCCACAGTCTATCCACAGGGCTTGCTAGGAACGGGGGATAAGGGCACTTCATGGGAACAAACATGGGAAAGACCGCGGATGAACCTTTGCATCTACTATAATATCCACCTCGTATCTGATGCCACGGGTGAAACACTGAACGCGGTTATGCGTGCTGCATCTGCCCAATTCTCGAATGTGCAACCGATCGAGCACAACTATTACCTCGTCCGCTCCGAACGCCAATTGGCAAGAGTCATCGACGAAATAGAAGGGGCACCCGGGGTTGTCTGGTACACAATTGCCAATGAAGAACTTAGGGATCAACTGATCAATTTCTGCCGATCAAGAGGGATCCCGACACTGCCGGTGCTCGATCAGGCCGTACATATGCTTAGCCGACATCTTGGCATGTCCGCCAATGATTCAACCGCCGGACAGCACCGCCTCGACACTGGCTATTTCGACCGGATGGAGGCGCTCAATTATTCGCTGGCCCATGATGACGGTCAGAATGTTCAAGGCTTGTATGATGCTGATGTGATCCTTGTCGGCATCAGCCGCACATCCAAAACCCCGACCTGTGTTTATCTCGGAAATCGCGGGGTGAGGGCAGGTAATATTCCGCTTGTACCGGGTGTGCCGCCGCCTGATATTCTTGATGAGGTCACGCGGCCACTTATTATCGGTCTGAAAATCAGCCCTGAAAGACTATTGCAGATTCGCCAACAACGGCTCTTGGCCCTCAACGAACAGAGCCAAACCGATTATGTCGACGAGAATGCAATTCGGGCTGAGTGCACCGAGGCAAATAGATTGTTCCAGCGCAAAAAATGGCCGGTGATCGAAGTTTCCCGTCGATCCGTCGAAGAGACCGCTGCGGCGATCTTGAACAAACTGAACCGGATGCAAAAATGAGCAAGCCCGAAATCATCCTTGCATCGGGCAGTGCGAGCCGCCGCGCTTTGCTTGAAAATGCCGGCGTTGATGCCGTTGCAGTAAAGTCCTTGGTCGATGAAGAGCCGGTGCGCGAGGCCATGCGCCGCGCTGGCAATCCCGTCAGGGATCAGGCCATGCAGCTCGCCGAATTGAAGGCGATAAAGGTATCCCAAAGCAGGGAAGGGCTGGTCATCGGCGGTGATCAGATGTTGGCCCTTGGCGAACGTGCCTTCGACAAGCCGCGTAATATGGCCGAGGCGCGTCGCCACCTCGAGGCATTGTCCGGACAAAGTCATCGGCTAGAAACAGCGGTTGTCGTTGCTGAGGGGGGTCAGATTGTCTGGCGTCATCTTGCGCGGCCGGAGCTAACTATGCGGCCGCTTTCGGACCAGTTTATAGAGACATATCTCGCCGATACTGGAGAGGTGCTATTGCAAACTGTCGGCGCCTATATGCTCGAATCTACAGGAATTCAGCTCTTTTCAGAGATAAAGGGCGATTATTTCTCGATCTTGGGCCTGCCAATCTTGCCCCTTCTTGATTATTTCAGAGTACGCGATGTGTTGATCCCATGACCAGACTCTACGGCGTTATTGGCGACCCTATCGCACAGTCACTCTCTCCCATGATCCACCGCGGCTGGATGCGCGAGCACGATATCGATGCTGAATATCTTGCGATGCAAATTCCGGCGGGCGAGCTTGAAGACGGCCTCGGCACATTGGCCCGCCGGGGGGCATCGGGTTTGAACGTGACCATGCCGCACAAGCATGACGCTTTAGCGCTCGCGGGTACCGTCACACCGCGCGCAAAAACCATTGGCGCTGCGAATACCTTGTGGCGGCCGCGCGATGGAACGTGGCATGCGGACAATACCGATGCGCCCGGCTTTCTTGCAACGCTTGCCGCACTGATCAGCGCGCCACTTCGCGGCCAGCGCGTGGCCGTACTCGGGGCAGGGGGAGCGGCTCGCGCGATCGTCTATGCGCTGCATTCAGAAGGCGCATCCATCTTGCTCGCGAACAGGACTTTGGCTCGCGCCGAGAACCTTATTGCTGAGTACGGAGATGAGGGGCAGGCCCAAGGCCATCAAGCCGTCACACTCGAAACAGGCCTAATCGCTCTCGAAAACGCCGATTTTGTCGTGAACACCACGAGTTTGGGCTTCCAGAATGGGTCTCTCGATTTGCCCGCGGGCGAGGGCAGACTGTTCTATGACATCTCTTATGGAAAGGCGGCGAGCGTGATTTTGACTCAAGCCAAGGCAGCTGGATGGCGCATTGCCGACGGCTTGCCGATGCTGGTCTATCAAGCCGCTTTTTCTTTTGAACGTTGGTTCGGTATTTTGCCCGAAACAGGCTTGGCGCTCGAACGCGCCCGAACAGTCATCGATGCGGCAAGCGGGTAATTTGCGGTTGTAGCTTCTATTGCCTGCATGAATCATGGGAACAGCGTGCGGCGGATTTGGGAACAGGTTGCGAACAGGATAGAGTGATAGGGGCAGGAGACAGCATATGAAATTTGTCGGATTAACAGGCTCAATAGGAATGGGAAAATCTGCGACAGCGGGAATGTTCGCCGTCGCGGGTGTTCCGGTATATGACGCGGATGCAGCCGTGCACGCATTATACCTAAGAGACGGCGCAGCAGTGGGTCCTGTTGGAAAGGCGTTTCCAGATGCGATTGTGGGCGGAGCAGTAGATCGTGCGAGGTTACGCGATCTCGTTCTGCCGGACCCGGACGCGCTGGGCAGATTGAACAATATCGTTCACCCGCTCGTCGCCCAAAGCCAGATTGATTTTCGAAGCTCCGTTCTGGCATCGGAGGCGAAGATGGCTGTGCTTGATATCCCCCTATTGTTTGAAACTGGCGGCGATGCGCGGGTAGATTATGTTGCCGTCGTCACTGCACCCCCTGAAATGCAGCGCGCCCGCGTTCTTGCCCGAGAAGGCATGACCGAGGAGGCCTTCGAAGCAATTCTGGAAAAACAGGTGCCGGATGCGCAAAAACGTGCCCGCGCTGACTTCGTGATCTCCACAGCTTTCGGCTTTGAGTTCGCCCGCACTCATGTTCAAGCTATAATTGATGTGCTGAGCCAGCCAGACGAGGACTAGACCCATGACCGAAGCCATACGCGAGATCGCTTTCGATACCGAAACTACGGGGTTTGATTTCAATGGTGACGATAGGGTGGTCGAGCTTGGCGCAGTCGAACTTATAAACCATATTCCAACTGGTAAAACATTCCGTCAGCTGATCCATCCGCGCCGCAAAGTCTCCGAAGCAACGGTTAGGATCACGGGTATAACCGACGAGATGCTGGCCGACATGCCGCATTTCGAAGCGCCGGAAGTGGTAGATGCGTTCCTTGAATTTATTGGCGATGCCACTTTGGTCGCGCACAATGCTGCATTTGACCGGGGCTTTCTCAATGCAGAGTTGGCGCGGTGTGGGCGTCCGCCGATCCCGCCACTGCGCTGGATCGACACGGTGGCCATGGCGAAGAAGAAGTTTCCGGGTGCGCCCGCATCGCTTGATGCTTTGTGTAAACGGTTTGATGTGTCGCTCGAATCGCGGACCCTGCACGGCGCTTTGCTCGATGCACAATTGCTTGCCACGGTATATTTGGAATTGCTCGGCGGGCGGGCGCGCGCTTTCGCTTTTGACGGACCAACCACAACCGAGAAAAGTCTGCGTAAACCGGCGAAAAAGCGGGAAAAATCTCTGCCGCCGCGTCTTTTAGCGTCAGAAGAGGCGGCCCACCGAGCGCATATTGATACGCTCGGCGGGGACGCTATTTGGACTAATAAGACAGGTTAGGCGCTCGCAGGCGGTGTTTCTGGAGCTGCAGCTTGGCGCTGTTTTTGCGTGATATACAGATTGCGGAAATCAATCGGATCGACCAGAAGCGGCGGAAAGCCACCATCACGAGTAATGTCCGAGATAATCCGGCGGGCGAACGGGAAAATTTGCCGCGGACACTCGATCAGCAGGGCAGCTTCCATGTCTTCATTATTGAAGTTTTGCAGCTGGAATAGACCGGCATAATCAAGTTCGAGCATGAACAAGACATTTTCGTTAGCGAGCGCTTTTGCCTGCATCCGCAAGGATACTTCGTAAAGGTCAGGTCCGCCCGCATGTGCTGTCGCGCCTACGTCGATACCGAGATCGATATTCGGCTGCGCTTGCGCGTTCGTAACACCTGGGTTTTCGAAGGAAAGATCCTTGATGTACTGGGACACGACGCGAATCGCAGGGCCAGTTGCAGCAGGTGCTGGATTTTGTGGTTGCGTACCAGCGGGTACGGATTGATCTTCAGCCATATTACCTCACATAAATTAAACGCTGGCGGTACCATGAGCCTGTTTCCGGTGCAATGGTGCTAGCGTGCGTCGACACTTATCTATATATAGGAAGCCGATGACAGATATGCGAAGTGCAAACCATTGATTGAAGTTATAATTACAGCCGCAATAGCGTTTTTTGTTTTGAGCAGGCTTTATGTCGCTTTGGGCCGTGATGATGGTCCGCCGAATGGCCGAACGCGGGAGAGGGTGCAAGCTGATCCGTCTCGAGGAGCAAGACCAGAGCCCGAGCAAACCGCGCGACCTGCACATGTGCGTCCTGCTTTTACGGGTCCTGCTGCTGCAGGTCTTGAGGCGATATATGCCGCCGATAATAGTTTTGACCCGGATAGTTTCGAGCGCGGCGCAAGAGCAGCCTATGAAATCATCATCTCGGCTTTTGCCCGCGGCGACCGCAAGGCGCTGAAACCGCTTCTTGACGATGATGTCTACGAGCCATGGATCGAAGCTATTGAGGCGCGCGAGCAGTCCAAGACCGATCCATATGAACTGTTGCGCATCCGTAAACTTGATATTGATGATGCCGAACTCGATGGCACCACCGCGCGCGTCATGATCCGCTACGAGGCCGAGCTTGGCGACGGTGTGAACACTCGAACGGCGCGTGATATCTGGACGTTCAAGCGCAATGTAGAAAGCTCCGATCCGAACTGGTTGCTGGACGATGTGGAAACCGCCTCTTAGTCGGGGCATAAAATCTGTCCGGCCTGCCTCGCGTCGAACAGTTTGGTGTCTGGCGTTTGCGCTGGCAGCTATTGGCTTGAGCGCGTGCGCGACGACACCCGCACCCATCTCGACACCGGCGACGAGCTCCGAGCAACCGAGCGCTGACGATACCCCAACAATCGCGCCAGCCGAGATTGCTCCCGAAGATCAAGTACCGGCACCGAGACCCTTTCCACGCAGAGTTCCTTTTGAGAACTTGCCCGGATGGGATGAGGCTGATCTCTTGCCAGCAGCCGAAGCATTTGCCCGTACCTGCAGGCTTTGGAGCAATCGTGCTTTTGATGCGCCGGTATCTCGCCGTGTCGATTATGCCGGAACAGTTGGCGAATGGGCGGCATCTTGTGCTGCGCTCGAAACAGTTGAAGACACGGCCAGCGCGCGGCTGGTTTTCGAAGCCTTGTTTACACCGCTCGAAATCCTGCCGGGCGATCGGACCCCGAAATTCACGGGATATTTTGAACCACAATTTGCCGCGCGCCGGACCCCGCAATATCCCTATACGCAACCTGTTCCAGGGGTTCCGAGTGATCTCGTACATGTCGACCGGTCCGAACTTGGCGGCGCACCTGGCCGGAAAGTTCCAGCCCAACGGTTGCCCAATGGCAGGCTGGTCCCGTATCCGCCACGCGCCGAGATCGCGATGAGCACCGAAAATGTGTTGGGGTATGCCCATCCCGCCGACGTATTCTTCCTCCAGATTCAAGGATCAGGACGGCTGGTGTTTGAAGACGGGTCGGTGCTGCGCGCAGCTTACGCGGCCCATAATGGCCAAAGATTCGGATCGACCGCCAATTATCTCCTCGACAATGGCAAGATCACGCGCGGAGAAGCTTCGATGCAGGGCATCCGTGCATGGATGGACCGGGTCAGCCGCGAGGAGGCTCAGGCAGCGATGAATTTCAATCCGCGCTTTGTGTTTTTCCATCCCGTCGAAATAGGAGACCCCGGGCTCGGGCCGGTTGGCGCACACACCGTGCCGCTGACCCCGCTAGGATCGATGGCGATTGATCCGAGTTTGAATGCGCTTGGCGTTCCGTTTTTCGTCAATACAACATCCCCTGGCCTTGGGGGAGATTGGGCAGGGCTACTGATCGGTCAAGATACTGGCGGGGCGATCAAAGGGCGTGTGCGAGGTGATATCTATTTTGGAACAGGAGACGAGGCGGGTCGCCGCGCCGGAACCCAGAATGCCGAAGGCCGCATGTGGGCCTTTTTGCCGAGCGCGATTGCCGCCCGATTGATCGACGAGGCGAGACCTGAGAGCTGAGCCGATATGTCAGGACGCAAACTCAAACCCAATGAAAAACGCGCATGGGCCGGGGTCGCAAAATCTGTGCGGGCGCGGGAAGATGCCGATATACCGGATATGGCTGAAGACCTCGCTGCATTTGAAAAAACACTTTCCGCAAATGCACGCCGCCCAAAGACAGACCCAGCCCCCGAACAGGCTGGCGGGCCACTACGTCACCCATTAGCGATTTTTGCGATTGGAAGCAGAACCCGCTTGGACCCACCAAAACCAGCGACGGGCTTACCCCATAATCGCGGCCGAGAACGCAAAGTCCGGCGCGGGCAGATGGGCATCACCGGTACGCTTGATCTACACGGCCATACCCAAGCCACTGCCGAGACAGCATTTATGAGCTTCCTCAGACAGCACCAAAGTGCGCGCAGCCAGTGTGTCTTGGTGATTACCGGTAAGGGAAAGCGCGGCGAGGGGGTGTTGCGGCAGAGATTTTTGCAATGGCTTGAGCGGGACACTGTCCGAGCGCTCGTCTCGTCTTTTGCTGGTGCCCATCAAAAACACGGCGGCAGCGGTGCTTTCTATGTCTTCCTACGAAAACGGCCCTGACGGGAACCCCGCCAGAGACGCAATCAAGATAGGAACAAGCCTCCCAATAGGGTTGCCTAATAGGGCTGAACGTCGAGGCCTTCGGCTTTGAGCATGTTGACGACACTGTCCGGCCCCGCAAGGTGGGCTGCTCCAACCGCGATCATACTCGTTCCGGGCGTCTCGAGCATGGCCTGTATCTGCGGCACCCAATTGGCATTGCGATTGACCAATAGTCGGTCATAAGCCTCGTCTCCGCCGATCGTGGAGGGGTCGGCAATGATCACGCCCAGTCCGGCCAGATCCCCATCAGCCCACTCATCAACAAGTGCACCAAGGATTTCTGTGCCCAAGTCGAGCGTTTCCGCCGTAAACACCAAACCCTCAATTTGCTCTTCGAGCGTACCGCCCGCCAAAGCATCCAATTGCTGTTCAGCATCTTCCAAAAACCCGAAGCTCTTTCCGGCGGCCTTGGCATCAGCTGTCAGGATTGTTTCAACGCCGGAGGTTGGCGAATAGCCACTTTGCTGGATCTGCATCAGGCTCAGATTTAAACTGGCAAACCAGGGTTGCAATGGATCGACAGCCGCGAGCGGAACACCAACCGAATCAAGCGCCTCCGAAACGGTGATTTCCTGTTCGTCAGTGAGCAAGTCCGACAGTGTTTTGCCATCGGTTAACACACCGCGTTCGATCATCAGACCTTGAATGGCGGCCAAACCTTCCGGCGAGTCTGTATCAATCTCGGTGATCAGTCGGTCTGATTCGCCAAAGGCTGTATCGAACTTCTCCGTCCGCCATTCGGTCTCGGGTTTAAGCAAATGCACCGTGCCAAACAGGTAGAGTGTCGTGTCTTCATCCGCCACCCGCCACATAGCAGGTGAACCGGACCCGTGCGTAGAGGCAGCCGTTTCGAGCGCCTCGGCGATTTCCGCCCGGGCGTCTTCGATCGTAATGGCTCCTACTTCGGCAGAGGCAGCGTCGACGGTATCATCGGCTGTCTCTGGACTTTGGCATCCGGCCAATAGAGCAGTAGATATGGCGAGCGCTGCAGCCGCTAATTTGAGTGATTTCATTGAACTTCCCTCATCTATTCCATGATAACTTACAAGTCGGTCTAAACTCCAAGCCTTACACATTAGATAAGAAACATCTCTCCGCACACAACGGAAGCGGCAAATTCCGTGCTTCCCCTTGCCTTTCACGGACTGATCGCCCACATCAACCCCATGCAAAATTCTTCAGAACATGGCACGGCACTCTGGTATGGCACCACGATTTTGGCCGTGCGAAAACCGAATAAGCTGGTCGTTATAGGCGATGGGCAAGTCTCAATGGGTCAAACCGTTATGAAAGGGAATGCCCGTAAAGTGCGGCGGCTTGCTGGCGGCGAGATTATCGCAGGCTTTGCAGGCGCGACGGCCGACGCCTTTACCCTGTTTGAACGGCTTGAAGAAAAGCTCGAACGCTTTCCCGGCCAATTGCAACGCGCAGCTGTAGAACTGGCAAAAGACTGGCGGACCGAGAAATACCTGCAAAAGCTCGAAGCTTTGCTGATCGTCGCCGACAAGAATACAACATTGGTGATTACCGGAATGGGCGATGTGCTTGAGCCGGAACATGATGTTGTGGCTATAGGTTCGGGCGGCAATTTCGCCCACGCCGCAGCGCTCGGTATTCACGAATATGAAGATGACGCCGAAACCGTAGGCCGCAAAGCCATGCAAATTGCTGCCGACATCTGCGTTTACACCAATACGTCATTCACAATCGAAGCACTCGATTTATAGGAGGGGACAGGGGATGGACCGGAAAGAGATAGAAGCCGCGCGCCAGGCCGGCATTATTGATGATGCAAAAGCAGCCGAACTCGAGGCATTCATGACGGCAGAACGTGGCCCGGGTGCCAGTTCCGATGATGAGAGCCTCCGGTTTCTAGCCAATTTCAACGACATCTTTATCTCGGTCGGCCTCGTTCTTTTGTCCATTGGTATGGTGATCGGATCCGGTTTGCTTCTTGGGGCATCCGGAAATGCGATTATCATTCTGCTTCCGGTTCTTGCCATCTTATGGGCGCTGCTTGAATATTTTGCTGGACGGCGGCGTCTTTTACTTCCGAGCATGACACTCTCAGTCATTTTCGGCAGTCTCGTCATGCTGCTGACCGCTTTGGTGGCCAGCGGTTTCAGCAATGCAGATTCTCTGGTCCAGAACGCCGTTGGTAGCGTGAGTGAGGGCTTCGATGCGGTCAACACATTCGGCTTGTGGGCCGGTCTTGGCGGTATGGCTGCCGCGGGCGCTATCTATGCGCGGTTCCGCTTGCCGTTTTCCCTGTTTCTTATGGCGCTCGGGGTCGCTTTCATTTTCTATGTCACGAGCGCAACCAATGGAAATACAGGTGCCCTGTTCGGCGGCGGCGCCAGCTTTATCATCGGCATTGGCACCTTGATTGTTGCAATCGTCTTTGATGGGCGAGATCCGGCACGCAAAGCCTTGTCCTCAGACAATGCGTTCTGGCTTCATATGGCAGCGGCACCTCAAATCATGCTCGGTTTGCGGGCGCTTTTGTCGGGCGGTGTGTTTAGTACGGTCGGAAGCGGGGAGGCGGCTGTGCTGCTACTCGCCTTGGCCGGATTTTCGATCCTGTCTCTCGCGCTTAACCGGCGCGCTTTGATTGCTGCCGGACTGTTGAGCTTCTGGGTCAGCATCAGCGCGCTCGCGTCCGGTACTGGCAGTGAGACAATGAGTTTCGTCATTCCTTTATTGCTGCTAGGTGGCGGGATTGTTTTACTCGGCGCTGGCTGGAAAACTGCGCGCCGAATGGTCCTTGCCTATATGCCGAAAACCGGTGTCTTTGCCCGAATATTTCCCCCCGAACCCGCTTAAACCACCGGACTGATTTTTATGACTGTACTCACCCCCCGCGAGATTGTGACCGAGCTTGACCGCCATATTGTTGGTCAGACCCAAGCCAAGCGGGCCGTTGCCATTGCGCTGCGCAATCGCTGGCGGCGCAAACAGGCGCCCCTCGATATCCGCGATGAAATCACCCCGAAAAACATTCTGATGATCGGACCGACCGGGGTTGGCAAAACCGAAGTTTCGCGGCGGCTGGCCAAGCTTGCCAAAGCGCCATTCCTGAAAGTCGAAGCGACCAAATTCACCGAGGTTGGCTATGTCGGCCGCGATGTTGAACAGATCGTCCGTGATCTCGTCGAAGCGGCGATCGGCACAGTGCGCGAGGCCAAACGGGTGGCGGTCACCGATCAGGCCCGCGAGGCGGCAGAAGACCGTCTGCTAGAGGCGCTTGTTGGCAGCGACGCGCAAAGCTCCACCAAAGAAGTGTTCCGGCGTAAGCTGCGCGACGGCGAGCTTGATGACAAACCCGTAGACATCGAGCTGGCCGAAACCGGCGGGCCGCAAATGATGGATCTTGGCGGTATGGGCGGCGGCCAGATGGGCATGATCAATCTTGGCGATATGCTTGGCAAGGCGATGGGCAGCAAGATGAAGCGCGTGCGTACAACGGTGGCCGAAGCGTATCAGCCACTGCTTGATGAAGAGGCCGACAAACTGCTCGACGAAGATGCGATCATCCGCGAAGCCGTGCGCGCCACTGAAGAAGACGGGATCGTGTTCCTAGACGAGATTGATAAAGTTGCTGCCAAATCCGGGCGCGGCGGGGCCGATGTCAGCCGCGAAGGTGTGCAGCGCGATCTCTTGCCTCTGATCGAAGGCACAACCGTCACCACCAAGCGCGGCGCAGTGAAGACCGACCATATTCTGTTTATTGCGTCGGGCGCGTTCCACGTTTCCAAACCCTCCGACCTCTTGCCCGAATTGCAGGGGAGGCTGCCGATCCGTGTCGAGCTGGATGCCTTGAGCCGCGATGATATGCGCCGTATTCTGGTCGAGCCGGAAGCCAGCCTGATCAAGCAGCACGAAGCGCTAATGGCGGCCGAAAATGTGACGCTCGAATTTACCGAAGATGCGATTGACCGGCTCGCCGACCTGGCCGTGAAGGTCAATGACACGGTGGAAAATATCGGCGCGCGACGCTTGCAAACCGTGCTCGAACGTCTGTTAGACGAAATTTCATTCGACGCATCGGAGAAGGGGGGCGAGACGATCACCATAGACGCCGCCTATGTCGACGCCCATCTGGCAGACCTAGTCGGGGATACCGACTTGTCGAAATTTATCCTTTAGTGGATTTTCTACGGGCGCGGCATGACGGCTTTTGCGCGCGTTGCGGACGCAGTCTCTCTCCAATTGATCTCTAACGTCCGCCCGTGCGGATCTGATTCACTAGGCCGCAAGCCTTTTTTACATTGCCAATATTAGTGAATTCAAACTCATGGGTTGCCCCCTCACTGCCCTGGAGAATGAGGTGTCCTTTCCGGAACAACCAATTTGTGAAACCCGTTCCTCGATGCAGGCAGTTAAATATCTGCGGACTGTCCCATGTCCGTTCTACCTTGTTCCACGGAAGGATACCGTAACGCACGTGAACCCCGGTTTCTTCAATAACGATCTTAAATGTTGCCAACCAGAAGAGATGAATAAGCGTTCGGATCGCTAGAAAGCCAACAATTGCTACGCCTGCCCTCGCGATCCAGAGATCATAATTTTGAGGCTCCGACTGACCAACCAGAAACTGTCGGATTTCTCCCCAATTGGCCCAGTATCTTGATAAGAGGAAGCCCCAAATAATCACCCACAGGATTGGCCAAAGATATGCCGTCCAGCTCTTCCTGAATGTCGTCATTTGTGAAGCCTCCCCAAAATATTGGCTCATTGTTGACCTTACCCAACAAATTACTGGAATTGCTAGTGAGTTTTGTGATCCGCGCAGCACTTTAGATAAATCAATGTTTATGATCGCCAGGACTTGTCATTTCGTATGAGACGTTTGGGGGCATCAACGACTTCCACCTTGTGAGGCTTGGATGGGGACCAATCGGAAAACATCGCGTTGCAGTTATTCTACGTCCATAAAATTAGTCCAGAATTTGGATTAGTTTTGGCTACGACCTGACCGAGAGGTTCCAGTAAGCTGGAGGCGGATAATGACCAAAAGCGGACGTCCTAAGTGTGCGCCTCACGTTCTCCACTCGCCATCTCGGTGCGGGGGACATTCTCTTTGCCCCAGTCAAACAGGTGGCTGAGGACCGGTGCCAGCGCTTTGCCTTGTGTGGTGAGGCGATAATCATAGCGCCCCTTGGCGTACGGTTCTTTTTTGAGCACGCCCGCATTGACCAGTTTGGCCAGCCGATCGGCGAGCAAATGACGGGTCAGGCCGAGGCTTTTCTGAAACGCATCGAAGCGTGTGTTGCCGACAAAACAGTCCCGAAGGATCAGCAAAGTCCATCTATCGCCGACAACAGAGAGGCTGCGAGCGATTGGGCACTTATCGGAGTCGAGATCAGACCATTTCATAGTGTTTGTTTTTAAAAGAAAATTCTTATAAGTTCTATAATAGAACGCATCAAATTGGAACTTGGGAACGACACTATGCCGAAATCATTCGAGTTTTTCTACGATTACACCTCTCCAACCGCCTATATCGGTGACTATGCGGCCCGCGCTGTCGCCGACCGAACGGGCGCGGAGATGATTTATCGTCCTATGTTTCTTGGCGGTGTGATGCAGGCGACAGGCAATAGTCCGCCCGGAATGGTCGCAGCCAAGGGCAAATATATGGGCAAAGATGTGCCCCGTTGCGCGGCACGGTTTGGTTTGCCGTTCGCATTTAATCCGGCATTCCCGCTCAAGACGTTGCCGCTTCTTCGGGCGTCTCTCGGTCTCGCCGGCAGCGATCTGGCGAAATTCCGCGATGCCTGCTGGAGCCATATCTGGGGGTCAGACGGGCCCAAGAACTTAGGCGAACCGGATCAGATTAAAACCATGTGCAGCAAAATCGGCCTCGACGGTGAGCAGGTTCTGGCATTGGGCAAGGATGCGGCGCTGAAGGCCAAACTCGTCGACAATACGGAAGAGGCGGTTTCACGCGGCGTGTTCGGGGCACCAACCTATTTTGTCGGCGAGGAAATGTTCTTCGGGCATGATCGTCTTGATTATGTCGAAGAGTTACTCTCCGCCTAGCCCACCGAGGACTCGCTATTACCCGTACTGGTTTTAGGGCGCTTCCCAACCGTTTCGACGTGTCGGCGAAGCTCCAAATGCAAATGGCGCAACTTGCTAATGCCCATATCGGTCTCGCACTTGATGCAATTGCGGCCCGAATTCTTGGCGAGATAAAGTGCCCGGTCAGCGCGAATTGTCAGTGCGGTTAGTCCTTCTTCCGGCTGAGCTTGCGCGATCCCGAAACTTGCGGTGCATCCTACTGTGTCTGAGCCAACATCTAGTGTCGCCGCTTCGAAAAGTTGGCGCAGCTTTTCACCAATCTCGCGCGCTTCAACCAGATCGGTATTCGGCAAAAACGCAAGAAACTCTTCGCCGCCAAGCCGTACGGTAAACGCGCCATCGGGCACACCCTCACGCATAACGGAGCCGATCAGTTGAATAATGTCGTCGCCGGTCGAATGGCCATATGTGTCGTTTACAGCTTTGAAATGATCGATGTCGGCGATGATCACCGAGACAGGCCCATGTTTCGCTTTGGCAAGGACGGCCTCGGCCTTTTTTTCCAAGCCGCGCCGGTTTAGCAGCCCCGTCAAGGGATCCGTATCAGATCGGTCCTGAACTTCTTCGAGGACGTCACGACCAAGAACCAGAAACATCGACATTGCCGTTGCGATTGCCGAGATCGCCATGAACAATTGCAAGCTGATGACAAAAAGCACCTCATCATGCGTTGACGAATCGAGCGTACCGCCAGCGAGAATCGCAATAACCACAGGCCGGATGAAACAATGCGCGCAGTTTACCAGTCCAACGACGAATAGAAGCTTGTCGAGGCCGTCTCTGAGATTTTTCCGGATCTGGATCAGCCCGACCATAAAAATCAGGCCAACGCCGAAGTTGACGGTCAGCGACCGTATCCAGTCCATTTTGAGGATCAGCAGCGTTCCATAGAGTGCCAGATGTATAACGAACATTGTCATTAACGTCCGCCACGGCGCACTCTTGCGATAATAGATATTCACGCCCGACACGGCCAATACGCTGGTTGAGGCATAAGCAGCGGCGATGAGCATCCGTATTGCGAAATTGTCGCTATGGATAAATATGGTGTCGGCAATAAACACCGCAGCGCCGACCAAATAGGAGATGCCGATCAGCTTGGCGCTTGAGTCCGACCGGATCTTCTGGATGGCAAAGAATCCGAGCGCAAAAACCGTAAATACGAGGGGATTGAGAAGTTGATATATAAAATCAGCTTGCATGAGTTGAATGCGCCCAAAAAACACCATACGCGGGAAATCCGCCTACTGATGCTTTCCTTAGAGGAAATTCGCTACGATTTCCTTACTTCGAACGGGAAGTATTTCTCATTAAGTGCTTCAAATCGGCGATTTTTGGCGAGGTTTACTAGCGTTTTGGGCAATCCTGCACGATTAGAGCTTAACACCGGATTCGAGGGCAAGCTCAAGATAGCTTGTTTCCGGCCGCGGCCCATAATGACTGATAACTTCGGCTGCAGCCACATGTCCAAGTCGCGCGCACTGATCAAGCGGCAGCGCGCGTGATAGGCCAAATAGGAAACCTGCGGCGTATTGATCGCCGGCCCCAGTGGTATCGATCACCTCCGAAACAGGTTCGGCATTGGCATGAATGACGCCATCTGCGCTGATAATGGTCGACCCTTCAGGCCCACGCGTAATTGCGGCAAGGGGGCTGTCTTCGCGTAGTTTAGCCACGGCAGCTTCGAAATTCTCCGTTTGATACAGCGACAAGAGCTCCGCCTCATTGGCAAACAGAATATCAACATGGTTCTTGATCAGATCGCGGAAACTGTCGCGGTGGCGGTCAACGCAAAAACTGTCTGACAGAGTTAGCGAGACCTTACGGCCGGCTTTTGCTGCGATTTCAGCGGCATGGATAAACGCGCCTTTTGCGTCTTCACGATCGAACAGATAGCCTTCGAGATAGAGAATACCGGCATCAGTGATCATACCGGCGTCCACATCTGACGCGGCAAACATGACCGATGCGCCCAAAAACGTATTCATCGACCGGCTACCATCAGGGGTAACGAAGATAATAGAGCAGGCCGTTGCCGGACCATCTGTCAGCGGTGTTGTCTCGAACGGAATATTGCTCGCCTGCATATCGCTTCGGAAGGCTTTGCCCAACCGGTCGTCTGCGACTTTGCCGATATAGCCAGTTTTCGCTCCAAAGCTTGCAATGCCGGCAACAGTATTGGCGGCCGATCCGCCCGAATGCTCTGTGCCCGCTGCCGCATTGATCAGCGCTTGTGCCCGGTCTTCCTCGATCAAGCTCATACTGTCGCGGGTAATCTCCCACGTTTTTAGAAAATCATCATCGACGGGCGAGATCACATCCACAATTGCATTTCCCAATGCGACAATATCAAAGCGCGTATCAGCCATTTCAGAGTCCTTCATAAATCAGCAGGTTCGGCTTGCCAGAGCCCTTGGCTGGACGCAAGCGACGTTTGCCAGTAGGGCATAACTTCATGCGATTTTGTTACCTTTCCAGTTGGGGCACTGTGGCCCGCCAACCCAATGGCAAGACCCCGCCCGTTGAACGACGCGGAGATGCTTTCGAGCACGACCAGATGATGGCAGCCTTGCGTGCCGCACTCCTTTCCCAGCTCGGGTCCGACGCCCATATTGATGATATTGCATGGGATGATCCGGCCGCAGACTGGGCGAGT
>JBDVDE010000102.1:0-82706 GCA_039942135.1 Hyphomonadaceae bacterium
ACCTGCCCCCAGCATTTGCGCAGCTTCGAGCGTGCTTGCGGACTGCATCGAGAAGGCAGCGCGGGCGGTCAGGTAGACATAAGGGTAAAGGGCTGCGGCCATGACAAAAGCGCATCCGGTCAAGCTGCGGACGTTCGGGAACCAATAGTCTCGCGCCGAGAGGCCGGTCGTTTCGCGGATGAAAGACTGGATGGGACCAGCAAGGCCGAGAAGATCTGAATAGGAAAAGGCGAGAACATAACCGGGGGCAGCCAGAGGCAAGATCAAAAGCCAGCCGAAAACATTACGGCCCGGGAAGCGGTACATGGTGACCAGCCATGCGACGGGCACTGCCGTTACGGATATGAACACGCCGGTCAGCATGATCAGGCCCAAGGTCGCCCCAAGCGATGACCAGAGGAATGTATCTGCGATATGTGTCCATGTCTCACCGCCGCCCGCGAGGATGCCGATCATAATGCAGCCTATGATTGGCGCGCCGATGATCAGCGTGGTCAGGCCAAGGGGAAGGTTCCATCCGAGCTTCGCAAACTGGCTGCGCATATGGATGGATAGCGTGGACATGGCTGGTTCTATTTCCAGCCGGCTTTGTCGTAAATGGTTTGCGCGAGGGACTGGTTCTCACCGAGCTTGAGCATAGGGACATCGCTGGAAATAAAGTCTGGCAGGGTTTCTAGTCCTGTTGGCAAAGGTGTGCCTTCGACGATTGGAAACTCTTTTGTCGCATCGGTCAGAAGGATCTGGCCACGTTCGGAGGCGAGAAATTCCATAAAGCGGATCGCAGCGTCTTTATTGGGGGCATGTGCGGCCACACCCGCGCCTGTGATATTGACATGGGTTCCAGCGCCGACGGACGGGAAGACAATGGCTGTGCTTTCGGCCATGTCGCGTTGGTCGGATGAATCGCTCGTCATCATGCGGACCCAGTAATAATGGTTCACGACGGCGATCGAACACTCGCCGGCAGCGACGGACTGAATTTGCACGGTGTCGCCGCCTTGCGGTTCGCGGGCGAAATTATCGCGGACAGTGTTGGCCCAATTCGCTGCATCTTCTTCGCCCCAGCGTTCGATGAGTTCGGCCATCAGGGAAAGATTGTAGATGTTCGAGCTAGAGCGCATGCACACTTCGCCCTTCATGCTTTCATCGGCCAAGACGCCATAGTCGGAAATGTCTTCAGCGTTGAGGCGGTCCGGATCATAGACGATGATACGCGCGCGTCGGGCAAGGCCGAACCAATGGCCTTCGGGGTCCCGGAATTTCTCTGGAATTGCATTGGCAAGCGTGTCGCTGGTGACGGGCTGCAGCAGTCCGGCATCTTGGAACTTCCAGAGTGTGCCAACGTCCGGCGCGATGACAATATCGGCGGGACTGGCATCGCCTTCGGCTTTCATCGTTTCGAGGAGCTGAGGGCTGGATGCGTCCCGAAATCGGACACGAATGCCTGTTTCTTCCTCAAAGGCTTTGTAAATCTCCTGATCGGAATTGTACTGCCTCGCAGTATAGACATTTAGGTTGCCAGCCGATTGTTCGGGCGCTTCGGGAGCACCGCACGCGGCAAAAAGTGTTATAAGCACAACAGAAAAGACAGAACGCATATCAACCTCACATTTGGGGGTTCATTAAACATATATGAGAATCAATCGCAACTGCAGTTGATATGTATCTCGTTCTTGCGGGTTTGCATGGGCTTTGCATAGTTAAGCGCTTGTAGCGTAGCCATGTTTGAAGATGTGGGGCGGTGTTTTTAGCGGGGTAGATTTAGTGACTGACACGATTGTAAATCTCGAATTGAATGATGCTGTTGATGAGCAATGCCTTGCCAAGGCCGTCGATAAATTTGCAAGATGGCGAGATCTGACGGCAAAACCATGTGCAGCCGATCGCGATGCGCCAGATATTATGATCAAGACGACGTGTGGTCATACGTCCATACGCAAGACCCTCATTTTCCAGGATGTCTTGTGGGCCGAAAAATTCTTGTCGATCTGGCAATCCGAGCAGCAATTAGATGCCTAGGTAATGGTTGCAGATGCCGGGCGGTGTCCCCACGACTAATTCCAATACAGTTTGACCATACCGACCAAGTTGCTGGACCTAACTTGCGTTCGGACCTAAGTCTCTCCTGAACGAGGAGTTTTGACCATGCATACCATCGCTTCCATGACAGAGGATCAAATTGCGATCCGCGATGCGGTTGAACGGACCTGCGCGCAATTTGATGACGATTATTGGTCGAAGACCGATGAGACAGGCGAGTGGCCCGAAGCGTTCACGAAGGCAATGGCTGATGGCGGCTGGCTCGGTGTTGCTATGCCGGAAGAATATGGCGGCGCGGGACTGGGGCTCACAGAAGCGGCGATTGTCATGCAGACGGTCACGCGCTCGGGGGCTGGCTATTCAGGGGCGTCGTCGATCCATTTGAATATATTCGGGCCGAAACCGCTGGAAAAATTCGGGACAGAAGACCAAAAGCGCGAAAACTTGCCGAAGATAATGTCGGGCGAAGAGAAGATGTGTTTTGCCGTGACCGAGCCAAATTCGGGGCTCGATACATCGTCGCTTGAAACCAAGGCCGAGCGTACGAATAACGGCTATACGATCAATGGCCGCAAAATCTGGACAACGGGCGCCCAGCGTGCCGACAAGATACTCCTGATCGCGCGGACAACGCCGAAAGATCAATGTGCCAAACCGTATCTCGGACTATCCTTGTTTTATACGGATATGGACCGGACAAAGATTGAAGCCAATCCGATCCCGAAAATGGGTCGTAAAGCGGTCGAGTGTAACACGCTGTTTATCGATGGGCTCGATGTCCCTAAGGAGCATCTGATTGGGGAAGAAGGCCAAGGCTTCAAGTATCTGTTGCAGGGACTTAATCCGGAGCGGGTCTTGTTTGGCGTCGAGTCTATTGGTCTTGGGTTTGCGGCGCTGGAGCGGGCAAGCACATATGCAAATGAGCGGGTGGTATTTGGCAGGCCGATTGGCCAAAATCAGGGGGTAGCGCATCCTTTGGCCAAGTGTTGGGCCGAGTTAAGCGCGGCGGAGCTTCTTGCTTACAAGGCGGCAAGCCTGTTCGATCAAGGGCAAGATTGCGGCGCCGAGGCGAATGCTGCGAAATATCTTGGCGCTGAAGCCGGGTTTCGCGCATGTGAGGCTGCCGTCTTGGCCCATGGCGGGATGGGATATGCAAAGGAATATCAGGTCGAGCGATATATGCGTGAGGCGATGCTGGCCCGGATTGCACCGGTCAGCCGCGAGATGATCCTGAATTTCATTTCCGAGCGGGTGCTTGGCCTACCCAAGAGCTATTGATCCAAGGCAGCATTACTTTGGGTCACCGATTGGCCATGGCTCAAACGCATGCGATAGAGCATCTATGGATGGATTAGAGAGTAAAACGACGGGCCGGGTTCGGCCGGTCTACCCGTTTGGCGATGTACGCCCCGAAATCGGTGATACGATCGAGGTCGCCAAAGGCGTCCATTGGCTGCGGATGCCTTTGCCGTTTTCGCTGGCATGGATCAATCTTTGGCTGATTGATGATGGGGATAGCTGGACTATCGTGGATACAGGCATGCCCACTGATGAAGGCAAGGCTGCGTGGCGGAAGATACTGGACGAGAAGCTCGATGGCCGTCCGGTTAAACGGATCATTGTCACCCACATGCACCCAGACCATATTGGCAATGCTGGCTGGCTTCACCGCAAGACCGGGGCAGAGCTTTGGATTAGCCGGCTTGAATATGTGACTTGCCGGATGCTGTGTGCGGATACTGGACGGGAAGCCCCTGCAGCGGCGATTGATTTCTATACGCGGGCTGGCTGGTCCGAGGATGCGTTGCAAGCTTATCGCGAACGGTTTGGCCGGTTCGGCAAAGGGGTGAGCCAGATGCCTGATAGCTATCGGCGGTTGAGCCACGGCGACGCGTTCAAGATGGCAGGCGAGGACTGGCAGGTTATTACGGGCAACGGGCATTCGCCAGAGCATTCGTGTTTGTTCTGTCCGTCGCTGAACATTCTCATCGCGGGAGATCAATTGTTGCCGCGCATCTCGTCGAATGTTTCGGTTCACCCGACCGAGCCTGAGGCTGATCCGCTGAGCGACTGGATGGACAGTTGTGCGCGTTTGAAGGCGGCGGTGCCGAAGGATGTTTTGGTTCTGCCCGCCCATAATGAGCCATTTACGGGTGCGCATGACCGCCTTCAGGGCCTCATTGACGGACATGAGAAAGCTCTCAATCGGTTAAAAAAGCGGCTCGGGCAGGAACCGAGGCGTGTGGTTGATACGTTCCCCGCGCTTTTTGGCCGGAAGATCGGACCTGATTTGATTGGTCTGGCGACAGGTGAGGCGCTGGCACACTTGAATTGCCTATTAGGACGCGGTGAAATCGTGGTTCAGAGGCAAGGCGCTGTCGATATCTACCAGCTGGCGGACTAGAGAATATCAACCGTCACTATTGAAAGTATTTGGTATTTTTGGGAAGGCTGTCCAAACGGGCTGGGCAAGTCGACGGCTGGGCGTTATTGAGTCGGATATGATTGCGCTATCCATTCAAGCTTTGTATGGGGCGGATACAGTTCAGGATTGGATTATTGCGTGAGTGAAATTGAAACCAAAACCGAAGCGGACGAGATTATTCCTGAACCGCTAACGCTTGGTGATAAAGTGAAGATAGAACTTGCGGAATGGGGACGGCTATTGGTCGTGTTTATCCCAGCGGTGTTTTTTATCTCTCTGTTTTTGTTTGAGCAGCGGGTGATTCCATCCGAGAGCATGGTGCCGAACCTGCAAGTGGGCGACCGTGTACTGGTCAACAAGTTTGCTTATGGGTATTCGCGCTATTCTGTGCCTTGGGGCGTGCAAAAGATTTTGCCGCTGGGAGACGGGCGTATTTTCGGCAAGGAACCAAAACGCGGCGATGTTGTCGTGTTTATGCATCCGCACTTTGATCGTGTAATGATTAAGCGGTTGATCGGCTTACCCGGTGACCGGGTCGAGATGCGGGCCGAGCAACTGTATTTGAATGGCGAGCCGGTGAGTACGGAGTTTGTCCGGCAGCTTGCTTATGTGCCGCATAAGTCTCCACGCGCGGTTCAGACACGCGAATATTTGGAGACATTGGGGGAGCGCCAGATTCTGGTTCATCAATGGCGACAAAACTCGCCGAACGACACGACTGGTATTTATGTTGTTCCCGAGGGGCATTTCTTTTTCATGGGTGATAATCGGGACAATTCGACGGATGCCCGCGACCCGAGTGGACATTGCCCGCCGATACGCGGTGTCATTGACCAGGCAGGATGTAGCCCGCGTGTTTCCCTAGAGCAGGCATCGGTGGGGTTTGTGCCCTTCGATCATTTGATTGGGCGAGGGCAGACCGTTGCCTGGACGACAAAGAGATGTCGCAAGGAAGCTGGTCTGACATGTCCGCCAAAACGGGTATGGAAACCGCTGTAACCCATCTTGATTTGAGCGTGGGGCCTAAGGCGGCTGATGGATGATGGACCGATGATTGTTGAGTTGTTCCGATATGCCGACCTAGACGCGGAGACGCTGGCGGCCTTGGTCGAGATCCGCGATGCAGATCCGTCCTATGATTCGCCATTTTTTGCGGTCGAGTTTGCGCGTCAGCTTAGTCTTGTTCGTGACGACACGCGCATTGCGGTGATCCGTGATGCGAACGGGATTGCCGGATATTGGGCAATGCATGTGCGGCCCGACAAATGGGCGCGACCGATAGGAGCTGCGTTTTCGGACTGGCATGGTCCCGTGTTTCGTTCGGGAGTTAACGTGAATGACGCGGATGATTTGCTGGGCGCGGCCGGACTTAAAGGGATGACCGTAAACGGGTTGCAGGTGGATGCAGCAGGCAATTTGGCGACGGGTGAAATTGTGGGCGTTGGGCAGGCGCATCTGGAGAATGGAGATGCCGAAGCTTTTCTAATAAATCAACGCCAGAGGTTTCCCAAATACGGTAAGAATATCCGGCGGGCGGAGCGGCTGATCGAAAAAGAGTTCGGCGGCATGAGCTTTACGGCAGATGATCGGTCAACCGACGCATTGGACTGGCTGCTCGCGCGCAAAAGTGCGCAATACAAAATGACCGGACTGCATGATGTCCTGGCACCGGATTGGGTGCAGCGCTTTATGCGAAACTTGCATAGCTGTAGAACGCCGCGTTTCGGGGGACGCTTATCGACTTTGAGGTTTGGCGATTCGCTCGTTGCGGCGGAGCTGGATCTGATATCGGACACGATCGTACATGGCTGGATTACCGTGTTCGACAATGATTATGCGCGATATTCGCCCGGACATTTGCTGATCAAAGAGATTATCTGCGATATGCCGCGCACGGGTCATGTGGTTACGGATATGGGTGCTGGTGATAGCGCTTATAAGAAATATTACGAGACATATGTGTTGCCGTCTCATTCAGGTGTTGTGCGAAGTGATAAAGGTCTTCGGCCTTTGGCGGGGAGTTGGCGATTGGCCGAACGGGTTTTTCCGGAAAAAATCTCGCTAAACTTGGCCAAAATTCGCCGGAGAACCGATCAAATTGTCGGGACCGATCTTGATTCGGGCGCGCGGGTTTCCGGTTTTTTGGCGGCGCTTAGTGGCCGACGGGCAAATAAGTAGGTTAGAGTTTGCCAGCGAATCCTTGCTCCTGACGGGCAACAAGGGTACCTGCAAAGACCGGATCGGATGTGCCATACACCGAGATGGATCGAATGGGGGGTGATGCGGGTCAAAACCGTCACTCAACCGGCGTGGCAATGGAGAGTATATACACGTATGAAAAGGGGGCCAATCATCGTCGCGCGGCATGGTCGCCCCGCTTTGAACCGTGATTTGGGCCCGCGTTTGTCATGGCAGGAATATATTGATTGGTGGGCCGCATATGAGGCGGGCGGTCTGGAAGAGGGGCAGACTGCGCCTCAGGGGCTCGTTGATGTGGTCGCAGATGCGGATTTGTATCTGACGTCCAGCAGGCTGCGTGCCCAGCAAACAATGCAGAAAGCGGCACCGGGGCGGACATCCGAACCTTTCAAGATTTTTGACGAGGCACCCCTGCCTCCGCCGCGATTGAATTGGCTGAAACTGCTGCCGCGCAACTGGAACGTTTTGTCGCGCATTGTCTGGATTGGCGGGCATTCTCTGGACGGTGAAAGCATACGTGAGGCCAGAGCCCGTGCGCGGGTCGCTGCCAAGCAGTTGCACGAGCAAGCGGCCGAGGGGAAAGTGTTCTTAACTGCGCATGGTTGGTTCAACCGGATGCTCCGGCGTGAACTCAAAAAGCTTGGTTGGCGCTGTACCCATGATGGTGGCGACAAATATTGGGCATGGCGAACGTATCATTTCCCCGGTTCTGACGATTAATTTGATTGTGACAGAGCGTCTGTTTCTCTAGAGTGCAGCAAAACCCTAAGGAATGTTGCCATGGCAGCCGCTAAACCCAAACCCGTAAAAGATATGAGCTTTGAAGATGCGCTTCAGCAGCTTGAAGGTATTGTCGACAAGCTAGAGCGCGGCGATGTTGCGCTCGAGCAATCGATCGCCATTTATGAACGCGGCGCGGCGCTCAAGGGACACTGCGAGGCCCAGCTCAAGGCAGCAGAACTGAAGGTCGAGCAAATCGTTCAGGGCGCGGGTGGAAAAACATCTACCGAGCCAGCAGATTTTAGCTAATAGGCAGATGGGCTGAGGATGCAGGATTTTGCAACACGCCTAACAGAAGTCGCCGACAAGGTGACGGTTGCGCTTGATCAATTGATTCCGCCCGCAAGTGGGCCAGAAGCTAACCTTATGCGGGCGATGCGCCATGCGGGATTGGCAAATGGTAAGCGGCTGAGGCCATTTTTCGTATTGGAGGCAGGAAGCCTTTTTGGTGCAGACGAAACGCCGCTCCTACATACAGCAGCGGCGCTCGAATGCATTCACACCTATTCGCTGGTCCATGATGATTTGCCCTGCATGGATGACGATGATTTGCGGCGTGGGCAACCAACTGTACATATTGCGTTTGATGAGGCGACGGCTGTTTTGGCTGGCGATGCCTTGTTGACCCTAGCCTTCGAAATTTTAGCTGATGACCGTATGGATGTTTCCTCAGAGACGCGGATCAAACTGATTTCGAAACTGGCCGAGGCCTCCGGTGCCAGAGGAATGGTTGGTGGCCAGATGATCGATATTCTGGGGATTGATCATGTGCGCGATCTCAACACGATCACACGGATGCAGCGCATGAAGACCGGAGCGCTTATCTCCTATGCGTTGGAGGCCGGTGCAATCATTGGCTGCGCGAGCAGCGCCGAGCGGCAGGCGCTGGCAGGTTTTGCCAATGATTTGGGGTTGGCTTATCAGATCGCCGACGATCTATTGGATGTGACGGGCGATGCGGAACGCGTGGGCAAGGCGACGGGGAAGGATGAAGCCGCCGGGAAAGCGACGTTCGTAACGCTTCTCGGGGTTGAAGGGGCGCAACAAAGGGTGCGTCTTCTCGCCGCTCAGGCGAAAGAACATATGGCGATTTTTCGCAATCGTGCCAATATATTGCTACAATCTGTGGATTATGTCCTCGACAGAGAATACTGAAGAAGACTGATCCCGAGTAGAATGGAGGGCTGACCTGTCATGCCTGTCGAAACACCGCATCTAGATAAGATCGCCAGCCCAGCCGATCTGAATGGTTTGACGCCTGAGACCCTTACAAAAATTGCTGACGATGTGCGTGCCGAAACGATAGATACGGTGTCGGTTACCGGTGGTCATCTCGGGTCGGCGCTCGGGGTCGTCGAGCTGACAGTCGCATTACATGCGGTGTTTGATACGCCAGCGGACAAAGTTATATTTGATGTCGGGCACCAGTGCTATCCGCATAAGATTTTAACAGGCCGCCGCGAACGCATCCGGACATTGCGTCAGGGCGGCGGACTTTCCGGGTTTACCAAGCGCGCCGAGAGCGAATATGACCCGTTTGGTGCGGCGCATGCTGCGACGTCAATTTCTGCCGGCCTTGGCTTTGTAAAAGCGAGAGATATGCAGGGTAATGACAATCATGTTGTGTGCGTGATTGGCGATGGTTCGATGTCGGCGGGCATGGCCTATGAGGCGATGAACAATGCCGGATCGGACGGCTCGCGGTTGATCGTTATCCTCAATGATAATGACATGTCGATTGCACCTCCAGTTGGGGCAATGAGCCACCATCTGTCAAAGCTGGTCTCGTCACGTTCCTATCGCGGATTCCGCAAGTTTGCCAAAAAGATGGTCGAGCCGATCGGCTTGAAAATTCCGGCACGCAAGGCGGAAGAGTATCTACGCGGTTTTGCGATGGGCGGAACTCTGTTCGAAGAGCTGGGCTTTTATTATGTCGGGCCGATTGACGGGCACGATCTGAACGTCTTGTTACCCGTGCTTGAAAATTGCCGCGCGATGGAAAACGGACCGATCCTGATTCATGTCGTGACGCAAAAGGGTAAGGGGTATGAGCCTGCCGAGAATGCAGCGGACAAATATCATGGCGTTGCCAAATTTGATGTGATTACCGGCAAGCAGAACAAGCCGAAGCCAAATGCACCTGCCTATCAGAACGTATTTGGAGCCAGTCTCGTCAAAGAGGCTGAAAAGGATCCAAAAATTTGCGCGATTACCGCTGCGATGCCATCGGGGACAGGCGTTCATCTGTTTGATCAGGCGTTTCCCGAGCGGACATTCGATGTCGGGATTGCCGAACAACACGCGGTGACATTTGCGGCTGGATTGGCGGCGGACGGGATGAAGCCCTTTTGCGCGATATATTCCACCTTCTTGCAGCGCGGTTATGACCAAGTTGTACATGATGTAGCTATCCAAAATCTTCCCGTGCGCTTTGCTATAGATCGGGCGGGGCTTGTAGGCGCCGATGGGCCGACACATGCCGGTACGTTCGATATCGGGTTTCTCGGTGCTTTGCCGGGTATGGTGTGTATGGCCGCGGCGGATGAGGCTGAACTTGTGCATATGGTTGCGACAGCGGTGGCGATTGATGACCGGCCATGTGCCTTCCGATACCCGCGCGGCGAAGGCGTTGGCATTGAATTACCTGAGGTTGGCCAAGTGCTCGAGATCGGCAAAGGCCGCGTTTTGCGTGAGGGGACGACGATTGCGCTGCTCTCTTATGGAACCCGTTTGGCCGAGACAATGAAAGCGGCAGAGATGCTCGCAGCGCAAGGCTTGTCGGTGACCGTGGCGGATGCACGCTTTGCCAAGCCGCTCGATACGGATTTGACGACGCGATTGGCGAAGGATCATGAAGTCCTGATTACGATCGAAGAAGGCTCTGTTGGCGGATTTGGGGCCTTTGTGTTGCACCATTTGGCCGATAGCGGCGTGCTCGATGGCGGGCTGAGAGTTCGAACCATGACCTTGCCTGACGTGTTTCAGGACCATGATTCCCCCGCAGCTATGTACGAGGCTGCCGGATTGACGGCACGGCATATTGCAGCGAGAGCAATTGAGGCATTGGGGCGCGGTGATGTTAGCGAAATCGAGCGGATTGCCGGTCTCAGCGCGAGCTAAGTCACAGTCCGGTCACATAATGGTCGTTTCTATATGCGATTCATGAGCATCGTCTGGCTCTGATACGAGTCGTTCAATCTGGATTTGGAGACATTTATGATCCGTAGAGCATATTTACCCGTTTTGGCACTTGGTGTGAGTTGTTTGGCGCTGGTGGCTTGTGAAACGACGCCCGTGGCCGAACCTGTTGTTGAAGCTGTCGCGGTCGAAGAGGTCGTTGCTCCGGTCGAGCTGTCAGATTATGACCGCGCTTTGCAAACCGCGAATGACCTCGTTGCTTCCGGCAATACGCAGACGGCGATTGACCGGCTAACACAATTGCTTGGCACATCGGGCATTACCGACGATCAGCGGGCTGAAGCGCTGTCTATGCGCGGTGATTTGCGATATTCCGATGATGGCTATGACGTATGGGGCGCGATTGCCGATTTTGAAATGGTCATTGACGCATATCCTGATAGTCCCGTGACGCCGGAAACGACTGCGATGCTGGGCATTGCGCGGGGCGAAGCGACATCACTTTCGAGCTTGTTGCGGCAGCCGGAAACAAGCCGCACCCAGCGGTTCCAAAGTCTATTGAGACTTGGGCGACATGATGATGCGCTCGATTTGATGCTGTCATCGAATCTGCAGCCGAAGAATGAAGAACTGATCGCTATGTTCCAAATTGGATACTTGTGTGTCGGGGACGAGCAGACGGGGCCGATATACACGGCCGAGGAAGCCAATGGTGACCCGCTCGAACTACGCTTCTGTGACTTTGGCAAATAGGATTGACTGAAATCCGCGAAAGACATGTTGAGCTGCCGGACCCGAAAAGGTCTGGCGGCTTAATTGTTTGGAAGCTGTCGACGCGCGGACTTGAATGGGATGGCGGGCACAACAGTGCCGCATGGATGCCGTTTGCCTGTATGAGACGGATCACGCTGGGATCGGTCAGCACGCTTGGTGGGTGGCGGATGCGCATAGCGGGACCGCCCGGTGCTTTGATGATTGGGTCCAGTCATTACAAAATGCATCAAAGCCCCGAGATGGCAAGGCAATTCATATCGCTGGCATCAGATGTCATCCGTGGGGCTGCAGAGCGCGGCTGCCCCCCTAAATTTCGTATGAATGATCGGCATATCGTACCGGAATTTTTATGGGCCCGGCTTGGCATGCGCGTGCAAGCATCCGAAAATTTGCTCGAGAGACTTGAGGTTTCCCCTAAGTGAGACCTTCCCCTTGCTCGATGCGCATGGTTTCTTTGCGTATAAAGATAAATACAAGGGAGAATTTTGATGGCTGCAAAGCTTCCAGACGGTTGGCCGGTAATGTCTATAGCAGACGCAAACGCTGCATTGGGCGCACCAGGATCGCCGTTGGCGTTGAACCAAGTCGAGATCGACGGTGTTGTTTATGACAATTACGCGGAAGCACCGCCGCACTTACGGGCACTGTTTCAGGGTGGGCATGCAGCCTTTGGGGCGCGTGATTTTCTAATCTATCAAGACGAGCGGGTGACATTTGATGCCATGGCGCGGGCGGTTGCGCATTTTGCCGTAGCACTGCGCGACACGTATGGATTGCGCAAGGGTGACCGGATGGCGATCATCATGCGAAACTATCCGCAATGGCCCGTGGCATTCTTTGCTGCGCTTTCGCTCGGCGTGATCGTGACGCCGATGAATTCGTGGTGGACGGCTGACGAGTTGGAATATGGGATTAATGATAGCGGGGCGAAACTGGCCGTGGTTGATCCGCAGATTTTTAAGCGGATTGGCGAACAGTGGTCAGCTATGCCGAAGCTCGACGCGATGATCATTGCGCGGGATGCCGAGGAGCGCGCTGATCCGAGACTTAGCTCAGTTGAGAGTATTATCGGCCCAGCGAATTCTTGGGCCGGGCTGTCCGAGCTTGCCTTGCCTGATGGTGAGATCTTGCCAGATGATGACGCAACAATCATGTATACGTCTGGCACGACGGGCAAGCCGAAAGGGGCACTGGCAAGCCATCGCGCGATTATAGCAAACATGTTCAATGCGCTGACATGTCGGGCGCGTCGATACTTGCGAGCGGGTGAAGCCATCCCCGAGCCAGATCCCGATCCGGCGAGTGCAAATGCGGTATTGCTGGCCGTGCCGTTTTTCCATGCGACGGGCGCGTTTGCAGTCTTGATCCCATCTTGGGCGACGGGCGGCAAAATCGTGTCCATGTACAAATGGGATGCCGGCGAAGCTCTTCCGATTATTGAGCGGGAGCGGATTAACTCCGTGGGCGGGGTGCCTGCGATCGCTTGGCAATTACTTGAGCATCCCGAGCGCGAGAATTATGATTTGTCTTCGATCAATTCGGTTGCCTATGGCGGTGCGCCTTCAGCGGTTGAACTTGTCACGACGATTAAGGCGACTTTCAAAGAGGCGCACCCATCGAATGGGTGGGGCATGACCGAGACATGCGCGACAGCAACGCAGAACATCGGCGAAGATTATGTAAACAGACCAATGAGTGCGGGGGCTCCGCCAAGTGGCGTGAAACTCAAAATCGTTGACCCTGACGGCAATGAAGTGCCGACGGGCGAGGTTGGCGAACTTTGGTGTAAAGGTGCATCGAATTGCAAGCTTTATTGGAACCGTCCTGAAGCAACTGCCGAGACTTTTGTCGATGGCTGGGTTGTCACAGGAGATTTGGCACGGCTTGATGAAGAAGGGTTTTTGTATCTTGTCGATCGTGCCAAGGACATGCTCATCCGTGGCGGTGAGAATATCTACTGTATCGAAGTCGAGAATGCCCTCTACGATCATCCCGCGATTATGGATGCCTCGGTTGTTGGCATTGCGCATAAAGTGCTTGGTGAGGAAGTCGGCGCAGTCGTTCAGGTGAAGCCCGGACAAGTGGTGAGTGAAGATGAGTTGCGCGCGCATGTAGCGGGTTTGATCGCAGCGTTTAAAGTACCGTCGAAAATTCTCTTCCAAGACGAGCCATTGCCGCGTAACGCCAACGGGAAAATACTTAAACCTGTGCTGCGCGAGCGGTTCATCTAGGCGATAGATTTATGAGCAAAGAGAATGACGCGTACCATAAGGGCGCGGATGGGAAGCCTGTATCACTTGAGCCGCAACGGATTGAGGACGGTCGCCGCTTCTCGCCGTCTGTGGGACGAAATCGGGATATTGTGAGGGACGTGTTTGCTGCCCATATGCCAGTAAGCGGCCGCATTCTGGAAATTGGATCGGGTACGGGCGAACACGGCATTCATATCACTGCGAGCCTTCCTCAGTTGCAGTGGACGTTTAGCGACGCCGATCCCGTGAGCCTTTCGAGCGTGAAGGCATGGATGGCCGAGGCCGGACGCGAGGCGCTAGACACGGGCTTGGAACTAGATGCCAGCGCTCCTGATTGGGGCGCCGGTGCCGAGGGGCAATCATTTGACGGGATGTATTGCGCTAATGTTATCCACATTTCTCCGATAGAGGTGGCTAAGGGTTTGTTTGCTGGTGCAGGCCGAATCCTCGCGCCAACTGGACGCATATTTCTCTATGGGCCGTTTGGGCGAGACGGCGCAATGAGCGATGGGAATGCCCGCTTTGACCTTGATCTGAAACGGCGTGATGCGCGTTGGGGCGTAAGGGACTTGGAGCGAGAGGTATTACCGATGGCAGAGCGCGCTGGGTTTCGTGCTGCCAAGATCGTCGAGATGCCAGCGAACAATTTGTCGGTTGTGTTTGACCGCCTCTAAGCGTGAACTTTAGGCAAGCGGTTGATCCACGGGCGAGCTTCTTCCAATTCATAGGCAAGTGCCAAGAGCATTAGGTCATCCCCCTCGCGCCCAGAAAACATTGACGCGATCGGAAGACCGTCTGACGACATGCCAAGCGGGACCGACATCGACGCAGACCCTGCAACATTCATGGGTGATGTATAGGATGCAAATTCGAGAACATTTTTCATCACCGTATCGAAGTCACCTGTCGGATCTTGCGTGCCAATCTTCGGTGCAGGGCTTGCAACTGTTGGCGTGAGCAGGACATCGAAATTTCCAGCCGTGAACCAGCTATCATACTCCGCCTTGAAGGCTTGCAGATAAGCGATTGTTGCTTCCATTTCTGTCGCACGCCCTAGGAAGTTTTGGGCCAGGCCGAGGGTCCACGGTTCGAGTATCTCTGGCGAGGGCGGCTTGCCCGTAAACCTGCTGGCATCTTGCGCGAACTGGGCTGCACCCGCGGACCAGTAGAGCAGGAACCGGTCGCTGAACATGTCGCCGTCGCTGGTAGGGGTATAATCAATTACTTCATGTCCTAGGTCACGGCATAATTGAGCCGTCCGGTCGAGTTCCGAGGCGACCTCGGCATGAAGCGGAGTATTTGTGAGCGGTTCCGGGGCATATCCGATGCGCAACCGTTTGTTTGAGGGCCCTGAAACAAAAGCGTCTTGACCAGCCAGACGGGCGGTCGCGGCAAAGATGGCGGCGCTGTCGCGCACAGTGTTGGAGACAGCGAGATCGACCGAGATGTTGACCGGATTTCCCTCCTGATTTGGCCGCCCTATAGGTGACGCAAGATAGGAGGGCTTGAGGCCGAACAGGCCGCAACATGCAGCTGGAATGCGGATCGAGCCGCCGCCATCACTTGCATGGGCAAATGGAACGACGCGGGCAGCTGTGAGCGCTGCGGCGCCGCCCGATGATCCGCCCGGTATGTGATCGGGATTCCATGGATTGCGTGTGGCGCCAGTAACAACCGGCTCTGTCGAGGAGATCAGGCCCATTTCCGGTGAGGTGGATTTTCCGAGCGCGACAATACCCAGTTTTTCGCGCCAAGCCTTGGCCAGCGGGCCATCTTCGGCAGCGATGTTGCCAACAAAAGCACGACTGCCCATCAGGCTTTGCAGCCCTTTCCAGTCGGCTAGATCCTTGATGAAGGTCGGAACGCCGCCAAACGCCCCAACGGGGCTAGAGGCTGCACGTTCGCGGGCTGCGTCGAAGCCTTCGGTGGCTATGGCATTTATCTTGTCATTGACGCTCTCTGTTCGGGCAATGGCGGCATTGGTTGCTTCAAGCGATGTTAGCTCGCCATTTGCGATCAGTTCTGCTGTGCGGACACCATCGACAAAACCGTTGCCGTCTGGCGTGGCATCCGAGACGCCCTTCGGGGCGCATGCGCTGAAGAAGGGGGCGAATGCTGACATGGCGGCAGCTCCTTTTAGGACGGATCGACGGCTATAGGGTTTCATCTATCTAATCACGGCGCAGGCGACACGTGCGCCGGCACCTCCAATGGGTTGTGTGATGTGGTCATCGGGGCCAGCATGGATGATCAGGGCCGAGCCATCTGCGTCACGTAGTTCGGAGAGATTTGTGCGATTGGTAATGAATTCCAAAGCGGCCGCGCCATCTGCATGTGCATAGATGTTTGGCGTGTCGCCACCTTCGGGGCCAGCGGGATTGAGCAAGCCATGACCATCGGCGACCTTGCCGACATGGCCGCCTGAGAGCTTGTAGACGCCTGTGTCGGAACAATCGCCGACTTGGTGCAGATGCAAACCGTGCCAGCCTTGGGTCAGTGAAGCAGTGCCGAGCTCGACGCGGACAAGTAAGCCGTGTGGTCCATCAGTGAGGTTGACCGTACCGATCTCGCTTCCGTCAGTGCCTAGGACATTGGCCGATGATGTCACGATTGGTACTGCTTCCTGTGAGACTACTGCCACAGACTGTGCAGTTGCCGAGGGCGTTGTGGTTTGAGGCAAGGTTTTACAGGCTGTTAGTGACAGGGCTGCAAACGCGAATAGAACAGATTTTTGCATAGCGCCGATCCTTCTTTTATGGCTGTGTTTGAGCCTATAGGCAGTTTGGCGGAACGGGGAGTCATTTTTTGAGCGGGAACCGGGAGCGAGCCGACAAGTTGTTGGTGGCATTGGGGCACTTCGAGAGCCGGACGGCTGCGCGCGCTGCAATTGATGCCAGCGGTGTCGTTTGTGATGGCGAGCCTGTGCGCAAGCCTTCGCAAATGCTGCCCGTGGACGGGGTGATTGTTGCAAAGGCAGCGCATCCATTTGTATCGCGAGGGGGCGTGAAGCTCGCACATGCGTTAGAGGCGTTCGACGTCGATGTTCGTGGACGCAGCTGTCTTGATGTCGGGGCTTCAACAGGCGGATTTACGGACTGTCTTTTGCAGAACGGCGCAGCGCGCGTCACGGCGATTGATGTTGGCCGCGATCAATTGCACGCGCGGGTGCGCACAGATGCACGTGTCACTGTTTTTGAGGGGGTAGATGCCCGCACGATAGGGCAAGACCATGTTCTGAGTGATCTGAGCCTAATCGTGACGGACTTGAGCTTCATCGCGCTCGAAAAAGCGCTTGAGCCAGCATTGGCTTTGGCAGCTAGTGACACCTTGCTGGTGGGGCTGTTTAAACCGCAGTTTCAGGTAGGCCGAAAGAATGTGGGGCGCGGGGGTATCGTCACGGATCTAGAGGCTGTGGGCACGGCCGTTGCCGCTTTTTCAGAGTGGGTCACCGCGCAAGGGTGGTCGCTAGAAAATTGGTGCGACAGTCCCATACGCGGCGGTGACGGAAATCGCGAAAAGCTATTTCTAGGCCGGAAGATCTAAACGAGCTAGCGAGGGATCCACTCGCCGTCAGGACTGAACTGGCAGACTTCGATTTGCTGGCTCGACTGCTGACCATTTGGCAGCTGTGTTGTCTGTGTGACGAACTGGCATACCGGCTGGAACAAGCCCGATGGAGCTGGAGTCGACTGGCTTGGCGCCGGCGTGTTCAAAGGCTGCGGAACAGATGCTGGAGCAGACGAGTTGGTTGGTTGCGTCTGATAAGGCTGCTGACCGCCAAATGGGCCGGAACTGGTTGTTTGTTGCGCTGTTCCTGAAAATGGAACTGAAGTGCTTGAGCGTCGGATATTCTGGACGCAGCGCCGGCTACGCGTGTTTGCGATCTGGCTGCCAATTAGGCCACCTGCCAGTGCACCCACGACGATACCAACGCCATTATTGTTGCGCCTGAAGCCGCGCCCTCGACTAAATCCGCCTCTCGAGAACCCACGTCGACGGTCATTGAAGATTAACCCGCCTGCGGTTCCGCCAACAACAGCGCCAACAAGGCCCCCCGCGAACTGGTTGCCTTGTCCGCAGTGGCTTGTTTGGGCACTGGCGGTAGACATGGAACCAATAGAGAAAATGGCGATTGTGGCGGCTATGGCGATGCGGCGCATGAGGGATGCTCCTTTATAAGCGTTTTCTACTTTACCACGATATGAGCGGCTGCGTGAACGGAACCTGAAGCAAAAATGACTGTTTGGTTAGCTTGGGATGACATATGTGTGACTGATGATGTCGCCTTATGCCCCGCCCGAGCTTCGGCCACTTGATGTGGTGTATCGGGATCCATCTTTGATTATTGTCAATAAACCCAGTGGGTTATTATCGGTTCCGGGGCGCGGGCCCGAGAAGGCGGACTGCATGATTTCGCGTGCGCAGAGCGAGTTTCCGAGCGCAAGGATCGTACATAGGCTCGATATGGAAACGTCGGGATTGCTCATTTTGGCGCTGAATGATGCGGTTCAAAGGGCGATTTCAATGATGTTTGAGCGTCGCGCAATAGACAAAACCTATGTGGCTATGGTCTGGGGGACGCCTGAAAAACAGAGCGGGACCGTGGAATATCCGCTTTCAAAGGACTGGCCGAACCGGCCATTGCAGAAGGTGGACATGGAAAACGGGAAGCCTTCGCTGACCCATTGGAAGCTGATCGAGCGGTTGAATGGACACTCGCGGATTGAGCTGAAACCTATGACCGGCCGCACACACCAGTTGCGCGTGCATATGGATACGATCGGTCATCCTATTCTGGGGGACGCGCTGTATGGCAGTGATAAATCTCGGTCGGCATCGGCGGTATTGTTGCTTCATGCGAATTGGCTCGGCTTCGAGCATCCGGTGACGGGCGAGCCTTTGAGCGTGCCTTCGGCACCTGAGTTCTAGGTTGGTTACAGGCATTTCTGCTTGCTCAATGGGGTAAGTGTCGCCAGATTATCCTTATGAGCATCTTGAAAGAGACGAGCAAGCAGATCGGCCGCGCAAGATATGCAGCTGCGCAAGGGGCGCGGGCTGCATGGTATAGTGCGCATTATGCTTTGGCGCGCCGCAGGTCGGGTGACTTTACACGGCCCGGGGAAGCGCCGTTTCAGCCCGAGACCGGCATATTGGATACAAAGGTTTTGCGTGCGGGCTTTTTGGAGCTGTTTTTACAAGACCGTGCGAATATTGAAAACGGACTTTATCGTGCACCCAATGATGTACGATTGAGAGACTTGGCGGCAGCGTTAACCTCGTCGCGTGCATTTTTGAAAGATGTGCCCGAGGTTGATCGACGCCGCACCGAACGCAAAGGGACCGAAGTCCGAGAGACGCAGGCCGACCGGATCAAACGTTTCCCCGTCTATTATCGGCAGAACTTTCATTATCAATCTGGCGGTTGGCTCTCTGATGATAGCGCGCGCGTCTACGACACGCAGGTCGAGACTCTGTTTGCGGGTACAGCGGATGCCATGCGCCGGACGGTTCTAGCAGAGTTGGCAAAGCGTCTGGCCGGACGGGATCAACGCGAGGTGAGCTATCTCGATCTGGCATGCGGGACGGGGCGTTTTTTGGCGCAGGTGATGCGGAATTTTCCGAGGCTGCAAGCAAGTGGTCTGGACCTGTCACCAAATTATGCTGCGCGGGCACGAACCGCGACGAAAGCCTGGCCGCATGTTGATATCATCGAAGGGGCGGCTGAAAGCTTGCCCTTGGAGGATGAGCAGTTCGACTTCATATCGTCGATTTATCTATTCCATGAGTTGCCACCGAAAATCCGGCCATTGGTGTTTACGGAGATTTTCCGGACGCTGAAACCCGGCGGGGTTTTCATATTTGCAGATAGCTTGCAGTTTGGAGATGTAGCGGCGCTTGATCCGGCGCTGGAATATTTCCCGGAAGGCTTCCATGAGCCTTATTATAAAGGGTATTTGAAGGCTGATCTTGTCGGGCAGATGGCTGAGGCCGGGCTAGAATCTGACGTGCCGCAGATTGCATTTTTGACCAAGGTTATCTGCTTTACAAAGCCTGTTTGAGTTTTGACCGCGGAAATTGTGGATATTGCCCTAACCGCGACGTATGCGGCCTTTGCGAAAAGATAGACAAGTACCCCGCTTTTCGCCTAGGACTGGGGCTGAATTTTTGAATCTTTTAGGGGCTGGTATGTTCGAAAAAATACTGATCGCAAATCGCGGCGAGATTGCTGTGCGGGTGATCAAGACTTGTCGCCGCATGGGTGTGAAAACAGTTGTTGTTTACTCCGACGCCGATGCAGGTTCTATGGCCGTGGAAATGGCCGACGAGACCGTCCATATCGGTGCATCAGCAGCTTCCGAGAGTTATCTTGATGCCGACAAAATTATTGCAGCAGTGCGCGAGACCGGCGCTGAAGCCGTTCATCCGGGGTTTGGCTTTCTTTCGGAGAATCCGGATTTTGCGCGGCGGCTAGAAAAGGAAAAGATCGGATTTATCGGCCCGAATGCACACGCGATTGAAGCGATGGGCGACAAGATCAGCTCGAAGAAATTGGCAGCAGAGGCGGGCGTATCGACCGTGCCGGGCCATATGGGACTGATTGAAGATACGGTCGAAGCTGTCAAAATCTCGAAAGAGATCGGGTATCCGGTGATGATCAAGGCGTCAGCGGGCGGAGGCGGAAAGGGTATCCGCATTGCCCATTCTGATGAAGAAATTGAAGAAGGTTATCCGGCTGTGAAGGCCGAAGCGCAAAATGCTTTCGGAGACGACCGGATTTTTATCGAGAAGTTTATTCTCGAACCGCGACATATCGAAATTCAGGTGATGGGCGATAAGCACGGCAATTGCGTCTATTTGTTCGAGCGCGAATGTTCCATCCAAAGGCGGAACCAAAAAGTCATCGAAGAAGCGCCTAGTCCGCTTCTCGATGCCGCGACGCGCAAGAAAATGGGCGAACAGGCGGTCGCATTGTCGAAGGCTGTGAACTATGACAGCGCGGGGACCGTGGAGTTTGTCGTTTCTGGCAAAGACAAAGGCTTCTATTTCCTTGAAATGAACACAAGGCTTCAGGTCGAACACCCCGTTACAGAGATGATTACAGGCGTCGATCTGGTCGAACAGATGTTGCGCTCGGCTTATGGCGACAAATTGAATCTCGATCAGAAAGAGTTGAAAATCAAAGGCTGGGCCGTCGAAACGCGGGTTTATGCCGAAGATCCCTATAGGAATTTCCTGCCATCTATTGGCCGCTTGAAACGGTTCTTCCCGCCTGCGGAAGGTAAGCTGGGCGCTGGCACTGTGCGTATGGACTCAGGCGTACGCGAGGGCGATGAAATTTCGATGTTTTATGATCCCATGATTGCAAAGCTGATTACGCATGGCAAAGATCGCGATACGGCACTTGATACACAGGCTGCGGCTTTGGACCGGTTTCATATTGAGGGGATTCAGGACAATATTCCGTTTGTCGCCGCGGTTATGGATGAAAAGCGGTTTCGGTCCGGTAATATTACAACGGCCTATATCAAGGACGAATTTCCTGACGGGTTTAATGGCGTTGAGGCAACATCTGAACAAGACGCGTTTCTTGTCGCGGCGTCGGTCTATGCGCATGGGCTGAAGGCGCGTCGCGCTGCGCGCGCGGCTGAACCGGATGCTGACTTTCCAACCGACTGGACTGTAATCCTTGGCGGCAAGCAACACGCCGTTGCTTTGACACTGGGCGAGGGCTCAGCCGAGATCAAGCGCGGGAAGACCAAGCAGAAGCTGGTGACGCAGTGGCTGCCGGGAAGCAATTTATTCGAGGGCAGTCTTGATGGCGTTGCATTTGCCGTAAGCTTCGAGCGTAAGAAGACCGGCTTACACATTCGCCATCGCGGTGCTGGCTTGCCGGTTACGGTGTGTTCGCCGCGCCTCGCAGAGCTTTATGACGGCCTGCCCGAGAAAGAGGCCGCTGATACATCAAAGCTCATTATCTCGCCGATGCCGGGTCTGGTCGTCTCGATGGATGTCGAGCTCGGGCAGGAAGTAAAAGCGGGCGAGGGTGTTTGTGTTGTTGAAGCGATGAAGATGCAGAACATCATTCGAGCTGAAGCCGACGGGACCGTAAAATCGATCAATGTCGAGGCGGGTAACCCCGTGGCGGCAGACGAGATTATGGTCGAGTTCGAGTAATGCAGATTGAGGGGTATGCGGTTGTCTGCGAGAATGACTGCATTGCCGACGCTGAAGGCAAGATGCCTGACAGTTTGAAGAGTGACGCGGAATGGGCCTATTTTCAGGCTGGGCTCGACTTGGCTGATCTGATTGTTCTTGGACGTAAGAGCGATGACGTGACGCCGAATCCCAAAGAGCGTCTTCGACTTGTCATGACGCGGGCCGTGACAGCGCCCACTGTTAAGGATCAGGGCACAGTGCTTTGGAACCCCGTGCATACGAGCTTCAGCCGCGCAATTGATCTGTTTGAGGTCAATATCGATCGGGTGGCGGTAACTGGCGGCAAAGAGGTGTTTGACTATTTTTTGCAGTCAGATCTTGGGTATAGTTGTTTTCATTTGAGCCGTATGAAGAATGTATACCTACGGGGCGGAGTGAAACTCTTTTCTGCGCTTGAGGTATCTTGTGAGACGCCCGATAAGCTTTTGCAATCACTGGCCTATTTGCCGAGTGAGCGGATTGAGCTGGATACTAAAGCAAGCGTTGTAAGGTGGGCGCGTTAGACTGGCCAAATTGCGTAAATCACCTTATCTTTACGGCTTATAGCTAAATGGGAGACTGAGATGGATTTAAGCGGCATACTTTTTAACCCTCGGGGACGGATCAATCCGGCCGAGTTTTGGCGCGGGTTGATAATGCTTATCGGCGCATCGATCCTAATTACTGTGATCAGTGCTTATTCCCCCCTTGCGGTAGCATCAATTCTCGGAATTGCATCGATATTACTGATCTATCCGTTGATTTGTGTATATGGGAAACGGTTTCACGACACTGGAAGAACAGCGTGGCTCGTGATCCTCGTGTTTATTGCATATATGGCGATATCGATGATTCTGACAGCTGTTTTGACGCCGGTTCTTGCCCCCGAATTTGCTGCATTTCAGACTGATTTGCAGGAAAAGATAGCGAGTGGTGAAGTTGGATTTGTCGAGGGTATGGAATTAGCTCAAGCGCAAAGTTCAGGAGCGCCCGTGCTTGTTATGACGATCGTGACAACGCTTATTGCGTCGCTGTTAACGGGCTTCATTGTTGCCCGGCTTGCGTCTGACCCTGATGAAAATGAGCATGGTATGCCGTCAGGTGGTGTTGCTGGAGGCACGTTCGAATAGGGCGCGGAAATCGCAAAAATTTGAGCTGGTGCCGTGAGATGCGGTGCCAGCTCTTTTTTGCGGGTGCAGGGGTTATGCAGTTGGCGGCGCGACGGATTGGGTTGCGACACTGAAAACCTTTTCGAATGATGCACGTAGGGCAATATCTACGTCTTCGGTTGTCACCGGCCAACCAAGGTCGAGCAGACTGGTCACGCCCAAGCCCTGCTCGTCGATGCCGCAGGGAGTGATGCCGCCGAAATGATCGAGGTTGGGTTCTACATTTAAGCTTATGCCGTGAAAGCTCACCCAGCGACGTAGCCGGATGCCGATCGCAGCAATTTTGTCTTCGTGTAATGGTCCGCCGCTTTGCGTGCGATCTACCCAGACGCCAACACGGCCATCACGCGTTTCAGCTTTGATATTGAACTCTGCGAGCGTCGCTATGATCCAATGTTCAAGGTCGAGTACAAATTTCCTGACATCGCGTCCGCGCTTGGCTACGTCAAGCATGACATAAGCAACCCTCTGGCCAGGGCCATGATAGGTGTATTGCCCCCCACGTCCTGCGTCGAAGACAGGAAAGCGGTCTGGCTCGCGCAAATCGCCGGGTTTGGCGCTTGTGCCCGCAGTATATAGCGGCGGGTGTTCGAGCAGCCATATCAATTCCGGTGCGCCATCATCGCGTATTGCGCGAGCACGGGATTCCATCGTTTCGATGGCGAAATCATAATCGACCAGTTCGTCAGATATGGCCCAGTCGACGCCTTGCATATTTAAGACCTATTGGAATGCGAAATAGATGCAGCCGCCAGCAACAGCGATGAGGGCAAGCATGGATCCGATTGTACCGACCATGCGTCCGAATGTTGTTCCGCTCGATCTTGCGAGACCAAAAGCGTGCAGCATGCGCGAGACAAGTAATACGCCGCCGCATGCATGTATAAACCAGAGCGGTGCGGATACGAACGCAAGCATTACAATACCAATCAATATGGTGGGGACATCCTCGACGGCATTGCCTTGGACGCGAAGCGCGCGTTGCATTTTTTCGTTGTCACCGTCACCAAAGTTGATCTTTGTGCTGTTGCGGGTGGCGCCTACGCGGGCCTTTAGATAGCCCATGAACAAAACATGTAATCCGACCCAAAGAGTCGCTGCGTGTATTTCAGTCATATTTATCCCCCTATCCAGCGTTACTATTGGCGGTAGCATAGTTTGTGATCGGCCCAAAACAGTATTGCGTTTTGTGACCGATTGGCATGGTTGGCTACCAAATTTCGAGACAAGATATTCCCGAATCGACATTCCATAACCATGTCTTGATCGGGCAGGGCTCGCTTCAATTGGGGGCTTCGTTTAAAATAGTCATATCAAAACGCCTTCGAGCACAAATCAGCCCTTCACAAGCGGTCAAACTCGCCGTATAGCAGCCTCACCTCAGTGTGCGGCCGTGGCGGAATTGGTAGACGCGCAGCGTTGAGGTCGCTGTGGGCGCAAGCCCGTGGAAGTTCGAGTCTTCTCGGCCGCACCAATTTTTACCATGAAAAACTTATGTATAGCGTTGATGCTTTTGACGGTGCGCAGAAAGTATCAGCGGGCTCTTGTGGTTTACTCCGGAACTTGCAAAGTCGTAGCTTCGGTAACCCAGCCTAATTGCCAATGCTGATTAAGCCACGGTAAAAGATGGGTTTGGGGCAATAAAGCCCATTTTATTCTGAAGAGGACCACTCATGTGCGATGAATTTACCGAAGAAGACAATGAAGCATTTGCTCGCTCTGGCGGGACATTGAACCGCCGCGACATCACCAAGTTGAGTGCCGCCTCTCTTTTCCTTGCGGGCTGCACGCAAATTGACGGTGCGACGAGCGATGCGGGAGCGGCGCAAGTCTCCAACACGGAGCCAGTTAGCGTCGTCGAAGCGGATGTTGATGTGCCTATGGCTGACGGTGTCTCGGACAGCTATTATGTGCGCCCTGCCACGGGCGATCATCCGGGCGTCCTGATCTGGCCCGATATTAAAGGTTTGCGCCCGGCGTTTAAAATAATGGGCAAACGTCTCGCAATGTCTGGTTATTCTGTGCTGGTCGTCAATCCATTCTATCGCGATATGAAGCACCCGGTTGTTGGACCGGACGCTAGCTTTGGTGATCCGGAGACCCGCGCATTTCTCGTTGGTATGGCGCGCAAACTTACCCAAGAGGCCGCCATGTCTGATGCGCGGGATTATATAAGATTCATAGACCAGCTGGATGGTGTGGACACGTCGCGTAAAGTCGGCACCACCGGATATTGCATGGGCGGTCCATTGATCATGCGTACTGCAGCGGCTGTGCCCGAGCGTGTCGGCGCAGCAGCCTCGTTCCACGGGGGCGGTCTTGTTCGCGATACCGAGGACAGCCCGCATTTGCTTATCCCGAACTCGCCAGCCCATGTCTTGCATGCTGTCGCGGAAAATGACGATGAGCGGGACCCGGAAGCCAAAGTCACGCTAGCCGAGGCCTACAAAGCGGCAGGCGTCCCAGCCGAGATTGAAGTCTATGAAGGGGCGATGCACGGTTGGTGCCCGCCAGACTCGACCGTTTACAATGAGCCTCAGGCCGAACGTGCTTGGTCACGCCTATTGGCCTTGTTCGATCGCGCGATCGTCTAGGCGAACTGGGGCTTAACGGTATAAGCCCGCCGTAGAAACCGCGAAGGGAGCTGACACGACGCGCTGTCGGCTTCCTTCATCATTTCATAATTTTGCCTGTTCGGGCATTTGCCCCTCGACGTCGGCAACTTGCCCTGACGTGGTGATAGGCACATGCTCTATCGGGAGAGCTATACGTTCGTCCAAATTTTGCTGTCGTGTCACCCCTCGTGGAGAACCGGGGAGGGTCAGCGCCTGTGAAACAGAGCGCGGCTAGCTAAGAAATGGGAAGAGTGGTTCAAAGCGGTGGCCGGTTCACCATCAACCAGACGATTGCCAAAACGGCAAAAAAGGCCGGAAAACCGCAGGCAAACCATATCCGGTAGAGTTGATAATATCTCTTCGGCAGTGTTGTATTTTCTTCGGCAGCCAACTGAGCGATGCTCTTGATTTGATGCTGTATCCAGACCACGGGCAACCAGAACATGCCGACGAAGACGTAGAGCACAAGCGACCAGAGCACCCACCCTTGGGTGAGCGGCCAGCCGACTTCGAATGCCAATAGCGCTCCGGTTATGGGTTGAATGATTGCCGCTGAAGCTGTGAATACCCAATCGGCGAGCACAACGATGCCGGCCGTATGGGCGATAAGTTTCGCGTCCCGTGTGCGGTGCGCCAACACCATGAAAAAGGCGATCCCAGCTCCGGTTCCCAGAAGAACGGTTGCTCCGATAACATGCGCCCATCTGAGAAATTCGATCCACATATTTACCGATCCTGAGTTAATGCCGCAACAATGACAGAAAGCGCGATTGCTGGAAACACTTTGACCATCGGTCCAAGCGGATCAGTCCATAGTTCTGGAGCAAACAAGACGCTTCCAATCAGGTAACTTATGGACACAGCGATTGATGCAAGACATGCCAGTCGGGTTGTGGGCCGAAACACCAGACTGATCCCTATCAAAATATCTGCAATGGAGCCGATCCTCACGAAAGCAAGGCCGATTGAGCTAGGCAGTGTTCCTTCGACTACCTTTAACGCCGAGGTTTGCTGGGCTAGTCCAATTGTGCCGGACACGATCCAAAACCCTGACAGGATGATGAGAAGGAATGGATAGGCAAGCATCGCGCGGGCAAATATGCGTTCTTGCGCTGTCGATGGCAGATGATCGAGCGTTTGTTTGAGAGATCGAGCTGGATGATCTGATAAGCGCTCCCACGGCTCTGGATCGCCTGTGACGCCTTCGGTCAAAACGGTCAAAGCGGTGCTCCTCATGGGAGATCGCCAACCTAGCCAACCTGCAAGGTCCGCCAGTTTCGCGGTAAGCCGTCCGCTCCAGTTTGGCATTTCCAGCGTGGCTTTGGCTTTTGAGAAGCCGAGCCATGACCTTACGCTCGCTACAAGGTCGGCTAGGGTTTGGCTTTGCGGCTCAACCAGATCGATATCCGCTTTGGGCAAGTCCCCGTTCACAGCCATTGAGACCGCTTTTGTAACATCATCTATCGAAACCGTCTGAATTGGAGCATTGGCTAAAAGAATGGGTTGAACGATCGGGAATGCGGCAAGTGTACGGATCAGGCTCGTGCCGCCATAGGCATGTGGGGAAATGACCAGGCCGGGCCGAAGGATCGTCCAGTTGAGCGTACTGTCCCGAAGTGCTGCATCTGCCATGCCTTTGGTTCTATAGAATTCGGTATCTGCAGTTTCCGTGGCGCCGGGCGCAGAGATTTGGACGAATGTGTGTGTTGGGGAGTTTTCGCATGCCTTTATCAAGGCGCGGATGGCTTCGGTTTGTACATTCGCAACATTGTCTTTTAATCCGGTCTGCAGTGCACCGGAGGCATTCACAACGACATCGATGCTATCAAGATAGTGATGCCAATCCTCACTGCGAGTGAGTTTGGATATATCAGCCTCTAGCCAATCCGCGGCGGGGAGAAATGCTGTTCCCCGTTTTGCCGATCGTGCTAGCCCGACAATTTTATGCCCATCGGCCATTAGTCGCCGCGAGACCGCGAGACCGATCAAGCCATAAGCCCCTAATACAAGTACTCGCAATGGCCGATCTCCCATAGTGGATTAGGTTTACAAAACAGTACGCGTATTCGGCCCAATGACAACTCGGTCGCTAAGCCGATTTTGGCCCCTGCGAGGAGTATGACCGCCACGGTGCCTATGACTTCTGTCAGTCGCAAGCTTGTGGTAACAGCAGTAACAATTACGATAAAGGCGGCGGGCAAATTGTACCCGTTTTGTTTGGGATTATTGCGAATTTGATGGAGGCACGGCGAAAGACATGAGTACTGATTTTGGCATGACGATAAATGGCGCGGCTGTTGCGGGCGCGGGTAATGCGGCATTTGATGTCGTCAATCCGGCAACGGGTGAGGTTTTCGCGCAAGCACCTGAGTGTAGCCGTGAGCAGCTTGATACGGCGGTCGGCACAGCGCGGGCGGCATTTCCGGCATGGCGCGACCGTCCGATAGATGAACGCGCGGCACTGCTAAACAAGGCTGCCGATGCATTGGCTACTGATGCGGAAGAGATGGCGAGATTGTTCACCAAAGAGCAAGGCCGTCCAGTGGATCAAGCGCTACTGGAAATTCAAGGTGCTGCAGATTGGTTGAGAGCGATTGCGACAACCCGCCCGCCGGTCCATGTCTCTGAAGATTCGGACACACAATTTATCGAGACAAAATATTCCCCTTTAGGAGTGATTTGCGCGATCGCTCCGTGGAACTTTCCGATCAGTCTGGCGGTTTGGAAGATTGCTCCAGCGCTATTGGCTGGCAATACGATGGTGCTCAAACCGTCGCCCTTTACCCCGCTTTGTACTTTGCGAATGGGAGAGCTATTCCGTGATGTTTTCCCGGCTGGCGTTCTCAATGTTATCACTGGTGGCGATGAGCTAGGCCCGTGGATGACCTCGCATGAAGGCTTCGACAAGATCTCGTTTACCGGCTCCACTGCAACCGGCAAGCGGGTGATGGAAAGCGCGTCGAAAGATTTGAAACGCCTGACGTTGGAATTGGGCGGCAATGATGCGGCGATCGTTATGCCGGATGTGAATTTGGATGAAGTGGCCGAGAAGATTTTCTTCGGAGCATTTTTCAACACGGCGCAAATATGTGTCGCGACGAAGCGCCTCTATGTTCATGAAGATGTCTATGACGGGCTACGAGACAGGCTTGCCGCGATCGCCAAAGCCACGAAAATGGGTGACGGATCAAAGCAGGGTACAACGATGGGGCCAATTCAGAATAAGCGCCAGTTTGATCGTGTGATGAACTTGCTTGAAGACGCGCGCGCGCAAGATCTGACTTTGATCGAAGCTTCCGACATTCCTGACGGCGAAGGTTATTTCATTCCGATTACGATTGTGGACAATCCGCCAGAAAATTCCCGCGTGGTTCAGGAAGAAGCCTTCGGTCCCATTCTACCTATGCTGAAGTTTAATGATGTGAATGACGTGGTGGCGCGGTCCAATGATTCTGAATACGGTCTTGCGGGCGCGGTTTGGTCGAATGATGTTGATCAGGCTGTCGAGATCGCGCGCAAGATGCAGACGGGTACGGTTTGGATCAACCAAAATCTCAACCTGCGTCCGGATACGTCATTCGGTGGCCAAAAAAACTCCGGCTTTGGTGTTGAGAACGGCATGGAAGGGCTGCTCGAATATATGCAGCCGCAAGCCATCTATGTCGCCAAAGGATAGACGCGACCTTTCTGGCCTAGAGCAAGAATAGATGCGCATGATATCACGTCTTTTGCGCTTATGAGTTTGCGCGATTTTCTCTTGATGGCCGCGATCTGTTTGGTGTGGGGGTTGAACTTTGTGGTGACACGCTGGGTGGTTACCGATGGTGGGGTTCCGCCCTTGTTTTTTGCCGGTATCAGGTTTCTAGGGGCTACCCTGGTCCTGCTGCCGTTTTTGCGGCCCGTGCCGAAAAACCTCGGTACCCTGTTTGCGATTTCTATGGGCATTGGTGTCTTCAACTTTTCCTTTATGTTTGTTGGTTTGGCCAATGCCGAAGCGAGCGCCGTGTCGGTCGTCGCGCAATTGTTGGTGCCGTTCGCCGTGCTGATGAGCGTGGCGTTCTTGGGTGAACGGATCGGTTGGCGGCGTGGGGCGGGGATTGCTCTTGCCATTGCAGGAACGGGCTTGATTGTATTTGATCCGGTCACCTTTCAGATGAGCACCGGTTTGATCTTTGTTGCATTTGCCGCGTTCTTTGCCTCCGGAGCAAGCATCCTTATGAAACGCATTCCGCCGATGGGTACACTGCAAATGCAGGCATGGATTGGTTTGTTCAGCTTTGCGCCGCTATTTGTCGCGTCGGCTCTTTTTGAACCTGCTGGGGACGGCGTGACGGCATTGCTGTATGGCGGCTGGTTGATTTGGCTTGCCGTTGCCTTTGTGGTTTTGATGGTGAGCATTTTTGCGCAAGGCTTGTACTACTATTTGATCAAGACTTATGATGTTTCACTTGTATCGCCTTTAACGATAATGGCGCCGGTTTGGGGCGTTATTTTGGGGGTGAGTTTGCTTAATGAGCCGCTTACATACCGACTGGCTTTAGGGGCGACCATTTCATTGGCTGGTGTCTATATCATCCTTGTTCGGGGCAACAGGGGCAATCAAGCTGGCGGCTCGTAAGGCCTATGTTTCGGGCGGGAATTTAGGGCTAGGAGCGTGATGTTGATAGATTTTGAGGAGCAATAGAATGAAGATCAAAGCGGCCGTTGCCTATGATGGAGAAACCGATTTTCGCTATGAGGACGTTGAGCTTGCCCCCCCGCGTGCGGACGAGGTTCTGATTGCGATCAAAGGGGTTGGCGTGTGTCACACAGATCTAGTTATACGGTCTGGAGAGGCGTCTTTTCCTTATCCGTTCCCAGCGGTGTTTGGCCATGAAGGCAGCGGTGTGGTGCAAGCTGTAGGGTCGGACGTCACGAAGGTCGATGTGGGGGACCATGTTGTGATGACCTTCCGCTCGTGCGGAACGTGCGACAGGTGCGGGACGGCTGATCCCTCCTATTGCCGTACGATGCCGCAATTGAATTTTGCCGGTTGCAGGGATGATGGGTCAACGGCCCTTTCCAATGATGCAGGCGGCATTGCTTCGAATTTTTTCGGGCAATCTTCGTTTGCATCGCATGCCATGGCCTATGAGGCCAATATTGTGAAGGTCGACAGGGAGCTTCCAATCGAACTGCTTGGGCCGCTTGGGTGCGGTATACAGACGGGTGCTGGCGCGGCTATGCGGTCGCTGGATCTTCCGGCGGGGTCGTCGGTTCTTATTGCAGGAGGTGGATCGGTAGGACTAAGCGCTGTGATGGGCGCTGCCATTCGGAAATGCGACACAATTATACTGCTTGAGCCGATGGCTGAACGGCGGGCCTTGGCATTAAGCGTTGGTGCGACGCATGTGCTTGATCCGTTTGCATCAGGTGGCGTAACGGAGGAGCTCCAGACTATCATCCCCCATGGCGCTGACAATGCGATTGACACGAGCGGCAATACCGCTGCTCAGGAGATGTGTCTTGCGCATTTGGCGACACTTGGCACGCTCGGCTTGGTCGGTGCGAGCCCGGCTGGCGCGCCTGTGCCCGGGATCGCGAATAGTGTCTTGATGGCGGGGCATTCGATTAGAGGGATTGTAGAAGGAGACAGCGATCCCGATGCCTTTATTCCCGAATTGCTCGAGCATTTTAAAGCTGGGCGATTGCCGTTCGACAAGCTGATCAAGACCTACAAATTGAGCGAGATCAACGAGGCTGTTGCAGCCCAGCATGCGGGAGAATGCGTTAAGGCCGTCTTATTGCCAGATCCCGCCTAAACGTCTTTTTCGGGTAGCCCGTTTTCATAGAGTTCTATCAAAGACTGTTTGCGAATTTTCCCCGTTTCTGTGCGCGGTAGCGTGGCGACGAAGTCAATTTGTCTAGGCGTTTTGACGCCGGATAAGGTTTCGCGGCAGTGGCTCTGTATCGCCTCGGCCAGACTCTGATTTGCCGCTTCGATGCTTACAGGTTCTATGACCGCTAGGACACGCTGGCCATATTCCGGGTCCGGGATACCGATAACAGCCACATCGCGAACATCGGGGTGGCTGATGATGCGGTTTTCAATCTCTTGCGGATAGATGTTTACGCCGCCAGAGATGATGGTGAAGTTTTTACGCCCTGTCAGATAGAGGTACCCATCTTGGTCGAGGTGCCCGACATCACCGAGTGTGGACCAGCCATAGTGATTATATGCTTTCGCCGTTTTTTCCGGATCGTTATTGTAAGTAAATTGCGCGCCGCCCTCAAAATAGATCATACCTTCTTCGCCCATGGGAAGAGGTTCGCCTGCATCATCACAGATATGGGGTTGGCCAATGACAGGGAGGCCAACCGTTCCAGGTCGTTCAAGCCAATCTTCCGGCCTAGAGGCGACAAAACCATTACCCTCCGAGCCTGCATAATATTCGTAGACGATCGGTCCCCACCAATTCATGATGGCGCGCTTGGTATCAGGTGCGCACGGGGCTCCGGCATGCACCGCGACGCTTAGGCTGGAAAGGTCAAACCCTGCGCGGATATCGTCATCCAGTTTCAACATGCGGACAAAATGGATCGGGACGAAGAGCGCATGTGTGATGGCGTGTGTATCGATGAGGCTTAGCGCCTCTTTCGCGTCGAATCTTTCCATCACGACAGCCGTCCCGCCCACTTGATGGATCAGCAATGTCCAGCGCAAAGGAGCAGCATGATAGAGCGGGGCGGGGCAAAGATAGACAACCGTTTCATCAAATGAGAACAGTCTGGAGAACAGTGTCACGCGCTTGGAGGGGGTATCGGCTGGCAATGTATGGTCGATGCTCGGGACCACGCCTTTGGGCCGTCCTGTTGTACCTGACGAATACAGCATATCTGCGCCAAGTCCTTCTGTCCGGATGGGGGTGTTCGGATGACGGGCAAGGGCGTCGGTCCACATTTTGAATCCGGTGCGTGGCGTATCTAGCTTATAACACTCTGGCTTATGGGAGGCGCGTAACAGGCTCTCTTGAACCGCTTCGTCCATATAATCAGACGTGAGCACGATTTTAGCGCCGCTGTCTTCGAGGATGTAGAGGATCTCGTCGGGCTTTAGATGTGACGACACGGCGACATATAGAAGCCCCGCTCTCTGCGCGCCCCAAACAAATGGAAAGATTTCAAGTCGGTTTTCGAGAATAAAGGCGACGCGGTCACCTGGTTGCAGACCGCTCTTGCGAAAGAGATGCGCGGCTTGGTTGGCGCTGGCTTCTAGTTCGGCATAGCTCATTTGTCTGCCCGAGCGTGCCATAATAATGGCCGGCTTGTCTGGCGTGGTGACTGCGTATTCGCGTGGATACATGAGGGTCTCACCTTGTCCGATATTGTGATCCGAGCATACTATTAGATAGAGCGCCTGCTTAATCCATGCGCCTATCAAAAAACAGGATGGTCGTGCGCCAGATTGGCTGGTGAACTGATCTTGCCCTCAAAACCATTTGAGAAAGAAAACATATGCCTGGTTCAACGCTTCTGTCAGGATTGAAAGTTGCCGATTTAACCTCGGTTCTTTTCGGCCCTTATTGTACCCAGACCTTTGCGGACATGGGCGCCGATGTCGTCAAGATAGAGCCAAAGTCGGGCGACATTTTCCGCTATGCCGGAAAGCCTACAAATACACGCGGCATGGGGCCGTGCCATATGACCGTCAATCGCGGTAAGCGGTCTGTTGTTTGGGACATGAAGTCGGATGCGGGTAAGGAGGCGACCAAGCGCCTGGTCGAACAAAGCGATATATTTATCCACAATATCCGCCAAGAGGCGATTGAACGCCTTGGTCTGACCTTTGACGAGGTTAAAGCGATCAAACCTGACATTGTCTATGTCCATTGCATGGGGTTTGGTGCCGAAGGGCCGTATGCCGGAAACCCTGCCTATGATGATCTGATCCAGGGGCTCTCTGGCATTGCCAGCCTCTCGCCGATTGTTCTGGAAGATGAGCAGCCACGCTTCATTCCGATGACCATTGCTGACAAAGTCTCGGGACTTCACGCTGCCTATTCAACACTTGCGGCAATCATTCGTCGAGACAGGGTTGGGGAGGCGGTGAAGGTTGAAGTGCCGATGCTTGAATGCACCACGCATTTTCTACTTGAGGATCATTTTTGCGAAGCGGTTTTTGATCCACCCACTGGTGCTCATGGTCTGAAAAACCAACTTGATCCAGCACGTATGCCGTTCAAGACCAAAGATGGCTGGATCGCGATCAATCCTTATTCCGATAAGGGCTGGGTGAAAGTCTTCACGACGATGGACGCAGATGCAGAGCTTGAAGACGAGCGTTTGAGCGATAGGAAAGCGCGGTTCTACAATTACCCTTATATGGCCGCGCGGGTGAATGCGCATCTTGCGAAGCAGGATACGGCATATTGGCTCAAAGCGTTCAAACAGGCCGACTTGCCAGCTGCACCTGTGAATTCAATGGCGGACCTGAAGGACGATCCGCATTTGGCAGCGACCAATTTCTTCCAGCGCCGTCAGCATCCAACCGAAGGCAGCTATTGGGAAATGCAGCCGCCGGTTCGCTTCCCCGGTGTGCCCGAGCAAACCATCGCGCCCGCCCGACATATTGGTGAGGATACTGAAACAGTGCTCGCGGAATTAGGGTTGGGGATCGAGATCAAATAGCTGCAGCCGCGTAGCTCGCCTGTTTAATCGCTGCCTTTGCATCAAGCTCGGCGGCGACATGTGCACCGCCAATTATGTCTATTGTAGCATCAAATTCGGATGCGAGTTGGTCGTAAAGAGTGCGGTCGGAGAGCTGGCCTGCACAGATTATTACTGTGTCTACGGGAAGCGTAACGACTTCTCCCTCCTTCAGGATGTGTAGACCCTCATCATCAATCTTGAGATACTCGACCCCACTGAGCATTTTGACGCCGCGCCGCTGCAGGGTGAGGCGATGGGTCCAGCCGGTTGTTTTGCCCAAGCCTTTGCCAACGCGCGTTTCCTTGCGCTGGAGCATCCAGATTTCCCGTTTCGATGCAGCCACTTGCGGCTCAACGCCCGTCACCCCGCCGCGCGGATGCCGCTCAAAATCAATACCCCATTCTTTGGCGAACAGGTCGATGTCAAGCGCAGCAGATGGCCCGCTATGGCTAATCAAATCACACACATCAAAGCCAATGCCGCCTGCGCCGATCACGGCCACCTTGTCGCCGATTGGCTTGAGCCCTTCGATGGCGTCAATGTAGCCGACCGTTTTGGGGTGGTCGATCCCGTCAATCTCCGGCTTGCGTGGCAGAATGCCCGTCGCCACCGTGACATGGTCAAATCCGCCAGCCCGCAAAACATCTGTTGACGCTTCGGTATTCAGGCGCAAGTCGACACCATGCTTTTCGATCATCTTGCCATAATAACGCAGTGTCTCGTAAAACTCCTCTTTCCCCGGCACGCGCTTAGCCAAATTGAACTGTCCGCCAATTTCGTCAGAGCGTTCGAACAGTGTAACTGCATGCCCACGCTCCGCAGCGATTGTGGAATAGGCGAGGCCAGCGGGGCCTGCGCCAATAACGGCGATCTTTTTAGACTTCTCGACAGGCCGGTAATTTAACTCCGTTTCATAACAGGCGCGGGGATTGACCAGACAGGTCGAGGTCAGTCGGTTAAAGGTGTGGTCGAGGCACGCTTGATTGCAAGCGATACACGTATTGATCTCGTCTTCGCGTCCGCCTGCTGCCTTGTTCATGAACTCGCTGTCGGCCAGCATCGGCCGGGCCATCGACACAAGGTCTGCATCGCCACGCTTGAGGACATCTTCGGCAACATCCGGCATATTGATACGGTTGGACGTAATCATGGGTATGCTGATTTCTTTTCGGAGGCGACCCGTGACAGAGGTGAACGCTGCGCGCGGGACCATGGTTGCGATGGTAGGGACAGCGCTTTCATGCCATGTGAAATGCGTCGACATAATCGTCGCGCCTGCCGCCTCGATTGATTTGGCCAATAGGACGACTTCTTCCCAGCTCATGCCGCCTTGCAGCATGTCCATCGCAGCGATGCGGAAAATCAGGATAAAGTCATCCCCGACAGCCGCGCGGGTTTGCCTAATGATCTCGATGGCAAATCGCATCCGGTTCTCATACGAGCCGCCATATTCATCGGTTCTGAAATTGGTCTTTTCGACAAGGAAACATGAAAGGAGGTAGCCCGCAGAGCCGATGATCTCGACACCATCATAGCCTGCCTGCTTGGCAAGGACAGCACAATTGACGTGATCTTCGATCTGTTTCTGCACCCCCGCTGCGTCGAGTTCTGTCGGTGTAAAACGGGCAATAGGTGATCTGATGGGGGACGGCGCTACGCAAAGATCGGTAAAGGCTAAAGGGCCGGCATGGAGGATTTGCAGGCAGATCTTGACCGAAGGGTCGGCTGCGTGAACAGCGTCGGGAATGAGACGGTGTTGCTCGGCCTCTTCCTGATTGGATAGCTTTGCGTGATTTGCACCAGCCGACTCCAGATTCGGGGCAATGCCGCCGGTAATGATCATTCCGACCCCGCCCTTTGCCCGTTCGGCGAAATACGCCGCCATGCGCTCGAAGCCGTTTTCTTCTTCTTCGAGCCCTGTATGCATCGAGCCCATAATCGCGCGGTTCTTTAACTGTGCGAAGCCGAGGTCAAGCGGGGCAAACAGGTTGGGATAGCTCATAACAGGGCCGTTTCTCGATTGCTTCTATTCGCGACCACCACCACAGACGACCGTTTGACCGCTAATGTAGTCGCTTTCGGGAATGCAGAAAAGATATACCGCACCGGCAGCCTCTTCCACAGTGCCCGGGCGACCAAGGGGAATAATCGCTTTCGCTGCCTCGCGGGTTGCCGTCGGAATGCCGACTTTAACCGAGCGATTTCCAACCAAGACATCAGGCTTTTCGCCTGTGACTTCTTGGGTCAGCCGGGTGGCGATCATACCATAAGCTACGCAATTGACGTTGATTTTGTAGCGGCCCCATTCTTTGGCGAGCGTTTCCGTCATTCCGATGAGGGCTTTCTTGGCGGCGGCATAGTTGATTTGCCCGGGATTGCCGCGTGTGCCGCTGATGGATGAGATATTCACCACTTTGCGCAAAACCTCTTTGCCCTCGGCAGCTTCTTTTTTGGCTTGCGGACGGAAATATTCGGAGGCGGCGCGCAAAATGCGGAAGGGCGCAACCGTGTGGACATCCAGCATCGCCTGAAATTGCTCGTCCGACATCCGTTGGATGACATTGTCCCACGTATAGCCGGCATTGTTGACGATGATGTCGAGCCCGCCAAAATCGTCGAGTGCCTTTGCGACAAACCGGTCCCCAAAGTCGGGCGTGGTGACGTCACCGACAACAGCGCTGGCTTGGCCGCCTAACCGCTTGATCTCTTCGACGACTTCCATGGCCGGTGAGTTGTCAATATCGTTGACGACGACAGCAGCGCCTTCCGAGGCCAGCTTCAAGGCAATGGCGCGGCCAATACCCCGGCCGGAGCCAGATACAATTGCGGTTTTTCCTGCCAGTGTCGACATAGCTATATCTTTCTTTGTTTAAACTGTGGGCACAGCGATGATGGCCGTACCTTTCGTGGTTTGTTGATTGTCTTGTGTGTGGGTTGTCAGATCGAGCACCAGAAGGTCTTCGCCGCCTTTATTGGTTCTCTCGCGAACAATGGCGGAGCCAGTGACCGTGGCGTGAATTTTGGTAATGGCAGTAAATCGGACGCTGAGCGAACGGATGGTGTCTTGCTCTGTCCAGTTCGTCAGTAAACGTCCCAGTGTTGCCATTGAGAGCATGCCGTGGGTGAAAACATCTTCATACCCCGAGGCTTTTGCGAAATCGCTGTCAACATGGATCGGGTTCAAATCGCCAGAGCCGCCGCAATAGAGAGCGAGTGTGTGCCTCGAAATCGGACCGAACTCTAGAGGTGGCAGGGTATCGCCAACCGCCAGCTGCGTTATATCTATAGTCATGTTGACGATCCCGCGTTCTTCATGACCACTGTATTGGTAACGCTCTGGAGCAAAGTTCCAGCCTCGTCGGTAATATGCGTGGTGCGAACCAGGAACTCCAGCGCCCCGTCCTTCTTCGAATATATACTGTCAACTTCTGTCATGAGCGTCACGCGGTCGCCAACATAGAGAGGGGCATGATATTCGATTTTCTCTTCAGCATGGAGCAAGGCTTTGTAATCGAGCCCAAGCTCGTCCGCGGAGGGGGTTTCTGCTGGTGCCAGAAATTTGAGACAGGAGCCGAATGTTGGCGGTACGAGAATATTCCGGTGACCAGCAGCTCTTGCGGCGGCTTCGTCAAAATAGATCGGGTTGGTTTCACCAATGGCTTTTGCAAAGAGTTTCAGCTGCCCTGCCTCGATGACAATGCTGCGTTCTTCGGAGCGCTGTCCTATGCAATCGCTGTTCAATAACATGGTTTTATTTTCCGGAGCTCTATCGGGACGGATGGGCTAGAGGCCCGCTTTCTTGATGTAGCGGTCTATGGTTTCGTGGAAAAAGCGCACCCGTCTTTCCTGATCCGGCATATAGTCTCGTGTGTAACCGCGTGAGCGTAGCCCTCGCTGCTGCGAGTTCCAGATACCAATATCCTGATCAATCGCTAGCCCGGCTGATACTTCACCAAATACGCCAACTTCATGTTTGGCGACATAATCTGGTGATTGAACCTGTTGGATTGATTGAGAGTGGTACTCGTCAACGCCTTCCGGATACCATGTGAAATACCACATATCGAATATGCACCGTTGCGGATCGGTCGGATGCGGTGTTGCGAACAAAAAGATGCAACCGTCCGGCTTTAGGCTGAAGGACAGGTTCGGGAAAACTGTATAATGTAGATGATCAGTTAACTGCGCATCTTGATAGCGAGAAAAATCGAAGCCCTTTTCTGCGCCTTTTTCCCGTTTTACTTTTTGTATCGCCTCTCGCATGGAGTGTGGGTCGTCGCGGAAATCATCTGGGTTCAGTCCCCAGAATTTTAGATCGTCTGCCATGAGGTCGACGGTTTTATCAAACTCGCCGCGAAGGGACATGGTTGGCCGTGCCCCGGGCATGATCATTCTGGTATGGCCTTCTTCATAAAGATCGAACTGGCAGTAGCTGTAGTTCTGCTCCATGAAGTAGCGCCCCTGAGGATGAACAAATGGCAAATGGTAGGACTCGGAGAAATTATCCTGCACGACCTTCCAATTGAAATCGCCCTCAATGGTGACCCATTTGGTGCGTTTCATTTCTTCCATTCGGTAGGTTTCGATCTGGGATTTTACCGGTCCAAGAAACTCGTCTAGCGGGGCAACATCCTCGTTCATGGAATACCAGACAAAACCGGCCCACTCTTCGCAGCGGATTTCTACGAGCCGCACTTTTCCGCACGGGTTTCCTTGCGGGAAGTCTTCCGGACAAGGGACGATAGCGAGTTCGCCATCGGGGGTGAAGCGCCAGCCATGATAGTTGCATACGAGGTGCTTGCCGCTGCCTTCTTCTTCATGGACGAGAATGTTTCCACGGTGTTGGCAGACATTGTAGAATGCGCGGGCTTTTCCGTCCTTGTCGCGCGTGCACAGAATGGACTCGGGACCGATTTCACATGTGATCCGGTCTCCGGTGTTCGGGATTTGGGAGGAGAGGCCGGCGACGAGCCAGGTTTTCGTCCAGATACTCTCCCATTCCTTATCCATAAACTCTTTAGAGGTGTAACGGTTCCCTGTGAGCGGTGTTGTGCCAATCTTCGGTTCCGGCTTCTTTTCCAAGTCCATCAAGCCGATATTCAGTTGAGTTTTCCCCATGTGAACAAATAGACCTTCCAACTGCTTCATTCCGTGCCTGAAAACGGAATCTGATTGATATAATAGCCTCCCAAATTGGACCATTTTCGCCGTAAGGTCATTTAGCAGTTTTGGCAGGGTCCGCTACGGTTTGCGCAGGCTAAGTTCTTAAAAACAGGGAGAATGTGATGACAGAGGCTGAAATCGTACAATCTGTTGCAAGAATTACGGATGAGCAGGATATTAAAAACCTAGCGCACCGTTTCGCCCGCGGGCTCGACCGTGCTGATCGCGCAATCATAGAGTCGTGTTTCCATGAAGATGGAAGCGATGACCACGGCATGTTTAAGGGAACTGCGGCCGAGTTTTGCGATTGGGTTATGCCGCAACTGGAAAATTACACGTCGACACAACACATCATTAGTACCCAGAATGCCGAGATTGTTGGCGAGAAAGCCGTCTGCGAAAGCTACTTCTATTCTCGCCACGCACTGCCAACTGAAACCGGCCCGATGGAGTTGATTTCTTCTGGCCGTTATGTCGATCAGATGGAAAAGCGCGATGGGGTCTGGAAGATTAAACATCGTCAGGCTGTGTTCGATTGGAATAGGCTTGTACCAGATGCTGCTGCGCCTCGGCCTCCCGAGACGGCGGCATTGCTTACATCAGGCGTTCGCGGGAAAGATGATCCGTCTTATGCCGCCTTTGCTGCATTGCGTTCATAAATTTTGAACTGCAAGGGCAAGCATGAGTAATTTTGCTAGTGCAGCCTGTCTTCGCAATAATGGTAGGCTCTTTTGTAATCAGACAGTTTGGGAAATAGCGAGATGGTCGGAATTCTTAGCGCGGGGGTCTATGTACCGCGGCGGCGGCTTCAGCGCTCCGCAATATTTGCCGCTAATAGTTGGTTCGCGCCGGGTTTAAAGCGAGCAGCAAAAGGCCAAAAAGCGGTCGCCAATTGGGATGAGGACGCGGTCACAATGGCCGTCGAAGCTGCACGAAACTGTCTAACCTCGTTGGACCGGTCAAACATCGATAGTGTTGCTTTGGCGTCGACCACGCTACCTTTTGCCGATCGGTCGAATGCGGGCATTGTCAAAGAAGCGCTAAATTTGGCTGATGCCACCGGTGCGGCAGACGCGACGGGCAGTCGCCGTGCTGCAACATCAGGACTGATGAATGCACTTGGCGGCACGGCAACCCAGCTGTGTATTGCGTCTGATAATCGCAAAGCCAAGCCAGCGTCTCCAGCCGAGATGAGCTATGGAGATGGCGCGGCGGCCGTGCTCGTTGGCGAGGGCGGCGTGATTGCAAAATATCTAGGTGGGCGCTCAGTCACGATTGACTTTGTTGATCAGTACCGTGCCAGCGGAGTTGATTTCGATTATGCATGGGAAAGCCGGTTTGCGCGGGATGAGGGGTTCCAGAAAATTCTCGGTACTGCGATCATCGACGCCTTGGGGGCGTTAGATCTCAAAGGAAGCGACATTACCCATGCCGCAATTGGCGTTCCGGTAAACCGGATACCGCAAGCGCTGGCAAAAGCGGCTGGGATCAATCCAGACAGTATTTGCGACGACTTGTCCGCAAATGTCGGAGATGCCGGTGTGTCATACCCGATCATGCTGCTCGCCAATATTCTGGAAACGGCCAAGCCGGGCGAGAAAATTCTCGTCGCAGGCTTTGGCCAAGGAGCGGACGTCTTAGTGTTCGAGGCAACTGATGCGATCTTGGAGTACCAAGCGTCGAGCACGGTTGCGGCGGAACTCGCGGGCGGGATCGAAGACGACAATTATATGCGCTATCTATTTCATCGCGGCTTGCTTGATATCGAAAAAGGCATGCGCGCAGAGATGGATGAAAAACAGCCCGGAACAACGCTCGCGCGCAGCCGGAAAGCAGTGCTGGGCTTGATAGGCGGGCGCTGTACGAAGACGGGAACGGTGCAATTCCCCAAGACCGATATTTCGGTCAATGCCAATAGCCGCGAGAGCCACACACAAGAAGACTATCCCTTTGCAGAACGCGCAGCAAAGGTCGTAAGCTTTACGGCAGACAGTCTGACCTATAGCCCCGATCCGCCTGGATATTATGGCATGATAGATTTCGAAGGCGGCGGCCGCATGGTTGCCGAGTTTGCTGACGTTGCCGCCGATGATGTGTTTGTCGGTGGCGATATGCGGATGGTGTTTCGGATCAAAGCGGTCGACGAACGCCGCGACTTTATCAAGTATTTTTGGAAGGCCACACCAATGCGCGGTCAACATGGAAATGGAGCGAACTGATGCCAAAGGGAATTAAGGACAAGGTTGCGATATTAGGCATGGGCTGCGCCCGTTTCGGAGAACGCTGGGATGCCGATGCCGACCAATTGATGGTTGAAGCATTTGACGAAGCGCTAATGGATGCCGCGATTGACGTGTCGGAGATAGATGCCGCGTGGCTCGGAGTGGGCTTTGATGCCCAGAATATCGGACCATCGGGCATTCCGGCAGGGATTGCATTACGCTTGCCAAATATTGGCGTCACCAAGGTCGAAAATTACTGTGCGAGCGGGACGGAATCTTTGCGTGGAGCTGTTTATGCAGTGGCGTCAGGGGCAGCCGATATAGCCCTTGCGATGGGCGTCGAGAAACTCAAAGATACGGGTTATGGCGGGCTTCCTGCGCGCAGCCGCGGCACCAGCTGGGACATGATGGGCGCGACAGGATCAGCGCCGGGGAATTTTGCCCAATTGGCAAGTGCTTATCGTGCGAAACACGGCATCGAAGCAGGCGACCTCAAACGGGCCATGGCGCATGTCTCGGTCAAGAGCCACGACAATGGGGCGAAGAACCCGAAGGCGCATCTGCGCAAACCAGTCGATATTGAGAAGGTGATTAATGCACCAATGATCGCCGAGCCGCTCGGCCTATTCGATTGCTGCGGCGTATCCGATGGCGCAGCTTGTGCGATCGTGACCCGTCCGGACATCGCCAAAGCTCTGGGTAAGAAAGATCTGGTGACGGTCAAAGCACTGCAACTTTCGACATCCAATGGCTGGGAAATGCAGGGCACAGGCTGGGATGGCAGCTACCTCCACACCACACGCATAGCCGCCCAGCGCGCTTATAGCGAAGCTGGCGTGACCAAGCCGCGTGAGCAGCTTTCTCTTACGGAAGTGCATGACTGCTTCTCGATCACGGAATTGGTGACGATGGAAGACCTGTTCATTTCTGAAGAAGGCCAAGGCTGGAAAGATGTGCTTGACGGCATGTTTGATGCTGACGGTGAATTGCCCTGCCAGATTGATGGCGGCTTGAAATGTTTCGGCCACCCGATCGGTGCCTCGGGACTGCGCATGGTCTATGAAAACTATTTGCAGCTTTTGGGACGGGCAGGGGATCGCCAGCGCGAGAAAGCGCCATCCCTCTGTTTGACGCATAATCTTGGCGGCATGCCGTATCAGAATGTCAGCGCAATTTCGATTGTCGGCTTGCTCTAACGCGGCACAATGATGTTGCCATTATCAACAGGTATCGATGCGCCGTTGATGTGCTTGGACTCGTCAGACGCCAGAAACAGAACCGTGTTCGCAATATCGTCGGGCTGGCCCATTTTTGAATCCGCCAGTTTGTCCGGTGTATAGTTGACTTTGCTGTTCGCTACCATCTGATCACGAATGTTCTGGACCATTGGTGTCAGGATCGTGCCCGGGTGGACGCTATTACAGCGGATCGGGTATCCGCTCTTGATACAATGGACTGCGATGCCGCGTGTCATCGCTTCGACGGCGCCTTTGGCTCCGCAATAGGCGATGACATTGGATTCGCCGACCAGTGAGGCGACCGAGGCCATGTTGACGATGGAACACTTGCCGTCCTTATTATCCTTCATGGCTGCGACCGCGTACTTGCTGCCGAAAAAAGTGGCGTCGGCGCTAACCGCCATAATCTTGCGATAGTCATCAGTTGTCTGTGTTTCGATGGTTCCGGGCTGAACGATACCGGCATTGTTGACCAGAATGTCGAGCTTGCCATGGCGTTTCACAATGTCGGAAATTCGTACCTCCCAACTGGCCTCATCGCACACATCTTGTTGGTGAAATTCCGCCATGTCGCCAATTTCCGCAGCGACCCGTTGCCCGTTTTCTGTATCCATATCGGTCAAGATGACGCGGGCACCTTCGGCAGCAAAAAGCCTTGCATCAGCTTCACCAAGTCCTTTGGCTGCGCCCGTGATGATTGCGACTTTTCCGTCTAAACGTGCCATAACTGTTCTCGCTCGGTCTGAATTTAAGTGGGTCTGGTAAACACTATTATGCTTATCCTTTAGCAAACAGCCTACTTGTCATAGCCTATTAAAATTAGGGGTACGTCGCTAGCGGTTTTATTAGGGAGCAAACGGGTCTGAAGGCGGTAGACCTATGGACTTAGGGAAATTGGGTAATATGACAAAAGACGACGCCTATTCGGTTGCAGTATTGGTGCGGGAGCAAGCGACGCGCTTGGAGGGTGCGCCGGTGTTCACCTTCGAAGGCGAAACAACGACCTATCGCGAGCTTGAAGAGAATAGCAAACGGTTGGCAAATGGTTTGCGCTCGCTTGGTATCGCCAAAGGCGACCGTGTGGCATTCCTTGGCAAAAACTCTCCCGCCTATTTCGAGTTGATCGTTGCGGCGGCGAATATCGGTGCGGTGGTGACGCCCGTCAATTGGCGGTTAGCGGTTCCGGAAGTTGCGTATGTTTTGTCAGATTCGGGCGCCAAGACGGTTTTTGTCGGCGGGGAGTTTCTGGGCCTCGTCGACGAGCTGAAGGCCCAATGCAGCGCGCTGGAACATGTCTTTGACGTCGAAGCTGCGGGAACCCGATACCCCCACTTCCAATTATGGAGACAGGGCTTTGGCACCGACCTCTCCGAGACTGACACGCATTGCGACAATCCGCTGGTGCAGCTCTATACATCAGGGACAACGGGGCGACCTAAAGGCGCGGTCATCAGCCATCGGGCGGTTCTGGCTCTGCGGGGGCAAGACCCGAGCGACCGCTTGCTTGATTGGCAGGTTTGGGAGCAAGGTGAATCGGGGCTTCTGGCGATGCCGTGTTTTCATGTCGGCGGCACTGTGTTCGGGCTGGGGATCATACATAGCGGCGCACATGCCGTTGTCGTTCGCGAATATAAGCCAAGTCAGGCGCTGGATTTTATCGAAACTTACAATATTGGAAGAATGTTCATGGTGCCGGCGGCGTTGCAATTGCTGCTGAACGACCCGCGTATTCAGGACACGAATTTCGCCAAGTTGAGATATATCTATTATGGCGCATCGCCGATCCCCTTGGAACTCATGCGCGAGAGTATGCGTGTGTTCGGCTGCGGCTTCGTGCAAATGTACGGTATGACCGAAACCTCCGGAACGATCGTGACCCTCAATCCGGAAGATCATGACCCAGATGGCAGTGAAAAGATGCGCTCTGTGGGCAAACCTCTCCACGGCGTCGAGGTTAAGGTGATCGACGCGGACGGAGAGCTGGTACCCACGCGCGGGGTTGGCGAAATCGCGGTGCGCTCGGTCAAGAATATGACCGGATATTGGAACAAGCCTGAGGCGACAGCTCAAACGATAGATGCCGAAGGATGGTTGCGCACGGGTGATGCAGGGTATCTCGATGAAGATGGCTATCTCTATATCCATGATCGCGTCAAAGATATGATCATTTCTGGCGGCGAGAATATCTATCCGGCTGAAGTCGAGAATGCACTCTATTCCCACCCCCAAATAGCCGATGTTGCTGTGATCGGGGTTCCCGACGAAAAATGGGGCGAGGCGGTTATGGCCTATGTGGTGGCGAAAAACAGTGAGACATTGGATGGCGATGAGGTGATCGCTTATGCGCGTACACAGATCGCTGGGTTCAAATGTCCGAAGCGTGTGGCTTTCATTCCAGCTCTGCCGAGAAACGCCTCTGGGAAAATTCTGCGTCGAGAGCTGCGCGCACCGCATTGGCAGGGACATGATCGCGCGGTCAACTAGGCCCTAGCAAAACCAATAGCCTAACTGGCACTTTTGATCGTTTGCACTGCAGGGCCAGAGTGCTACCAAAAATTAGTTGGATAATGGAGAAAACAGATGGATTTGGGGCTTTCAGGTAAAAAAGTGATCATGAATGGCGGCTCTCATGGGTTGGGACTAGCCTCTTTGAAAACATTTGCTGCGGAAGGCTGCGACGTTGCTTTCTTCTCGAGCGATCAGGGCCGCGTCGATGCTGCTGCTGAACAGGTCGGGGCGGCCGGATCGGGAAAAGTGCACGCGACCCAACTTGATATGACAGGCAATCCTGACGGCTACAAAGCATGGCTCGCCGGTGCGGTAGAGGCGCTCGGCGGGTGTGATATTTTCGTACACATGGCCAGCGCATCCGGTCAGGGCGCGACGGGGGATTGGGACCGCTGTCTCGATCTTGATATCAAGGGCGCGACCTTGGGTGTTGAAGCCCTGAAGGATGCTTTGGTTGCCTCAGATTGCGGCTCGATCATTTTCATGTCGTCGACAGCGGCAGTTGAAAAATTCGTTGCTCCTCAAGCGTTTAATGCCATCAAAGCGGCCCTGATAACACATGGGTCACAGCTCGCTCAGGCGCTCGCGCCCGAAGGGGTCAAAGTCAACAGCATTTCGCCCGGGCCAATCGAATATCCAACCGGAAATTGGGAAGGCATCAAAGAGCGTATGCCGGACTTCTACAATGCAACGCTGGCGCAAATGCCTATGGGCCGAATGGGTGAACCCCAAGAGGTTGCAAACACCGTGGTCTTCGTCGCGAGTCCAGCATGTCCCTATATGACCGGTACCAATGTTGTCATTGATGGCGGCTTCACAAAACGGGTCCAGTTCTAGGAAAAGCCGATGAAGTTCTATCAATCTCATGGTCCGAATCCGCGGTCAGTGATGTTCTTTCTGGCTGAAAAGGGCATCGAGATCGAACGCGAATATATCGACATCATTGTCGGGGATAACCGCAAGCCGGAATTTCGGAAAATCAATGCGCTTGGAGAACTGCCTGTACTGGAGCTTGATGACGGCTCCGTTCTGACAGAGGGCGCGGTTATTTGTCAGTATCTCGACGAAATTTATCCGGACATCCCGTTGATTGGCTCGACGCCGGAAGAACGTGCGCAAACGCGTATGTTGATGCGGCGCGTCGACCTCAGGGTGATCGCACCGCTGACGACCGGGTATCGCGGCAATGAGGGGCTTAACTTTTTCAAGGATCGCCTGCGCTGCCTGCCTGAAGCCTCGGACGGGCTTAAAAATATGGCCCAAGATGGCTATGGTGAAATCAATCAAGGGCTGGACGGCCAAAAATGGCTGGCAGGTGACAGGTTCACCTATGCTGACATTCTGCTCTTCGTGTTTGTCGAATTTGGTAGCTGGTGGAATCAGCCTGTGCTTCCAGAATATAAGAACATTCATGCTTGGCGAGCGCGCATGGTGGACGAAAAGCCCAATGCCCTGGCAAGTATGGATTCAACCTTTGGCATGCCGCCGGGGGATTATCCAACGCATGTGGAAAGCTGATTATGAGCAATGAAAGCATAAGTCGAGATGAACTGCTCGACGTGTATACACGGTTCACCAAGATCAATCGCACGGACGAGAAATTCCGCGCCTTGCTAACGGCTGGAACCGTCGCGGTTATGTATTATCCCGTGCGTGGGCAGGAGCTAACGTCCGCAGCGATGATGGCAGCGCTTGAGCCTGACGATTATGTTGTGTGCACCTATCGCGGCCAAGGCGAGCAGACAGGCAAGGGGATTCCAGCCGAGCAGTATTGGGCTGAATGTCTTGGCAAGGTCACCGGCACTTGCAAGGGCAAAGGCGGTACAATGCATATTACCCATCCGGAGACCGGTATCATGGTCACCACGGGTGTCGTCGGTTCGGGTATTCCGATTGCAAACGGTCTGGCGATGGCCTCCCAGAACAATGGTGATGGCAAGGTAACAGTCGTAAACTTCGGCGATGGCGCAGCAAATATTGGTGGTTTCCACGAAGCCCTCAACATGGCGGAGCTTTATAAGCTGCCCGTTGTTTTTATGTGTCAGAACAATCACTTTGGCGAACACACCGCCTATGCTGATCACACAGCCGGCAGTTCGATTATGGCCCGTGCAGAAGGCTATGGCATGAGGGGGGTTCGGGTTGACGGCAACAACATCGAAGAGATGTATACCGCTGCGCGTGAAGCGGTTCGCCGCGCGCGTGCCGGAGAGGGGCCAACTTTGGTCGAGGCCATGTGTTATCGCATGATGGGCCACTTCTTCGGGTCGGATTTCTCCTATATGCCAGATGAGCACATCGCGGAAATGAAGGCGGAAGACTGCCTGCCAAAAGTCACCCAATACATGTTGGATCACCAATTTGGCCAAGCAGAGCTTGATGCGATTATTGCTGAAGTGGACGCCGAGATCGACACAGCTATTGAAAAAGCGCTGGAGGCCCCCTTGGCCGATCCGTCGGAACTTTTGATCGATGTCTTTGAAGAGGAGCTGTCAGCATGAGCGAGCTGATTACAATGCGCAAAGGCCTCAATCAGACGATTGATGAGGCGATGGCCGCGGATGATAGTGTTTTCTGTCTTGGCGAAGATGTTGCGGCCAAACAAGGCGGCGGCGTGTTCAAGATTACCACGGGGCTGACCGAAAAATATGGTGAGAACCGCGTGCGGGCGACACCGATTTCCGAAACCGCGATTGTCGGCGCTGCCGTCGGGGCTGCACTTGCCGGGCAACGGCCGATTGCCGAGATCATGCTGATGAATTTCGTTGCTTGTGCAATGGACCAGATCGTCAACCACGCCGCAAAACTGCGCTTTATGTCCGGCGGACAGACCAATGTACCGCTTGTCATCCGTACGACCACAGGTGTGGGTGTGGGGTTTGGCGGGCAACACAGTGACATGCTCGAAGCATGGTTCGCCCATGTAGCTGGTCTCAAGATTGTAACGCCGTCAAATGCCGCCGATGCGATGGGCCTCATGCGCTCGGCAATCGAGTGCAATGATCCAGTGATCTTTATCGAGAATATTCTCAGTTATGAGCAGAAAAGCGAGCACCCTGGGGCGAATTACAGAGTTCCACTTGGAAAGGCGGCCATTTCCCGCGAAGGTTCCGATGTGTCGATCATCACCTATGGACGCACAGTTATGGACGCGCTGGCAATTGCCGAAGAGATGGAGGCGGATGGTGTCTCGGTCGAAGTCGTCGATCTGCGCACGATCGCGCCCTATGATGAAGAGACAGTGATGAACTCGGTCCGCAAGACCGGACGGGCGTTGACCCTGCATGAGGCGGTCAAGCCTTACGGAACTGGCGCGGAAGTCTCTGCGCGCATCCACGAGATCTTGTTCAATGAGCTCAAAGCGCCGGTGCAACGTATTGGCGGAACATTCTCGCCTGTTCCCTTTGCCACCCACCTTGAGCAGGCATGGATTCCGAACAAGGATGAAATCAAGGCTGCAATCAAAACAGTAATGGGGTGGAAGCGCTAATGACACCGGTCGAATGCATGCAGAAAGTCTATACACTTATGCGAGCAGGAGACTGGGATGAAGTTGAGAAATACGTCGCCGACGATTTCATACTGTATGAACCGGAGTCTTTGCCATATGGCGGAGAGTGGACTGGAAAGGATGTCTTTCGGCGGCTGTTTCCGGTTGTGATGCAAACTTTCGGTGAGCCTGTTGTTGAGCCCGTCGAGATGTCTGGCGGTGCCGAATGGGCAAACTATATCATTCATTTCTCGGGGACATCAAAGGCAACGGGCATCCGGTCGACCTATCGGGTGATCGAATCCGCGCGTGTTGCCGATGGTAAAATGCAGGAAATGTATCTGCATTATTTTGATACGGCGAAAATCGTCGCCGACCTTAAGGGGGAGAGCTAGGATCAATGGCTGAGAAGGCGATTGTACTCGGTGCTTCGGGCGATCAGGGAATACCTTTGGTTTCAAGGCTTCTTGATGCGGGGTTCTCGGTAACGGCTGGAACACGGCGAGATGATGCATTGGCGAACACGCCCTTTCCGGATCTACCGGCTATTGCTGCCAGTCTGCTAGATCAAGCGTCGCTCGAACAGGCCTTTGAAGGGCAAGATGTGCTTGCCATGCATCTACCGTTTGAACATGACTTTGCGAAAGCCCAAGCATTTGGCCGCAACATTGCGAACGCCGCAAAAGCCGCGGGATTGAAAAAAATTGTCTTCAATTCCAGTTGCTATGTCGCCGATAAGGATTTGGAGATTACCGCACATGATGGCCGCCGGAGCATCCAGAACTCGATTGTGGAGTCCGGTATCAATCATGTCTTCATTGAACCCGTTGTGTTCATGAACAATATGATTGCCCCATGGTGCAAGCCGTCCATTGTGAAGCACGACTTATTCGCCTATCCAGCGTCTCCGGATTTGAAGATCAGTTTTATCAGCCTTGACGATGTCGCGCAGACCATGGTCGCTGCGCTCCAAACGGGCAAGGTAGACCGCCAGCATGTCGCTGTAGGTGGGCCTGAGGCACTGACAGGATCCGAGGTTGCCCAGAAGCTGTCCGTTGCGGCTGGACGAACGATAAAATTCCAAAGTCTCGCGCCCGACGAATTTGCGATGAACATTAGCGAACTCGTCACCGGTAAGCGGGAAATTCCCAAAGGAAGCGTCTATGACGGCATGGCGCGTTTCTATCGCTTCTACAATGAGCAGGGTATTTCACCATTGGAAGTCGCCCCGGAGAACTGGATTACCAAGCTTCCAGTTCAACTGACTACATTTGAAAACTGGGCTGGGCAGCAGGACTGGAACAGCTAACCGCCCGGACGTTTAACTATCTTGTATCGGTCAGGGGCATTCCGATCGCTGCGGCGATGTTGCGATGTACATTGTGTAGGGCAACCTCATTAGCGCCAATGACAACGTGGTGATCATCAGGGGCGGTGAGCAAATTGGCATAACCCGTTGAGGCAACCCAGTAGTCCTCTTCCTGAACCACGGGAGCGGTTAAGTCATATGTTGCGATACACTGCTGCTTATGTTCTTCGCTTTCGATGCCGAACGGGGCATAGACTGAAAAATGACAGCGGGTCTTTCCGACACCATCAGGAAACAGCCTGAACACTTGCGTGAAAAACGCACCGGGTGCAATTGCACCAAAAAAGATCACCGTATTTGGAAATAGGAAGTGCACGCCGCCATAGTCAGTTTGTGGCCAGTCGGCTTCCTTTTTGTCGAGCAAATCTCCTACAAAGAACTTCGGGAAATTGACGCGGTGATGGCGACCATATTCTTCATAAACGCATTTGTCGTTATAGTTCACTTTCGCAATTGATGATTTGTGCAGCGTGGCAAAGTGGTAGCTTTCTCCGTAAGTGTCGAGCGCAAACTTCCAGTTGGCGTCAGCATGAAGAATACCCTTTTTTACGGGTTCAGCCCTGCCAAATTCCAGCTGCGCCAATTGCTCGGCAAAACTGCCCAAATGGGCCGTCGCATCAATTGGTGCACCTTTCGGGTTGGCGCGAACAAAGATAAGACCAAGATGTTCCGTGCAAGGTACCTCTATCAGATCGCGGGCACCAATGTCGCAATTTGCAAACCCTTCTTTGCCCGGTTGCCCGATCAGATTTCCGCTGGTGTCAAATGACCACGCATGAAAAGGGCAGGTGACTTTCTTCGCACTGCCGCTCCATGGTTCGGTCTGATCGACAAGTTTTGCGCCGCGATGGGTACACATATTTAGCGCTGCACGAACGACGCCATCGCGTCCGCGCATCACCAGAATGGATGGACCTGCCGCATCGAAAACAAACATAGTATCTGGCGCGGGCAAGTCGCCCGAGAGTCCGGCAACGAGAGGTTGGTCTAGAAAAAGATGTTTCTTTTCCGCGGTGTGCCGCGTTTCGGATGTATAGACCGCCTTGTGCAGAGGGAGGGGCGCGTCTGCCATATGGGTGCCACTGCGGATCACGTCTACCTGTTTGCGCAAGAGGTTTTTGGCGTTTTCATCTCTTATGGCTTGCCAATTGGCCGCTGTTGTTTCGATGTCCGGCATTTCATTTCCCTCCAAGCCAATGGATCATTTGACAGGAATCATACTCGGTTCTGCGGTTTTGTGAGTTGGCGGTTTTGATAGGCGGATGTCTAATTGTTTGCGCCGAGATAACCAAGCTGGCCAGCTTTGAAGATGGTTTGCGTGCGATTTACCGAGTTGAGTTTTTCGCCTGCCCGTTGGAAGTGGTAACGTACCGTGGCATGGCTCAAGGAAATAATCATTCCGATTTCTTTGTCTGTCTTGCCAAGAGCGGCCCATCGAAGACATTCGACCTCGCGCTTGGACAATACGCAATTGTCGGGGATGCAGCGTTTCTTCCTGATGGCGCTAACATAGCCGCCAACAAAACGCCGGATCAATAGATCAAAAAACATTGCATGTGTGGCGAACAGATCAGACATGTCTTCTTGTGATGGATCTACAGTGTGGATGCTATTTGCCGATATTTGCCCGAACGGTAGATGGACCGGAAGAACGATCGCGGACTGGTGCTGTGCGAATTCCAAAAAGTGGTCCCTGAAATCTATCTCTTCCAAATACTCGTTTTGAGGCAATCCATACATTCCATCGGCGTTACACCAGAAGGGTTGGGACTCGTAACGGCAGGCGCGCACCATTGGTGATGTCAATGCGAGATATTTTTCTTCCCACCATTTATCTTTCTTCGTGACCCAGCCGAATATTTCCTGATGTAGCAGCGTCCCATCCGCATCGACCATGGGCTCACGAGAGGAGATGTCGTCACACAGTGCGATACGCAATCCGTATTCGTCGGCAACGGATTTGAGGCTGAGGGCTGCATCGTGAATTTCGCTAACATCATTCACAGTTACGCTGCTCAGAAGATCGCTAAGATCATTTCGATGCAGGGGACAAGTTTCAATTGCAGTCAAGCTATTCATACGTGCATGGAAGCATTAAACTTGGCGTTAGGCAAGTAACTCGCAGCCATTGAAGGTTGTGACTATGACAGGCCAAGAACATGTTTTGCAATTATGTTTTTTTGAACTTCGTTGCTACCGCCATAGATCGTCATAGCGCGCCCGTTGAGATACTTCGCCAATGAGTTTTGCGCGGCATGATTGCTAATCGGCTTAGGGGCCGAATTGCCGTATAGTGGGCGGTCATAAGGCAATTGAAGGCCATCATAGGCGAAGAGTTCTGATTCTAGTTTCTGGATGTCCTGACGCAGGTTTGAGGAAATTAATTTGGTCAATGAGGCTTTGGGCCCCAGAGAACGGCCCTTCGCCAGATCTGCCAAAATTCTCAACTCGGTTACTTCCAGCGCTTTTGCTCTTAGGGTCAGTTTTGCCAGTTGAATCGAGAAAGTCTGATCATGACTTAGTGGGCCATTAACACCAGAAGGAGCTTCGCTGGCATAGAGTTTGAGCCTGTCTATTTCTGCGAGTGCTCGTGGCCCGAAACATGTGCCGCCGCGTTCGTTCTGGAGCAAGAATTTCGCGATCTTCCATCCTTCGCCTTCGTCCCCGATACGGTTATCTACAGCCGAGACAGCATTGTCGAAAAACACCTGATTGACTTCATGGTCGCCGGACATCGAGATAATGGGTGTGACTTTAACGCCCGGTTGATCCATGGGTATGAGCAGAAACGTTATCCCGTCTTGCTTGCGACCTGTCGCGTCTGTTCGCACCAGACAAAATATCCAGTTGGCGTGATGCGCATGCGTTGTCCAGATTTTCGATCCGTTGATGACATACTTGTCGCCTTCTAGGCTGGCTTTGGTTGTCAGTGATGCCAGATCAGACCCCGAACCTGGTTCGGAATATCCTTGGCACCAGAAGTCGTCTGCATTGCGAATGCCGGGAAGAAATCGTGACTTTTGTTCTGGCGTACCAAATGCGCAGATCACGGGGCCAATCAAGCGCAGGCTAATTGGGGTTGGGTTGAAGCTGCCGGCAGTCGCCAGTTCTTTTTCGAAAATATAGCGTTGCGTAGGTGTCCAGTCGGTCCCGCCGTCTTCAACTGGCCAAGTGTAGGTTGCCCACCCTTTTTTGTTGAGTGCACGATGCCATTCGGTCGCGATGTCTGGTTCTACAAATACGCCCGGTGTGCGCAGAAAACCTTGGCGCAGTCGGTCGGTTAGTGTCGCTTGGAGAAATGCTCGCACTTCATCACGGAACGCCAGTTCACTTTCTGAAAAGTCCATATCCATGGCTCATTCTCCTTCGCGCATTGCCCATAACAGGCAGCGTCTTAGTATTTCATAATGGACAGGATATGCCCATGAACAGAGGTCCGGCTTTGCATTGAAGGGGCGGATTTCTGGCAAGTCGTAGTGCCCTCGGCAATGCCCGAGTGTGTTATACAATACAGCGCCGTCGCCGAGTTTCCGAATGTAAAGGACGGGCACGTCTTTGTCGGCCCAGTCCGAGGCTTCAAAGCCTTCGGCGATGCCTTCGAATTCTGTTTTAAGCAGGACGTCAATTTCGGCCGTGCGATGTGACAGATATAGTTCGTCCTCGATCTCGAAATCAACGAGACCTTCGACGACTGGGTGGGTTGGGTCTGCGACTTCGACTTTAAAGGTTCCGATTGGAGGGTGCGCTTTGAACTGGGTGCCCAGTGCGTCCATAACATCGGGGCGGTCATTTGGCGTTTCAACGCCGTTCTCACCGCCAAGTTCGAGAATTGAATTGGTGCCGTGCAGCGCAATCCACTTTCCGCCGGCTTCAACCCATTGTCGGATTTCGATCATTTGCGCCTCGGTGGGCATGAGGTCGCAGCAATAGGTTATCAGGAATTGGCTCGCCTTGATGCGGTCGACATTGCTGAAATCGCAGGCGACTGTTGTTCGGATGTGCGGGTGCTCCATCAACAGCTTGAGTATTTCGAGCCGCGCATAGTCAATGTCGTGATACTTTCCAGCCGCAACGAAATGGGCATCAATACGGTTTTTCATCAGTGCCTCCTCGTGCGTCCAGTGCGATACTACACTTCCAAGATGGCGACGCCAGAGATACCCGGTGCACCATAGACATGGCTGTAAGCTGTTTTGGGGGTTCCCGGGACTTGGCGTGCGCCACCACGTCCGCGCAATTGGACAGTGTTCTCGTAGACTTGACGCAAGCCAGAGGCGCCAATGGGTTCACCACACGCGATGCAACCGCCGTCTGTGTTTACAGGAAGCGCGCCGCCAATCTCGGTCCGACCCTCGGCAATCCATTGCTCTTGCTCGCCATCCTTGCAAAAGCCGTTTTCAGCCATGTGCATGATTTCAGCGCCCGACTCGGTATCTTGTAGCTGGGCGACCGAGATGTCACTTGGTCCGATGCCAGCGGTTTCAAATGCCGTTTTCGATGCGAGTGTTGTCGGCTTCTCTCCCTCATTGATATCGAGACCAGGCGCGAACACTTCAAAGGAGCCCGGAGGACGCGTTCGCACCGCAACGGCTGAAACTTTTATCGCGTTCGCACCCAGTTCTTTCACCTTCTTCTCACTTGCGAGTATGAGGGCAACGCCTCCCTCGGCTGGTGAGCAGAACATGTACTTGGTCAAAGGGTGATTGATCATTTGCGAGTTCATGATCGTGTCGAGGTCGATCGGGGTTTTCCGCCATGCATGTTCGGCGTGTTCTCCATTGCGGAAAGATTTTTCTGCCACGCGGCCCAATGTGGTCTCGCTAATGCCGTGAAGCTGCATATAGCGTTGCAGTTTAAGCGCGAAGAACTGGGTCGTTAGCATCATGCCAATCTGCCCGTACCATTGCGGTAAACCATACGCTGCTGGATCGGCATTGAATGCGCCGCGCGGGTGCTTGTCAAATCCGACTGCAAGCGCAATATCGTGCTCACCAGAGGCAATGGCAGCTCGTGCAGATGATAAAGCACTTCCTCCGGTGGCGCACCCATTTCTCACATTGGTGAATTGAAGCCCCGTGAGCCCAAGGTCATTCACGAGTATGTCGGCATTACCCGAGGCTTGTGAGCCACCAAAAGCGCAATTTACATCGGCCCATTCGAGATTGGCGTCAGCCAATGCCTGCCGGACTGCATATGCGCCTTGGTCACGGCCTGAACGTTCAGGTGTTCGTCCGAATGGATGGATTCCAGCGCCAATGATATATACGTTCGACATGGTTTAACTCTTCGGCTTGAAAGCATAGGTGAGGCGAGTGTCGTCAAATGGTGTGACGACGAATTCCATAGGCATGTTCAGTCTGAGATCTTCAAGCTCGGCATCGATGATCCAGCTTTCGACGATCGCTTCACCCGGAATTTTTATGTAGCCCAATAGAAAGGGAGTGAATTCTTCAGGTCCATCATAGGGAGGTTTCGGTCGAAACTCTTGCCGTGTCCAAGACCATAGCGTGCCTTCGCGTGCCAAAGGATAGCGCTCATAATGTTCGCCAGCGGCCCCTTCGGGAAATGGGAACGTGATTTTTCCATCAGCTGCTTTGCCACCGATGAGTTGCGGGGGAACCGTATCGGTCCATAAGCCTTCGGCAATTGGTTTCATATTTACACTCATTTTAAGCGACTCTCGAATATTCAGCTATACAATGGGGAACATCGCCAAACAGACGGCTCAGAAGCATGATGCGTTTTAGCGCTGATCCAATGCCAGCCTCTTCTGTTATGCCCATAGCGCCGAAATATTGGACCGAATTTCGGGCAATAAAATCCGCACGCTCGGCGACAAAGGCTTTGGCGCCAGAAATGTCGAGCTGACGTTCAATGCTTTGATCGGGGTGTTCGAGTAGGTTCCGAAGCAGTATCGATCGCATCTGTTCAATCGCGGCATAGCAATCGACAAGCGCGTGCTGGACAACTTGGAACGATCCGATGCTAACGCCAAATTGCTCGCGTTGTTTTACATACTCCAACGTTTCATCCAGAAGCAGTTGGCATAGGCCGATCATCTCGGCACATGCGAGAAGATTGGTTTCGGAGACCACGTGTTTGAATGTTTGAACACTCAAGTCTAATCGCGCTTCAACTGGCAATTCTACCGAGATGAATTCGACTTCGACAGCTTTGCTGCCATCGGCCACTTGATAGGCAAAGGTCTGAACGCCATCGGTTTTGGCGGGCACAAGCAAGATACTGAACTCGTCATCGATACTCGTTGTCACGAGAAAATAGTCTGCGATATGTCCACCCAGAACGAATTGCTTCCTGCCGTTGAGCATATAGCCAGATGACGTCCTGTCGGCCTTGGTCTCTATCCGGTCGAGATTGTAGCGTGAGGCCGTCTCGGCGAATGCGATTGCTGCAATCTTGCTGCCAGCCAAAATTTCCGGAAGTACCGTCTGTTCGTTCGACTCATCTAGAAGCCGCGTTGGTATGACGGCGTTTTCGAGCCAGGGGTCAATCGCGCATCCTGCTCCGGCGGCCTCGGCAATGACGGCGAGATCGGTCAAACTACCGCCCATTCCGCCATTTTCCTCGGAAGCCGCCAACATGATCATGCCAAGTTGCGCAAGTTCTTCCCACCGCTTTCTACTGTAACCATCCGCGGTCATCCGCATGGTGACTTTGTCCGCGACGCTCAGGGTCGAGAAAAATTTTCTGGCAGTCGCTTTGTAAAGCTCCTGATTGTCTGACAGATCAAAGTTCATCATCTTACCTCTATGCCTTCGCAATTGCCATGAGATCGGCTTGTGGGCGATAAGCGAAATTGCTAGGACCAGAGCAGTTTTCCGTGATATCGGGGATCCTATTCAAAGCTGGACGAGGGCGACCCGTCTGCCCCAAAGACGGAAGCTTCGCGCTCGACCGCATATTTTTTCGCCGCAGCGCCGAGGACGCCCACTTCTCCTAGAAGAGCGTTCATTTTAGCGAAGTTCGGGCCGGCAAAGTGTTGATCCAGTGCGCTCTGGTCTTCCCATTCCTCGAAAACCGTAATCAATTCGGGATCGCTGCAATCAGCGGCCCAGTCGTATCTGACACAGCCCGTTTGCATAATTATCTTTTCGATGACTTTGGCTGCTGCAGAGAGTGCATTTTCGCGTTTATCCGCGGATACTTTGATTTGAGCGGCAATGATCACTTTCATAATTGTATCCTCTTTTACCCTGTATATTGTTCAATATCGGGGGGCGGTTTGCCAATGATCATTTTTGATGAGTGAAGAAATGGCGTAGCCGGAGTAGCTTAATCAGATAGCGGAGCTGAGAAGGTTATGATTATGGGTAAGCTTGATGGCAAAACGGCCCTTGTCCTTGGCGCTGCGACGGATGGCAATATGGGACAAGTTATCGCCCGTGCTTTCGCCTCCGAAGGCGCGCAAGTTATGGTTGCTGGCCGGAACGAGGCTGCCTTAGCTGAATTGTCGGGTGAAATTAACGGCCGGCATGCAATCTGCGATATTACCCAACATGCTGACCTGAAGGCACTGACGAGCACGACACTTGGTGAGTTCGGGCGAATTGATATCGCGGTAAACGCGGTTGGTTGGGGATTATCGAAGTCTGTAACGGAGATCGAAGATAAGGAGCTCGAACAGATGGTATCGGTTCAGTTTACCGGTGTTCACTACTTTCTCAGCGAGATGGTGCGGGCCATGATCGATAGTGACCCACAGGGCGGTTCCATCATTCAAATTTCATCAGCAACGACAACGGCCCTCATCAATAATTACGCTGCGTATATTGGTACCAAGACGGGCGCAGACGCATTGGTTAGGTGCGTCGCAAACGATTACGGACAATATGGCATCCGCGCCAATTCAATCTCGCCAGCGCTCACGCGGACGCCGATGACGCAAGGAAGTTTCGGGGTGCCGGGGCTCGTCGATGCATTCTTACCTAAATATCCTCTGGGTCGCTTGAATACCGCTGACGATATCGCCAAGGCGGCAATCTGGCTGGGCAGTGACGATGCATTTATTTCTGGACAGAACATTCAAGCCAATGGCGGTTTGACTTTGCGGGGCAATCCGCAGGCAGCGGACATTGGTGCATCGATCGCAGCTGCGTCGAAAACCTAGGTCTTCCGCTATCAAAATGACTAGCCAGATGTCTCGGTTTTTCATGGAATAGTATTTTAAACGCATTCGGAAAACTGGGATGGAGAGCGGCGCTCAATGAAGAAAGTATTTGGGCCAAAATACCGCTACTACGTGCTCGGGATTCTAACCCTGACATCAATGCTGAACATAGCCGACAGGTTGGTGTTCTCGATCCTGATGGAGGATATCAAACAAGAATACACCATGTCGGATACGCAGCTGGCGCTTCTGGCCGGATTTGCGTTTGCACTGTTCTATGCCACGCTCGGAATTCCGATTGCGCGGCTTGCTGACAAGTATAATCGTAAGAATATCATCGCCATTTCGCTCACCGTCTGGAGCGCAATGACCGCCATGTGTGGAGCGGCCATCGGGTTCTGGTCCTTATTTTTGGCGCGTATGGGGGTCGGTGCAGGGGAAGCGGGAGGCAGTCCGCCGTCTTTATCGATGATTGCCGATTACTTTAAGCCGTCAGAACGCACGCGAGCTATGGGGATCTACATTACGGGGGCGGTACTCGGTACGGCCGGTGGTCTCATATTGGGGGGGCTGCTGGCCGATGCGATTGGCTGGCGCATGACATTCGTTGCGCTTGGTCTGCCGGGGATTTTGTTAGGCGTGGTGTTGTATCTCACCGTCAACGAACCTGTCCGCGGAATTAATGACGTTAATGGTGCGCAAGATGCACATGCGGAAGATATTGGCGCAACGCTGAGATCACTCAAGGGGAACAAGGTCTATATCCGCGTCAGCATAGCTTTCGCCTTTCTTACGATGATTGGCTACGCGATCGCCATCTGGCTGGCGCCGGTTATGTTGCGAAATTATGATGTGTCGACCGCTAAAGTTGGACTTATTCTCGGTTTGAGCTTTTTGGCGGGGGGCGTACCGGGGCCTATTGCGGGAAGCTTTTTGACAGAACGGCTCGTCAAATATGATCCTAGATGGCGGGCGTGGTTCCCGGCAATTGCGATTATTGTTTGCTTTGTCGCATATGCGCTTAGCCTGACTGCGACGACCTTCGCTGGGTTCATCGGATTTTTTATATTCGGCTATTTTGTTTTCATGATGCCGCAGGGGGCAACGCTATCGCTATTACAAGATGCTCTTAAGCCGGGGGAGCGGGCATTGGGGTATTCTCTGGCACTATTCGTGAACAATATTATGGGGCAGGTCGTTGGCTTGTTTGTGATTGGCGTCATGAGCGATATGCTGGTTCCGACATTGGGGACGAAATCGTTGAATTATTCAATCCTAATCCTGAGCGCAATGGCCGCTGTCGTGGGGTGCCTTGCATATAGTTGGACGGGGGCTGCCATGACGGGCGCGCAATGGCGTACGGCTAACGACCCCGTAAGAACATCAATAGATGGAGATGCACAAAATGGTTGAGACACGCACAGGGCATGATCGGTCAGACGGCATCAGCTACACCGATCTTCTCAACAAAGATAAGGTACGCGCGCCAGATACCTTCTTCGAAGAAGCGCCGATGCAACCGGGTGTGACCAAAGTCGCAACTGACCGGTTCTATTCGCAGGAAGCCCATGACCTCGAAGTCGAACGCCTTTGGAAACGGGTTTGGCAAATGGCTTGCCATGAAGACGATATTCCAAATGTCGGCGATACGCATGTCTACGATATTGCCGGTCTGTCTTATATCGTTATCCGCACGGGCCCTGAGACATTCAATGCATTTCCAAATGCATGTATGCACCGTGGCCGCGCCTTATGCGATTCTCACCGCAAGGGGCTGACAATGCTGCGTTGCCCCTTCCATGGCTGGATGTGGAACCTCGAAGGCGACCTGCGCGAAGTGCCGTGTCATTGGGATTTCCCGACCGTCAGCGAAGAAGAGTATGCATTGCAGCACTTGAAAGTGGCGCGATGGGGGGGATTTGTCTTCATCAATCCTGATCCTGACTGTGAACCGTTTGAAGACTTCATCGGCGATTTTGATCGGCACTTCCAAATCCCCTTCGAACGCCGATACAAGGCGGCGCATTTGGTTAAGCGGCTCGCGTGCAATTGGAAGATTGCTCAAGACGCTTTTATGGAGAGCTATCATGTGGTCGGCACACACCCTGAGCTCCTACCGACCTTTGCCGATGCAAATTCGAAATATGATGTCTGGGGCAATTATTCGCGGGCCCTTTCTGCCAACGGCCCGCCAAGCCCTCATACGGGATTAGAGAATCCCGATGGCGGGGCATTCCCCGATGGCAAATTTTTTCAAAGCTTCCGTCACCCGATGACGGGCGGGCTTTTCGAGCGTCTGGAAGAGAACAGGGTTCGGGTAACCCATCGCAACGGGAAGTCCGGTGTCTTTGATATGTACGCTAATCACATCGAGGGTGAACTCCAGTCTGCAGATCCGCATTTATGCAATTGGTTCGGCGGTAAATTGCGAGAAGACTCCGTGGATATGCCTGCGGTCTACGCAACTGAATCTCCTCAAGCCTATCGGGCTGCACGAGCAAACTATCGGCGCGAAGAGATGCGTCCGTTATGGGGAGATGAGGTCGACAAAATTAGCGAAGCGGATTTGACCGATGCAATTTTCTACAGCGTGTTTCCAAACATCAGTCCTTGGGGAGACTATAATCCGATCTTTTATCGCTTCCGGCCGGACGGAAACAATCCCGAACAATGCTTGCACGAAGTGATGTATATGGTGCCGTTGCCCGAGGGTGCAGAGCGCCCAGCGCCAGCAGAATGCACCTTTCTGGATTTGGACGACGACTATACGCAAGCTCCTGACTTTACCGGATTCTTGCTCAAAATTTTCAATCAGGACAATCTCAATCATGAGATGGTTCAAAAGGGCATGCGGAGCCAATCGAAAGGCGAGATTATTCTAGCGAGTTATCAGGAAAGCAAACTACGCCATTTCTACGAGACGCTCGACAAATGGCTAAGCAGCGAAACATCGCCGCGCAGCAAATAACGGGTTCAACCAAGACCCAAGCCTTTGCGCAATGCGGATAGAAGCGCTTCTTTAAGCTGCAAAGCTGGAGCTGTACCTTCAACCATGTCGAAGCCGTGGAATGCCGCCGGAATGGTTAGCAATTCAGCCTCGACATTGGCCGCCCGCAATCGTTCTACATAGTCCTGATTTTCGGGATAGAATAAGTCGAGCTCGCCAACAGCGACAAAGGTAGGCGGCAAGCCTTGAAGATCCGATGTTCGGGCAGGGACCGCCTGTACGGGGACATTGTCCTGCCCAGGCGCCATTCCCAAAAATGCTGCCCATCCAAACTTGTTAGCCGTTGGTCCCCATAGAACCTGTCCTATGGGCGGCTGCGGGAAGACTGTCGATCCTGTGCGGTCGTCGAGCATTGGGTAGATCAAGGCTTGGAAGGCGATGTCAATCTCGCCGCGATTGCGCGCTTCGATGGCGATTATCGCCGCATGACCACCGCCAGCGCTTTCGCCGATAACACCGATACGGTCGGTATCGATGCCTAGGTCTTGCGCGTTTGAGTAGAGCCATTGAAGTGCTGCGTAATTGTCTGCAATGGATCCCGAATAGATGGTCTCGGGCGCGAGCCGGTAGTCGACCGAGACAATGGTAAGATCAAGCTCGAGCGCGAGCGGCATAATACGAGCTATACTGGTTGAAGCGGCGCCGAGCACAAACCCGCCGCCATGCATATGCAAAAGACCCGGTCGAGATTGCCCGGGTTTGTCGTTAATCACGAGAACCGGGACATCTGGCTGCCCGTCGCTGCCGCCAATCATCTGACGGCGAACTGGTTGGCCCTCCGGCAGTGGTATGTCGCCAAAACCTTCACGAAATGGCTGAAGCGTGTCGGCATTGAGTTGTAGGTCCGGTATAAACTGCGCCGCAAATTCGCGAAGCTCCGGATGTATTTTCGCCAGCGTTTCGTCGGACTCGATCATGCTGCTCATGCCTTCATAGAATAATGCCTATTTTCCTTCGAAAACTGGCGATCGCTTTTCCCGGAAAGCCGCGGCGCCTTCCATAAAGTCTTGTGTCTGTCCCGCAACCTTCTGCATTTCCCGATCATGGTCAAGCTGAGTGCCGAAATCTACGTCGAGGGCTGACCATGCCGATCTTCGGATAATGCCGAGCGCTACTGTTGGGCCGTTCGCCAGACCTCGAGCAAGGTCCACTGCATAGCTTTCGATCTCGTCATCTTCGACAACATACGACACAAGACCATCTTCAAGGGCTTGCTCGGCCCGATATTTTTCCCCTAGCAGCATAAGTTTCATTGCTTTGACCCGACCTATAGAGCGCGAGAGCAAATAGGCAGAAGCACCGTCTGGAACCAATCCAACCCGGCAAAAGGCTTGGAGGAAGAAGGTGCTCTTTCCGGCAATGATCAAGTCGCCCATTAGCGCTATGGAACAGCCGACCCCGGCAGCTGCGCCCGGTACGGCGGTAATGAAGGGTATAGGCAAATCACGGATCTTGCGGAGCATTGGGTTATATACGGCTTCAAGCCTTGCCCCCATGTCGCGTTTTGAGGGGTCTTCTTCAATTGAGGAGTCTTTCAAATTTAGTCCAGCGCAGAAGGCTCGCCCATTGGCCGTAAGCACAATTGCGCGCGCTTCTTTGGCGGCTCGATCTATTGCATCGCTGAGTGCGGTGGCTAGCTCGGTCGTCATGGCGTTCAGCGTTTCGGGCTGGTTTAAACGTATAATGGCGCACGCATCGGCAAACTCATATTCAACTAGAGGCTTCTGGGTCATTTTCGCGCTCCTAAAAGGCTGCATTTTGATCGTCTATCTATCGGGGGAAGGAGCGCAGAGGCCACTAATGCTAATGATAAGTCGGTAACGAGCCTAAATCGCTCGCCTCGACCGGATGGACACTTTTATTAGCCGCTCTGTTTAGGGCTTGCTTGCAGTAAATCGCGGCGCGTACACTTTCCCGGAAAGCTAGAACACGGGCGGAGGTGATATGGATATCGTTGAGCAATTATGGGCACGCGAACTCATTCGCGAACGCCTTGGGACTTACTGCAAGGCTGTTGATACAAAAAACTGGGAACTGTTGCGTAGCTGTTTCGGTGAGGGGCATGTGCATAAACATGGCTCTTATCAGGGGGATGCGGACGGGTTTGTCGAGTTTGTCAGGTCAAAGTTCGGTAATTTGGAAGTGTCCCAGCATGCGCTCTCCAATATCTCGATTGTCTTAACGCCGGACGGGTTGCGCGCGAATAGCGAGGCGAATTTTTCATCGGTGCACAGGTTTGTAGCCGATGAAGAGAATGTGGCTTATGACTGGTTTGTCGAGGGGACCTATAGCGACGAGCTGGTTTGCGAAAATGGCGTATGGTTGATTGTCAAACGGGTTGGGAATAGTCGGTGGCAGCGGAGCCTCCCGGTCGCAGGCGTCTGAATGACTGTGGCGCCTTCCCCTCAAATTTGATGGTTGGTACGAGCAGGGGAACCCGATAGGCCTTGTCAACTAACCCGCACTTAGACCGGACGACAAATCATGGCGAAAATCAAACTCAAGCTTCCAAAGCTCGGAATGTCACTGGACGAGGCGAAAATCGTCGAGTGGCATATTGCCAATGGTGACAAGGTGACGCCAGGCGTTTTGCTCTATTCGGTAGAAACCGATAAATCGACCTTGGAGATTGAGTCCCCCTTTGAAGGGCAAGTGACGATTATCGGTCAGGTCGGTGAATCCTTCCGGATTGGTGACATTGTAGCCGAGATCGATACTTGATCTTGATCTGCTATGCTGCTCAGGTGGCTGGATAGCAATGGCGTACAGGATGCTACTGTATCGATGAAACAGGAATCAGACTTCGTGTTCGGGAATGCATATGGGGCCTATTTCGGTGTGGGCGGTCAGCATGAATTCCACGGAAATGCAGCCTTCCAGATTGTGCTTGGCGGAGGTTGCGACGTTGTTGTTACGGTTGAAGAGAATTTAGAATACACTGGCAAAGTTGTGCTTATACGGCCGCTGATAAAGACAAAAACTCGGTGCGATGGGCGTTTGACCCATTTGTACCTGTCTCCAAGACTAGGCTTTGCTTTGGATCTGGCCGATAGGTTTCAGGACGCCGACTGTTATGTCCTCGCATCGACTGAGAAACTCCCCTTTGATGAAACTTCAGACCGCTCAGAGATCATTGGGGCGCTAGACCGGTTAGAACAGGTTTCAACGAGCTCTCTGGACCCAAGGCTTGTGGCGGCGCTCGAATACCTCAATCAGAACCTTGATGATCCATCAATTCTAATGGCTGCTAAGCTAAGCGGTCTGTCACGCTCGCGTATGCGAACACTGGCTCGGGAACAGCTTGGGGTGCCTTTGTCCATTTGGGTCACGTGGCGGAAAATAGTGGAAGCCAATAAGGCTCTTTCCGCAGGCGCGAATCTTTCCGAGGCAGCTTTGGCGGGCTGCTTCGCGGATCAGGCACATTTTAGCCGGACAATGAAACGTATGCTCGGCGTCACGCCGACAAAAGCGTTGCAAATTTACGCCTAACAATTCTCATAGTGGCACCCGATCTGTTCAAGAGCAGACGACGACATTGCCCTAAAGTCTAGAGAAGAGCCGTCATTAGAGCGGCCGGGGGATAGATCGCGATAAGCTGGAAATTTGTCCGGTATCCCCGAATTTAGAACTCTGAGGGGAAACAATGTCGTACAAGAAGACTCTGATTTTAAGCGCATCCTTGATTGCTAGTCACTTCATGATGATGAACCACGCGGCTCAAGCGCAAGCGAGTGATGCTGTGCAGGAAGAGGCAGACAGCGAAGATACTGCGCGTATGGACGTCGTCGTTGTTAACGCCAGAAAGAGAGATGAGTCTCTACAAGATGTGCCGCTGGCTGTTACCGCGCTAAATGCGCAGGCTCTGGAAAACAACCATGTGTCAGTCATCACAGATATTGATAAACTGCTTCCGAATATTGATTTGGCGGACAACCCGTTTGCTGGGCAAGCGCTTGGCGCAACCATTCGCGGTATCGGCTTCTCCGATCTCGAAAAATCTTTTGAACCGGCAGTAGGCTTCTCGATTGATGGCGTGTTTCTGGCCAACAATACAGGCGCAGCAATTGACGGGTTTGATCTCGAGCAAGTTGAAGTGCTTAGGGGCCCCCAAGGCACTTTGTATGGGCGTAACACTGTTGGCGGAGTGATCAATGTCACGCGCTCGCGTCCGAGTGGCGAGGCGGGTTTTAAAATCGGAACGCGCATCACCAATCATAGCGGTAGAGAGTTTCAAGGTGTTTTCAACGCCCCTCAAATCGGTGGTTTTCTATCGACCAAAGCCTATGTCTTCAAAAAGGACCTTGATACGTTCGCGACCAACATTGTGACTGGTCAGAAAGACAAACAGACCGACTCGCTTTCAGCGGGCGTAGCGTTTCTCATTGAGCCAAACGATAGTTTCGACGCGCTTGTGTCATTCGACTGGTTCGACGATGATTCCTTTGGGCCTCCGACCTACAGCTTGTCTGTTCCAAGTGGTCCGGACGGGCAGGGAGATCTGTTTTGCGATATACCCTCTGGTATCATCGCGAGTGGTGCAGCGCTGCCAAATGGCGCGGGGTGCGCCTCCGGGTCCATTGATCTTGCAGAAGAGTCAGATTTTGAACTCTTCGCACGTGGGACGCCATTTGTAACGATCATTGACGGTTGGTCATTAACGTCCAACATTAATTACGCAATCAATGACAATCTCACATTTAGCTCGGTCACTGGATATCGCCAGACGGACGAGCAGCTTCTTGAGGAGAATGTAGGGGGAGCGGCAGTTCAGTCCGTTGAAATCCCCGGAGTTGGGTTTTTGCTTGGTGTGCCGCAGCTTGAATTGCTCGTGCAGAATCGTGTTCAAGAGGCTAGCCAATTTAGCCAAGAATTCCGTTTGTCCGGTCAGATTGGGGACCGGCTCGATTTCGTATCGGGCATATACTATCTTGATGCGCAGTATAGCCTAACTGGCGGAACGTTCGAGAATGGAGCGTTTGGGAACACCCAAGTCCTGGGCGGGGTCACGGCGATTACGGGAACGGCTCAGCAATCTACTGCGATCGCTGCCTTTGTCGATGGTACCTACGATATTACTGATCGGCTGAGCTTATCTGCGGGCTTTCGCTATTCTTACGAAGAAAAAGACTTTCAGAACAACTTCATTTTTGTTGCCCCAGCGGCGCCATCACCAGCTAATAATTTCATGCCGCCCGATCCAAATCCTCTGACTGGGCAATCTGTTGACCTCACGGAAGATTTTGACAGTCCTACTGGACGGGTGATCTTGCAATATCAAGTCGCGGACGATGTTATGGTCTATGGCGGGTATTCGCGTGGTTTCCGTAGTGGTGGGTTTAATGGACGCGCGGCATCACCAGCCTCTATTGGCCCATTCGACAATGAGACCGTTGATAGCTTCGAGATTGGCGCGCGTACGGAGTGGTTTGGGAATAGGTTGCGTATTAATCCGACGGCCTTTTATGCGCTGTATGATGACAAGCAGGAAGAGAATCTCGTTGCAGTGCCGGAAAATGGCATTGGTGCAACAGAAACCTTTGTTGAAAACGCCTCTGAAGTCGAAATTTTTGGTTTCGAGTTGGAAGTACTTGCCCGGATCACGCCGGAATTAACTGTCCAAGCGTCTCTCGGCCTTACCGATGCCGAGTTCACAGAGTTTTTCGTAGAGGATTTGACTGACCCAACTGGGCAAACGCTTATAGATGTTTCCGACAGTCGCAATCTACGTGCCGGTCCTGATACCACCTTTTCGATCGGGGCTACCTATCAGCGAAACGTGTGGAATGATCGGCTCGCGCTCACTCTGGACACGCGGTTTAGCCACCAATCCAGCCTTATTACGTCGAATGCAACTGACCCGCTTGGGCTAGGGCGCGATCAGGTCGATTCGATTAACAGCGCTGACTTTTCTGCCTCTGTTACCACCTTGCGGGACCGCGGGCCTAATTTAACTTTGACGGCTTTCATCAACGATGCATTTGATGATGATGCTGGTCGGGTGGCGAGTTCAATTGTCATCGAGAACACATTTGTATTCGGCACCGGAGCCCCTACAACTGTCTATGGCATTGAAGCATCGATAGAATTCTGAGTTAACTAGGGCGCTCGAGAAAGGGTGTGATAGAGGGAAGGTGGCGACATGGGAAATCAATCGGATATAGCAGCGGCAACGCCGTTTTGGATGCAGGGCAATTTTGGACCGGTTTCCGAAGAAGTGACAGCAATGTCGCTGCAAGTGACGGGAGAGATACCCAAGGAGCTGAACGGTCGCTATTTTCGCAATGGTGCCAACCCCAGAGTATCGGTCAGCTCCGACTGGTTCCTTGGAGAGGGAATGATCCATGGGGTGGAGATCGAGAATGGAAAAGCCAATTGGTACCGCAATCGCTATGTCCAAACGCCCTTGCTCAAAGAAGATGTCATCAGCCGTGAGTTGACATCAATCCCGGGGAACTCACTCGCAAATACGCATATTCTAACTCATGCTGGTCGTGTTCTGGCATTGCAAGAGATGCATGGCCCGATAGAGCTGACCAAGGAATTGGAGACAATAGGACCATATGATTTCGGTGGAAAGCTTGCCCGAAACATGACGGCTCACCCGAAGATTTGTCCGAAAACAGGTGAGATGTTGTTTTTTGGATATGGTGTGATGCCGCCCTTCCTCACATATCACCGCGTATCTTCAACGGGTGAACTGATCCAGTCAGAAGAGATCGATGTCAAGGCGGCCACGATGGTGCACGACTTCGCTATCACAGAGAACTATGTGATCTTCTTAGACCTACCCATGCTGTGGGATATCGAAAAGTTTATGGAGCCCGGTATTCCAGTAAACTACGACGAAAATTATGGCGCGCGCCTTGGAGTTATGCCGCGGACTGGAAATAGCGATGATGTCAGGTGGTTCGAAATTGATCCGTGTTACATCTACCACACCATGAATGCCTATGAGGCAGGCGATGAGATCATATTCTTTGCTCCAAAATTGGTGGGCTATACATCTGTCGGGATGGCCAACCCGCCGATACCGAAGTTGAATCGTTGGGTTATCAATATCACGACAGGTAAGGTGAAAGAGGTCGCTATTGATGAAATTGGGGTTGATTTCCCGCAAGTCGCTCCGTCTTGTGTGGGGCAACCATCGCGGTACGGCTATGCAGCTGAGTTCGAGACGACAGGAGCACCTTGGGTGCTTGGCTATCACAAATATGATTTGCATTCTGGTGGACGGACATCGCACATGTTGAACGATGGCCGCACCGGTGGCGAAGCTATTTTCGTACCGTCAGTAAGCGGAAAATCAGAAGACGATGGCTATCTAATGAGCTTTGTTTACGACCCGAATTCGGATAAGAGCGACTTAGTGATCTTGAATGCGCAGCAGCTCGATGATGAACCTATATGCCGCATCCATTTGCCAGCAAGGGTGCCTGCAGGATTCCATGGGTCTTGGAGCGCGGACGTTTAGATAAATCGTAATCGTCTGGCTTTTGGCAATAACGGTCGATCTTAATGCTAGTCGGGAACGCCGGTAGTTCGATCTATGTGGGGACGAATTCGAAATTCTGCGAGCGTCTCGTATATGTCCAATGCCTCTCGGTGAACAGCTTCTGTCCTCGAGCGACGACATCGTCTACCGGGGCTTTGTATTCCGGTATGATGACAATCGTTGATGATCCGATGGTAAAACGTGGCCCTTGATAAGGGGCCTTCTTTATACCGCGGGTCACCATCAAACGGATGTGGACGCCTTCGTCCATCTTATTGGCTTTGAGGCAATCAAATAGTTGCGCTGTAAGCGCGTCCGGTGACATACCGATATCCATATTGATGGTCTTGGCATCTGCATATAATCTACGCAGATGTTCGGGCAAAAAAGCAACGCCGCCTTTGTGAATGCGCATACCTTCCCAAACGCCATCGCCAAGAATGTATCCACTATCGAACACAGAAACGGTCGCGTCCTCGCGCTGTTTCAATTCACCATTTACCGAGATAAGAATGTCGGCATTGTGCGGATCTTCGGTGTAGTCATGCACACCATGTGGTGTATCTGTCATAGAGTTTCGTTAACATCGAAACCCTATTCTATCCGACAAATTTTGGCTACGTAGATGGCGCTTAGTAATGTGGATCGTACATCATTTCCGAAATTTCCGCCGCCATATCGGCTGGCTTCTGTGTGCGTGCGAGCCCGAGTTCGTGCGCTTCTTCTGCAAGGGCTACTGCGATCGCGTGCGACACAGTCCGGATTTCACTTAGCTTTGGATAGAGTGCGCCAGCGGCAAGGTCTTCGTCACTTACGAAACCAGCAAGCGCATTCGCGGCCGTGAGGAATAGGGCGTCCGGCAAACTTGTCGCCTTAACGGCCATCGCGCCGAGGCCAATGCCGGGGAAGACATAGGCATTGTTGCCTTGTCCGGGACGGCGGGTTGAGCCGTCTTCCAGCACCACAGGATTGAAGGGGCTACCGGACGAGAAGATTGCTCGTCCATCGGACCATTTATATGCTTCTTCGGCTGTGCATTCGGCCCGTGAGGTTGGATTAGACAGCGCAAATATAACCGGATGAGTATTGTTCTCGGCCATCTTCCGGATGACCCGCTCGTCGAACGTGCCCGGCGCCCCTGTGGCCCCGATCAACACATCCGGCTTAATCGTGTCGAGTGCTTCGAGAAAGCCCATGCTCTCATGATCGTGTGCATAAGGGAGATTATGTGGAGCAAGATCCTGACGGCTGGCAACAACAAGGCCATTAACATCAACAAACCAGAGACGCGCCTGCGCTTCGGCCTCGCTCATTCCTTCTGCTTCGAAGGCGCGTGACATTAGATCACCTATTCCGGTCGCGGCGGAGCCAGCACCTAGAAACATGATTTTGAGGTCTTTGAACGCTTTGCCTGTTGCGCGGGTCGACGCAATGACGCCAGCGAGAGCAACCGCCGCCGTGCCTTGGATATCGTCATTGAAGCACAACTGTTTGTCTCTGAAACGGCCGAGCAGCCCATAGGCATTCGGGGTCAGGAAGTCTTCGAACTGCAGAAGTGCATCTGGGAACTTGTCACGCAGCGCAGCCATAAATTCGTCCACGAGCGCAGTGTAATCGTCACCTGACAGGCGCTCTTTGGGGTAGCCTAAATAGAGCGGGTCCTCACGTAGGGCGACATTATTGGTTCCGACGTCGAGCATAACAGGAAGACATTGGTTTGGGGGGATTCCGGCGCAGGCGGTGTAAAGCGACAGTTTCCCGATCGAGATACCCATTCCATTTGCACCTAGATCACCAAGCCCTAGAATGCGTTCTCCATCAGTGACGACGACAACCCGAACATCGTCTTCAGGCCAATTGTCCAGCATGTCGCGAATATTGCCCTTGTCATCGGGCGTTATGTAAAAGCCGCGCGGGCGGCGGAAGATATGTGCAAACTCGCGGCATGCTTGCCCAACCGTAGGCGTATAGATCAGCGGCATGATCTCTTCGATTTGGTCGATGAGTGTGCGGTAAAAAAGTGTCTCATTGCGATCTTGAAGCGCGGTGAGGAAAATGTAGCGTTCAATATCGCAGCTCTTTCTGCGCATATTCTCAAGCACGCGGGCTTGTTGGCCTTTGAGCGATGTCACCGCATGTGGAAGTAGTCCGCGCATGCCCAGCGCTTCGCGCTCCTCGCGTGTGAAGGCGGTGGACTTTGAAGTTGCGGGGTTCCTTAGGATCTCGCTTCCTGTTTCTTCCGACATATGATTACTTTCCTTATCCAAAATTTAAGCGCATTTCGCCACGTTGAACGAAATGCGCTTATTCCAATTGTACTATTCTATTGCTTACCCGATTTCGAGATTTGTGACTTTTGTCCCCTGGAAACCATTGCCTGCCATTAGGCCTTGGGCGTTGAAGATACAGGCGTATATATCGTCGCGTAGGGTTGTGCTTGTTAGGTTGCGGGCGACGCCAACATTGAAGAATGTGACACCTGGGCCAACACCGACCTCATAGCCTTCTGTGCGCTCGAAATAATCCAAAGCGTCCTTGTTCATAAAGAACAGGATATACGCAAATCGTTGGCCACCTGCTTGAAGGCCGTAGCTAGCGGCGGTTGTAGAGTAATAGCTCGAGGGTGCATCATCTTGCAGCAATGCGCCGCGGCCATAATGGGCGCCATATATGAAGCCGCCCTTTACAACACCCGGGAATACTAGTGTCGCGTAGGCTTCTTCCGAAAGCGCCACAGCGTCGGGATGGTCTTCCAGGAAGCCGGCAAGCGCCTCTTGAGATTCTGTTTCGAGAACTTGCACATCGCCCGAAAAGGCAACTGGGCCTGTTGATGATGCGCAAGCCGCACATAAACTTATAAAAAGGGCAGCCATCCCAAATTTGAATAATGTCATGATAATCTCCAATTATGCTGAGCCTTCATGTTGGGGACATTATGACAGGCATATTTAATGACTATGGTGATACTTGCTTATAGCCATATAGAGAAATTCGCGTTTTGTCATTTTTCATTTCGTCCACTAATTTATTAAAAAACAACGCCGAGATTGTTTGTCGCGCCCTCTTGCGGTACGCTTTGAAAGTCGGGAATGGGGGACTTTTTCGATGCGGCTTTGAGGCCTGTAGGACAAAGAAAGCGGTATTGAGAAGCAAATTTACCACAATAAATGAGGGAAGTGGCAACGAAATTGCTTGTACCTTAGATCGTGGAACGAAACTTTGATCTATCTTTTTACGTTAATGTCGAGCAAGTGAAGCTAGATGCCGGTTCAGATTTAGTTAGGCAAAAATGCAAGTACACGGTGATATTTTAGAGTTGCCACTTCCGGATGTCGAGACGGTCAGCCGCGAGGAGATCTTGGAGTTCCGCAAGGCGGCGGCCGATTTAATAAATTCGGGCGACGTTAAGCGTGTGTCCTTTCAGCTTGCAGAGGGCAATAACTGGAACAGCCTGACTTTGGCCATTCTGAGAAAATTGGTCACACAAGCACACAAGGCTGGTATTGATACTGATTTTGCGAACCTACCCGAAGGTGCCGTGAAGATTCTCTCGCTTTCCAAGGATCCTATTACGTCGACAGATCGCGATGAAAAAGGATCAAAATTCCAACCCTTCTTCGCTATGGGTGCGATGACGATTAGCTTTTTTGCCGGAGCTGCGTCATTGGGCCGCTTCATTGCTGAAGCTACAGCTTCATTGTTTCGCGCGATTGGAGGCAAGGCCAGCTTTCAAGGAAGTGATTTCAAAGGATTTGTAAAAGCGGCTGGCCCCGACGCGTTCATGATTGTGGGTGTCGTCAATTTGCTTCTCGGGGTTATTCTCGCCTTTATGGGCGCAGTCCAGTTGCAGTTGTTTGGTGCCGAGATTTTTGTTGCCAATCTGGTCGCTCTTGGTCACACGCGCGAAATTGCGCCCATGATGACTGCGATCGTTCTTGCCGGTCGAACCGGTGCTGCCTATGCGGCGCAGTTGGGGACGATGCAGGTAAATGAAGAGATTGATGCGCTTACAACATTCGGTTTCACGCCAATGGACTTTCTGGTCTTGCCGCGAATGCTTGCATTGGCTCTGATGACGCCGCTGCTCGTCTTGTATGGCGATGCAATTGGGATGTTCGGCGGATATCTGATCGGGATCACTATGCTCGATATTGGATCGCTCGAATATCTGAATCAAACTCAGAATGCTATTTCCCTCGGCGACATCGGGCTGGGTATCTTTAAAGGGAGTGTTTTCGGTGTTCTGGTTGCAATCACCGGCTGCCGAGAAGGGATGGCCAGTGGACGCAGCGCCTCGGCGGTTGGCGACGCGGCAACCCGGGCGGTCGTCAACGGCATTCTTGCCATTATCATTGCAACGGCCGTTTTTGCCGTCGTCACGAATTGGTTGGGAATATAATTATGACAACCAGAGACCCCGCAATATCGGTAAAAGATGTCACCATGGCTTACGGCTCATATGTCGTTCAAGAAGGGTTGAACTTCGACGTCAACAAGGGTGAGATTTTCATCATCATGGGCGATAGTGGTAGCGGCAAAAGTACGCTGCTAAAGAATATGATCGGATTAAACAAGCCGACAAAAGGTACGATCGATTATAGCGGTAGAACGCTCTGGAGCGATGACGATGAAGAACGTGCAGCGCTGATGCGTTCGTTCGGTGTCCTTTATCAAAGCGGTGCCTTATGGAGCTCGATGACAATTGCTGAAAACGTCGCGCTGCCGCTCTCAACATATACAGATTATTCGGACGCAGATATCGACGACATTGTAGCGTTTAAGCTCTCATTGGTGGGGCTCGCCGGATTTGAAAAATTCTACCCGTCTGAAATCTCTGGCGGCATGAAAAAACGCGCTGGACTGGCGAGAGCCATGGCGCTCGATCCGGAAATCCTGTTTTTTGATGAGCCGTCTGCCGGGCTCGACCCAATCAGTTCGCATCGCCTTGACGAGCTCATCCTCGAATTGCGTGATAGTCTAGATACCACCATTGTTGTGGTGACGCATGAACTGGCGAGCATATTTAGCATTGGCGACCGCGCGGTTTTTGTCGACGCGGACGCCAAGACACAGACAGCGTTAGGGACACTGAAAGATCTTGTGGCGTCGCCGCCAACAGAGAAAATTTCCGAGTTTTTAAATCGCGGTGCATCCAAACAACACAATGAGGTCGGAGCATGAAACGTTCAAGTACAATAGCCATCGGTGTTTTCGTATTAGGCGCGCAGATCCTTGCAGCGACAGCACTGTTCATGTTTGCGAGCCGTGATGCGTTCAAGACTAAACGCTATTTCGTAGCATATTTCGAGCAATCGGTGACCGGTCTTGATATAGGCGCGCCGATCAAGTTCCGAGGTATCGAGATGGGACAGGTTGTTTCCATCGAGGGTGTTTACGACCCCCAAACAGCGGACGTCATTCCGCGTCTTGAACTGGAGTTTTATCCAGAAACCCTGCGCAATGCGAGCGTTGCTGAGGGGGAGTACACTTTGTTCCAGCCGCTTGTGAACCGCGGTATGCGGGCGTCTTTGAAGTCACAGAGCTTCCTGACGGGGCAGCTTTATGTCTCGCTCGATTTTCATCCTAATAAGCCGATCCGCCAATTGGGTAGTGATGATGATCCATATCCGGAAATGCCGACGATTGATTCCGGTCTGGGTGAGTTGCTTGGCACGTTTGAGGAATTGCCACTTGAAGGACTCGTTGCCCAGATTACGAGTACGCTCGACTCTGTCGAGGGATTGTTACGCAATGACGGAATTTCCGGCGCTGCTGATTATCTGCCAGTCTTGCTCGGTGATGCTGATGCGGCCATTCAGGCAATCGCAACCTTGATGGCATCAGACATTCCGCTAACGACCAGTACTTTGCGTGGTGTGTTGGACGGGGAGTCCGGTTCACTTGGCTCACTCGGCCGTAAGCTCGAGAATGAGACGCTGGTTACAATCGAGCAGTCGGTTGCCAGCCTTACCGAGAAGCTGACGGGTGAGACACTAGGCGAAGTGTCGTCCGCTCTGCAACAGACAGAAACTTCGTTGGGCGAGTTGGAAGCGACACTTAAGCTTGCCCAAGAGCGCCTTGAGCCGGCTGACCCTGTTTCCCGTGAACTCAGAACCGCGCTACAAGAAATTAGTGCGAGTGCAGCGGCCTTTAGGTCTCTAATGAGATTTATCGAAGACAATCCTGAATCGATACTGAGAGGTAGATAGTAACTCATGTCAAAATCTAAAGCCAAATGGCTCACCATGGCCGTACTTGCGACACCTCTATTGGTCGGCTGTGCATCTTCACCGGATGCGCGTCTATATATCCTATCCGCCGATGCAACCGGACAGGTCGCGAATTGGGGGGATAACGGACCCAATGTACTGATTAGTGCAGTTAACGTTCCGGAGCATATCAAGCGCTCGGAGATCGTCTTCCGGACATCCGGCAATCGCGTCACGCTCAATGAATATGACCGCTGGGCTGAAAGCGTGGACAATAATATTTCCGAAGCCTTGTCTGAGAACCTGACGACTCTCTTGTCATCGAGCAGCATCTATACCGACGATTCCAACTTTTTAACCCGTCCGGATATCACGCTCAGGATTGATGTGAATAATTTCGGCCTGATGGAAAATGGGCAAGTCGAATTCCAAGCCTCGTGGGAAATCGAAGACCGCCGGCGCGGATCGAGTGAATTGCGGTCGCAACAGCTTTCTGTAACACCGCGAGGCGACGACATTCCGTCGATTGTTGAGGCTATGAGCAGAGCGTTAGAGCAGTTTAGTGAGACGCTATCGCAGCAGCTGATAGGCCTGCAAGCTGATAGCTTTGCAAACTAAGACGCCCCAGAGAGCGTGCTTTATACCGCTTGGCAAAGTCACGATGTAGCGCGGCAAGCGCGATCTGCTTGGCCTCTTGTGTGATACGCCTTATATTGGGACGCGTAGCATGAACGATGCTGCATGCACTGGATATCATTTGATCATCCCTGTCGCGATGAGGGCTGTCTTCTCGATTTGATCGGTGCACATGATCTGGGTAGGCGCGGAGGAACATAGAATGTCAGCCGGACCAATATTTTTTGCATTTGCGGTAATCCCGGTTTTGATTTTGATGTGGTCGCTTCAAAATATACGTCAATGTCTGAGTGACAGTCGCAAGCGGCGACGGGTTCTGATGGAGCTTCCGCTTCTGATTATTATTGCTCCGCTTTTGATCACCGGAATTATGCTTGTTGAAGCAAATGTTGATCCGGAATTCATAGAACGGAGTTTTGAAAATAGCGAAGGATGGAAACCATTGGACATCCTCTTTTTCGCTTATGATCAAACGTTCCGCGGTGCCTTTTTCGATGTCGTGGAAACATTCAAAATTCAAGTCTCGCCGCTCGTCCACAAATGCGACTCTATTTTATTTTGCACCTCGACCCTTATTTATAGGACCTCAATCGGACTTGCGACCTCATCAATGCTGCTCGCGCTCTATCTCACCATCTCGGACAAGTTCAAATCCAAAAAGTCCGAAGAAACAGAGAGCGGAATTCCCGAATAGCACTTGCTGACGTCTAGCTTATTCGCCAAGCGCTGCATCTGCGATAAGTAGGTCTTCGGGCGTGTTGATATTGAAGAACGGGCTTTGTCCCTCGCGTGTCTCAAATTTCACTTCTCGAGCACCTTCGAAACGGATCCAATCCTGAACGGATCGCATGCCGCTATCGATTTGGTCTTTCAATATATCCGCACATTCGGACCGCCATAGACCGCAAACGGGTTGAATACCGTCTTGACTTGTTGCGACGCTGCTTGCGCCGGTGTGGTTGAGCCTTTGCAAATAGTCTTGCGGTATGAATGGTGTGTCGATTGGGACGGTCGCTACAATGCTCCATCCATTTTGCTTGGCCCAGACAAGCGCGGCATGTATTCCGGCAAGTGGTCCGGCGCCTTGTCCCAATTGATCGGGGATCACCTCATCACAAAAAGCGGCGTAGGGGCTAGATGCGTCGCAGTTGATTGCGAGTTGCCCGTGTGTTTGCTCCCGCAATCTGGATAAGACGTGTGCGATGAGCGGCTTTCCGCGAAGGTCAGCCAGTCCCTTATCGGAGCCAAAGCGTGATGATTGTCCACCTGCAAGTAGGACGCAGGGTGTGTCTAATATTGAGGGGCTCATGTGATCACCAGGTGCGTTCGCTCTTAAGGCTGGGCGTTGATCTCTAATCTCGTTTCGAGACTTTCAGAAAAAACGAATCCTAAGGGATCAGTTTTGATGCGAGCTTGTGTTTCGCCAAGATAGGTCCGTAAAAATTGAACCGAATTGGCAGACGACACGCCCATGAGTGTGACTAAGTGCTTTATCTCGTTGTTTTCGTCTTGATCTTCGATTTTGGGTTGGTGAATGCGAATATTGGTGATTGCCCCATAATATACAGGTTCGGTGCCTCTCGCTTCGCATCCGCGGGGCCAATAAGTGGGTGACGGCCAAACTGGGAAATAGTGGATAATACGCCAATCATCGCGTCGGTATATGGTTAGGCGATTAAAGATGGCTTCTTCTAACTGTCGAAGGAGGGCGTCATCGCGATCGGGGGTGTCTATGAACTCCTTGTGTGGCCTAAGAAAAAGGCAAGTGTGCGAGTTATTGTGCATTGACCTAATTTTGGCCCCCTACAAATAGCATTGCGCATGCAACGCATATTTTACAATTTTGGCGGCCATACCTAACGATATCAACGCTATATGGCTAGAGCTTATTGTATTATTTTGGACTGGCAAGGCAGGTGCGGCTCATAACCGACCAAGCAGACGGAAGCCGAAGCTATAGCTCTGATCATGCTAATCTTGTTGTGGTTGCATTTGCAGGCCGGCCTTAAATGGCGGCTCAGTTTGGCCATTTCTATCAGAGCGATCATTGTGTCCCAGCTCGTCGCAATAATCGGACTGTTCGTCGCAAGCTTAGGCGAGGATGGCGGAATTTGGATCATTGTAAGTGCCTGGCACTTGCAAATTCGATGGTTGAAAACTCTTTCTGTAGTTTACTTGAAATATTGGGGCGGGTGCTGCATAAGCGAAATACACGCAAAAGTGGATATTGGGAGTCCGCATACTTGGTGGGGATTATGAGTTCGACACGTTTAGATTGGGACAAGCTTAGAGTATTCAAGGTGGTAGCGGAGCTCGGCAGCATGAGTGCTGCTGCGGCAAAGCTCAAAGAGTCGGCACCGACAGTTGGTCGGAAGATTGCTGATTTGGAAGAGACTTTGAGTGCCAGACTACTAAAACGGTCCACGCGCGGCGTGGAATTGACGCAGGCGGGAAGGCTTGCATTAGAGCATATAAAATCGATGACTGAAGCTTCCGAAGCGATTATTTCGGAGGTCTCGGACGACGGAATTTTGGCCGAAGGGCCGATTTCAATCACGACAAGTGATGGCGTTGGTCCTTACTGGTTGGCGCCCCGGTTGAGCAAGTTTCACATGGCCTATCCCAAGATCCAAGTGAAGCTAGATATTGGCGAGAACTCGGGCAATTGCTCAGACGGTGAAACAGACATCTCGATCAGTTTTAAACGTCCCAAACGGCCAGACCTCATCGTCCGTCAGCTTGGCACAGTCCACTATATGTGTTTTGCGTCTCGTGATTATCTCGATACGTACGGACAGCCGTCGAGCATATTCCAGTTCAACGAGCATCGCTGCCTCATACACAAGAATTATGTAGAACAGGTTGAAAACTGGGCACCGAAAACGGCTGAACTTCGTGATATGATAGACTTCGCTTTCGTGACAAATTCAGGTGCATCTCTTTTGCAAAGCTGTGTGAATGGTGGCGGCATCGCTCTAATGCCATCTTATATGTCCTCTGTGGATCCAAGGCTTGTGGCTTTAGATCTGCCAGAGATAGCGCCGATTAATTTTTGGCTGGCTTATAGCGAACGGGTCAGGTCAATGCCGCATGGCAGGATAACGATAGAGTGGTTGCGATCTATTTTCGACCCCGAGACCATTCCATGGTTCAGAAGTGCGTTTATACACCCAAACCGGCTCGACGAGAATCCCGCCTTAATGGGCGGAGACTTAGATAAGGTTCTGTAATCTAGCTGCGCATGAGAGCCACAGAGATCCTTTCGGTCACGCGCGGTATTTCGACCTTCTGTAAGGGCTCTAAATTCTTCCCCTGTTTAAGACACCTTTTCTCTCTTCCTTCTGAACCCGAACCTCGTCATGTTGGTTCAGTTCGAAACCGCTAGGGAGAATCCGGCATGCTCAATTTTATCTCAAGCATCATAGAGTCGTTGGGCCTATCTGGAACCGCGGCGATGATTGCGACATTGGCCGCTGCGTCAGCTGCGGTGCTCTTGCTTGCATGGCTTGCATATCTTGTCATGAGATACGTCATTGTTGGTTCGCTTGTCCGGCTGATCATCAAGTCCGAGTCTAAGCGTGACGATACATTCGCTCGAATGAAGGTGTTCTCGCGCCTGTCCCACATTGCGCCTGCAGGCGTGCTCTATGCGCTCGGCCCCGCCGTTTTTGCAAGCATACCGGCTTGTGCCCAAATTATAGAAACCGCGAGCTTGATCTATCTGACTGTGATGATCGTCCTTTTGATAGATGCGCTCTTGAATGCCGGTCTTGCGATTTACAAAACCTATAATATCTCGAAGACATTCCCGATCACCAGTTTTGTACAGGTTGGCAAACTGATCCTGTATCTGTTCGGGGCCATATCGGTCTTGTCACTTGTTCTAGGGAAATCGCCCTTCGGGCTTCTCGCCGGCCTTGGTGCGCTGACAGCCGTTTTCATGCTCGTGTTCAAAGATCCGATCCTCGGCTTTGTCGCAGGGATACAGCTTTCCAGCAATAGAATGGTCTCGGTCGGGGACTGGATAGAAATGCCAAAATATTCCGTCGATGGGGACATTATCGAGATTGGCTTGACCACGGTTAAAATTCGCAATTTCGATAAGACGATTACAACCATCCCGACGCAATCTCTGATTAATGACAGCTTCAAGAACTGGCGGGGCATGCAGGAAAGTGGAGGGCGGCGGATAAAGCGGTCGATCCATCTCGATGTAAGTTCAGTTAAGTTCTGCGACGGCGAAATGCTGGAGAGATTCTCGAAAATCCAGTATATCTCGGACTATATCACGTCAAAGAAAGCCGAATTGTCAGAGTTCAACGCAGCCAAAGGCGCGGACACAACCACGCTCGTCAATGGTCGCCACCTGACAAATATCGGGACATTCCGCGCTTATGTCGAAGCTTACCTAAGGGCGCACCCCAAGATCGGCGATAGGTACACTTTGCTTGTGCGGCAGCTCAAGCCTACCGAGAATGGCCTGCCGATCGAGATATACGTTTTCACCACGACGACCGACTGGATTGAGTATGAAAGCATCCAATCCGATATTTTCGACCATTTGCTGGCGTCAGCACCCGAATTTGACCTTCGTCTCTTCCAAAACCCGACGGGCGCAGACTGGAGCGGCCAAGGTTAGTCCGCCTTTCGTTTGATGCCGCCAAACTGAAAATCTACCTCAGCGCGAAATTAACGAATTGTATACGCAACTTTGGGTAGTGATATGCAACCATAACGGGTTATGTCTCGTTTTGCATATTGTGAGGCCCCGGATGCGCTTTGGATTATTTCACTTTTCTCTACTGATGGCCGTATCGTTCGTGCTCGCCGCCTGGAACAGCGCTAATGCAGACGAAGTGCCTTGCACGCCCACTGCCGGATTCGATGCCTGCGTTAGGGTCACTCATGAGGGAGCCAATCAAACCTTTACCGTTCCCGACGGTGTTGACGAGCTAGACGTAAAGCTCTGGGGCGCGGGCGGCGGCGGCTCCACGAACGGTAGTTCTGGTCGCGGCGGCGGCGGCGGTTTCACACAAGGCACGCTTCCGGTGACCGGAGGCAGCGCTCTAAATGTGATCGTTGGCGGCGGCGGAAATTTCGGTGGCCGTTTCGCAACTGTGGGAACCGCTTTTGGTGGCGGAGGTGCTGGCGGCGCTGATGCTTTTTCTTCTTTCGTGGGAGGCTCTGGCGGTGGCCGCTCAGCCATAGAGGTTGGCGGCACCCCGTTTTTGGTGGCAGGCGGCGGCGGCGGGTCAGCAGGTGCCACTGCTGCTAATGGCGGCACCGCTAACGCGCAAAGCTTCGCTGGAGCTGGCGGACAAGATGCCGGCTTCTTTCTAGGGTGTATAGGCGGAACTGCGGCAACTGCTGGCACATTAACGGCTGGCGGCGCTGGCGGTGTAGGTAATCAATCGGGCACGGATGGATCATCTGGACAAGGCGGCACGGGTGGTGCGTCGGGTAATGTAAATTCTGGTGCGGGCGGCGGCGGCGGCGGGTTCTTTGGCGGCGGCGGCGGCAATGGGCAGTCCGTTGCAACGGGTTGCGGAGCTGGAATTAACCCCGCTCTCGGCCAAGAAGCGAGCGGTGCAGGCGGCTCAGGTTTTCTGGGTAGCGTCGTCACAAATGGCAGCATCGTTGCGGGCAATCGCGAAGTTCCCGCAGCCACAACTGATGTGCATTATCTTAACACGACAGCCGCTGGCGGCATTGGCGGTCAGTCCGGTTCAAATGGCAGCGTCATTATACAGTGGACTGAAGCTCCAACGACCGACCCAGGCGGGCCGTCTGGCGTGTGTCCGTTTGTAACCGGGTTTGATGGCCTGACGCCTGAATATGACTCTACGCCATACTATGCTCTGGGTCAAAATCTGAATGGTCAGCATGTTGCAAACACTGGCGCCATTCCATCGGATGCAAGTGGATCAGGATTGTTCCTCTTTCATAACACGTTCAACGCGCCAGGTGGCCAAACCGTGAATGGCGAAAGCTGGGGGACGGTCACTCCAGCAAGCGTGGAACCAAATACCAATTATGTGTTCACATTTCAGATGGCCAATCAGAACGGGATAAACCGGCAGATTATCCAGCCACAGATTAATGGTGTAAATGTTGGCGGAACCTTTACGACAACGTCCACGCAGGTTTGGGAAGTCTTCGAAGTTATCTGGAATTCCGGATCGGCGACCACAGCCGACTTATCTCTCGTTCAAACACGCGGAGGAACAAGTGGCGGCGGCCTTGACTGGGGCTTTGACGAGATATCGCTTTGTCCTGCGCTCGACCAATCTGACGCACCTGATAGTTTTCAAACGGCAGCACACGTAATCGTGGCTGATTTCCGGCTTGGCGCGGCGATTGACGCCGAACTGGCTGGCGGGAGCGCGGACGCCTCAGGTGATGGCGCAGACGATGATGGCGTGACCATACCGACGCTCACTCAAGGCCAAACCGCCACAATCACAGCCGATGTCACAGGCGCAGGCGGCTTCTTGCAAGGCTGGATCGACTTTGATGGCTCCGGCACATTCGAGGCGGGCGAGCAGATCGCGACTGATCTGCAGGATAACGGCACAGGTGACGATGCGGCCACAAATGACGGAACGATTACGTTTGATGTTGCCGTCCCATCCGATGCGGTCATAACCCCGACTTTCGCTCGCTTCCGCTGGTCGACTATAAGCGGCCTTGATGCAAGCAGTGCCGCAAGCGACGGCGAGGTTGAAGACTATGCGGTGACGATTTCGGATCAGCGTGGCAGTCTTACGCCTTTTGTCTGCACCGGTGACTTTTTCCAGATCCATGATAATCCCAGTGCCGTTTCGCGGGTAGATCTGGCGACAGGACAATTCGAGACACTCGGAAACACAGGCCAAAGCCTTCGCGCAACTGGCTTTGATACGGACACGCGCCTTGCTTACTCGATCCAGCAGAATACGAATATTCTATTTGCCGTAGGCGCGAATGCA
>JBDVDE010000103.1:0-4887 GCA_039942135.1 Hyphomonadaceae bacterium
TTCGAGATCGCGATATGAAACGGGAAAGCGAACGTAGAAATACACAGCATATAGGATCACGGGTTTCGGATACTGCGCGCCTTTGAAATTGATCAACTCTTCAAACCTGACTTAGTCTCGGGAAAGTGTGGGGTCTGGCTCGACACACCCGACAACGCAACTGAAATCCGAAACTTTGCGACACTACCCGAACGCGATCAGATGATTGATCAAATCGCCAACTTGCGTGAGCAGATCGAGCGCCAGAGCGCCGACCATAGACAAGCCCTTGCCGTTATCACTGACCAGCGTCTGGAAACGCCACAACCATTCCGTAAGCGTTTTTTTGGGCTACTAAGAAGGTAGCGTGCCTGAAATAATTGGTGATGACATCTGCGATCTCCCTCCATAGACTATAAAAATATCATGCACCAAACCTTCGGAGCTACAGACAATGAGCAAGCAGTTTGATCTCAAATCATTATCACCTCAAAAAGTAGATTTCGAGGACATCTTAACTTTTGCTGAGCTAGCTTTGGAAGATCCTGAAGTCGTTTCCATATTAAAGAAACAAATATCATCACCGCCACAGTTAGATGCTGAAGCGGAGCATTTAGAGATGCTTCTTCTTTCAAAAGCTGATGATTACGTGAAATCAAAAGGACTAAGCTGGAAGCTACGTTCTGGCTATAAAGAAGGGTTTGCCATTTCAGCAGCTATACTTAAAGGCGATATAGAACACGGCTCTGACCCGAAGGCAAAAGACATACTTAAATTTTCGCGGCTTATTGAATTTGGGGACGACAAATGAATCAAACAATTTTCCTTGATGCGGGTAGTATCGCCGATTTGGTGATAGCGGGCGATAGTGGCTTCTCGGTTCTTGTCGCTTCAGGAGATCAGTTTATAACGACACAATACGTCATTGACGAACTTGGTCAGCCCGGAACGCCTAGACGAGATGCATTTGACGCGTGGAGCACAGGCAGAAATGACTTTCAGGTTTTGGATATAGACGTAGACTTACGTATTGATACACCTGAAGGGCCTTGTTGCACAGATCAGTTGGCTCTCGGAACGCGCCCTCCCCGAGACGGAACTCAGGCGGTGCGTTCGAAATTGGGGCGGCCAAGTTCGGTCATCCGGTTGAGCACGCGGACGCCAATATTGGCTTCGGTTTTCTGACTATTGAAGGTGCGCGCCTTGAGCTTTGACCCGATAACGGTCTTCCAGCGGCCCATTAGGGTTTCGCCTCGGCTTCGCTGATTGTAGCCCGATGACTTCTGCCAGGCGATCCGCCCCTTGCTTTCAATCTCGGTGATATGGCGGTCGCGTGACGTCGGATGCTGCGCCACGTTCGGACTAAATACTGCGTTCTTGGGGGGCGGAATTATAACCTCGATCATCGACCCAAACCGAGCCGCAAGAAAATCAGATGTTGGATTACCATCATACGCACCGTCCGCCAGAAACAGGTCAACCGGGCCGTCGATCTGATCTATCAGGCCCGGCAGGGCGGTCGGATCACCAATGTGATCAGTGGTCAAATTAGAGCAGACAATCTCACCGCTGACAAGATCGAGACCGAGGTGCAGCTGGCGCCAACTCTTGCGTTTCGCCTTGGTTTTATGCTTCTCCTCAAGCCAGCCGCCCTCGCCGAAGATTTTCAAACCAGTGCTGTCCACAAGCAATTGTATAGCGGCTCGGTTGTCTGTCCTTGGATTAGGTCGCAATATCAAGCCGTTACTGCGGCGCGACAAAGTGGAGAAATCAGGCACTGCAATCTCCACTCCCAACAACGTCGCGATTGAGCGCATCAAACCCTGAGTTTGGCGCAGCGGTTGCTTGAAGACCATGCCCAGCGTCAGACACAGTTCTATCGCGAGATCGGAGTAGTGTGGCTGACCGCCAGGGGTTGTTCGGCGTGGAGCTGTCCACAGTTCAAGTGCGGATTCACTGATCCAAACCGTCAGATCACCGCGCTGCCGCAGGCCTTCATTGTATTCAGACCAGTTGGTTACCCGATGCTTTTGCTTCGGAATTTTATCACGACGATCAGCGTTAAACTTATGCGGCATTTGTAGCATCCTGAGAGAAACAGAACGCACCCAATATCAGCCGGACGAGGGTCCCTGCAACAACGCCCATTGGACCTCTCCTCATTGGAAATCAGGGCATATCACCGCCGCATAGGCACTCCACGACCTTGCACAATGACCAGGAACTTAACAAGAACTCCGCGCCATCGGCCAACGTCCGCTTCGGAGTGGCTAGCAAATTGAATGAGCTGCAGTCGTATGTCGGCTCCGGGCCGTGAACGCTCGAAGGTGGGCTGCCAGCAAGTCGTTGCGTTGGCTACGATGCCAGTAATAGCGCTGAGCCTGAAAAACTGTATTACTGTTCGAGCGGCGGTTTCGGCTTTGCAGTATTGAGAATGTTGGCATTGTTGCCTTCCGTCTAGATTTAGGGAAATGGGCAATGATCACAAACGACTACATTGAAGAGATGGCAACTTTCTCTCGCTGGCAGAATGACAGCGTATACCAGTGCTGCGAACAGATAGGACCAAAAGAGCGCGCCATGGATCGCGGGATGTTTTTTGGCTCGATCCACAATACTTTGGATCATATTTGTGTGGTCAATCGGTCTATTCTGACATTTCTCGATGGCACTTTGCCAGAACGGAACCCACCCGGCCAAGCAGTGTGGCCTGATTGGGATGAGTTGAAATCCATCCGTCTCGAGCAAGACGGTCTTTTTTCAGCGGGCGCTCGCGACTGGACAGAATCCTGGTTGGCCAGAAAAATAACAAAGCGCGACCCGCAAGGTGATGACTTGCCTGTGATACCTCGCTGGGTAATGGTAGTGCAAGTCTTTCAACACCAGACCCACCATCGCAGCCAGGTCACCAGCGCATTGCACTCTTTGGGAATTGACTATGGCTCAACGGACATCCCATGGCGTCCTGGCGCAGGCTACTTCGCCGGATAGCACACGGCATTGAAGGAATGCGTCATTGCAAGAAACGCCCACTACTTTCAGGGTATCAGTCTTCCAAGGCCTCCAACATTCGGTCGTGACGGCTACGTTTGTTCTGCGGGAGCTGCAGCGCGGCAGTAGGGCATTTGGTCAATGACTGCAGAGGGCCGCCAGTGAAGGCGACCCAAATACGCTAGATTTCAATGGCTTCGGCGATGGCCAGGGCATCCTCGAGTTCAACGCCTAGGTACCGGACCGTGCTGTCCATCTTGGTGTGACCGAGAAGCAGCTGAACGGCACGAAGATTTCCTGTCTTCTTGTAGATTTGAGTGACCTTTGTCCTTCTCATTGAATGGGTCCCGTAGGCAGTTGCCTCAAGGCCGATTGACGTGACCCAGTCGCGAACAATCCGTGCATACTGGCGTGTCGAGATATGTAGCCGTTCGTGGAAACGACCCGGCCATAGATACTCGGAACCGACCATCAACTCGTCTTCCATCCACTTCTCAGCGGAGGCTCGTGTGCCCTCTGAAATCTCGAAACGCACAGGCTTCTGCGTCTTGCTCTGAAGAACTGATGCCCGTTCTTTGATTTGGCCGGACGCCATCACATCGACGACTTTCATCTTCACTAGGTCACAGCCGCGCAATTTACTGTCGATAGCCATGTTAAACAGTGCGAGGTCTCGGTGGTTCTCTGCCAATTCAAGTCGCACCCGGATTGCCCAGACATGCTTTGGTTTCAATGGTCGCTTCTGACCGACGATGCGTCCTTTGTTCCAGGCTGGCCGAAGCGCACGAATGGCAGGTAAGTTTGGTGTTTTCATGACTGATCCTCCGATCCGCCACGCCCTCCCCAAACGACAACCCGACGTTGACCATAGCATCCTATCACAACATGCCGCGCTGCATCCGATGGCGGCAACCAGCCCAGAGTCACAAATGCTGCGCATTGCACGAACGACTGCCATCACGAAAACGAAATTAGTTTCGTTGAGCCACCGACTACAAATTGCAGCACTTTTTGAGACGGTGGCTTCCGCTGCAACAGTCCTCTAGCAAGAAAGAAACCAATCCTCCTACACGCAGGAAGTTTACGCGATAGATGAGGCTACGTGACTGCCGTTCCTTTGTAACAAGCCCAGATTCGGCCAATGCAGCCAAGTGAAACGATGCGCGCGGCGGGCTGGCACCGATTTTATCCGCAATCTCACCCGCGTTCATACCATCCGGCCCGGCTTCGACTAAAGTTCGAATGACCTTCAACCGGTCAGCATTTGAGAGCGCTCCAAACAATGTAGCGGCTTCCGTTTCCATCATATTTCAACACTTCTTGAAATGATATTGATTGTCTGTATTATATTTCAAGAATCGTTGAAATGGAAGGCTTCGAAATGATTACCTTTGCCGAATTACTGACGCGCTTACAACGCCAAGACCCAATCAAACCACTGGTTTTTACCACTGAGGATGGCGAGATTGGTGCCGGATACCATGTCACGGAATTGCGGCACTCGGTATCAAAAGGGATAGACTGTGGGGGCAACGTCGAGACGTGGGAAGATGCAAAATTGCAGCTCCTTGATGGGCGGGGATCGGAGCATATGACCGTTGGCAAGTTTAATGACATCATTGAGAAGAGCTTGTCCACAGTGCCCGAGCTAAGAAACGCCCCCCTATTGGTTGAGTTTGGCCACAGCAATGAACGGCTGACGATAATGTCCCTGCATGGCCCCGAAATTTCAGATGCAGCGGTTGTGCTGTCTCTTGACGATGCGCGGGCGGTTTGCAAGCCAACTACGCCAAGCGGAAGAAGAGTTGGGTCAGACATTCTTCGTGCCCGGCGAACGCAACATGCCAAACGAGATCGCGCTTGCCACAGATGCCCTGAGCTTAAGCGCAAGCATCCAAAAAGAAGACCAGGTCAAGC
>JBDVDE010000104.1:0-30794 GCA_039942135.1 Hyphomonadaceae bacterium
TGACCAATGGGTCGCAGATCAGCTTAGAAAAGTTGGTGAGATTGAAGATGAACCAGTGAACCCAAAATGCGGGGATTGGTCGGCTGTGATCGGCGGAATGTCCGGGCCGTACTGATGTCGTATTTAATCAACATCAAGAGCGCCCTACTGGCAACCGCAATATCAGCCACACTGGTTGCGGGCTGGCACGAGCCACACGAGATAAATCGCAGCAATCACGCCGCGATTGTGGGGGAGTAAGGCCCTCGGAAGCCTCCCCCAAATGGGCAGCGCGCCGTTTCCTCCCGATCTGGACGCGCTGCCCACACAGAAAAGGAATAGAACCGTGCCAGACGATATCAATATGATTTACTACATCGCCCATATATCGGGAATTGTAAAAGTTGTACTGCTGTTTATGGCGGCTTCGGTCGCTGCCGTGTTTATCGTCCTTTGGGATATAGAAGACGGCATGAACATGCACGGCCTCCCATATACCCCGAAGCGCCTGACAAGAGCGAAGAAACTATTCTTCGCGTTCTTTTTGGCTGCAATTTTTATTCCAACAGAGAGCGTTGTTTTATCAGTTTTAGGAGTGGCTCAATGACCCACACAGACGAACGGTTTCTGCCAGATCAAAACGCAAATGTTCAAATGAGCGACATGGATCTACGTGACTATTTCGCCGGACAAGCTGTTACCGGAATGATTGCTACTGCCGCAGCGCCATGCATGACAAGTCTGTCCGGCACGGAGAATTGTATGGCGAAGGCGGCTTATAGATTAGCCGACGCCATGATTGAAGCACGCAAGGAGCCACGGACATGACCGATTTAAAGGAAACGCCGAAACGGATATGGGTGTCGCGCTTCATCGAAAGAAAGCAGGATGATGTATTCAAGGGACGTTGGGACGACATCCTAGGCCGCAAGGACGTGGAGTATATCCGCAAAGACGTGGCCGACGCTCGCATCGCTGATCTGAAAGCCGAGATAAAAGCCGCGCTAGAGGACCAGCAGCAATGAGATGCACCAAACCAGGTTCATATAGATTCGCGCAATCGGTCGGTCCCTGCCATGTCTGGTTTGCTTGGCACCCAGTCAAATACTGGTGGGGGCAATGGGTCTGGCTAAAGAGGGTTGGGCGTCAAAAGCAAGCAAAGAAGGACTATTTACCTGGGTCACATTGGGAGTTTTGGTCTTACTGCCACGCCCCGGAAAAACATCTAAGCAAAGGAGACTGACGTGAGAAAACCGCGCATTCAAACGCAATTGCAAAAAGCAACAACAGCAATTCGTCACTTTGAGGATGCTGGCCGCGATGTTGTCGGGGTCGCCATTTTAAAAGACGGAATTAAGATAGAGTTTTCGCAACCGGACAAGCTAGCCACCGCTGCTGATCTGATCAATATGGGTGAAAAGTGAAACGCGACCTGCCATCATATGTCGTCAGGCTGAAAGGCAAAAAGAGCGCAAGAGAACTGTGGTTCAAGCGTTCCGGCTGGCCTACGCGCAAATTCAAAGCGCAAGACCCTAAAAGCCCGGCATTTGCCGCAGAATACGCCACTATCCTCAACGGAACCGCCCCGAAGGTCAACGCTTTCGCTGTGGCGGGATTGATCGATCACTATTACCGATCCGCAAAGTTTGAGTCGCTCAAGCCACGGACACAGAAGGACTATATAAAGTACCTCACACGCCTTGAGACGAACGCAGGCAGCGTGGCCGTTAAAAGCATTGAGCGAAAGCACGTCATCGCATGGCGCGACCAGTTGGCGAAATCAGACGGCTCACACTACGCGAACTACTTCGTTAGAGTGCTGCGCGTTCTGCTGGAATATGCCATCGATATCGGAGAGGTAAAGAGCAACACCGCAAAGGGTGTAAACTCCCTAAAATACGCCAAGGCAAAGCCGCAACCGTGGCCGAAGGATAAGATCGAGGCGGCGCGAAATGCACGGACACACAGCGATAAAACACGGCTCCTGTTTGAACTGCTTTATTGCACCGGTCAGAGAATAGGCGACGTGCTGACGATGAAGTGGGAAGATATTCGCGGAGCCGGAATTCAGGTCTCCCAGAGCAAGACGGGAGCCGAATTGGTGATACCTATGAGTCAAGACCTCAGAGAGTGCCTACGCCTCGCCTCTCGCGATGGGGAGACCATCCTAACCGCTGCCCGGAAATCAACGCCCTACGCTTACCGTAGCGCTGCAGATGCAATAATGCATTTGCGCAAGGAAATCGGCGCAGAAGATTACAACATTCACGCCATTAGACACACGGTTGCCAGCGAAATCGGCGCGGCTGGGTCTGATGACGAAATCGCGGCCATTACCGGCCACACAACGAAAGCCATGATTACCCACTACGCAGGGGCGGCACGGCAGGAAGCAAGGGCTAAATCGGCTCAGAAAAAGAGGGAATGAATATGCTTGAAATTATGCAACTCTACGTGAGTAGCTTTTGGGTGTGGTTAGGGCTGACTATTGCCGGGTCGTTCATCGTGAGAGGCTTTATTGTCTTAGTGGGCGTCGTGATCGCCGCTGTAAAAGGTGATAAAATAAAAATTGACCTGCTGTAGCCTCTACCAATTCATGAAAGGTTTTTGATATGTTCCGACTGTTCCGAATGATAAAAATCGCAAAATCACCCCCCCCAATTTCCAACGACCCCGCCCAGAATAAGCGCTACATCAAAATGATTTGGGACGAGCGCAATGGGGTAGCAATAGGCAGATGCATAATGGCGTGGCTTGCTTTGTCCGGGTGGTCACTCGCGCTCTACCAATTCACGATAGGTTTTTGATATGTTCCGCAATATTCTACCAGAAAAGCACAATAAAAACAGCGCAGCACAGCGGATTGCAAATCCGTGTACACCGGTTCGATTCCGGTACTCGCCTCCATTTAAAACCAAGCACTTAGACCTCTGGGCGTCGATTTACAGGGCGCCATTTTACAGGGCATTTTACAATTACGTTCTGGCGACGTTCTTTTCTGCCTCTGCGTAAAGCTCCAAAATCCTGTCGGTTTTGTCTGATCCAACAACCGCATATACCTCGATCATCTGCGTCGCATACCTCAGCTTCCATCCAAACACGGTCGCCAGCTGGCTGGCGTTGGCCCCCGCCTCAAGGAGTTTTGTCGTAGCAGTGCCCCTACAGTCGTGCAGGTGCAGGCTGTAGCCCAAAGTGGCCTCTGTGAGACCAGCTTGATTTTTGTAGGCACTCAGCCGTTGAGAAACGTATCGTTTTGTCCACGGCTGGCCGCTTGCGTTGGTCAGAATGTATTCCTGCCCTTCTGGTACCGCATCAATGATCTGGGACATTTTAGGGGTTACAGGAATATGCGCGACCACACTGCGTTTTTCCGTTGAGATACGCAAACGACGGTTGCCTGAAGAAAGTCTATCAACATCGAAGCGCCGCAGCTTTACAAGGTCCGCAGGGCGGAGTCCCGTTTCCGTCGCAGCAATCAGGACACGGCACATATACTCTGGGGCGACCTTCAAAAACTTGTCGATATGCTCCTGTGTCCAAATGATCGCGGCCCGGTCGGCTTCATACACTTTTTCAAAGCTGCAGTGATGGTTTTTGAGTTTCCCCTCTTTGACAGCCCAGTTGAGTAGAATGGCAACATGGGTTCCGGCATCGTCGTATTGTTTGGGGCTATGAGCCCAATTCTTCCGCCATGTGTTCACCTCACCGAGAGATTCCCATTCCGAGAACATCTCGGCGGGATCCTCTCCAAACTCGTTCTCAAAAAAACCGATCCATTTTCGGTAATCTTGCTTCGATCTAGGGGCCAATCTTCTAAACTTGGGAGACGCAAAATAGTCATCGACCATATCGCGCGTCAGATAGCCTGATCGCTTTGGCTTGGCGCTTTCGAGCGCAGCAGCGTAGGCCGTATGAAAGCCTTGGTGTCGCGGAAGGCGGTCCGGTGACTTGAAGAAACCAGTGCCTTTGCGCCCGCGAAGACTGAAGTAATACATGACCGAGCCATCAGCCAACCTTGTTTTCACACGGTGAACTTCTGGCGGAAGGCTATCTGTTGGCATTCTTACGCGCCCTTCTTTGTTCAGTCAGCGAAGGTTTATCGACAGCATTGACAGCGGAATCGGCCCGAAGCCCCGCCACGAGATCAAGGCGCTCCCTGACCTGTCGCGGATCATAGATGTTTTTCCGCCCCGGGAGGGGTTCAATGCCGATCGATTTCCACCACGATCGGCAACTCGATGTCACTGAGCCGTACCCGTGCAGCTTTGCCAGCTGTTCTCCAGTGATCAGTGTGAGTTCGTCGTACTTCATTGAGGTCGCCGCCCCCTATGAAGAATTCGGGATTGGCAATACGCATCAACTGGATATCGTTGCTGACTTACGGGTTCGGTGGCAAAGACTTTGCCGACCGCTACGTTTGCGGGGAGTACGTCACTTTTCAATTTCTTGTCCTCGAGCCGTGTACTGGAAAACAGCGACGACGAAGCAACGATCGGAAGTAGCATGACACTTTCATCGCTGCTGATCTCATCAGCTGGTGGCCTGCGCACGCCGCCAAATGGCAGCAAACAGGCCTAAGAATTTTTTATCCACGATGACCTTTAAGGACGCCGACGTACCTTGCCGAAGCTGCCGGACCCGAGAAGCTTACGCTTCGTGTCTACTCGATAAATATGTTGACATTTAAAATGCGCAACCCTTTGCCATCAATAAAATGCTGGGCCATCATAAATCGAACGCCTTAATCGGCGAAAACAGACGGGTCTGTAAAATGAAATGGTCATAGCCGAATAGCTCGACCAACAAAGGAGACATTGGCGCATATTGCAGCTAATGACCGCAATGAGCCCAATCTGTTCCTCGGATGCGTTGCGGCGAACGGCGGCTCTTCAAACCTCGGTTCAAAAACGGTTCAGAACCCGGGAAGTGTTAACCGAGGTTATTGACCCGCCACAGAGCCTTGAATCGTGTGCTTGCTTGCGTTGGGACCAAAAACGATCATCTTCGAACGAGCCAACGAGCCTCCGTTTGAGACTTAAACGGCACCAGTAACTCACAGTAACCCACATACTCTTCCCATATCTCCGGCAACATGTAGTCTGAGCAATACACGCAAATGCCAAAGAGGATCGTAGAAATGTCGTCTAGTGAATCCCCATTCTCAGATATGAAGGAGAAGGTTATCGCCGTCTTGCAGCTCCAAATGGAGCTCGGACTGTCCATTGGAGAAGATGCTCAAAAAGTTCGTAGTGCAACACTGACTGAATTAGAATTTCTTATAAACTTCTGGCGCGCGGCCACCGGAAAGACCGCCAAAATCCACTTGGCTCGTATTTCTGATCTTATGAATCACCCCAGCAAAATTACGCCTGGCTTTCTTCTGGAGGTGACACACGCACTCGGCCTAAACGACCTCGGATTCAGCGATAGTATTTGGGCTTATCCCAAAAACGACATTCTGTCATACATACGTAAAGCCTATGAGGGGGGCGTCCTAGCGCTTTGCGCATCAAACCACCAACATCATGACCTGTTAGTTCTAAAACCTGAGACGCCAATGGGCATCAATTGGTCAAAAGATATTGTTATGCAACGCCCCATTGAGGTTCCCGAAATGATCGTCCGCCATGGTTGGTGGCTTCAGACTAAAGCTAATTTGCCACATCCGGCTTATCTACGAACCATAGCCTACGAAGATGGTAAATACAAAGGTATGAATGGCGTCGCCGAGATACCGAATGATCACATCGAAGATATCGGTCGGCGAAATTTTGGACGCTTTCAAGTGCATGATGAAGTCTCGCGAACGTACATCTACGCTTTCGCTTGTAGTGAGTATATCTTTGAAGACTGGCCGGACGGAACAACTCGAACTGCGCCTCTGTCACATGGCGACTTCTTAAGCTTGGTAGAGGGTTACTTTGCTGCCGAGCACTGCGACAAGTCCCATAGCGTCCAATCATTCGTCACAGTGCAATGACACGCAACAGTTCTTCCAACACAGTACTTATAGCTATTGCAAACGATAGCTATAGGTATTTGCCCGACTTCCAAGGACGACTTGCCAACTCGATGCTAAAACTTGTAACAACATATCAAGACCTCGCAGGTTCCAGTTTCGAAACGTTGGTATTTATCAACCGCGATTTTCCTAGTGTTCTAAAAGACATTGCCGCACTGTCCGATCGCCAAGACAACCCCACCGCATACGTCATCGTCATATCTGGCCATGGCCACTTTAGCCCCGATCCTGGCCTTTGCATCCTTGATATAGATGCGCATCTAAACGACCACACGCATGCTACTTTGACTATAAACTCCCTTATTTCAAGTTTGAATTTTGACACCACAGCATCATTATCTTTGATAATCGATTGCTGTGACTCATCATATATCCGTCTCGACAACCGATTTCTTCGTGAAATCTGTTTTCCAAAATCTTCCGCAGGACTTGAAATTTTGACATCTGGTGTTTGCGACACATCAACCACACAGTATGACTTCATCACGCTATTACGCATCTTCATTCAACTCGGATACTACTCATTTGGGACCAATCACTCACACATAGGCGATATCGCAAGGGGCATGCTCACTTTAGGTTTACACCCCAATATCGGATATCAAAATACGAATTCTGGCAGCTACGTTCACCTACCAAAACCACCTCAACCGTCTTTACCTTTTTCGATATTTTGCCGCTTGCTCTCCAAAACTGCCACGGTTCAGCTTGATGCTATAGACGAAATAAGCTCCGAGATGTCGAAATTCACTCTCCACGAACTGAAGATAGTCGACGAAATATTGACAACTATTCAGCCAGGTAACACTTCAGTATCCAACAACATATCTGCCCTACGCAACCGTGCAGGTGCATATGTAAACCCCCTTGCAACGAACAAAAGCAGGCCGCAAGCCTACATTGTATTTGCAGCGCACCTGTCTTTTTGGAACACTGTCGTCGCTGAGTCGCTGATCAAATCTGGGTTCCGAGTCGAAAGCTACTGCTTGCTTGAGGGCGCGTTTCACGAGAAATTAGGCGAACTCATACAGCAAGATAACCTACCCGTTATTTTTCTTTTAGACACTAATGTAATTACCGAAATCGAAATTTTATTTCCAACTTCACATAGTCGTTTACTATCAGCGCTGAGCCAACAGCAAGCCAACTTGCTACCCCTTTCGATTGGCAAACGATCAATTGGTGACTTCGCGCACTTCATTGATACTCTATCTGTAGATCGCATGAATAGCATTGAGAACCTACTCAACGAGTTCTTACAAAGTTTCAAGAATTTTTGCCCAATAAGCCTGACAGAGCCACAAATGTCTAATTTTGGCCTAATAAGACGCGATGATGCCGCGCTTACAAACCGCTTATCGTACTATGAATCATCGCTGCCTCGACGAGATAACACCCTAACTGCTTCTCTAAAACGAGAGGCCAAATTCATTGTAATGCGCGCTGGCGACGACTACGTTCTTGCCATCACCGATACACACGCCAAACTTGACTTCAAGAAAATTCAACAAGCAACAAACTGCACAGACAAGGTGCGACTGGCTTCTCATTCGGAGTTGGAAGCCTTAGGTTTTTCTGGAAACTGTGTTGACCCTTTTTTTGAGGACCCAAATGATACGTTTAGATTCATCTTCTTTGATGCTATTCTGTATACTCAGTACCTAATGGCCCCTCAAAGTCGTTTCTTGTTACCCAACTATCTCGCTAACGGCAAAGCCAAGAAATTCAAATCAATATCAGCTGCATATCGTGGTTTCCTAGCACACTTCGGTGCGCATAAACTGCGCCCAGAAGTTATTTCGCGATCAAAGGAACTTTCTGACTCTCTGTTACTTAAACTACTCCATTCTGTTCCTATCCAAACGCGCTTTGCACCGACACCCTCGAACTCGCTGCACATTGGAAGCCTTAGAACCGCTCTTGCTTCCTTCTTGTTGGCTCGCAGTAGTAAAAACTCGGGTCATTTTCACATCAGGATGGATGACACGGATACGATTCGTCTCGGCCCAAACAGTGACATTTACAAGAAACTAATTCTAAAGGATCTAGATTGGCTTGGTATTGGCTCTAACTATTATTCTCAGACAGACCATGGGGCAACGAAAAACTACAAAGCAGCTCTTGATCTTTTGATCGATCATGGGCTCTGCAAACAAGACAATGATCGCGTCTTTCTGGACGTCAGTGCAATGAATGAGAATTCAGCATTCTCTCGAGTAGCATGGATTGACGCGGTAAAAGGACCAACTGTGCTGCACAGAATCCCACAAACATCACCCAAGGGCGACCCACTTAATTTTGACGTAGCGTGGAAGTCCGAAGAGACTAGCACAGGCTGGAAGTATCTTTACAAGTTCGCGGGAGCTGTTGATGATCTCATGCACAACTCTCTTGTTGTGCGCGATGTTCGCCAACAAAATTCGTACTTCACTTGCAAGCAAATGGCAATTCAGTCAGCACTCAGGCATGCTTTCGCCACAAACCGTGATCCATCTTACATGGCAACGGCCCGCGAGGCTATTGATTTACTACAAAGAACAGGACGCCAAGCCAATCACTCAGTTCGTCCGTTACCTTTCCTGTGCCCATCATGGTATTTGCACGTAGGCTTAGTTTATGGCGATGATGAAACACCTCTGTCCAAGCGAAATCTTCGTCAAAATCCGAGCATCGAAAAGATTAGAGTGAACGGGATTTATAGCCCGGAGGGTATTCTAGTAACGCTGTTGTCTTCGTTCGGACAGGAGTATCTCGCATCGGCTGGATACAAAAACCCAAAGGAACTCATTGAAGAAGTTTCTGAAATTGGCGCTGAGACAACTCTCAAGCTACTTCCAAAGCGTTCCAACTTCACTCGTTTTTTGAAAATTCTTACCCAGGAGCGCTGTCGGCTTGCCAAAATAAAGCGACAAGATGCTCTATGCCTGAGGCACATGTCAAACGTTGTCTTCAAGAAAAATGTTTCGGCTCCCGATCTACGTCACAATCAGGATGGTCGAGAAGAAATTCCGCAGCAAATTATTGAGAGTTTATACGAGCATCGGGAGGCTTTTTCCGGCTTCTCGGAAGTGTCACAGTTTCTGTACTGGCTTACCCTTCTAATCGAGCGGCGAAAAAGCGAACGATCGAATGGCTATCACAGTACATCACTCGTCCGCTCTAAACACAAGTTGACCGAACTCTCTACACTGACGGACATTGAGTGCACGGCCCATATACGAGAGCACAGGCGGGTATACCGAAACATCCGACGCTTACTGATGGGCCGCGAGGTCGGACCTTCTGCGACAACCCTCGTTTCGATTGTTGGGGACACAATGCTCTCGTACCTTGCCAATCAGAACAAATCAATTGGTGCCTGAGATGACCCCTGAAACAGCAATATTCCCCGCAACCTACCTAGCCGCTGTAGAGCGTCAGATACAAACGGTTCTTGGCGAGATGACCAAAAAAGCCAATATCCCAAGATGCATTCTTGTACTTGTAGGGGATCAAGGCAATATTCGGTCACGGGCCAATCTTCGCACAGACCCAGCATGGATATTCAACACCTGTCGCATTGAGGATGGCCTAATAGGAAAGGCCCTCCGAACGCCTTCTTTGCTCTTTGCTGAAAGAGGAGAGTTCGAACAAGGCGATCCGCGTACAGAGTTCGAAGTTGCTCTAAGCGTTAGCTATGATAACTTACCCACCGGGGTCATCTTAGTCGACTACTTCAAGGATGAAATGAGTACATATCATCCAAACTCGCCTGAATCTCAAAAAAAATTAAGTGTAAACCTCGCTCTATTGCGCCAGGAGATCGAGTCAGTTTTCTTGAATCTTGAGAATCGCGCAAACTTTCTGGAACAGAGTATTAGGGCGGCAACTTCCGCATGTGTTAGCGAGACGAATAGCACAAGAGGATATACAGCCTTTAAACGCTGGGATGGAACATTAAAGTATATTACTCATGGTGAAGGTCGTGAGAAGTTTCTTTACCTTGGGCAGTTAGAGGGCATTTGTGGCACCGCGATGGATAGCGGTGAGATTCAGAACTTAGATGATGTGTGGAGGAACGAGAACTACACGCCATCAGACAAACAGATCAAATCCGAACTAGTAGCACCAATTTTTGATGGCGGTGAGGCAATAGGTGTCGTTAATCTGGAGTCTGTACGACCAAAAAATTATGACAAATCCGCCGAACGCTTAGTCGTTGAGGCGGCTGGAGTTGTTGAACCCCTTTGCAAAGAATACCGTGAGACGTTACGGCCAGAAATCGGAGCTCATAGTAGGATGCTTAGCGATTTCATCGAGCAGGTTGGAGCGTGGTCAAAGATAATAAAAAGAGATCATTCAATTGAACATGATTTCGCCGAGCTCATTACGATTTTCAAAAGAAAGGTTTTATCACTCGCTAATACAATTTCTATAGATGTTCTTAGGAAGGATTCTACGGAAATGGCTTCTGAAAACGGTAATTATATTCTTGCGGATGACTATCCTGTCGAACCACGCACAGAACGTTCCAGCTCGGGCCTCATTTCACATCATTCGATAGATCAAAATGGCGTTTTTCACTACTCTATCGCTGTACTACATCGTGAGTCATTGGAAGTTGGGAGTAAACTAGAAACTATTGAGCAACTTTGCCGCATTACGATAAGCGAGATGCGCCGAAGGTTAATAGAACGCCAAAACATTATTTTTGAGGATGTTTTTATGGGTATTATAGGTGGTACTATTGCCCAGATTAATGTCTCACTACTTCACAGCATTCGCGAAATTCTTGGGTGTGACGACGTTACATTTTTCAGAGCGCGGAACGGTGGTGATCGTTGGGTTTTATCACCATCTATCACAACGGCTACGAGGGTTGGATTTAACAATAGAAGCGAAAATGTGTACTACGTGGATGAGGAAGATGGACTAACAGGCTTTGCATCGACTCGCGATTCTCCAATTGTCATCCACAATGTTCACAACGCTAGTGAGCTAAAAAAAATTCATTCGAAGATCAGGTGGAAGAAGGTGGCATACGAGAGCCACGACTCGAAGGATGTAAGATCTTTCTTTGCGTTTGCAATTTGGCATGATGGAGAGATCAAAGGCTTGCTAAGAGGGCATAGGGGTAGATTCCGTGCGAGCACTTTCTCCAAACGAGATATTTTGCGGGTAGGAGCTATACAAAAGCTGCTTGGAGAGATCATTTAGGGCGTTTAAAAACGCAATTTTTATGCCACGACTGTTTATGATATGCCGCTTGCGCCGTTATCATCATATCCATGCAGGGAAGGTCTGATCATTTATATTTCGTTGATGGCGACTAACCTTATTGCTCTACGCGGCCGCGACTCATTTGTACAAGTTTACTGATACAATCCATTGATACTTCATTTTACTGAAATTTCAAAAACCAACCTTCATATTGGAGATGAAGCTAATAGCTAGCTTTCACTGCTGATGAAGGAGAAAGTAAATGTTGGCATGGATTTGGGCGGGGGTTTCGGTAAGCGCAGTGTCTTTGGTTGCTGTAGCAGCAATGTTTGACCCAGTAGTGGCAACGTTTATTAAAATGGGAGTACAGTTGTGTATGTTCATTGGGTGCTTCTGTTTGGGACTCGCAAAAACGAAGCATTATAAGAGTCTTGAGATCAGATCATATGAAGTTGTGGGCCTTATATACTTTCTACTCGCGATTTTGACCGCGATTTCGTTAGCGCCGGAACTCAAGAAGTTTGGTCCCAAACCCATACATATTGAAATGGAGGTCTGGGCTTCAGTAGAAGATTGGGACAATGCTAAAATAGATATTTGATATGTCACATAAAGCGCCTAAGCGCGTCGAAGGGTCGCCGTAGCGGACATCGGCCAAATGTCGGCAAAGTCCGGAGGGTGTGTGGAAACTCGGTTGATAGCGATGGCCACAGTTGTTTTTGATGTTTGTATCCGTTTTGGCGTGAGATCGTCATTTGACGTGCACGATGGATTGCGAGGCCGGTGGTGGCCACCCGAGACGGATCAGGCATATTTGGCGTAAATTTCAGGGCGCACGAACCCCTTTACGCTTTCATCGCGTCGATCATCGCCGGAATGCCCATGATCTTCATCACGCGGGTCATGTTGTAGGCGAGCACGTGTAGTGCCATTTCGGTGGCGACGTTTTTCAGGGTGCGCATCTTGAAGTGGGTGGCGCCCATCCAGGATTTGATCGTGCCGTAGGGATGCTCGACGGTCATGCTGCGGACAGCCAGTTGGGCCGGGTCTGCGTCCAACCTTTCTTGCACCCGTTCCAGTACATCCTCTTTCTCCCATCGCCGTACACGGCGCTCTTTACTGGTCGTGCATTTGGCTTTGATTGCGCACTCGGCGCAGGCACCCGACCAATACGTTCTGATGGCTTTGCCATCTTGTGGGCTAGTAAACCTGTAGGTCAGGTTCTCGCCTGCCGGGCAGACGTACACATCCTTGTCACTGTCATAGGCGAAGTCAGCCTTATCAAACTGACCGCGTGCAGCCGCGTTTGATGTCATGGGTTTGGGAACAACGACTGCGATACCCGCGTCTTCGCTGGCGACAATCTCTTCGCCCTTGTAATAGCCTTTGTCCGCGATCGCTGTGAGCTGATCTGTTGTCATGACATCGTTCGCTGCCGCAGCCATCATGGACAATGCATCGCGGTCGAACCCAAGCATTGTGACCTCATGTGCAACGATGAGGTGATGATGAGCCTCGACTGCCGTTTGCACATTGTAACCAACGATACGCGGCATGCGTGCTGTGGTCGCCATTGAACGGGCATCAGAATCCGTCAATGAGACCTGCGTTTCGCCTGTCTCATCCATTCGCTGCTCAATTGATCTATAGCGTACGGCCTCTTTGTTCAGGTGTTCCAGCTTTCTCAGAGTGCGCTCCATGCGCGACTCTGGCAGCACCGTGCCGGTCTGCTCAAACACTTCATCAGCACGATCCAATTCACCTAAATAGCGTTCAATTGCTTTGTCGATCTCACCCAGCTTCTGACGCAGCTTACCGCGCGTGTAATTCTTGGCCTTGGCGTTCAGGGCCTTAAACCGGCTGCCATCAATCGCGACCACATCCCCATTCAGCAGATCCATGTCGCGACATAGGGCGACAAATTGCTGACAAACCTTGCGGATCGCAGGGCCGTTGTCCTTCCTAAAATCCGCAATTGTCTTGAAGTCGGGCTTCAGCCGACCGGTCAGCCATATAAGCTCCAGGTTGCGACCGCATTCACGTTCCAAGCGGCGCGATGACTGGACTTGGTTCAGGTAGCCGTACAGATAAATCCGCAGCATCAGCCCAGGGTGATACCCTGGCCGACCAGTGCTAGCGGGTCGCGCGTTGAAGCCAAGCACATCAAGTTCCAACAAGTCGGCAAAAGCATCAATGGCACGGACAGGGCTGTTCTCGTCTACATAATCGTCCAGATGTTCAGGCAGCAACATCGTCTGCTGGCGATCCAAACCTTCGATAAAATGCGACATGAACAACCTCCGTATCGAATACAGAAATCATACCATCATCTGAGCAAAGTGGCGGAGTTTTCACACACCCTCTCCGCGTTGGAGGCGGAGAATTTCCTATCTTGAAAGTCCGCAATCGTGAGCATGCTGATCTGCAGGACACTGTCCTCGCCATCAGGCAAATTCCATCTGAAGCTGCCTATTCAAGCGCGAGAATGAAAAAAAGCGTTACAACACTTTTGAACCACTATTCGAGCGTTGCAAGCTACCGCGATAAGCTGAAAGTGCCGATCTGAGTCCCAAATCCATGATAATGTAACGCAAAATCACCAAAATTGGGCCTGCATCTTTGATTTTACTAGCAAAAACAACGCTGTAACGGATTTTTAGTTTTGTTACGGCCTCTGTTACGCTTTTTATTTAATGAATCCAGTGTGTTATATATATTTATAACAATGTAACGATATATATCTAAGTGTATAGACACGCATACGCACGCACGCGCTCGCACACACGCGCGCACGCAAGGACATATGTTCGGGCGTTACGCGTTACGAAATGTAAGCAATTGAAAAATATGGATATTTTACACACATTTTGTAACGCTTGATTTTCGAAGATCATAATCCTTTGTTATTAAACAATTTTTATATCCAGCGCAAAAGCTGATAGCGTTACATTTTTGGCATTTGGCAAAACAATGAACCTTGCATTCGGATCACAGCCAACCTTCGAAGAAGGATGCCGGTCCGCAGCCCAATGGACTCGTAGTTCTTTTTGAGCGTGGCCTTGGACGGCGCGTCGGCCGCGGTGCCGATGTTGCTCCGGCTGGCGTCGAACACGGCCATGCCTTAACGCGTTTCAGGGCTGTCGGTCATGCTGATAACTAGAATGGATGCCTCAGCTTGCGGGGCGGCCTCACCAAACAGCCCGTTACCGCCGAACGTTTCTCAGAAAGCCGGCAAGGCACCCTAGCTCGGCAATGGTAGTATCAATGATTTCACGTTTCTTGATAATACGGCGTCAGATAGCTTGGCGGGCAAAAGATACCGATCATACGTTAATGCGTCGCGCACCAAAACGAATTCTCCATGGTGTGCATCATTAGTGTACCAAAATCGGCCGCCCCTCCACTCAACTCAGTTTCGTGGGATTGTGATAGATCCCTTTTGGGTTTTCACAGCCGACAACCACAACATATCCCGAAAAGTAAAGTGCCCCATGTCGATGCTCGAGAGATCTTGTGCCCCAGACAATACAAACTCATTTGGTGGTCGCGATCTATAAAACGATTTGGAACTGGAAGGTTGTTGTGGGCAATACACCAAAGCCTTTCCATGGCCGAATGCCTCAAAAAATTTTCTTTGGTGCAGTAGTGTTACAATCGTAATTTTGCGAAAAATGCCTTCCGAAACTGCAACTACTCCACATAGCAAGGCCATGGATTAAAAAACTGCTTTGCGAAAAACAGAAATCCATCAAGCCATTCATTAGTTCCAATTTTGAAATTGAATTTCTACCTAGCAAGATCCGACTTTTGACTCTTATTCATCTCGGTATGAACTCATATCCGTTACGCGTGAAAAGGAAGAAGATATGTCAGAGATTGTAATCCCGTACCTCGATGAGCACTACAATCGGTTGGGGTGCTCGGAAGATGCAGCATTTTGGGAGAGCTGCAGTGGATCATAATGACGACGACATCGCGTGGATCCTTGAGCTTCAGGCATCGGCGCCGCTAGACAGTAAGTCATGGTTTGAACTTGGTTACATCAAGAGCGATGCCATTGGGCCAGAGCTGACGAACTTGTTCCAGGAGCTTAGTGTGTCTTTCAAAGAAGCGGAGCGAAATGGCCAGCCGGTTATTTCTGCGGGTGAGTGGACGGGCGCATGTCGCGTTGCAACCGCAAAGCTCTTCAAGCGCATGCATTTGAGATCTTTGGAACTGGCTGTTGCGGGACCTGAGCCAGCCGTGCTCGCAACAGCCCCACGGCTCGAGAAATGGACAACGGTACGGGATCCAGGCGGTGTTAATTGTGCTTTGATTGGATATGTGAGTGACCATCCACTGCTCAGCAACAGATGGCTCCGGACATCGCGGTTGTGCGGTTTAGATCTGGAACAGGATTGGGCGCGGACAAACTCTCGCTGGTACAAGCTTGGCAAATGTGCGACGCCTGAACACCTTGTTCAAATCTTGGGAAACAGGGGTAAAGGGTTACTGGGTGCGGCCCTTCCGGTTCGCGAAGCGATTTCAAGGACAGAATGGGCACAGGTTCAGGAAGGCTTTCGAGATGACCATTCGTAGGCCCGATCCGCCGCAAAGCCGCGCACGGGCGCTGTGTCTTGATTTGTCGGCCGTCGACCTGTTCCTACTCCCCGCACGTCATCAGAAGACTGCTGTGGTGTCTGCCGATGAGCCCGAAACATTCAGCGGTCAGTTATGCCGCCTTGCGGAAGAGACCGGTCTTCCAACGGTCCTTCTTACCCGGGGGCGCGATGTTGAGGGGATCGCGGATCTGAATGCGCTGCCTGATCAGATGATGGTGCCTGCGTTCCCGCAGGAGGCCACCCAACCGGGTTCGGTAGTAGCAATTTATGAGGTGCTTTTGACAAAACTGAAGGTCGCATCCAATGACCTCCTGTGTTTCACCAATGAGGATCCGCATCTGCTCAATCGCCTCGGCCTACGCACATGTCGCCTTGATGACGCAGTGGAAAGGCTTGGCACCTATTCTTTGAGCTTCAGGCGGGGAGTGCTGGCCGGTTCGATCCCGATGACGTCAGAGGTGGCCCATACCACGCTGGTTCCCCTTGATCTTGCTATTGACACCATGAGCGATCCGCATGCGATCTTTGAGAGCGGGTATCGGGTATTTGATATGGTGCTGATGGTTGAAGGTTTTGTTCCGTTGGAGGGGTTCGCCCCAAAATCGCTCCACAAGCTCGTGTCAAGGTTCGCGCCTATTCTCTATGCGCTGTCAGATGAAAGTGAACATCCGACCCAATCACATTCTGAAGCCTTGGAAACACTTTGGCATGCAGGGTGTCAGCGAATAATTTTTGCATCGCAGACCGGTCAGCTTAGGGAATGCAAGGGCATGGGTTTTGTGAAACTCGCGAAAAGAATAGGCTTTTCAATAGAGGTTCTGTCATGGCGACACTTAATTAACGCCGGAGGTTCGGTCAGCTATGTGTGAAACAGCCTGCGTTCGATTCAAACACCGCTGAAACGCACTTATCCACATATCTCTGATCCCAAGAGCTTTGTATTTTCATTCATTGCGCGCACATCTGTTTTGAAACACGAAACAGGAGTTCTTGCATGCATCTTACTGCACCAGATGAAATTTTTACGAGCCAGGAAGCTGCCGACTACCTCGGCAGAAGCCGCCGCCAAGTTCAGCGACTTCTTACTAGCGGCAAATTGAATGCCGCGCGCCCGAATGGTCGCTGGATTATCTCCGCGGTCTCGTTGTGGCGGTATCTTGGAATCGCCGATGAAATGATGCGGTTGTGGGAACGCCGTGGCCAAGGAGAATGCGGAGAGACATAGAATCGATTGAAATCAAAGACTTAATTAGTTCGGGTTGTGGAGGGTTATCTTAAATTGGTTGGACTTCAAGCAACCCTCACCGACCCGAAGTCACCAAATGTCTCTCCATGTCACTGTAAGGCACCAAAGGGCACCTAAAGGCGCCACCCGTCACTAATCCCGCAACGTTTCAGGATTGCTGGTCTGAACCAAATTGCCACCCACGAAAAACGCTGCCCCTCAATATAGAAAAGACCAAATCATGTTGGATCATACTGAATATACTGCGACCACCGCAGACCTAGAACTAGCGCTGCGCTTGAAGAAGATGTCGCACCACACGCGCAGTAGCACCATTTCGTCGTTAAGAAATTTGCAACGTAATATATCAAAAGACGGGGATCTAAGTGTGGATGAAATCCGTTTTATCGCTGAAGATCCCGCCCCCACATTGCGAAACCAGATTGGCAAAAAAGCTGCTCAGGTATTCTCTGATGCAAGACGGGCCATTAGGGTGTGGGATGAAGATCCGATCCGAACTCTCGCCATCAAGCTCAGTGGTAAGTTGGTGACTTGTGAACACGCAATTGATGCCGCGCATCTAAACTTTCCGATAGAGCGTGCAAAGCGTGCTGAAGCCGCGATCAGGACATTTGCGAAACACCTCAACCAACCAGTCGACACCATTATTGCGACCGAGACTGTTATTGCCCCAAATTTGATTGCGCTGACACCCGAAGATTTGGGGGTCGGCTCGATCCAAACATTGAAGAACAAGAAGACACTCATCCTCGCTGCCATTCGCCTTGTCGACCCAATCAGCCTTGGCCGCATAAAGGCAGATACAACGCGCCTTAACGAAGACTGGCAAACAACAGTTGATATGCTTGTGGCTCGAGTCCCGATGCACTCACCTTCTGTGACAGCCATTTTCCGTCGCTTGGCAATGATGTTCCATGCTGACGCCAAAATTCCTTTGGATCTGACAAAAGAAGACTTGGCCTACTTTGTACATGTCGAACGGCAAACCCACGCCAAATCATTTGAGAATAAGTTGAGAACGGCAATGAAAATATGGAATGGCCTTGTGCAAGAAGGTTCATTCAAGTCCGTGTTATTTGACCGTAGTCGCGCCGTCGCACGGTTGCCAGATGTCGCATGGGAGGACGTCCCCTCTAGAATCCGCGAACCATTAGATGCATTGCTCGGTCAAGCTTCCAGAGCCGACCGCAGCGGTGGAGTATGGGAAGATTTGATCGACGATGATCTTGGTGTTCCTGAAGCAGAGATAGATGCTGAATTGGACAGCAATGAACTAGCGATTAATCCTGCTACAGCCGAACTCTGGAGGAGGTCGGTAAAACGCGTCTGGCATGCGGCTACGTATGAAATGAGCGGCCCTGGGATGCCAGAGACAATTGATATGCTGTTTACAGCGCAGAACGCCCGCGTCTTCGTTACCGCAGTGTGGCAGATCCGTAGGGAAAAACTCGAAAAAGCAGGTAAAGACTGGGACGCCAATAAAAAAGGCATCTACGAAACTGGTCTACTCAAGATGTTCGTACAAGCCGGAAGACTGCTTGGCGTCGATGCAGCCCAACTGGAAAAGGTAAGCGAGTTTATCAAAAAGATTGATCCCGCGATCGTCGGAAAAAAGAAGATGCCGGATGGTTCAGTCCGACTGATTTATGAGGACTTGAGGATCGGCCCGCGGCACGCTGACATGTTGAGACCATTTAATCACGACACGGTTCTTTTACGCTGGTTCAAAGCTCCCGGGCAGCTCTGGGCGGAGGCACTTGGCGGCAAAGCGCGCTTAAGTGGTATTGGCCCCAAAGACGCAGCCATCGCCCGTTCTGCGTTGATCCTGCAAATACTGCAACGCGTCTCACCACTAAGACGGACGAACTTGGCCCGACTAAGGGTCTCCGGACCGCAGCCACATATTCATCTTCCGGTTGGGAACGGTGAAGGGCGTCTCTACCTTCCTGCAGTCGAAATGAAAAATTTGCGCGCTGTTGAGGTACGGATTGATCCTGAAACGGTGGGTATGATCCGAGATTTCGTACATCTATTTAGGCCCATTGCACTTTCTCGAGAAGAGGTTTCCTCGGCAAATGAGCATCTTTTTCCCGGTAGCGCACGGCAACGAAAGGAACTTGGTTCAGGTGGCGAGTACGCGAAAGGGTTCGGATATCACAGCCCCGACGCTTTTAGTCAGACCTATTCCAAACACATGCGGAACAAGTGCGCACTGAATGTCGACATGCATGTGGCCCGCCATATCGCTGCTAAAATAATTCTGGACATGGACCCAAGTGCAATGGGGCTCGTACAGGAAATTCTGGAACATAAACGTATCGAAACGACGCGCGCGTACTATGCGGAAGTCAGCAAAATTATTGCCCAAAAGCGTTACTTGCAACTCCTCGACCGGGCGACCCAACGCGCACTGGGAAATATCGATTTCATGGTTCACTTTGAGAAGCAGCTCGGGAGTTGATATATGACTAAGCGATGCACGGAATCTCTTCCCCAAGAAGATTGGCCAGCCGAAATCACTGATAGTTTTCGCGCTGCTTTCCAAGGTAAGTCCAAGAGCTACACCACAGAGCTTCGGCGACTTCTTGGTCGCTGGCTATTCGAAGCTAAGAAGGATGAATTGCCGCCAACCTTTGTTACGCCTCAACTCATTGAGCGTCGCACGGAAGATCTTTGTTCTCGTAGACGTTCAGTCATGAAGCAGGTCATCTTCGAAGTGTTCAACTCAACTCCCGCATTTTTACCTGCGGATAGAAAACGGCAGCGAAGTGAAAGAGAGCTGCTGTCCGGTGTCATCGAACGCAATATCCACCGGTTTCCAGAAGCTTGGCACCGCCGTGCTCTTCCGAAGTTGCATATTTGCTCAGAAGGTCTGGCGGATGGTGAAATAGTCGACCTACGTTCGCCATCATCAATAGAAGCGATGATCCAAGTGGGCGCCAATTACTTTGATTTTTGCCACGCGCATGACCTGAAAGTTGATCTCTCTCCAGGTTCTTTCCGGGCTTGGGTTAAGTATCGACGAGAGATGTTCGTCACTGGAAGTTTCTCTATTTACAGCATGGTAAATGAGGCAAGTCGTCTTTTGGCACTTGGTCGCGATCTCTATCCAGAGCGCGACTGGAACTGGCTTATGAAATTTCATCGCGAAATAAAAAAGTCGGCACGTGGCCACCCCACCCGGGCCAATCAGCGCTCTGTCGCGCTCGAAGAGCTGCGAATTGCGGCTCTTCAAGGGATAGAGGCTGCACGAAAATCGCATTTAGAGGCGACAGGCTTCCGAGCCAAGCTGCAGGCACATACGCTTGCTAGAACGCTGTTATCGGTGTTGATGCTGATCAACTCACCGATACGAATATCTTCACTCGCACGGTTAGATTTAGAGCAGCATTTTGACCCCAGCCTGTCGCGGTTGTATTTGGCTCCCACAGAAACGAAAGACCGAAATCGCGACGAACGAGCCATTTCAGATGAGCTTCGGGCAGCCATCACAGCATACTTGACGCTTCACCGACCTCTTGTTGCTCCTGAAGAAGAAACGCGGTTGTTTGTAGGTCACGGCGGTGCTCCCTGTACTCCTGGGCACTTAAGTGAATGCATTGGCGACATGACGGAAACACTATTTGGTAGTCGCATTTCAGCACAGATGATCCGTAATGTTGCCGCTGCATTCATCGTATCAGAATCTCCAGCCGAGAAGGAGTTAGCGACAGAAGTCTTGAACCATAGACGGAGTGCAACAACTGACACCTATAGTGCGAATAGTAGTGGTATCGTTGCGTCCCGTCAGCTGGCGGCGGCGGCGGATAAACACACTGAACGTCTTGAGTGTAATAAGTTGCCAAAGCAGCAAAAAATGAAGCGCATCAGGTCGACTATTTCTCGAAGATCAGGAAGTAGCTGCCGTGGAATATGTTTCCAGTAGTAATGAAGCCGATAAAGAAGTAGGCTTCTTAATTCCACCACAGATTGCCTATCTATGTGAACTTCAAGTTAAAAGAACACTCGCAGAATGCCCAGGCATATATGTCTTAATCGATGGACCTCGGTTATATTGCGGATGCAGTCATAATCTGAAAGTGCGCTTCCCGAATAGCAGAAAAAAACAAGGTTTTGCAAAGAAAGTTCTATGCTTTCCAGTGCAGTCGGAACGCATTCGTGAAGTTAGACATATTTTGGATGACTTAGAAGCAAAGGCAATATCCGCCCTGTTCACTTTGATAAATGGACATGGGCTGCCCTTCGAACTCGCAAACAGTGATCATGCTTGTTTCTTACCAAGTGAAGCTTGGAGTTCACCTCCTTCGGAACTGTTGAAGGTGGCAATTTGCATCGCACAGACGGTTTTGTACTCGACCGGTGTTCCGCAGGCTGCAATTGACCTTCCTCGCCGAGACCTTTTGGGCACAGCACTTTACTCGGTTTTACGCAGCTACAATACGGCGAATTGGAAGCATATCGTGTCGTCGGAATTGCGTAAACGAAACAAGCCAGGACATCCAAGCAGCCCGATTCCGATCGTTCATGTAAATTGATCTGCGAAAGCTGATCGCTTTGAACGGACAGTAGCTCTACTAGAACCTAAAGACACAATAATTCCTAGTTTTCATTACTTCTCGTCGAAGATAAGTACTCGCGCGTGCACGCTGTCAAGTAACCTCAAGTCTCGCGTCCAAGCACCCAGACAGCTACTCAAAGGCTGTTCAGTTGTATATTATCAACAAGATAATCATCTCGTTGAGATTGCAATTCGCAGTGTTTCAAAGGTTTTGGTACAGGCGTTTGCACACTAGCCGCCTAAATATCGGTCTCACTTGAATTGGATATCCAGTGGATCGGATTGCCCAATTAAGCGAGCCTGTACCTCTGGCAAGCGGTTGAGACGTGCTGGCGCAAGAGCATCGGGCAAGGTCTCGTCTCCAGAGACCGCCCCGAACAACCAGTCGAAATCGAAGCTATCCGCGCGCGGCAACTGGCTTGATCCGCGAACCTTAGCGCTGTGAAGCAACGATATGTCCAGCCAGCGATCATCTGCCAGGTTTGCCTGATCAAAAACCGTTAGATCGAAAGCCTCAGCATCAAAGAATTGTTCCAGAGGGGGCAATTCCCCTTTCAGTTCCTCGTTGCCGCCCGGCCAGCGAATGCTCCAGCTTGGCTTGTGCCTGCCGCCATTGGAGCCATTGGGCTGCTGAAGCAAGAAAAGATCAAACGACCAAACACGTTGACTGGATGTGATGCCGGGATCAAGCGACAGATCAACCTGGTCGCTTTGCGGCGTAGCGGGAATGCTCAGGTCAAAACGCAGAAGGCGCAGATCCAAAGGCTGATTGGCCGCCCGAAAATTCAACCGCATATGACGGATCGGTGTGGGCGCTTGCCCATCGACCGGCCGGGCGCGGGTCGAGGCCAGGTCAAAATGTCCGGAATTGTAGCGTTCCAATCCGTCGCTGCGGGTCGTTTCGCCCTGCACGCGCACAATCTCCGCACGGGTTTCGAGCTCTGCCAAACTGACCGAAGCACCGGGCGCGACCTCAAGCGCCGCCTGTCCCCAGCCGTCCGCCAGCAAAGCCTGGTCAAATAGGTCGATCTGATGGCCGATCTGAGCGGATGGCTTGCGCACCAGATATACAAGATGGCGATGCACGTGCAGCGGATAGCGGCGCAACGTAACTGGACTGCTGATCCTGCAATCCTCAGCATCCGAATTCTGAAACACGAGCCTGCCTCGGCCGGAGGCGGGCAGAACCGGCGTCAACTCATCAAGTCTACGTCGCTGATCCGGCAGTTCCGCTTTATCGTCGCCTCGAAGAGCGACATGGGACATATCGCGTGCCGTCCGAACCCATTCAACAAAAGTCGAATCTGACTGGCGGGTGGCGCGAATCTGGACGGCTGGGTGGAACTGTAAAGTGCCTGAAGCCTTGAAAATAACCGATGCAATCAGCTGCGGGCGATCAATGCGCCCCTGATCCATGACCTCATCGCGGGACGTCGTATCAGGCTTCCTATGCACGCTTAACAGATAACGGTCGTCGCCCAGTGGCCGGATCAGAATAGATGCCGTGGCGAAGTTGGCCGTGACCTGGCACAGCTCCTTGAAACCGTCGCCGCCGTCCTTAAAGAGGGCGGCCGCACTGACGCTGATCGTGAATTGGCCGCCGGCTTTTTCGATGCGAACGACATCGTTTGCACTATCGATCCCAATCTTGAGCGAGGCTTCGAGATCAATCCAGCTTGCGCTGAAGTCTGGCAAGTTATCGGTCAGGGCGGATCGGCTTTCAACGTCTCTCACATAACTCCAGGCCGGGTCGGAATAGCGGGTCAGCGATACACCGGCAAAACTCTCCTCCAACTCGGCGGGGAGGGCCTCGCCGGTGTCGTCCACGGCAATATGAAGCAGAAACTGGCTGTTCGAAAAGGCCGGTGCACTGACGGTGTCGGCCTCAAAATGCAGGCCCGCAGGCCCCTCGACCGCCAGTAACGCTGCTCGCGCCTCCTTGTCCGCAACCGGGAAGTAGCTGAGCCGCGGGTCAGGGCCCAGCTCCTTGCGTAATCCGTCAACGCGCAGACGGCCGCGCGTTTCACCTGAATCACCGACCGGTTCCTCGTTTATCCGATAGGTATTGATGGTCTTCAGGTCTGCGTCGAGGCGGTCGGCGAGGCCAAGCTGCTCAAACGGCGGCTCGGCGAGCACGCATGCAACCGGTGGGATCGGAGTTCTTGTGTCCTTCTGCGCCATGCGCTGAACCGGAAAGAAAGCGCGCAGTTGCGGCCTTGTCAGATCGGCGGCAAGCGGGTCGGCAAGGATAACGGTCCGAGAGGCCCATTTCGCGGTGCCCGACTCCTCGACGCTGACAATAGCCTGGGCCGGGTCTCGCATGGCCCCGACATACCGGCTGCGCAGCTCCAGCCGGTGACGAAAGTAAGCGGCGGAGCGTTCGGGCCAGTCCTGGGTGCCCAATCGTGTGACCGCCGGCGAGGGCAGCAGGCGGATCACAGGTTTGCGATCAGCGTCATTCCGCCCGATCCCAAAGAAGGCGTCAGCCTCGAAAGCGTCCAGCTCAGCGGCGGGCACGTGACCAACTTCGCCGGTTCGATCCGCTGACGACGTGATACCAACCACAGGTCGCTCGGCAAATCGCCCCTTTGGCACGGGATCGATCCAGCGATAAATCGGACGGCCGGTGGGGCGCGATCGCTGCACAATCAACTGGGCGGCGGCGAAAATCCGATCTTCGCCGCGGGGCAGGAAATCCAGCGCGTAAGCGCGTTCGGTCCCCCGGGTCGTGCTTTGCAATGTTGAAGCCGGCACCGCCATATCTTGTGGAATGCCGGTCATCGCCTCAATCTGCAACTTCGCACCGTCAAAAAGGACCATTTCGCCGATAGACCCCTGGGCCAGTTGGAGCATGCCATGGTCAAACGCAATTCCGTCAACCACACCCTCAAAGTAGCGCTTCGGAACCGCGGGTTGTGCGGCAAGGCGCACCACCCAGCCCTCGGGAACGGTGAGGATGTGGCTCTGATCGAAACTGAAGCTCGGGCGCGTAACGCTTCCGCTCTGGATTTTGAACACGACTCGCGCCCGATCATGAATGGCATCGATCAGATCACGCAATTCTTGGATCTTCTTTAGAAAAACCTCGTCCTCTTCTTGCCTCAACTGATCCGATGTCATCGTATTCGCTCCCGGAACGGCGATGCCCGGCGCGCTGGGAACCGGCAGAGTTGCCGGATCATAGGGCGATATTTCGAACGATAGGTGGGCCTGCCCAGCTAGTGACCGATCTCCATCCAAATGATCGGAGCCTGCGGCAAACAATTCCAGTGAGCGGACCGCCGGGTCCGGCAGCCTGTTCATCTTTTCGGCGTAGGCATCGCCGGTTTCCTCGAACACGGATTGTGCCCATCTGAGGGTGGCAAAGAGCTTTTTCGCCTCTTCGGTATTGCCTGCGCTGTCCGCCCATAGCGAGATATTGCGCGCCCAGCATTCGAAATCGGCGAATGACACGCGCGGAGCGTCGAGCGTCACCTCTTGCGATGTGGCGCTGGTCCACCCAATCGAATCCGGTGCCAGTACGGCCACCGGACTTTGCCGCCCGGCGCTGTCTTGTTGCTGCTCGTGTGCCGGGTCATTGAAGCTAAGACACCCGCCGGTAGGCGCATCCGTCTTCCACATCAGACGCAGCCAATACGCGGCGCTCTGCACCGAGAGTTCGACCACGATCGTCAAGATGTCGCCATCCAACGCCAGGGTCGCGGTCCCGATTTCAGCATCGGCCTCCCCAAGCACTTTTACTATGAGATGATCAGTGACGAGGTCGCCGCTGAAGGCCACGCCGTGAAGAGTTATTTCGCCGCCATGCCCGATTTGCAAGCCGTCGTCGTTGAACCGGTTCTCGCCTTTAAGACCTCCTGTGCCGTCGGCACGCCTGTTGAGATCTATCTGGCGCCTTCCATTGTTGAAACATTCGAGCACAAGGCGAGGGTCGTCATTTGCCAACGGATGGACATCCTTCGGGAGATCAGTCTTGGTCCGCAACTCCATGTCGCCGATGGCTGTGCGACGAAGATAGGGTACCAGGGCGTCGTCAGGGGCGTGAAACTCTGCACTTGGTGAACCGGGCGCAAAGAGATTGGATCCGGCGCGACGGACACCGGCAGGCAGCACGCCGGAACCCGGCAGCCAATAGCCTGCAACGGCATATCTGCGGCCGTAAGCCAGCGCCGGCACGGGTGGCGCGTCGGCGGAGTCCTCAATCCGGTAACCGCGCACGCGCTTTTCCATTTGGCTTTGCGCAAATTGCACTGGGTCCATATCAGCCCCGCCCTGCCCCGGCTTGGGTCGGTTTGGTGAGGCCAGCGGTGCGCCGCCATAGGCCACAAATAGACCCGCACTGCCGGGAGTCATCACTGGCCGGGTCGGCAGCACCGTTGGGTCGGCGATTACTACGCCATCAGTCTTGCGGTCGAGAAGACCAACAAGATTGATGTGTTTATCCTCACTGGTCGAGCCATCGTCTGTCTTTGAACGGACTAGAAATCCGAGGCCGCAGGTCCTTGCATTCGCTCTGTCGATTTGCTCCGGATCAATCTTGTCAGTGATGCGGATCGACAATGGTTGTGGGCTGGCATCCGGCCGAAACCGCTGCAGAGCTTCGGTTTTCGCGAGGATCTCTTTGCTGCGCTGTTGGAACGCTGATGCAAGAAGTTCGGTGATTGTGGGCTGGTTGATCAGCGGCAGCGGTATGCATGGCGCAATCAGCCCGTCAAGGGCACGGGGCGCACCGCTCGCTCCGCCTACACGGCGACGGAACCAGTCGCTGTCGCTGAGCGCAAACGCAAGATCATCGGGGTTGTCAAGCGTGATACCCTTGGACAGTTCCGCCAAAACGAGCGCACCGAAATCACGCCGCATCGCTTCCGCTGCGTTAAAGCGGCCCTCGATATCATCCCGGAACGCGCGATGCAGACTGGTCAGTTTGGCGGTCAGGCTGGCCCTGGCTTCGTCTAGCTCCGGCCCGGTCAGCGTGGGATCAATCTGGTCTTCGGGAATCCCGGTTCCACCCAGATCAATTGCGAACGCGCCATCTTTCAGAAACGCGGTGTCGCAAATGCCGAGTAACCACGACTCGGCTCCGGCTTCGCTTTCCAGCAAAACTGCCAGTTCGGCAAGCTGCGCGGAGTAATCCTCGATCCTTTCGCGCCATTTCACCCATGTGATCCGCGTTTCGGGAATCTCGCCGACCACTACCTCTTCAAGCAATGGCATGCTATCATTATCTGCGATCACCGGTAACAGACTGGTCCACAGCCCTTCCAGTGTTTGCGGTGGTCCTACGGTGTGCAAGGTCGCCAGGGTCAATCGGAGAGCGTCGTGCAACCTAGCATAGAGTAACCCCTCGTCGACATCCAGCGCGGGGTTTTCCTGCTCAAACCGGCTTGCGATGCCACGCGACAATCGTTGTAAAAAGGCGCTTCGGGGAACCGCGAATGCGGTATTGTTTGGCGCCGGTGCCGGAAGTTGCAACGCGATCATCGGCACGTCGAAGAGCGTGACAATTCCTGCCTGCATGAGCAAATGAAGCACCGCCTCCGGCAACTCCATCTCCGGCGGAATGGCGTCGTCAGCGGCCAATCCGACCAGCGCGCGGATAAACTGCTCATTCAGCGCGATATCGTCCATTATCGCAGAGCTTGTCAGCAGCGACGGCGCCAGTTCCTCGATCCGAGACGTTAGGCGCGCTAACGTATCGCCATTTTCCAGTGTCTTGAATTTGCCGGTTTTTTCAAACAGCGAGCCAAGCACTTTCTCATCGAAACGCTCAACAATTCCAGTGTGGATACTGAACGTGGAACCTCCGGGGATTGTAACCGTCAGTTTTGCAATCTCAGCGTTCACATCCACTTCCGCAGCAAAGGTGAGGGTATCGACGTCGAGGTGCGCGTCGATGAAGACCACTACATTGTGGCTGTTCTCGTCACGCGCGACATTGCAGATCAGCGGCACGGTCAGACTGGCGTTCTGCGCAATCGGGGCGGGCCATTTCGCGGTTGCCCTGAGCAGATCAACTGCCCGTGCGTTGCGCATATCCGCGTCGTCGCGTGACGGGCTGTTGAAAAACGCGATATCGTCGTCGGATTTCTGGCCGGTGCTCAGTTCCTTCGTCTGATTGGCCAGATCGCGAAAGGCATCGCGCGCGTCCCGCAGCCAGTCCATCACGGCGCCGTCAGAGGACGAAACCGCGTGGGCGCGGTCTAATTCGCCGAGGTTGGTGACGGCATTTGCATTGTCGATGGCAAAAAGGAAGAACTTGCCTAGCGGCAGGGTTGTCAGAAACGCCTCTACCGCAGCCTCGGCGCTGTCCTCATCCGCCACGTCCATCTCGATCGCAAGATGCGCGCCAAAGATCTCCAATGCGTCATGACCATGAAGTTCTGTCGGTTCCGCCTCGGCGGCGATGTGAATGATAGCACTCATAGCGACTTCCTCGCCTTCTCGAGCGCCTCGAATTTTTTCAGCGCTTCCTTGTATTTACCGGAAGTTGAGGTTTCCGATGTCACCTGGGTTGTGGCGCGGCCGTCCCGTAGCTGGTATTTAACTTGGGTTGAATACCGCAGTTTGAACCAACGCGAGATACGCAGCTCGACGGAGAGCTGACCCAGCCCGTCAATGCGCCCGCTTTCGTGATAGGTCATTGACAGCATCAGCCCGAGATAGATCGAAACCATCCCCCATAGCGACACGCTGCCCGCGATAACCAGCACCACCGAAACCGACAGTCCGTCATCGGTTTTTGGACCGCTGCCAAGCTGCTTTTGATAGCGCAACACCACGCTAAGCGTGATAAACACGCTGCCGGAGACCGGGCCGAAGGCAAAACCAAGCGCGGCTGAGCCGCCTGCGCCAGCCTCAACCACGACCATGAGTTGCTTGTCAAACGGCCGGTACTCGGTGTCGACCTGGATGTAGCCGGTGCCGCCGATGATGAATATCGAGAACAGGAATGGCAGTTCCCGGCGCGACAGATTGAACCGGTTGGCGATGATGAAGTCGGGATAGGCGCGTAGCGAAAAACGGTTCGATATCTGCAGGTTGCTGACGCCGGACGTGCCATACATCAGTGAAATCGGTGGGATGGCGAACTGGTGTTCAACGCCCACCGGGATGCCACTTTCCTTAATGAACTTCAGCCCGCCCAGCTCATCACCGAAGATTGATCCCAGCGTATCCTGGATGAAGCGCATCGTCTGATGTATGCGGATTTTTTTTGGATCGATGCTGAATTCAAGCTGATCGCGGGTAGAATAGCTGATCGAGACATCTTGCAACGTCACCATGATCTGACCACCCACGACTGCCTCAATGTTCGTCAGCAACAGCGCCCGATCCGACAGCGCGACCTCTTTCTGGTCCTTGCTAGCCTCGGCACGGACAAAAGCCGTCAAGCGACTATTTTTCAAAAAGAGCGTGAAAGGACCGATAGTGAAGAGCGTTTCACGCCCGGGCAGCGGCACATTGACATCCGCTTGCACCCACGCGCGGCCAGCCTTTGTGTCCAGATCATGAGTGACCTTGACCGCGTTCTTCACCCCTCCCGGAATGTTGGCGCGCGGTAGCATATCCGATAGCTTAATGCCGCCAAGATCAGGGATGAGCCGGCGCAGAAGGTCTTCCTTTTTGTGATCCAGATTGAAACTGTCGCCGAACTCCGTGAAATCAAAGTCCAGCCCCAGTGCTTTCAGCGCATCGCCCAATTGGTCGAGAACGCCACGAATGGCAGGGGTCTCCAAAACGTCCCTGGCATCATCCATCAGCACACGGATGCGGTCGGCATTGGTGCGGAAGGCCGCGATTTCAGGAGCTTGCGTCGCAGCGGAGATCAGTTGCAGTGCCATTCCAGGTAATTCGTTGGGCTTGGCGTCGCTGGCGCTTGCGATAATTTCAGCGCCCCGATCCAAATATGCGCGTGCGTTTTCGCCGGCCTCGGCAATCTGGTTGCCGATCTCGTTTGTGGTATCGAGCAGCTTGTCGGTGCCTTTGAGGATTTCCGCGCCGTGCTCCGTCCATTTGGCCGGTTCCGCGAGTACAGAAGCAAGCTCTGTTTCGAAGGACTCAAGCGCGGTTGCGAGTTCGCCTGCGGCCTTGTCCGCCAGCGCATCAATGCCCTTGAACAGCTTGTCCTTGTAACCCATCAGCGCAATGCAGGCTTGTTTCGCCTTCTTAATCTGCGCCTGCGGGATGTCCGTGAACGCCCGAAACTTGGTTTCAAAGCGGTTCGCCAACGTCTGAACCACCAGAATGGCATGCGCTTTCACGGCGGCGACCTCGGCGGGATCCGGCCAATTGTTGGTTTCAAAAACCGCGTCCACCGCAGGGTCGATCACCTGTGCTGCGAATTGCTGGCGCAATTGGTTGTTTAGAACATCTTCTGCGGCTTGCAGCCGGTCATCAAAGAACGTCAGCCACTGATCGATGGCGCCCAACGCCTGATTGGTTGCAAGTTCGGCGACGCGTGTGTTGGTATCAACCCAGGCTTCGGCCTCTGCCACCGCCTGATCGAGCGCATCAGTTTCATCCTTCCACTGGCGCAGCTCATCCTTGAGCGCCTGTGCGACCTCCTCGGCCGCGGCTGAAACATCACCATGCAATTGGCTGGCAAGGCCTTTGAGTTCGCTGGTCTCCTCGTCAACGAACTCATCGGCCGCGGTTTGGGCAGCCGTGATCAGCGTCTGGACATCCTGAAGCGCGGAGGTGGCATCGCTGGCGGCTTTCGTTGTGGCCTTGCTGATGTCTTTGAGCGATCTGTCGGTGACCTCGAGCGTCTTTTTGATCAGGGTTTTCGCATCAGATTTTCGCGCATTGATATCAACGGCATCGACTGCAGACTTCAGCGTGGCAACAGTGGCTAGCGCATTATCTTTGCTCGTGCCGGCACTCAGTCCGTTAGCCTTGGCTTCCAGCGATGCTACCGCCGCGTCTAGTTTGGCCTGGTTTGGCAGTTTGTCGATCTGATCGGAGGCGGCAACAGCGCCGTTGATCACCGCATCCGCGATGCTGGCGTATCGCGTTAGAAGTTTCTGTTCGGTGCGCAGGACCTGAGTGATGGTTTGCGCTACCCGCGCACCGACGCCATTCGCCGAGGCGTCGATTTCGGTGGCTAGGCGCAGCCGTGCTTCGTCGAGTGCGGCGAGCGCCTCCTTTTCAGCGCCGTCGAACTCCGCCTTGACCCTTGCCAGGGCCTGA
>JBDVDE010000105.1:0-45261 GCA_039942135.1 Hyphomonadaceae bacterium
GATACGATAAGGAACTCCAAGCATATCGAACCAGTTGGGCAGAGTATCTGCAGGAAAGTTAGGTTGACGCTGGTCGAGATTGCAAGCGATCAACTCAACGGGCAAATCGCCATGGGCTTTGAGGTCAAGCAGAATACCTAGCAGAGCATGGCTGTCTTTGCCGCCCGAGAGACAGACGAGCCAACGCTGCTTGTCCGGTTTCGCCCGGTCGATCATGCCAAAGCGTTCAATAGCGTCTCCAGCCTCGCGCTTGAGACGTTTGCGGAGGCGATTGAAATTCGTGCTCGCCGGTGTCCGGTTAAACAAGGTGCGGGCGATGGCGCGATAATCGGGAGCGAGAGTTTGCATCTGGCCTCAATGCACTTTTGTGCGGGAAAGCTCAAGCGGGATGGGACATGTTGTGTTAAAATCAGGGTATGGATTTTTCTGACCCTAACCAGCGGCGGATTTTTTTTGAGGTGCATGAAGGATTTCCCCGTCAAAGTGCGGGCAGTCATGCGTCGACGTTGAAAGCATTGGGCTTGGTGGTTGGGTCGCTACCAGACGCACCCTTGATTGCGGATATGGCGTGCGGACCTGGATCATCTGTCCTGCCTCTTGCGCGAGCCTTGCCTGATGCGCGCATCATTGCAGTCGACCTACATCAACCATTCTTGGACGAGCTTGAACACCGGATAGGTGGCAGTGACGTCAATGGGCGCGTTTCGGCAAGGTGTTCGGATATGATGGTACCTTTAGCCGAGGCGGGTGCTGTTGATATGGTCTGGTGTGAGGGCGGCATTTATAATGTCGGCGTAAAGGCCGGTTTGGAGGGATGGCGCAGTGCGCTGAAACCGAACGGCTTGGTTGTTTTTAACGAGCCAATATGGCTGGTCTCCGAGAACGAACGTGCTGCGAAGCTGCGAGCGTTTTGGCGAGGGTATCCCGCCATGACTGATGGCGAGGGTGTGGAGCAGGCGATTGCCGACGCCGGATACCAGTTGCTCGGATGGTTTGATCATCCAGAAGAGGATTGGTGGAACGAATATTATACGCCAATGGAGGCGCGACTGAGCGAACTGAAGCAAAAGTATGCCGGCGTGTCAGCTGCTGCGGGGCCAATTGAGCATTCACAGTTAGAAATTGACATGCGCAGGACCTACGCAGCGAGCTATAATTACCGATTTTTTGCAGCCAAGTTGATTTAGCTATCGGCCGCGATCACGGCATCTATGAATGCAACCGCTTCAAAACTTGCCCAATCCAGTTCCCCCGAATATCGGGCGATTTCTATCCCATTGCCATTGTAGAGAATGCTTGTCGGGAATCCGCGCGCGCCTATGTCATAAGTAATTTTGAAATCCGGGGCATGATAGAGTTGCAATTGGTTACCGCTCCAGCGCTCAAGCTCCGAGCGTGCATGGTCACGATCTTCTTCGGCGTCGACACTGATGGCAATCACATCAAATTTGTCGCCACCACGTGCTGTTTGCAAAGCGGCAAGCGTCGGCATTTCGCGTTCGCACGGGCCGCACCAAGTTGCCCACAGGTTGACCAGTAGTACTTTGCCTCTGAGGGCGGGCATGGAGGTCAAAGTTCCGTCCGGTGCGATGAATTCCGCCCCCTCAATTTGCTCTCCGGCATAGGCGAAATCGAGACCTTCAAGCGGGCCTTGAGCGAATTTCTCATAAGTTGTTTGTGGGGCGGGCCCTGCACTTGCGCTCATAAGGACATAGACAATTGCCCCGCCAAGCGTCAAAAGCATCCCTGTAATCAAAGCGCGTGTCATATGTCGTGGCATGAGGCTCTCCTGGAAGGAATGGATATGGCGGATCAGGACGAAAAAGGCCAGAAAATGTGGGGTGGACGCTTCGCCGCACAACCGAGTGATATTATGGAAGCCATCAATGCGTCCATAGATGTTGATCAGCGTATGGCGCATGAGGATATTGCTGGATCGCGCGCACATGCAGATATGCTTGCGGCAACGGGTATTATCTCTAGCGAGGACAATGACGCCATTCAAAGCGGACTTGAGACCATTTCGGGCGAGATTGAAGCGGGTACGTTTCCGTTTTCCCGCGCACTTGAAGATATTCACATGAATATTGAAGCGCGGTTGAAGGACCTTATCGGTGAGCCGGCGGGCAGGCTACACACCGCTCGCTCGCGAAATGATCAAGTTGTTACCGATTTCCGGTTGTGGACGAGGGGGGCATTGACCCAAGCTTCCGAGCAACTCGAAGCGCTGCAGAAAGCGCTGGTGGCGCAAGCGTCGGTGCATACGGCAACGATCATGCCTGGGTTTACCCATTTGCAGACCGCCCAGCCGGTGACACTCGGACATCATTTGCTTGCCTATGTCGAGATGATCTCGCGTGATCGCGACAGACTTGGAGATGCGCTGGTGCGCGGCAACGAGTGTCCACTTGGAGCGGCGGCTCTGGCGGGAACGGGGTTTCCGATTGACCGGCACATGACTGCAGATGCACTCGGTTTTGATGGCCCAATGGCAAATTCGCTCGATGCTGTGTCAGCGCGTGATTTTGCGCTTGAGGCACTTTCCGCACTTTCGATTGCCGGAACGCATTTGTCGCGCTTAGCCGAAGAGATTGTACTTTGGACGTCAGCCCAGTTTGCATTCGCGCGACTATCTGATGCTTGGTCAACCGGCTCATCGATTATGCCGCAAAAACGCAATCCGGATGCCGCCGAATTGGTACGGGCCAAAGCGGGACTGTTGACGAGTCGGTTTATGGCTTTGCAAAGCGCTGTGAAAGCATTGCCGCTCGCCTATGCAAAAGACCTACAGGACGACAAAGCGCTCACATTCGACGCATTCGATACGTTTGACCTGTGCGCCCGGGCAATGACCGGCATGATAGAAACGATTGCGTTCTATCCCGAAAATATGCGAGCGGCGGCAGCCAAAGGCTTTTCTACAGCGACAGATTTGGCAGACTTTCTTGTGCGTGAGCTCGGCATGCCGTTCAGAGAGGCGCATCACGTTACAGGACGTCTCGTCGCGATGGCCGAAAAAGACGATTTGGATCTTGCGGATCTGGACCTTGCACAGATGCAAAGCGCCGAACCGCGCCTCACCGATGCCATATATTCTGTATTAACTGTCGAAAAATCAGCCGCAAGCCGGACAAGTTTTGGCGGGACAGCCCCTTCCGAAGTGGCCCGGCAAGTGGCAGACTGGGAAAATAGACTGGATTCAAGTATTGGAGGTCCCGATGAACAACACGCTTAAACTGATTTTGGTGGCATCTGTAGCCCTTCCCATATTGACAGGCTGCGGCTTGCGCGGGGGGCTAGAACGAGCTGATCCTATTTTCAAGGATGTTGAGCCTGTTGATCAGGCGGTTCCTGCGCCAGAGGTCGTCGTTCAGGTGCGTCCAAGAACCAATGAGCTGGGCGGCGAGCTTCCGCTTCCCGCACCTACAGAACAAGTCGAGAGCGCGGCCTTGCCCGACGTTCCAGACCAGTAATTGATGTCAGGCTGATTTTTTGCACCATTTTAAATATAAGGCCGAGCGGCTGCATTGCGAGGACGTTGATCTTGACGCAATCGCGGACGCGGTTGGCACGCCGGTTTACGTCTACTCCACAGCGACATTGCGGCGCCATGCTGGTGTAATCGCTTCTGCGTTTGCAGATATTGATTGTTTGATTGCCTATTCGGTTAAGGCCAATGGCAATCTCGCCGTACTCGCGACACTTGCATCCGAAGGGTGCGGGGCGGATGTTGTGAGCGGCGGGGAAATGTTAAGGGCCCTGAAAGCCGGAATACCGCCGGAGTGCGTGGTTTTTTCCGGGGTCGGGAAGACCCGCGAAGAAATGACGTTGGGGCTGGAAAAGGGCATTCATCAGTTCAATGTCGAAAGCGCTGCAGAACTGCAATTGCTTTCAGACGTTGCACGAGGCTTAGGTAAGCGCGCCCCTGTTGCAATTCGGGTTAATCCAGATGTTGCGGCGGGCGGACACCCGAATATTTCGACGGGGAAACAAGGTGACAAGTTTGGTGTGCCATGGGCTGAGGCTGAAGCACTATATGCACGTGCAGGAGAGCTTGATGGCATTGATGTTTGCGGTGTGGATGTACATATCGGCTCGCAAATTGGTGATTTGGAACCGATGCGGCGGGCCTTTGCGAAAACGGTAGGACTAACCCGACGTCTGATCGAGGCCGGGCATAATATCAGACGGATTGATCTGGGCGGCGGCTTGGGCATTCCATATTCTGATGATGATGCGCCTGCTTCTCCGGCCGAATATGCAGCCATGGTTCGCGACGTTATTGGTGATTTGCCGGTACAAGTCATCTTGGAGCCTGGCCGTGTGATTGCCGGTAATGCTGGCGTTATGATCACTGAAGCGCTCTACAAGAAACCTGCGCCTGACCGGAATTTCTTGATCATAGATGCCGGCATGAATGACTTGATGCGGCCAGCTCTCTATGCTGCGCATCATGATATTTTACCGCTAAAGCAGCCATCCAAGAGTGGGGATGAGCAACCTGTCGATATTGTCGGGCCCATTTGCGAATCTACGGACAAATTCGCTTCTGGACGTGATTTACCGGCTGTCGAGGCCGGGGATCGTTTGGCATTTCTTTCGGCTGGAGCGTACGGCGCGGTGCTATCATCACAATATAATGCACGTCCATTGGTCCCTGAAGTGCTTGTAGATGGCGCAAATTATGCCATCGTAAGGCGAAGACCGACGTTTGAAGAGATGACACAATTGGAGACCATGCCGGATTGGCTGAGCTAAAACGCATAAAAGGCCTAATTGCCAAAATTGCGCTAACCCGAGCGCACTTGACGGTTTTGCGCGTGATCAAGGCATTTGGCCCATTACTTGTAGTGGTTGCAGGATTTGTTGCGCTGGCTTTGTTTGGCGTGCTCGATCTGTTTTCGGAACCGATGCGTGCTGCGATCGCACTTGCATTTTTTGTACTGGTCCTTGCGTTTACATGGCGCGGCCGACAGAGATTTGAATTGCCATCCGAACATGAAGCAAGGCAAGGGCTGGATCGGGGCAATGAATTGCGTCCCATCGCATCGCTGACGGACCGTCCTTCTGATCCGGCGCCGGACGGACATATATTATGGCAAGCCCATCTAGAGCGCCTTCGTAAAGCAGCACTTGATCTGAAATTACCAAGTTTTGGGGGGCTATGGCGGCTATATGATCCGCTCTATTTGCGTGCTGTTATACCGGCGGTGCTCGTCTTTGGATTTGTGTTGGCGGGTCAACATAGCGGCGGGCGGCTGTCGCGTGCATTATCGCCCGATTTTGGCGCAGTCATGGGCGCCCAAAATGTCAGCGTCGAGGCGTGGATCGTGGCGCCAGACCATACACGCCACGCACCGGTATTTTTGCGCCCAGATTCGCAAGATGTGAGGGTTCCTGCTGGATCGGTTGTGACCATTCGTGCGCAAGCGCGCTCGGCTCCAAAGCTGGTAAGCCAAAGCGAGGGACGGCGCCGGGGCAAAAAATTCAAACCCACGCCAGACGGTGCCTACGAAATCACAAGCGTGATCGATGCGGATACGGATTTGACCGTCAATTGGTGGGGAAAGCGGGCAGGCTGGCAAATCCTAGCGTCTCCAGATGCGCCGCCGATCGTTCTATTTGTTTCTGAGCCTGTACTCGGTGATGGCGATAATACGAGCTTTTCTTGGAAAGCAGAGGATGACTACGGGCTGGTGCGGCTTGAATTGGCCTTAAGGTTGGTAACCCCGCACCCCGATGCGCCAGATGAAGAGCGACGTGAAACCGTGGAGTTGCCGGGGGGCGCTCTTAAAACCGCAGAAGCCGATGCCGCGCTGGATCTCGTACGTCACCCTTGGGCCGGTTTGGCCGTTCGAGGACAGCTCATTGCCACGGATGGATCTGGACAGGAGGGATATAGTGAACCCCATGAGTTTACCCTGCCGGAGAAGCTTCTTTTGCAAACACTTGCGCAGGCTATTCAAGAAGCGCGTGTCACGGCGCTTAGGGAACCTACCGAATATGAAGCAACAAGCTGGATCAATAGGCTTGAGGCAGCGCCTGACGGCATCAAATTGGCTGATCGGATGCTTGAGGCTATCACATTTGAAGGACACCGGTTCTTCGACCAGTATGGAATTTATACGGGACTCGTGACGGCGCGTGGCATGTTTAAACATGCGAGTTCGACCGCTGAAGCAAGGGGAGTTGATGATCTACTTTGGGCTGCAACGCTGAAGGCAGAATATGGTAGCGCTGCGGATGCACTGGCGGCTCTATTCGCTGCCAAAAAGGCTCTTGAAGATGCGTTGCGTGATGGCGCTTCGGAAGAAGAAATTGCTCGGCTAACCGATGCCTTCCGGCAAGCTGCGGAAAACTATGTTCAGGCAAAGCTTGCTGAAGCAATCGCGAATGGCTTGCCTGAAGGGGCGAATGAAGACGGACTCGACAATCAACAGGCAGGTGGAGGTGGACCATCGGTCGGCCAAAACGCGTTTGAAGATATGCTCAATGCACTCGAAGATTTAACGGAAACGGGGGCATCTGATCAAGCACGGGCGCTCCTATCTGACATTACCAATATGCTAGAAAATCTTGAGTTTCAGAATGGTGAAGGCTCGGGCGGAGACGGCTTCGCCTTGCCCAATTCTGGTGAAACGGAAGACGGCGAGGAAAACGCCGAGCAGCAGGAATTGTCCGATCAACTCGAAGAGCTTGCAGAAGCTTTGCGCGAACAACGTGAATTGAATGACGAGACGCTGGAAGCAGGGCGACAGGGGCGTGAACGTAGCGAGCAAGACGGTACAGGCCAAGAACTGGCCGAGCGGCAGCGCCAACTCAGCGAGGCACTGCGCGAGCTGGCCGAGCGCAATCAGCAAGGCGGCAATGAAGGCGCTGGCGGCGAAGAAGAGGGGGAGGAGCAACAAGGAGGCGGAGGGCTGGACGAAGAGGCATTGTCCGAGGCTCTGACAGCTCAGCGCCGGGCGGCGGATGCGCTAGAGCGGGGACAATTCAGCCGCGCCGATCGCAATCAAGCACAGGCGACTGAAAGGTTGCGCGATATAGCAGGCGACCTTGCTGAAGAGCTGGATGCACTTATCGATGGCGAAGATGCTCAACGGTCTGAAACAGATCCGTTCGGAAACCCAGTCGGTGGAGTTAATGACGGGACAGGCGTAGATGTGCCGGACAAATCGGAGCGTCAGCGTGCTTTGGATATTCTTGAAGAGTTACGCGAGCGATATGGCGAAACCGAAGACGATGACGAACGCAACTATCTTGAGCGATTGCTTGATCGGTTTTAGAAACTAGCTCTTCGCCACCATTGAATAAGTACTGACTTTTCCATTTATGTTGGCACGTGGACGCTCTGGCGGTGCGATGCTTGGTGTGCCCAGATATATGAAACCTGCTATGCGCTCGTCAGGCGTGAGCCCCAATGTTTGGGTGATTTCAGCATGATAGGAAATCCATTCGGTCAACCAAACTCCGGCCCAACCGCTAGCGTTCGCTGCCAGCAATAAGTTCTGGCAAACTGCGCCGGCTGACAGCTCTTGCTCCCAGACAGGTGTCTTGTGAGCCTTGTCTGGCGAAGAGATCACCGCAACTACTGTCGGTGCACGTTCGAGTCGTGCCGCTTCTGTTTGCAACGCATCGGGGCTGGCATCGGGTGTGACAGTTTTGAAAATTTGAGCGATTTCTTTGCCAAATGCAGCGCGGTCATCGCCCATGAAGACAATAAACCGCCAAGGCTCGAGTTTTCGGTGATCGGGCACGCGGGTAGCGATCGTAAGCAGTTCCATTAGATCGTCAGCAGACGGGCCCGGTTCCATGATTGTGTGTTTGCCAGCGGAGCGGCGCAGAGCAAGCAGGGCTCGTGCTTGCTCACTAGGTCTGGTCGCGAGCATTGGCGTACCGATGGGCGGAGCGGGGGGAAAGCGCTTGGTCATGAGCACTGCTTACGGGATGAGAGATCAAAATTGAAGGGGAGGATTGATAGTTGGCTCTCGCGCGGGAGGTGAATCATCTTTGCAGAGATCACAAAACCCTTATCTTATTGACAAGTGAACAGTGTTTACTGTTTTGTCGCACTAACGAAATCGGATGTTGAAGGCTGTATTGAATGCAACAGATTGCGAAATTGGCTCCCTCGGCAACAGAGCAGCGACATCAAAAGAAGCGTCAGATGATCTTAGAGGTTGCAGACCGTGTTTTTGGCAGAGATGGTGAAGCGGGACTGTCCATCCGGCGACTTGCCGACGAAATCGACTATTCACCAGGTGCAATCTACAAATATTTCAACTCCAAGCAAGAACTCATGAATGAGCTAAAGGAGATGTTCTTCGAACGACTGTTGGAAGAATTACCCGTTTTTGATGATGAAACGGGTGATTATCCGTTGTTTGTCCGCTCAAGCCTTGAAACCTATATGCGCGTTGCCCTCGAAGCTCCGCATCATTATGAGGCTGCTTTTTCGGGGGAAGCAGAGCCGATGCCAGCGCTATTGGATACGTCTCCAACGAGCGCCAAGGAGCGGGCCTTCTTTCATTTGTTTTCGCTGATCGGTGACGGAATTGAACGGGGTGATTTCGCACCGGAAGGGGCTGTTTTGCAGGTTGCAAAGTCGGTTTGGGCCGCTTGTCATGGCTTGGTTATTTTAATGATACATTTTCAAGACTTTGGCCGTGGCTTTGGCGCTGAAACTGGCGCCGACACAGGGCCAGATGCGGTGATTGCGCGCCATGCAGACTTTCTTATCAAGGGAATGTCGGTATGACCCAGCACGATAAATCTGGTGCAGCACATCTGGGGCGACTAAAGCTTCCTACACCGCAAAAAGGGCTCTACTTCCTGATCTTTATTGCGGTCATGATTACGTTGCTTGTTTTGGTGGCGCGGACACAGCGGTCCGCAGAGGGGCCCTTTATTCCGGAAGCGGAGCCTGAGGCGCTCAGTGTAACGGTTGCTCCTGCGCACATGCGTGAAACACTTATTCTGAACGAGAGTTTTTCCGGACTCGTCGTCGCCCGCAGGACAAGCCAATTGGGGTTTGCTGCAGGTGGGCGGGTGATAAGGATTGAGGCAGATATTGGTGATAGGGTGCAAGCGGGCCAACCGCTGGGCAAGCTTGATACGAGAAGCCTGACAGCGCAACTGACCGCGAGCCGAGCAAATGCCGCAGAAGCGCGGGCCAATTATCAGTTGAGCCGTACGGTGGTCGAACGCCAGTCGAAACTGTTCGAGCGAGGGCATGTTGCTCAACAACGCGTCGACGAAGCTACTGCGCAGGCCTCCGCTGCTGCGGCGCGCATAGAGGCGGCTATGGCCCAATCGGACGCGTTGGAAGTGGCGATAGACCTGGCTGTATTGCGAGCCCCGTTTTCTGGAACTGTTACGCAGCGTTTGATTGACGAAGGTGCCATTGCGCTTCCAGGTGCGCCAATTCTCGAGATTGTCGAAGACAGAAAACTTGAAGCGCGTATTGGCCTGCCAGCTATGAGCGCAGCGACCATAAAGACTGGACAAGAGGTTGAACTCTTATCCGAGCGGGGACCAGTGCCGGCCAAGATGCGTTCGAGTACGGGCATCGTTGATAGAACCCAACGTACAGTGACGGTGATATTCGATATTACATCACCAGAGCTGGTTGATCCGGGTGCAATTGTTCGGCTCTCACTTGAACGCGGCGTCGATGAGCGAGGCTTTTGGGTACCGGTTTCGGCTTTGTCTGAATCATCGCGTGGGCTTTGGTCCATCTATATCGCAGAGAGCGTGGATGGGGGCTGGAGGGCCTCGCCGCAGCTTGTCGAGATTGTGCAGGCCGACGGAGGGCGTGCCTATGTACGCGGAACTGTACGTGACGGCGACCAGATCATTTTAGACGGCTTGAGTAGGCTAGTGCCTGGGCAAGCTGTCGTGCTCGTTGATGATGCCTCGGCGATCGTCGCTGCGCATGAGAGTGAGGGCTGATCACGATGTGGGGCACCTTGTTTTTCCGGTTGCCACGTTTAACGGTGCTCACTGTTCTCTTCATTATAGCCGGGGGCTTGGGTGCGGTATTGACGTTGGGTCGCCAAGAAGACCCGACACTGGTTGAACGATTTGGCTTTGTGTTGACGACTTTACCAGGCGCTGACGCCGAAAGGGTTGAGGCGCTGTTATCCGAGCCAATCGAGAACAGGCTGCGTGAGCTGCCAGAGATTGCCGAGCTGAATTCGACGTCGCGGGCGAACGTTTCCCAAGTGCAAATCCAACTTTCGGAAGACTTGAATGTACGGCAAGTCGATGATGCGTGGACGTTGATCCGCCAGCAAGTGGAACTGACGCGGCCGGAATTGCCTGTCGAGGCCAGTATACCTGATACGCAGCGATTATATGTTGGTGCAGCGACCATGCTCGTCGCGTTTGTTTGGGAAGATGACCGGCCGGTCGAAGCTTCGGTGATGGGGCGGTTCGCTCAAAGCTTGCGCGATAGGTTTCAGAGTTTGGCGGGCACCGAAGAGACCCAAATTTTCGGTTTGCAGGGGGAGGAAATCCGCGTCGTTCTGGATAGTGATGCCCTCTCCGCAGCAGGAATTTCGGCGCAGAGGGCGGCCCAGCTGATTGCCGCAGCGGACGCCAGAGCTCCAGCTGGGAGACTGCGAACGGGGGACCAGAACTTCACGTTAGAGGTCGGCGGAGCATTCGATTCAATAGCGCGGATTAGAGCCACGCCGCTGCTTCAAAGATCAGATGGTACAGCTCTTCGGCTTGGAGATATAGCTGACGTTCGAAAAGGGTTGGAGGAACCTGCGCGTGTAATAAACCTTACAGACGGGAAGCGGTCTTTGCTGGTCGGGGGATATATCCAGACAGGACAGCGCGTTGACCAGTGGGCTGAACAAGCGCGCGCAATCGTTGCTGAATTCAGTGCCAATGCGCCAGCTGGAATTGGTGTCGAGATCCGGTTTGACCAGTCGCAATATACCGAAGCACGTCTGGGCGGATTGGCGCAAAGTCTCGCATTTTCGGCCCTGATCGTATTCTTGGTATTGTTCTTCTTGATGGGGTGGCGGTCGGCGATTGTGGTCGGTTTGGCATTGCCGCTAACGATCTGTTTGGTTCTGATCTTGTTCAATGTTTTTGGGATGCCGCTGCATCAGATGTCTGTGACTGGTCTTGTAATTTCGCTTGGACTGTTGATCGACAATGCCATTGTCGTTGTCGACGAGTATGACCAGAAGCGAAATGCGGGCACTCCAATATCTGATGCGATCGACCATTCGTTAAAACACCTATCTGCACCGCTTGCCGCGTCGACGCTGACGACCGCCTTGGCATTTGTGCCGATCGCGGTTTTGCCCGGGAGTGCCGGCGAATTTGTCGGCATGCTTGGAACATCGGTGATCTTCTCTGTCTGTTCGTCGTTTTTGGTGGCTTTAACCGTGATCCCTGCCGTTGCTGGATGGTTCGACATTGGTGACAGGAGTAAACGAAAGCGAACCTGGTGGCGCGACGGAGTGACGGTTGACTGGATCAGCGACGGGTACCGATGGACGATTGGCCTGGTTTTAAGATATCCGCCCATTGGGGTTTTGCTAGGGGTCGTGCCAGCGCTCATTGGAGGCTATCTTGGCACGACATTACCTAGCCAGTTCTTTCCGCAAACAGATCGGGACCAGATGCAGCTGGCGCTAACCCTGTCTCCAGATGCTTCTATCGAAGAAACGTTGCGTGCCACTGAGCGCGCCACACAATTACTGCTTGCCGAGGAGGGAGTTGAAGGGATCAACTGGATCATCGGGGAGGAAGGTCCGAGGGTCTACTATAACTCATTTTCCACGGTGCGAGGCGTCACAAGTTTTGCAAGTGGTTTTCTGCAACTGGATCACCCGAAGCGTGCTCGTGAAATTGTGTCGAAGCTGCAAGCCAAAGTGCGCGTTGCTTTCCCGAACGCTCAATTTTTAATTCGGCCATTCGAGCAAGGCCCACCCGTCACTGCGCCTATAGAGTTTAGGCTTGCCGGGGATGATCTATCACAACTTAACGCGCTCGGGAATGAGTTGCGTGCAGTATTGGCCGAGACGCCAGGCATAACCTATACGACATCCAGTCTCCTGACAGGGGCACCAACATTTACGCTCGACTTGGATGAGGTTGCGACTGCAATGTCGGGGGCTCGGTTTGCCGAACTGGCAGGCGAACTCAATGTCGAATTGGAAGGGGTGCTTGCAGGCAGCATATTGGAGGGTGTCGAGGAATTGCCCGTGCGGGTTATCGCTTCAGATCTGCGACGTAGCGATCTGGCCAATTTGCGGTCAAAAACTGTGGGCGCTGGCAGGGACAGTATGGGGACACCTTTATCAGCTCTAGGTGAAGTAAAACTTGTTCCAGATGCCGCGGTGATCACTCGGAGAAATGGCGGACGCATAAATAGGATACAAGCATTTCTCGAACCCTATGCTTTGCCAGCACCTGCATTGGGGGAAGCAGAGCGGCGTCTTGAGGAGGCTGGGTTTGAGGTGCCAGCTGGCTACGAACTTACGCTCGGCGGGGAAGCTGAAGCAAGTGGCGACGCGTCGAGCGACCTCGCTGCTTTAGCCGTACCGCTGATAATCTTGATACTCGGTGCGGTGGCGCTCGTGTTCAACTCGTTCCGCATGGCTTTTATCGTACTTGTAAGCGGTGCGTTGGCAGGCGGAATGGCCTTGTTCGGCGTGTGGTTGTTTAATTTGCCACTTGGCTTCAATGCGATCATCGGATCGCTGGGGCTACTCGGTATCGCGATAAACGGTACGATTGTTGTTCTCACGCAATTGGCTGAGAGTAAGGCCTCTATGGCCGATGATATAGAAGCTCAGTGCGATATTGTCGTTGATGCAACACGGCATATCGTGGCGACAACCTTAACAACTATGGGCGGGTTTGTTCCTTTGATTTTGGCGGGTGACTTGTTTTGGCTCCCGCTTGCGGCTGCCATTGCTTGCGGTGTCTTTGGCTCAGCCCTATTGGCGCTTTATTTTGCGCCAGCCGCGTTTCGGTTGATGACGATGAAACCACTAATGAGAGTGAAGGTCTGGCTTGGTTTGGGCCAAAACAATACGGAGCTTCCGGCAGAATAAACTCTCTGTGAGTTGCGTTTGGAGGCATGACAGCCCATCTAGGTGTTGCACTTCCAATTTTTTAGGAACGCAAATAGGACGCTAATATGAGTATTGGTCAAAGTGAGCGAGAGCTATCCTCCGAAGCCGTATGGGCACAATTACGGTATGAAGCGCGTGAGGCAATGCGCGAAGAAGCGTCTTTGAGCAGCTATCTCGATGCTGCGATTCTGAGTCAGCCTGATCTCGCGTCAGCTATGGCCTTTCATTTCGCCGAGAAGCTTTCGGGACGCCGAATGACGACTTTGCAAATTCGAGAAATTTTCCAGCAAGCCTACGCCGAAGATCCTGCTATTGTTAGAGCAGCGGAGCGGGATATGAACGCGGCGATGGCACGAGACCCAGCGTGTTACAAATTTATCCAACCATTCTTGTTTTTCAAAGGGTTTGCTGCATTGCAAGCTTATCGCGTATCGCACCGGCTTTGGGGAGCGCAACGCGAAACGCTGGCCTATCATTTCCAGAGCCGTATTTCGGAACTGTTTCAGGTTGATATTCATCCTGCCACACGGATTGGGTCAGGCATCATGTTCGACCATGCAACAGGCATCGTCATCGGTGAAACTGCGGTTATAGGCGACGACTGCACTATTATGCAGGGCGTTACCTTGGGCGGTACCGGCAAAGAGACTGGTGATAGGCACCCCAAAATTGGTAATGGTGTTCTCGTTTCCGTGGGGGCCAAAGTACTGGGAAATCTCGAAATAGGCGACAAAGCCAAGATTGCGGCAGGAAGTGTTGTGCTGAAAAATGTTGCGGCACTATGCACCGTCGCCGGGGTGCCCGCTAAACCTGTGGGTGGGCCGTGTGCGGAAGTTGCCAAGAATATGGATCAATCTATTCCCGAATAAGCTGTTTTAGGGCTTGTTTTGATCCAGTAAAGCACTAGTTTGCGCAACATATATTCAAGGAATTTGTTATGGAACGCGAAGAGACTGAACGCTTGGAACAATATCTCAAGAAGAAGCTTCATCCGGAGCTTACTTTGAAGGCTCGCGACAAAACTTCGGATAGTGTCGAAGTGTATCTCGGAGCTGAATTTTTGGCTCTGGTCTATAAGGATGTAGACGAAGGCGAGACGGCTTATCAGTTCCAAATGACTGTGCTTGAAGAAGATCTCGACAACTAACTTGTCCCAGACATCGGTATCCCAAGGAGCAGCAGAGCGATTTGAGCGAAGCCAAGCGAGATAAGCCTGTTGTCCAGAAGCGCGCTGTATTCCTTGAGGGAGACCTGATGAGGCATGTCGCGGTGATGTCTCTGTCCGCAAGTGTTGGCTTGATCTCGATCTTTCTGGTCGACTTTGTAGATCTGTTATTTATCGCGCAACTTGGAAATGCGGCGCTGACGTCTGCCGTCGGGTTCGCCGCCACCGTGCTTTATATTACATTCGCGGTTACACTGGGGTTGAACATTGCCTGCAGCGCGTTGTCGGCGCGTTTGATCGGGCAAGGTGATCTGGAAGGTGCACGTAAATTAGCGACCAGTGCCGTTGCGTTCGGCGTTGGTATCAGCTTTGTCATAGCAACACTGTTCTGGTTTGCGGCGCCGTCACTGTTGAAACTTTTAGGTGCAACGGGTGAGGCCCATAGCGCAGCGGTCAGCTATTTTCGCATTGTGGTTACTGCAATGCCAGTCGCGACGGTCGGAATGATGACCGCTGGTTTGTTGCGGGCACATGGCGACGCGCGACGAGCTATGACTGTGACACTGGTTGCCGGTGCGGTGAATGCGGCTCTTGATCCAATTTTTATTTTCTATTTTGGATGGGGGCTGGAAGGTGCTGCAATTGCCTCTGTTTGTGCGCGGTTTGCGACGCTGGCCACAGCACTGTACCCCGTGATCAAGCATTATGGTGGATTTGCACCGTTTAGCCTAGAGCGTTTCCGCCTAGATCTATCGCCGATTTTGGCGTTGACTATTCCGGCCATTCTTACAAATGTTGCGACCCCGTTTGGCAACTCCATCGTGACCCGTGTGTTGGCGCCATTTGGCGATGAGGCTGTGGCGGGATTGGCAGTTGTTGTCCGGCTGACCTTGCTGGCGTTTTGTGTGATCTTTGCATTGTCAGGGGCGGTTGGACCCATCATCGGGCAGAATTTCGGAGCCAATCAATATGGTCGCGTTCGGGAAACATTACGCAAATCCATTGTATTTGCAGCTGGGTTTGTCCTTTTTGCTTGGGTTATGCTGCTCCTTGGAAACGGGTTTATATCGGATCTTTTCAAACTCGGTGCTGATGGACGGAGTATCGTATTTTGGTTCTCGGTACTCATCGCGCCACTGTTCATTTTTAATGGATCGCTGTTCATTGCCAATGCAGCGTTTAACAATCTCAAACGTCCGATTTGGTCGTCCTTGTTAAATTGGGGCAAGAATACAATTGGCGTTGTGCCTTTTGTGCTAGTTGGGGCTAAGATTGGCGATGCACCAGGTGTACTCGTGGGACAAGCTGTTGGCGGTGTATTCTTCGGTGTGCTCGGGATGTGGTTAGCGTTCCAACTTGTAGAACGCTACCAAAGCGGTACGGGGCATCCCGACAAGCCTAGTTGGCGGATGTGGAGCAAGGATGCTTCCGAGAAAGCCTAAAGCAAACGCGTTCCGGATTTTTCGACTCTTACATGGATGTTTTCTTTTTGCGGCTTGCCAAGCCGAGCGGCCTGTAACGCACGCAGCTCTTTGCCTAGATGTTCTTCGAAATAGGCGTCACACCCAAGACACATATTTTCAACCGTCCGGCCTTTGCCGTCTTGTTTGGCAGACTTTTGGCGGAACAGGGCCGCATCCCAGCCTTGCGCTCTCCCCATCTCCTCAGGTGCGCCGCGATTAAGCGCTTGAATGGCCGGAAGGGTGGCGACGCTATCAAAGATGTCAGCCAGTGTTTCTTCGGTCAGATTGCCTATCGGGGTCTGGGTCTTTAAGCAACACGGATATACGTTTCCATTTGGTTCGATCGAGACTTCAGACCCTGCTTTGCCAATCTTTAGGAAGTTCAGTCCGCCAGACCAGCGGGCGCAGAAGTTGGTGTCATAGGCTGCGTCTGACAAACCGTTGGTGAAAGCTCGCCCGCGAGGCCAAAGTTCTCCGATCCACAAGTCCGGCTGTGCGCCGAAAAACAAAAAGGTCGGCCCATCGCGCTTGGACTTGGTATCGAGGTCGGGTGCTTTTAATCGTTCGTCTTTTTCGGCGCCAAGGGAGATTTCCCGTACATTGCGAGCATCCATCATAGCGCGGATATCCCGCATGAATTTGAATTTCTTCTCGCCCTTCATTCCAACATGGTAGTCGTCAATTGAGGCAATCGCGATGCTATCGACGCCCTTGGCTAAAAGCACATCGAGAATGTCTTCGGTCAGGACATCGCCCGTTGTCTGGATCGAAATTTTTGGCATCCCGTCGCCGTACTTTGCCTTGAGCGCATCGAGGGCCGGATAGAACAACTCCTCGCGTACGCCATCAATCAGCAGCTCGCCGCCAGCCATGACCAACAGTGTTCGTTCACGCTTGCCGGTTTTCTCGTCTAGCCAAGTCATATCGGCTGGTAGATTGCCGATCACCGCTTCAAACGCTCTCTGGCCTTCAGATACGACTTCGGTCAGAGCGTCGCGGACATAAGGCCGGAATCGGTCATCATAGCAGTGCTTACAGCGGCGATGGCAGGCCCATGTGAGTACCCAGTAGAGAGATTGCATCCGGTATCCTATTCAAAAAATCTCGGGACCTTAGCCATATCGAGAGCGCTGTGTATATGCCGCCTCCATGAGCTAGCGAGCTTGTGATGTGGGAGTGAACGAAACTTGGTATAGCGATATATGGGAGCATATTCGATTAGCGAGGCGCAGTGTCTATCTCTCCACGCATCTTAGATAGAGTTGAGCAGGTTTTGTTATTGACGGCGCTTATCTGGTTCTTCTTCCGGATCTGGCCATCACCGGAAGACTTCCAAAATCTGTATGACAGCCTCTACGCCGTTTTGATTGTTTTCTCCGAAGGTGCAGTGATCCTGTTTATGGTGTTTCGAGCACCGACGGGGAATATCTCTGTCCGGCTTAGTGATTGGATTATTGCAATTCTCGCAACGATTGGCCCGCTATTTATCAACTCAAGCGAGATCTTGATCGAGGCTGGAATATTACCTGAGCTACCGATGGGGGTGCGTTACATTTATACCATCCATTATGAGCTAGGCTTGGTTTTGCTTCTCTCGGGTATGATTATCCATATTGGCGCCAAGCTCAGTTTAAATCGCAGCTTCGGGATTGTCGCAGCCAATCGAGGTGTCCGTCAGAACGGGCTCTATAGACTGGTGCGCCACCCGATGTATTTCGGTTATGTCGTCGCCCATACAGGGTTTTTCCTGACCTCGGCATCGGTCTGGAACGCACTGATTTACGGGTTCGTATGGGCCTTGTTTGTTGCAAGGATCTTTGCCGAGGAAAAAATATTGAGTGAGGATCCAGCCTATAGGGCTTTTAAGGAAAAGACGCGTTACAGGCTGGTTCCGGGAGTGTTTTGACGGATAGGCTGTTTAAGCCAGGGGTCCGCCAGCAAGATGCCCACCGATGCCGCCGTGTAAGGCAAAACCGCGCTCGATATAATCTAATAGAGGGTCTCCAGTGGCGAGGGGCGGCGTGGTCGAGGCATCTTTGATCCAGGCGAAAAAGGCTAGAACAATATAGTCGCCATAACCGGGGACATCGCCATGCAGCCAATCTGATTTGGCAATCTCGGCACGCAGAGGTTCGATGGCGGCGCGGGCATCTGGCAATACGGCATCACGATTGCTGCTGATTTGTTCGATGGTTGCGCCAAATCTCTCTTCGCGTGTGGACCGGAAATATGCAGCGTTCTCAGGATCGAGCTTTGCAACCACATCGCCAATATAGAGTGGGAAAAATGCTGGGAATCCGTGTTGCCCGAGGAGACTGTCAATCTCTTTGGCACGCTCGTATTCAGTTCCTGAAAACAGTGCGGGCGTATCGGGATAGGTATCATCGAGATAGGCGGCAATATCCCAGCTGTCGCAAATTTCGGTGCCGTCTTCTTCGATCAGCACAGGCACGGTGGCATGTCTGCCGTCGCATGTTTTAGGAATATTGAGGAAGGTTACGCGTTCGGACTCATAGGCTAGTCCTTTATGGGCGAGCGCATATTTGGTGCGCCATACAAATGGACTTTCGATGCTGGCGAGTTCGAGTAGTTTACGTGGCATATAGTCAGCCTTTGAGTTGGGTGTTGTTAAAATCGTCCGCCGCAATTGGCTTCATATTCTGCGATCGCGTCGGGCATCCAGCGACGAAAATTATCTGCGCGCGTTTCGGAAGCCGGATGCGTACTCATCCATTCTGGAGGTGCTTGGCCGCCGCTAAGTTCGCCCATGCGCTCCCACAATTCGGGTGCTTCGCGAGGATCGTAGCAAGCGCGTACCAAGAGATCGAGGCCGATCTTGTCAGCTTCGGTTTCATGATCGCGCGAGAACTTGTTGAGGCCACCCGATGCGGCGAACCCAAATGCGCCCATGACTGCGCGCTGTTGGGCGATGCCCATATCGCCGAGACCTAGACCAACCGCCATCTGGCCAAGCTGCGCAATTTTTTGCTGGCTCATTCGTTCTGCACCATGGTGGGCAAGAGCATGGCCAATCTCGTGGCCCATAATCACGGCAAGCATGTCGAGATCGCGCATATCATCATCCGGCTCGAAGACGCCATCATTGTCTCCAGCCACATCCATGATCTGCGTGTAGACAGCGACATAGCCGCCGGGCAGGCAAAATGCATTTGGTTGCTCTGACGGAACAACATTGTATTGCCAGTTGAATTTTTCAGACACCGGCTCGAACCTGTACCCTTGGTCCAAGAGTTCATTTTCCAGCTGGATCGAGGCGCGTTGGAGATCACGTCCAATTGTTCGTACCTTGTCGACAATCTCCGCCTCAACCGGACTACATCTTGAGGTTTCGCATAAAACGCCGCCCGGTTCGCCTTGCAAGATTTGCACATATGACTGCTCGCCAAGTTGGGAGGCTTCATCAATTGAAACAGTAATCAACTGGTTCCGACCGGAAAAGGGAACGGTCTGTTGATTGGAAAACCAGTAAACGGCCAGTCCTACCAAGGCGACGAGGACAATTTTGAATCTGCCGCCTATCAGTCCACCTAAACCGCGTGCATTGGTTTGGCCGCTTCTGTATCTCTGTCTTGGTCTACGCATGGTGTCCCCTCAATCTCGGATATGCACCTTATCCGAGCCTTGGCGTGGCAAGCAAGCTTGGCTCATGTATATAGATAGTGTGATGACTGAAACACCGCCAGAATCTACCGCACCGGCCTCCGTTTTCGAGCGTGAAGTGCCGGAGAACCATATCCTCGATGTGGTGTGCGAATGGGCGCTTTATGTATCTGCTGCACTCATAATGGCCGGCGTGCTCACGCCCTCGGTCTTCCGGCCCAGACTTTTTGGCGGAGATGAATACACGGTTTTTGGCGCGGTTTCGCAACTTGCGGGCTCAGGACTGTGGGGACTGGCGACAATTGTCATTGTGTTTTCTGTCGTATTTCCATTGGCGAAGACGCTCATTGCTGCGGTGATTTTCCGGTTTGGCAATCGCGTATCCAAGCGCTCGGCACTGATCATGCAGTTTTTGGGTAAATGGTCGATGCTTGATGTGTTCTTGGTCGCATTGCTAATTGCCCTGACACAACTGTCCGAACTACGTAGCCTCGAACCGAGGTTGGGGCTGTATCTCTTTGCCGCCGGTGTTATCCTCAACAATATCGCGACAGCGCGGCTCGCATGGTCGCGGGCTGCATGACCCATAACAGGTCGAAAGGAATCCAATGAGCCAGCCGAAAATGGAGATACGGATCATTCCGGTGACCCCGTTACAACAAAATACGTCACTGATCTGGAACACGGAGACCAAGGAAGGTGTGTTCATTGATCCGGGCGGGGAGACGGCAAGACTGATGGCCGCGGCCGAGCAGTTTGGGGTGAAGATCGTCAAAATCTGGCTTACACATGGCCATCTTGATCATGCTGGCGCGGCGGCGGAAATTCGCGAGAAGACGGGGGCTCCGATTGAGGGGCCGCATGAGGACGATCAATGGCTGCTCGACGAGATCGAAGCGCAGGGGGCAAAATATGGCATTACCGATGGCCGGAATGTAACGCCTGACCGATATCTCAAAGAGGGTGACACCCTTAGCCTCGGCGATATGGAGTTCGGAGTGACCCATTGCCCCGGCCATACACCCGGACATGTCGTCATCTACAATCTCGAGGGTAAGCTGGCATTTGTCGGGGATGTGCTGTTTCGAGGATCAATCGGGCGAACCGATTTTCCGAAGGGAAACCATCAGCAATTGCTCGACGCTATTGTCGCCAATCTCTGGCCATTAGGAAATGATATGCGCTTTGTGCCAGGGCATGGACCTATGTCTACATTTGGGCAGGAGCGGACAGATAATCCGTTCGTTGCCGATAGTGTTTTACAGGCAGGAGCTTAGCGCGGTTATGGGGGCACCCTTACCTCATGGAACATATGCGCCAGGTCTTGCGACGCGGCTGATCTTGTTGCTCAGCCAGAACACGCCGCTCGGTCGGGGTAAAGCACGTAAAATGATGGCAGCTTGGGTGCGTGCGCTTAACGGTGAACAGCTCGATGCCAGATTGTTTGGCCAGAATGTCCGCCTACACATGCACAATAACAGCTCAGAGATCAAAGCGTTGATGAACCCTCGGCGGTATTCGCACGAAGAGTTTGCGTTTTGCGCCGCCCATATGCCAGCGGTAGGCGGTGTCTTTGTCGACATAGGAGCAAATGCCGGCCTATTCTCACTTGGCGTCTTGAAGCATATGTCCGGCGGCACATTGATCGCGGCAGAGCCTCAGCCTGCGCTTTGCGAACGCTTGCAGGACAATCTGGAAACGCTCAATGTTGAAACGGCCAATCGTCCCGACATCCATATTTATCGTGGGGCCATTGGAGCGGAAGTTGGAGAACTCAAGCTCTCTGTTCCTGAACAACTCGGGCAAGCGAGCGCACGTGCTATCGATGGTGCACGGATGGTTCCCGTGCCGGTCCGCCCTTTGCTGGACATTTTGCAGGAGCTGGAGTTGGACAGTGTGGATGTCGTCAAGATCGACGTGGAGGGGTTTGAGGATGAGGTGATCCTGCCATTTATTGAGACAGCTCCCGCTCGGCTCTGGCCCAAAGCAATTGTGCTAGAGCATTGTCATCGTGATAGATGGGGCCGCGATTGCGAAGCGGCGCTTCTGGCTGCCGGGTTTAACTTGGTACAAAAAGACCGGACGAACTTGATGTTTGAGAGAGGGGCGGATTAGCCGTGGCCGGTTTTTCGTTTCGCAAAATATCACCGAAAGGACTGTACGCCCGCAGCGTTCTAATGACCTTGCTGCCCACCTTTATTATTTTGAGCTTGATGATCGTCTATTATTATAATGGGCATTTGCGGTCGGTGAACACAAAACTAGCCCAGTCCGTAGCACGTGACGTTGATCTCATTGCTCAGACTTGCACCATGGAGCGAGGCAATTTGACGGCATTGGCGGTTATAGAATCAAGGCTCGCTTTGCGGTTCGATTGTGCGTTCGACCTTTCCGAAGATACTGAAGGCCTGCAGACCCGTTTTGCCTATCGTGATGTCGTACAAAGTGTTTTCCAAAATCAGATAGGGCGACCTGTAGCGGTCGGCGTGATGCCCGGTGGGCGGATGCTCGATGTGCGCGTTTTTGCGCCAGAGCAAACACTGCGCGTTGAGATTGAGAAGAAGCGCGTAATTGTAATTAATGGGCATATATTCATCGTTTGGGTGGTTCTGTTCAGCCTGTTCATGGTCGTGACGGCGTTGGCTTTTCTGCGAAACCATGTCCGGTCAATTTTGAAACTAACCGAAGCGACACAAGGATTAGGTCGGGGGCAGGATATTTCGGGGTTCGTGCCCTCGGGGGCGAGTGAAATTAGAACTGCGGCTCAGGCGGTAATTGAAATGGCCGAGCGGCTGACTGGTTTTACAGAGCAACGCACATCTATGCTCGCTGGTGTCAGCCACGATTTGCGTACCCCGCTCACACGGCTCAAGCTCTACCTGGCCATGCAAGAGCAAACGGATGATGTGGTCGAAGCACGCGCTGATGTTGAAGATATGGCCGCTATGCTCGATGAGTATCTCGCTTTTGCGCGCGGTGATGACGTCGAAAATCCGGAGAACATAAATTTGAGCGATCTTGTCCGAGAGGTCGGTTCGAGTTTCAAAAGCGCCAATATAGTTGTCGGGGGCGTCGTAACGGTTGAAATTGTCGGGCGTCCGTTGGCCTTAAAAAGAGCGATATCCAATCTTGTTGCCAATGCGATCAGCTATGGCACGCGCGTTGAACTTAGCCTGACGACGGACGGAAATCGGACGGTGGTGATTGTTGATGACGACGGTGATGGAATTCCGGCAGAGCAATACGAGGCGGCGTTCCAGCCGTTTACTCGTCTAAATGCCGCGCGCACGCAGAATGTTGCAGGGACAGGACTGGGGCTTGCACTAAGTCAGGATGTTGCACGCAGTCATGGCGGTGCGGTTACGCTTCATCGCTCTCCGCAGGGCGGACTTCGGGCTTGCCTTGCTCTTCCTCTTTAGCTGGGTGTTTTGTCGATTTGCGTCGCGAATTCGGAGCAATACGCTTGAGCGCCGCCAGCCGCTCCCCAGCGTTGATCAGTTCAGCATCGAGTGTTGCCATCGTTCGAGCGAAATCGCCTCCTTCATCCTGACGCCACGCTTTCTCAGTTTGCCCGACAACCCAAGCGAGTCCTAAACTCGTTGCGCGCGTTTCGAGTGGCCCGAGCGTATCTAGGCCAGCGCAGGCGAGCGCCCAGTTTGCGGTATGGATCCGCGCCCGCAATAGCTCTGCACGAAGGTTTGGGGATGCGTTGCGCCAGCTCATGAGCGACAAGACGCCTGCGCGTTCGGTTTCAAAGGTCTCAAAACGGCGCATAATCACATCGAACAAGCGCTCACGCGGGCTATCTTCTGGGTCAGATGCCTCCGATGACATCGCAAGATCGGCCCATGGGTCAAGCTGTTTGGCCAGCGCAGGTTTTCCAGCGGTCGTATAGAGGTCTGAAAGCGGTGTCCCGGCTGCCTCTGCAATGTCTATTAGACTGATCGATTGCCAACTTCTTTCACCAGCAAGCTTTAGAGCCGTTTGCAGGGTTTCGAAGTTTTGACCATTTTCGCCCGACATGAATTTACTTTCCAGATGACAATGCACGTTCTCGTGCAGCGGCGGCACGTACGGCTTCGCGTATCAGGGATGGTATTCCGTCCCCGCGCAGGAGAATATCAAGCGCAGCCTCGGTTGTCCCGCCTTTTGACGTCACTTCTTTGCGCAACCGTTCAGGGTCAGCGCCGGTTTCATAGAGTAATTGAGCGGCGCCGATCACTGTCTCGCGCGCGAGATTAGACGAAAATTCCGGCGATAGGCCTTCGGCCTCGGCGGCTCCAGCCAATGCTTCAACCAATAAGAAGACGTAGGCAGGTCCAGACCCTGAAACGGCGGTAACTGCCGACATTTGGGCTTCCGGTACAGGACCTTCGACATGCCCAAGCGGTTTCAGCAATCGAGTGGCGTCAGCAATGTCTTTTTTACGGGCAGTGTCAGGAGCGGATAGCACACTAATGCCCCAACCAATGGCACCGGGGGTGTTTGGCATCGCGCGAATAATGCGATCGGTCCCCAGTTTCTCGGTGAGCAACTTTATCCGGATTCCCGCCATGATCGAGACGATCAATGTGTTGGGGCCAATCCAGCCTGCGAGCCCCGATGCCGCGGATTCAAAAATTTGCGGCTTCACGGCAATGACGAGAATATCAACGGGTTCGGGTGAGGGATTTAGAGATAGATTTTCATCGTCGGCCAAAGCCTTGATCAGTTCTGTAGGCTTGGGATCTATAATTGAAATACTGGGACGTGACCGTCCTTTGATCCAGCCATTTATTAAGGCTGTTCCCATGCGTCCTGCACCGATGATAGCAATCTGTTTTGAAGCCATGTCCGGTTCTCATGCCTCTCCGTCGGTTTCAAACATGACAGCCTCAATCGCTTCAAGCGGACTCTTTCCAGCCCAGATGACAAAATTAAAGGCCGGCACAAAACGGTCTACGGCCTCAAGTCCAGCCGTTAGTGTTGCTGCAATTTCGCCGCTGCTCGGTTGCATGCGATCTGCCAAGGGAAGTGCATGCCGAAAGATAATAACATTGTCATCAACCCAAAAATCAAAGTGACCAAGCCAAAGGCGTTCGTTCATCATGATGACGAGCTCGGAAATTACCGCGCGACGCGCCGCTTGGGGTTTGACGTCCACTGTTAGAGAAAAGTGCAAGGCAGATGGTGTGGCCCGGCAGGCGAACAAGCCGCCCATCTCTCCCCAACGTGTCGGTGCAATACAGTGAACGGCTTCTTGCCCATCGCGTTCGAACTGCCAGCCGCTAGATTCGAGTACGGTCTCGATCATGTCAAAGAGGTCATGATTAGGCTCGGTCGTTGACAGAATGTCCAGGCTCATATTGAGCGCCTCCAAGATACTGATACTATGCACCGCGACTGTGCCCATCGGGTCAACGTGTCCGACCAATGGGCAACGGTATATTTCAACTCGCGTCTTTGGCCCATTTTTGCGTAACTAACAACAAGTTTAGTGTTCCAATTTGTGGTTTGGGCATATGTTGCATGCCATGTCTGGGAAATTAGGTATCAGGATTGGGGTGACCGAACGTGCGAGGCTAGGGGCGCTGGGACTGCACTTTCTCGTTGGCTTGGTGTTTTTGACCGCTGGCATTGCGCCGATTGCGCCGGACAATGTCGAGATCGTCTCGATCGAACTTGTCGAGGTCAGCCCGATTGAGGCTGAGGTAGAAGAGCCTTCAGAGATTACCGAACAGGATGTGCCCTCTGAGCAAGTCGAGCCGGAACGTCTGTCAGACCTTGAGTCTGAGCTTGAACTAGAGCCAGAGCCAGAGCCAGAGCCAGAGCCAGAGCCCGAAGTGGAACCGTCACCGCAGGTGCCGATCTCGCTGCCACCGCAAATTTCTGTTGCCCCCACCGCCATCCCGGAATTGACTGAGGAGGAAGAGGATGAAGCGATTAACCCGGCATATATTATACGCCGTGACCCTTTCCTCGAAATAGCGCCTTCTGCAGCCGCGCGGGTGAACGCGTCGGTTATTTGTGCACGGGTCAATCGCGAAACACGGCCTGCCTTTTGTCCAGAGATTGATGATGAAGATATCCGCTTTGCGACATTGGCGCGCGAGCGGGGAGACTTGGGAGGATTTACGAGGCGCGAGGATACGATGTTTGCTCGATCTACATTGAACAAGTATGCCAGCGGTTATCAGAGCTTCCGGGACAAGCAGTTAAGCCTAGACGAGTTCGCCTCAACAGGAGCTAGCCCCGTGCGACAGTTGGGCATTAACATTCGGCGTCACCCTGAAGGCCTGCAAAACTGCACACCTGTTCGAACGGGTATCGCACGGGTTGGTGGGGGGACGGACGGCCTATCCATCGAACTAACAAATGGCAGCGAGGTTTTTTGTGATTAGCCGTTCGGTGATTGGGCTGCCTCTCGTTTTTGTTTGAGGAGAGCATAGGCCTCTAGGGCCCGTTCGCGGCCGACTTTGTGATCTACGATGGGGGATGGATAAGTCTCTCCCAGCGAAACGCCTGCGGCCAAGAGTGTAATCGGATCAGCATCCCATGGCGCATGTAAATACTTCAAGGGAAGCTCTGCGAGTTCGGGGCAAAATTTGCGGACATAGTCGCCGGTTTCATCGAACTTTGCTCCTTGAGTGATCGGATTGAACACACGGAAATATGGTGCGGCATCCGCGCCAGAGCCTGCTGTCCATTGCCAGCTTGCGGCGTTTGCTGCTGGATCGGCATCTACAAGCGTGTCCCAAAACCAAGCCTCACCCAATTGCCAAGGCAGCAACAGGTGTTTGGTGAGAAACGAAGCGACAATCATCCGCACGCGATTGTGCATCCAGCCTGTCTGCCAGAGCTGCCGCATGCCTGCATCGACAATAGGATAGCCGGTTTGGCCGTTGCACCAGCTCTTGTAGTTTGCGGCATCTTCGCGCCAAGGCATATGCTCGAAGCTCTTATTATAGTTTTCCGTTGCCAAGTCAGGGTGATGATAGAGTAAGACGTAGGAGAATTCTCGCCACGCAATTTCCGAGAGGAATGTCCGACCCCCAGCTTCTAGACTTGGGTCAGCAGCCATTCGGGCCATGCTTGCACGCCAGATCTGCACCGGAGAAATTTCTCCGAAATGCAAATGTGGCGAGAGTCCCGATGTGCCCTCGCTAAGGTCTGGCCGATTGCGGTGATCTTTATAATTGCCGATTGGTCTATCAAGAAACCCCGAGAGCCGGGTGCGCGCGCCATTTTCTCCCGGTGTCCAGACATCTGCAAACCCAGTCGCCCAATCAGGTGATTTCGGTAATAGCGCCCAATTCTCCAGAGATTCGCTCGGCGCCCTAACGGTCTCGAGTTTTGTCGGCGCTGGTAAGTGATCAGGGCAGATATAATTGGCTTGGACTTGTTTCCAATATGGCGTGAAGACGCGGTAGTGCCCACCGGCGCCGGTCTTGAGGGTCCATGGCTCGGTCAGCAAAGAGCCATTGAACGTTTTTACGTCTGTTCCGCCATCCGTCAGTTTTGTTTTGAGAGCGGCATCGGCCTCGCGCTCGTTCAAACCATAACGCCGGTTCCAGATAACCTTGCTTGCATTTGTTTCCTTGATGAGCTGGGGGATTATATCCGTACTTTCGCCGGATCGTAAAAGTAGCTCTCCGCCCAGTGCCTTGATGTCGGTTGCGAGTGATTCTAGCGAATGATGTAACCAGACCCTACTTGCTCCGCCCAGTGCGCGAGAGGCACCAGTCTGGGGTTCAAGGATGTAGAGCAGGATTAGCGGCGCATCTGTTTTTACGCCTTCGGCAATCGCCGGGTTGTCAGTAAGTCTGAGGTCATTGCGGAACCAGATGATTGTCGGCTGCAAGTCTAATGCTCTCCAAATTGAATTTCAGCGAGACGGGCGTAGAGCCCGCCTTTGGCGACAAGGGTCTCATGATCTCCCGTTTCGACGACGCGGCCTTCATCCATCACCACGATTCTGTCGGCCTTGCGCACGGTCGACAGGCGGTGGGCAATTGCGAGTGTCGTTCGCCCCGAGGCAGCCGCTTCAAGTGCCTTTTGGACGAGGGCTTCGCTTTCGGAGTCGAGGGCGCTTGTCGCTTCATCGAGCAATAATACTGGCGCGTCACGAACAAGCGCGCGAGCAAGTGCAACCCGTTGGCGTTGGCCGCCGGATAGGGAGCGCCCCTTGCTTCCGAGAACGGCCTCTAAGCCGCCTTTCTCGTTGAGGAAGCCCCATGCCTCGGCGCGGCTTGCAGCATCGCGCAGGCTTTCATCGTTTGCTTCTTCATCACCAAAAGCGATGTTTTCGCGAGCAGTGCCTGTGAATAGCGTGGATTCTTGTGGGGCGTAAGCAAATTGCCGCCGCCAGTCTTTGGGATCTGTTCGCGGCGCTTCAAGACCGTCCAGCTTCACTGCGCCTGAATCTGGATCGAAAAGACGTAGAGCCAATCTGAATACCGTCGATTTCCCTGCGCCCGATGGCCCGACCAATGCGATAAATTCTCCAGGAGCAACGTTCAGGGTAAAGTTGTTGAGCGCCGGTAGGTCTTCATCACCATAAGCGAAATCAACATTATCGAAAACGAGTGCGCCTTGGACGGGAGAGGGAAGTGGCTCAGGATGTTCTGGCGCGCGAATTTCCGGCTCGGCCGCGAAGATTTCGGCGGACCGGTCGGCAGCCCCCGCCGCCCGCATGACTTCGCCGTAGACTTCTGCGAGCATGCCGAAGCCTGACCCAGCATATAGGGCATATAGGATGAGCGAAGCCAATTGTCCGCCGCTCATCGCTCCTGTCGTCACCCACCTCGCGCCTAGCCAGAGGACGCCGACGACGCCGCCCATAAATACAATCGAGACAAGGACCATCATACCCGCGCGGGCGCCGTTTCGACGCATAGCGGCCTGAAAGGTCGCTTCTACGGCATGGCTAAACACCTTTCGCCGAGACCGTTCGCGGCCATAGGCTTGTATCAATTCCACAGCATCAAGCGCTTCGGCTCCCTCGGCGCCTGCTTCTGAGAGCCGTGTTTGCGCGCGGTTAGACATATTGCGAATGATCCGTCCAACAAACAGAACGGGTAAAATGGCAACAGGCAACATGACGAGCAGCGAGCCGCCAAGCTTCCAACTGACAACAAGCATCATGCCCAAGGCACCTGCCGTATTGAGCAATGTGCGGACGCCAAGCGAAGTTGAGGAACCGAGGAACGTTTCGAGGAGTGTGATGTCTGCAGTCAAGCGCGATACGGCTTCCCCCGAGCGCATGTTGGCATGAAAACGCGGGCTAAGGCTGAGCATATGGCCGTACAGATCGTTACGCAGGTCAGCCGCAACGCGTTCTCCGAAACGCGAAATGAAATAAAATCGGACCGCGCCGATCACGCCGAGTGCAACGACGGCAAGAAAAACCAGTGAAAAATTACTATCGATCTTGGCAATAAGTTCTTCCGAGGCGAGGTCGCCGCCAAGACCGACATCGACTGCGTCCCCCAATAGCAAGGGAATAGACAGCGTTACTGCAGTTCCCAAGAGCAAGAATACGAGTGCGGTGATCACCGTTATCGGGTGGCGTTTGACATATGGCCACAGCATCGCCAGTGGTTTTAGCGAGCGACCTTTGGGGCGATCTTTCGCTGCGCCGCCGACCGGTTCAGAAGCGCGCCGGTCGTCGACAATCGTATTTGTTTCATCTGTCATCAATGTTGGCCTTGCTATGCGTTCGTCATTCGGTTACATCGCCCGTTCTTATAAATCACGTGCGCATATGCACGCACCAGTACGAAGGTATTAGGGTCATGAAATCCGAAGGACATCCAGATTATCACTTTATCACCGTAGTGATGACCGATGGCACTGAGTATCAGACACGCTCTACTTATGGCAAAGAAGGGGATCGTCTCGTACTCGACATCGACCCGACCACGCATGCAGCTTGGACTGGCGATACGAACGCGCTTCTCGATCGCGGCGGCCGCGTGTCACGCTTTAAAGACAAATTCAAGGGCTTCGTGTAAGCGCCTGACAGGTTCCCGCAAGGGCCTCTCCATGGAAATGGAAACGAACCCCCGTCCTCGAGGTCGGGGGTTCTTGTTTTGGGCGGGTAGGTTGCTTTGGCAAAACTAGCTTGACCTGTCGAGTTATGTAGGTCATACGCCCCATTCCTTATGTGGGAGCAGCGGGCCAAGACCATATCCCGGTGCCGACCACGCAAGGCCTCGACTATCAACCGGCCAGATCGAAAGACCACTGGCCCTTCTAATTCGTTGTGAGGATAATATGGCGAAGAAACTCCTGGGGCAGCTTAAGCTCCAGATTCCGGCCGGACAGGCCAACCCATCCCCGCCCGTTGGACCAGCTCTAGGTCAGCGCGGGATCAATATCATGGAATTTTGTAAGGCCTTCAATGCGAAGACCCAAGGTGCCGAACAAGGCGTCAAATTGCCCGTGATCATCGACTATTATCAGGATAAGTCGTTCACCTTCGTTGTGAAGACGGCGCCTGGTTCTACGCTTCTTTTGAAAGCGGCCAAGTTGAAGAAGGGTTCAGAGAAGCCCGGATATGAAACAGTTGGTTCGGTAACGATGGCTCAATGCCGCGATATTGCTGAGCAAAAAATGGCGGATTTGAACGCGAATGATCTCGACGCCGGTGCGTTGATTATCGCTGGTCAGGCCCGCTCAATGGGTATCGAGGTTGTGGGATAGAACGATGGCTTCAGGAAAAAGAATGAAAGCGGCCCGTGCGGCCTATGATGCTGAAAAGCAGCACTCGATCGACGAAGCGGTGACTGTCGTTAAGGCAAATGCCAAGACAAAGTTCGACGAGACGATCGATATTGCGGTTAATCTTGGTGTTGACCCGAAATATGCTGACCAGATGGTGCGTGGGGTATGTAATTTGCCCTCAGGTACAGGGCGTGATGTTCGTGTTGCTGTGTTTGCGCGTGATGCAAAAGCAGAAGAGGCAACCGCTGCAGGCGCTGATATTGTCGGCGCTGAAGACCTGATGGAGAAGATTCAGGGCGGATTTATGGATTTTGACCGTGTGATTGCGACGCCTGATATGATGGCTGTTGTTGGTCGGCTCGGTAAGGTGCTTGGCCCCCGCGGCTTGATGCCGAATCCAAAGGTTGGAACGGTTACGCCAAATGTTGCCGAAGCTGTTAAAAGCTCAAAAGGCGGCGCGGTCGAGTTCCGGGTTGAAAAGACCGGTATTGTTCATGCGGGTGTTGGTAAGGCCAGCTTCACGCAAGATGCGCTCGTTGCGAATGTAAGCGCATTTATGGCGTCTCTACACAAGGCGAAGCCGTCCGGATCTAAAGGAACGTATGTGAAGAATGTGACACTTTCTTCGACAATGGGGCCAGGTGTGACAATTGATGCGTCACAGACCCTTGCGGAAGAAGGCTGACCGCGCTAGATAACGCGGCTTGCGGAAGTATCGACGGTTTTATCGTTGGGCTTCCGCTTTCCTGTCCGAGACCATGGGTCGGCAAATTTTGTCGATAATTCCCATGTAGACGGGGCGAGGTGAGACGAGGTTTGCAGTGTTTTCTGCAGTGTTCGTTGAGCTCTTATGCCCTGGGCAGGCGCTGGATCGGGAACGTTTCCCGGGAAGGCGGACACCAGGGTGTTCGGAATGGTCTGGGCGCCTTTTTAGGAGAACCGTAATGGATAAAGCTGGAAAGCAGGCAGCGCTCAAAGACCTCGAAGGTATCTTCGCGGAATCTGGGGCGATTGTTGTTACGCAATATTCCGGTCTCAGTGTTGCGGACTTGACTGAGTTGCGCGCCAAGCTCCGTGAGGGCGAAGGCCAACTCAAAGTGGTCAAAAACCGGATTGCCAAAATTGCCCTAGCGGGCATGGGTGGTGATGCGGCGGCTGACCTGTTCAAGGGGCCTGTGGCCATTGCATTTGCTGCGGACCCCACAGTCCCGGCAAAGGCCACAAGCGAGTACGCCAAGGAAAACGACAATCTTAAGCTCGTCGGCGCCATCATGGATGGCGAAGTCATGGACGCGGCAGGGGTGGGTGCACTTGCATCGATGCCATCGCGTGAAGAGCTTATCGGGACTGTCGCAGCTCGGCTTCTTGGTCAGGCTACTCAAGTTGTTGGACGTCTCAATTCACAAGGTCAGCAATTGGCCGGTGCGATTGATGTCATCCGTGAGAAGGCTGCATAGGGCGCTTGAACAAGTAACACGAAACCAAAACCTCAAACTTATTAATTCACTTCAGAAAGACTAATTCAAATGGCAGATATTGCAAAACTCGGTGATGAGCTGCTTGGCCTCACTATTCTCGAAGCCAAAGAGCTTAATGACTACCTCGAAGAGCGCGGCATCAAAGCGGCAGCAGCTGTTGCTGTAGCTGGCCCTGCGGCTGGCGGAGACGCTGGTGGCGGCGAAGCGCAAACTGAATTCGACGTAATTCTCGTATCAGGCGGCGAAAAGAAAATCGGCGTGATTAAAGTTGTTCGCGAAGTTGTTTCAGGTCTTGGCCTGAAAGAAGCGAAAGAGCTTGTTGATGGTGCACCTAAGCCAATCAAAGAAGGCGTGTCGAAAGACGAAGCCGAAGAGCTCAAGAAGAAGTTCGAAGACGCTGGCGCAACGGTCGAGATCAAATAGATTTCGGTCGGCTGGGTTCAGCCGGGAGCTGGAGTGGCGCGCGGGCTGCTCAATAGCTCCTAGTAAATTACAACGCGGCGGCTCTCATTCGGGGGTCGCCGCGACCGCGCATTTTGAAGGCGCACAGATTCGCTCCGCAGGAGTGACGACAAAATGGGATGTAAGATGGCACTCTCTTTCACCGAAAAGAAACGTATCCGAAAATCATTCGGGAAAATTCCTGAAGCCGTAGAAATGCCGAATCTGATCGAGATTCAGCGTTCATCTTATGAAAACTTCCTCCAGATGCATACGCCGCAAGCCGAGCGTACGGATGATGGGCTTGGCGGAGTTTTTCGCAGTGTTTATCCGATCAAGGACTTTTCCGAGCGCGCCGTGCTGGAATATGTCTCATATGAATTTGAACCACCGAAATTTGATGTCGAAGAATGCCAACAGCGCGACCTGACTTATGCGGCGCCGCTTAAGGTCCTGTTGCAGCTGATCGTCTTCGATATCGACGAGGAAACGCAGGCGCGTTCCGTCAAAGAAGTTAAAGAACAAGAGGTCTATCTCGGTGATGTGCCGTTGATGACCGACAAGGGTACCTTCATTGTGAACGGTACTGAGCGTGTGATCGTTTCTCAGATGCACCGTTCGCCAGGCGTATTCTTCGACCACGACAAGGGTAAGACCCATTCTTCGGGTAAGCTCCTGTTTGCTGCCAGAATTATTCCATATCGCGGTTCTTGGCTCGATTTTGAGTTTGATGCTAAAGATATCTTGAACGTTCGGATCGATCGCAAGCGTAAATTGCCGGCGACAACGCTGCTCTATGCGCTCGGTAGCGACACCGATGAGATTCTTGACTCGTTTTACACCAAGTCTGTTTACCGGCTCGATCAGAAGGGCTGGATTACCGGCTTCCGTCAGTCGGCGTGGAAGGGGTCTAAGCCCGAATTCGATATTGTTGACGCAAAGACCAATAAAGTCGTTGCGCCAGCTGGTAAAAAGATCACTGTTCTTGGGGCTCGCAAAATCGCCGAGGGCAGCACGGACGAAATTTTGCTGCCGTCGACGGCTCTGGAAGGAAAGTTCCTTGCGCGCGATGTGGTGAATATGGAGACCGGCGAGATTTATGCCGAGGCCACTGATGAGTTGAGCGAAGAACTGATCGCTGAACTGCGTGAGGCTGAAGTTCAAGCCATCGAGCTCCTCGATATTGAGAGCACCGGCCGCGGTCCTTGGCTACGCAATACGCTGTTCGCCGACAAAAATGAGACACGCTTCGAGGCCTTGTCGGATATTTATCGCGTCATGCGCCCAGGCGAGCCGCCAACCCAGGAGGCTGCGGACGCACTGTTCAATCAGTTGTTCTTTGATGGCGAGCGCTATGATCTGTCGGCTGTTGGTCGGGTGAAGATGAACATGCGTCTTGGTGTGGCGATTGACGAGTTCGAAGCCGCTGAAGATACGCACCGTACGTTGCGCAAAGAAGACATTTTGTCTGTCATGAAGGTTATTCTCGACCTTAAAGACGGCAAGGGCGAAGTTGATGATATCGATAACCTTGGTAACCGGCGTGTGCGCTCGGTTGGTGAGCTTATGGAGAACAATTATCGCATTGGTCTTGTGCGCATGGAGCGTGCAATCAAAGAGCGGATGTCGTCGGTCGATATCGATACGGTCATGCCGCATGATTTGATCAATGCGAAGCCAGTTGTCGCGTCTGTGCGCGAATTCTTCGGCTCTTCGCAATTGTCACAGTTCATGGACCAGACCAATCCGCTGTCAGAGATTACCCACAAGCGTCGCTTGTCTGCGCTAGGGCCGGGCGGCTTGACGCGTGAGCGTGCAGGATTCGAAGTTCGCGATGTGCATCCAACTCACTACGGCCGGATTTGCCCGATTGAAACGCCCGAGGGGCCCAACATTGGTCTGATCAACTCACTGGCAACGCATGCGCGGATCAACAAGTATGGCTTCATTGAAAGCCCATACCGGAAAGTTGAGAACGGCGAGCAGAAGGATGAGGTTGTATATCTCTCTGCTATGGAAGAGACGCGCTATGCTATCGCGCAGGCCAATGCATCTGTTGACGACAAAGGCATGCTGGCAAATGAATTTGTCAATGCACGTATTCAGGGCGAGGCGACACTCGTCCCGCGCGAAGAAGTGCAATTCATGGACGTTTCGCCGAAGCAGGTGATTTCTGTTGCTGCGTCGCTCATCCCATTCCTTGAGAATGATGATGCGAACCGGGCTCTGATGGGCTCGAACATGCAACGCCAAGCCGTTCCGCTCGTGCATTCAGAGGCGCCGCTTGTCGGGACCGGTATGGAAGCCGTGGTGGCACGCGATAGTCGTGCGGCTGTTGTGGCCAAGCGTGCTGGTGTGGTCGAGCAGGTTGATGCAACCCGTATCGTGGTGCGCGCGACGGAAGATGCTGATGTTGGCCGTTCAGGCGTTGATATCTATCGTCTGTCCAAGTTCAAGCGGTCAAACCAGAACTCATGTATCAACCAGCGCCCGATCGTTCAGGTTGGCGACAAGGTTTCCAAGAACGATATTATTGCTGACGGTCCTTCGACCGATTTGGGTGAATTGGCGCTTGGACGGAACGTCCTCGTGGCATTTATGCCTTGGAATGGTTACAACTTCGAGGATTCTATCCTGATTTCGGAGCGGATCGTGACGGATGACGTGTTTACGTCGATCCACCTCGAAGAGTTTGAGATCGCTGCGCGCGATACCAAGCTCGGACCGGAAGAGATCACCCGTGATATTCCCAATGTTGGCGAAGAAGCCCTGCGGAATTTGGATGAAGCCGGTATTGTAGCCGTTGGCGCCGAAGTCAAAGCTGGCGATATTCTGGTGGGTAAGGTGACGCCTAAAGGCGAGAGCCCGATGACGCCGGAAGAGAAATTGCTGCGAGCAATTTTTGGTGAAAAAGCGTCCGATGTGCGCGATACGTCTTTGCGTGTCCCGCCGGGAGATGCCGGTACGGTTGTTGAAGTCCGCGTGTTTAATCGCCACGGCATCGACAAGGATGCCCGCGCGCTTCAAATCGAACGCGAGCAAATCGAGCAACTTCAAGAAGATAAAGAAGACGAGCAGTCCATTCTCGAGCGCAACACCTATTCGCGCTTGAAAGACCTGCTTGTTGGAAAAGAAGCAGCTACCGGACCACGTGGGATCGAGCCAGGCAAGCTGAAGATCGCTGACCTTGAAGCGGTTGCATCAAACCAGCTTTGGCAGATTGCTCTCAAGAGCGAGAAGGCCCAAGTCGAATTTGACGCGTTGCGCCAACAGTTCGACGCATCGATTAGCGATCTCGAAGCACGGTTCAACGACAAAGTTGATAAGGTCCAGCGTGGTGATGATCTGCCGCCGGGTGTTATGAAAGTCGTGAAAGTCTTCCTCGCGGTGAAGCGTAAGCTGCAACCGGGCGATAAAATGGCTGGCCGTCACGGCAACAAAGGGGTGATTTCGAAAATCAACCCTGTTGAAGATATGCCGTTCCTCGAAGATGGCACCGCGGTTGATATTGTTCTCAACCCGCTTGGGGTTCCGTCGCGAATGAACGTCGGACAGATTCTCGAAACGCATATGGGATGGGCATCGGCTGGTCTCGGTAAGCTCGTCGGCGACGCGCTAGAGCAGTGGCATCAGGATAATGATGCCGCCGCGCTGCGTAAAACGCTCGACAAGGTTTATGGCGGCAAGGCTGAGGGCATTGAGCTGCCCGAGGGCGACGAGGAAATCGTCGAACTGGCGAGCAATTTGACCAATGGCGTCCCGATCGCAACGCCGGTTTTCGATGGTGCGCGCGAGCCTGATATTGTCAGGATGCTTGAGCGTGCAGGTTTGCATGGTTCAGGACAGGTGACCTTGTATGATGGCCGGACTGGCGAAGCGTTTAACCGCCCTGTTACGGTCGGCTATAAGTATCTTCTTAAGCTGCATCACTTGGTGGACGAGAAGATTCACGCCCGTTCAACTGGACCATATTCTCTTGTGACCCAGCAACCGCTTGGCGGTAAGGCCCAGTTTGGTGGGCAGCGCTTCGGGGAGATGGAGGTCTGGGCACTTGAAGCCTATGGCGCTGCATACACGTTGCAGGAAATGTTGACCGTCAAATCAGATGATACGGCCGGTCGTGCCAAGGTATACGAGGCGATTGTTCGCGGAGATGATACGTTTGAAGCCGGTGTACCGGAAAGTTTCAACGTCCTCATCAAAGAGATGCGGTCACTCGGACTGAATGTTGAGTTGATTGAGGAAGAGAAACTCGATTAGGGAGGGGCGAGGCTGGCCAAATTGGTCAAATTCGGACACCTATTGAATTGTAATCCCGGCCGGGGCTAAAAATCCGGCCTCAACCGCACCCAGAAGGAGCGGACATCATGCGCCAAGATGTAACAAATATATTTAACCCGAACGCCCCGGCACCTAGCTTTGAGGCGATCAAAATCTCGATTGCAAGCCCGGAAAAAATCCGGAGTTGGTCTTCGGGTGAAATCAAGAAACCCGAGACGATCAATTATCGGACGTTCAAGCCAGAACGCGATGGTCTTTTCTGTGCTCGTATCTTCGGGCCCGTAAAAGACTATGAGTGCCTTTGCGGTAAGTATAAGCGCATCAAATATCGCGGTATTACCTGTGAGAAGTGCGGCGTTGAAGTGACGCTCGCCCGCGTTCGGCGCGAGCGCATGGGACATATTGATCTGGCAGCACCGGTTGCGCATATCTGGTTCCTTAAATCCCTTCCATCGAGAATTTCGGCTCTGCTCGATATGGCGCTCAAAGACGTTGAGCGGGTATTGTATTTCGAAAGCTATGTGGTGATCGAGCCCGGCTTGACCGAGCTTGAGCCAAAGCAGCTTCTTTCTGAAGAAGAGTACATGGATGCACAGGACGCGCATGGCGAAGACGCGTTTACAGCCATGATCGGTGCCGAGGCTATCCGCGAAATCTTGCGGAATATGGATCTCGAATCTGATGCTGTTCAACTGCGTATCGACGTTAAAGAAGCAACGTCCGAACTGAAGCTGAAAAAGGCTGCAAAGCGGCTGAAAATCGTTGAGGCCTTTTTGGCGTCTGGCGCAAAGCCGGAATGGATGATTTTGACGATTGTGCCTGTCATTCCACCAGACTTGCGTCCACTTGTGCCGCTTGATGGCGGACGGTTTGCGACGTCGGATTTGAACGATCTTTATCGTCGGGTGATCAACCGAAACAACCGCTTGAAGCGCCTTATGGAACTTCGTGCACCGGATATCATCATTCGTAACGAGAAGCGGATGCTTCAAGAATCTGTTGATGCTCTGTTTGACAATGGCCGGCGTGGCCGCGTGATTACGGGGACCAATAAGCGTCCGCTGAAGTCACTCTCGGATATGCTCAAAGGTAAGCAAGGCCGGTTCCGGCAAAACTTGCTCGGTAAGCGCGTCGACTATTCTGGCCGTTCGGTCATCGTGGTTGGTCCGAACATGAAGCTGCATGAGTGCGGTTTGCCGAAGAAAATGGCTCTCGAACTGTTCAAACCGTTTATCTATTCGCGTCTCGATGCGAAGGGACTTGCAGGCACCGTTAAAGCCGCCAAGAAGCTCGTCGAGAAGGAGCGCCCAGAAGTCTGGGATATTCTCGAAGAAGTTATCCGCGAGCATCCGGTTATGCTGAACCGTGCGCCTACACTTCACCGTCTCGGCATTCAGGCGTTCGAACCGAAACTGATCGAGGGTAAGGCCATTCAACTGCACCCACTCGTCTGTGCGGCGTTTAACGCTGACTTTGACGGTGATCAGATGGCTGTGCACGTTCCGTTGAGCCTTGAGGCTCAACTTGAAGCACGCGTTCTGATGATGTCGACGAACAATATCTTGTCGCCAGCAAATGGTAAGCCGATTATTGTTCCATCGCAGGATATCGTCCTTGGTCTCTATTATCTTTCTATCGAGAAAGACGGTGAGCCAGGTGAGGGGATGCTGATTTCCGATGCTGCTGAGCTGGAGCATGCTCTGCATACGAAGTCAGTTACACTTCACGCCAAAATTAAGGCGCGTTACGAAACCGTGGATGAGAAAGGTAAGCCGATCATCCAGATCATCGATACGACCCCTGGTCGCTTGATGATTGCGAATGTGTTGCCACGCGACGCTGGAATTTCTGTTGATCTTGCCAATCAGCTGATCACCAAGAAAGCCATCGCGCACCTGATCGACGAAGTCTATCGTATCTGCGGTCAGAAGGCGACGGTGATCTTTTGTGACCAGATCATGGGACTGGGCTTCACCGAAGCGTGCAAAGCCGGCATCTCGTTTGGTAAGGATGACATGGTTATTCCTGAGGCCAAGCATAAGCAGGTGGCTGATACACGTAAGCTCGTTTCTGAGTATGAGCGTCAATATGCTGACGGTCTGATCACTCGGAAAGAGAAGTACAACAAAGTTGTTGATGCCTGGTCGCAATGTACCGACAAAGTCGCTGATGCGATGATGGAAGCTGCTGGTGAAGCGCATGTAAATGCTGAAACCGGTCGCCTCGAAGAAACCAACTCGGTCTTTATGATGTCGCATTCGGGTGCGCGTGGTTCGAAGAACCAGATGAAGCAACTTGCCGGTATGCGCGGTCTTATGGCCAAGCCGTCTGGTGAGATTATCGAAACACCGATTGTCTCGAACTTTAAAGAAGGCCTGACGGTTCTTGAGTACTTTAACTCGACGCACGGTGCGCGTAAGGGGCTTGCCGATACGGCTCTGAAAACGGCGAACTCTGGTTATCTAACGCGTCGGCTCGTCGATGTTGCCCAAGATTGTATTGTCAACGAAGCTGATTGCGGAACTGACAAGGGCATCACGCTATCTCCAGTTATGGATGGCGCGGATGTTGTCGTGTCGCTCGGTGAGCGTGTTCTAGGCCGTACGGTTGCTATGGACGCAAATCGCCCTGGTACGGACGAGGTTGTTATACCTGCTGGCACCTATGTTGATGAAGCTATGGCGGCAGTATTGGAAGAAGCGAAGATCGACCAGATTAAAGTCCGGTCTGCGCTCACTTGTGAAACGGTCAACGGTATTTGTGGCGCATGTTATGGCCGCGATCTGGCTCGTGGTACGCGCGTGAATATGGGCGAAGCTGTTGGCGTTATTGCGGCCCAGTCCATTGGTGAACCGGGCACACAGCTAACGATGCGGACGTTCCACATTGGCGGCGTTGCGCAGGTTGCTGACCAATCGCAAGTCGAATGTAATTTTGAAGGCAAGCTACGCTATACGGATGCGTCTCTAGTGACGCGCAAAGATAAGCCTCATGTGGTTGTCGGACGTCATATGGAAGTGTCGGTCATCGATAAAGACGACCGTATCCGCCAGACCTTCAAGCCGACTTACGGAACGCTGCTCTACTTCAAGGATGGAGCCAAGGTGAACCCTGGTGACAAACTTGCAGATTGGGATCCATTTGCGCAGCCGATCATTTCGGAAGTTGCCGGTTTTGCCAAACTTGTCGATGTTATTGATGGCGTCACCTCGCGTGAGGAAATCGATGAAGCGACGGGCATTTCGTCCCGTGTTCTAATTGACTGGCGCACGGCTTCAAAGGGTGCCGAGGTCAAGCCGATGGTGCTGATCGTCGATAAGAATGGTGAGGCTGTGAAGCTCGCTAATGGCGGGGAAGCGCAGTATCTTCTTTCTGTCGGAGCAATCTTGTCTATTCAGGATGGCGACGAGATTGCGCCAGGTGATACGCTTGCGCGGATTACGACTGGTGGTTCGAAAACTCGCGATATTACAGGTGGTTTGCCGCGTGTTGCTGAACTGTTTGAAGCGCGTCGTCCAAAAGACCATGCGATCATTGCAGAAGCAGACGGCAAGGTCATTTATGGCCGCGACTACAAGAACAAGCGCCGTGTATCTATCCAGCCAGAAGGTGAAGGCGTCGAGGCGATCGATTATCTCGTTCCCAAGACGAAGCACTTGGCTGTTCAAGATGGCGATATGATTAAGAAGGGCGAGTATCTGATGGAGGGCAATCCAGCTCCTCAGGATATTTTGGCTATTCTCGGTGTCGAAGCGCTTGCTGATTACCTCGTTGAGGAAATCCAGAAAGTGTACCGTCTGCAAGGTGTTCCGATCAACGACAAGCACATCGAGGTGATCGTTCGCCAGATGCTGCAAAAGGTTGAAATCACAAGCTCCGGTGACACAACATTGCTTAAAGGTGAGCAGGTTGATGTGCTTGAGTTCGATACCGCGAATGCAGCCGTGCGCCGTCGCAAGAAACAGGAAGCTACCGGCACGCCTGTTCTGCTCGGTATTACGAAAGCCAGCTTGCAAACGCGCAGCTTCATCTCTGCAGCCTCGTTCCAAGAAACGACACGCGTGCTGACCGAAGCATCTCTACAAGGCAAAGTGGACACGCTTGAAGGCCTCAAAGAGAATGTGATTGTTGGCCGTTTGATCCCGGCTGGTACGGGCGGCTCGATGCGTCGCTACCGTAAAATTGCTGGAGATCGTGATACGCGTCTTCGTAACGCACGCGCGAAAGCTGCCGCAGCCGCAGAAGCTGCAGCTCAAGCCGCGCTACCAGCGCCCGCACCAGAGGCAGATCCAGCACCGGATGCTGCCGAATAGACGGCGCATACTCTGCGACAAATCAAGAAGCCCGAACCTTAAACCGGTTCGGGCTTTTTTTGTGTCCTTACGTGTCGGCCTCAACGCCTGATGTCCATATTTCTGTCATCAGCGGCGCGTATTGCAGGTCGTCGATGGCAATCACACGGCGGTTTCGAAAGAGGGTTTGTTCTGGGATTTGATCTTCGCCTGTCGCTGCCTTTAGCGCTAACCAGATAAGCTCGGTGCAATATAGGGCGGACTGGTCTCCTAGGTCATAAAACCGATCGAATGGCGTTGCAGCTACTTCGTGTTGCCTGATTGACATGAGAAACTTGTCGAGTTGATCGCCCGATAGGTGGGGGCGGTAGACGCTTGCACGGGTTGCAGGACTTAAAAATTCCGAAAGCGCACGGCGTCTGACGCTGCCTTCGCTGTCCAATGGGTTTCCTATTGCATCAATCACGGCCCAATTATCAGGCTGACCCACAATAACGCCGACATGGCCAAACCGTTTGTCTCTATCCGAGAGCTGTGCGCCGAGATCTCCCCATGACCGGTCCTTCCCCCGAAAGATAATATCGCCCTTGTGCAAAGTGGCAGAGACAAGAGCCGGTAACCGAATCGGTTCCGTCTTGGTGGCGAAAGCATTGGGTGGCGATGGGGGTGTCTGCCGGCTGGTGAATAGCGATATTATCGCGATTAGACCTAAGCCAGCGCTCACTGCGATGAGCGCTGGCTTGATCAATTTTTTAGCCACGATCCGATATTTGCTACAATGCGCAGGATTTGATGGCACCTTGTACCCGTTCCATCACAAAATCTGCTCCCTCTGCATCCCCAGCAACCTCTTTGAGTTCTTCGGGACTATTGACCGCTGCTACATCTGCCGCGAGTTTAAGTTGCGAATTGGTGAGTTCGACTTCGAGCTTTGCATATGCGCATTTGCATGCGGCACCGGCTTGTTCGGCGCTCATGCCTTCTGCTTCCATGCTTGCGCCACAGTTCTTGGAAAACTTTCCTTCAGGTGATCCGCCACAAGCCACTAGCGTTGCGGTAAGCGCGGCTGCCAAAATAACACGTTTCATATAAGTACTTCCCTCTCGATTGGCTTTCACCCTAGTAACGCAGAATAATAATGCAATTCATGATTTGTGAAACGAGCATATGACTGGTGTTGTTTTTGACCCCAAACAGCTCGTATTTGTCGTCATTTTTCGACTTTTTGTGAGCAGTCTGACGCGATAGTTGGCAATCGCCCTTGACGAGATGGGCATAGGAGGACTAATACGCGCGACACCCTTGATTTCGGTCATGCGGAAACTATCGATAGTTCGCTTTAGCTGGGAGGCCAAAATAGGTCATCCCGGTCCTATTATTTGAAGAAAGGTTCCCAAGGAGCCTGTAGCCACGAAAGACCCGTCGATGCCGACGATTAACCAGCTTATTCGCAAGCCGCGCCAGCCAAAGCCGTCGCGCAACAAAGTGCCAGCACTCAAAGCCTGCCCACAGCGGCGTGGCGTGTGTACACGTGTTTATACAACAACTCCGAAGAAGCCGAACTCGGCGCTTCGTAAGGTTGCCAAAGTTCGCCTGACATCCGGCTATGAAGTCGTGAGCTATATCCCGGGCGAGGGGCACAATTTGCAAGAACACTCTGTTGTTCTTATTCGCGGCGGCCGGGTCAAAGATCTTCCTGGTGTTCGCTACCACATTCTACGCGGTGTTCTGGATACTCAGGGCGTTAAAGACCGTAAGCAACGTCGTTCGCATTACGGCGTTAAACGACCGAAATAGAGAGAAAAAAACATGTCACGTCGCCATCGCGCTGAAAAACGCCAAGTTCTACCGGATCCAAAGTTCAAGGATGTGGTGCTCTCTAAATTCATGAACCAGATTATGCAGGACGGAAAAAAATCCACGGCCGAGCGTATCGTTTATGGCGCATTGGACCTTGTGGAAGACCGCGCAAAGCGCGACCCCGTCGATGTGTTTAAAGACGCGCTCGAAGCGATTGCTCCTTCGGTTGAGGTGCGTTCGCGCCGGGTTGGTGGTGCAACTTATCAGGTTCCTGTTGAGGTTCGCCCCGAGCGTCGTCAAGCGCTTGCTATCCGCTGGCTCGCAGCAGCCGCCAAAGCGCGCAACGAAAACACGATGCGTGAGCGTCTAGCTGGTGAACTCATGGATGCCAGCCAGGGACGTGGCACAGCCGTCAAGAAGCGCGAAGATACGCACAAGATGGCCGAAGCCAACCGTGCATTCTCCCACTATCGCTGGTAGTCCAGCTTTTATCCCTCCCGACCTCTTGCAGAGAAGGTAAGTCACATGGCCCGCGAATACCCGCTGGATCGCTATCGTAATTTTGGCATCATGGCCCATATCGATGCCGGTAAAACGACGACGACAGAACGTATCCTGTACTATACAGGTAAATCCCACAAAATCGGCGAAGTGCATGATGGCGCTGCGACGATGGATCATATGGAGCAGGAGCAAGAGCGGGGGATTACGATTACGTCCGCTGCGACGACGACCTTCTGGGAACGTACCGAGGATGGGCAGACTGCTCAGACTGACAAGTACCGTTTCAACATCATTGATACGCCAGGACACGTGGACTTCACGATTGAAGTTGAGCGCTCGCTTGCTGTTCTTGATGGCGCTGTTTGCGTCTTGGATGCGAATGCTGGCGTTGAGCCGCAGACCGAAACCGTTTGGCGTCAAGCTGATCGCTACAAAGTTCCGCGTATTGTGTTCGTGAACAAAATGGACAAAGTCGGAGCTGACTTTTTCAATTGTGTCGAGATGATCGCTGACCGGACCGGTGCTATTCCTGCGCCGATCCAGTGCCCGATTGGCTCTGAGACTGAGCTTGAAGGCCATGTTGACCTGATCACCATGAAAGAATGGGTGTGGGCTGGCGAAGACCTCGGTGCAACGTGGGAGCAGCGAGATATCCGCCCTGAGCTCCAAGAGAAGTGTGCGGAGATGCGCGCAACTTTGATAGAGATTGCGGTTGAGCAAGACGATGCTGCTATGGAAGCTTACTTGGAAGGCAATGAGCCTGACAATGAAACGCTTACGCGTCTTCTCCGGAAGGGGACGCTGGAAATGGCGTTTGTGCCCGTCTTGTGTGGCTCGGCATTTAAAAACAAAGGTGTTCAGCCGATGCTGAATGCGGTCATCGACTTTCTGCCGGGACCATTGGATGTCGAAGCCTATAAAGGTTTTGCTCCAGGCGATGAGACAGAAACTCGGAACATCGAGCGCTCCGCAGATGATGCCCAGCCATTCTCTGGTCTGGCATTCAAAATTTGGAATGACCCATTTGTGGGATCGCTTACATTTGTTCGGATTTATTCCGGTTCTATTACCAAGGGCGGTTCAATTTTGAACGCGACTAAGGGTAAGCCGGAACGTGTTGGCCGTATGATGGTCATGCACGCGAATGATCGTGAAGAGATCGAAGAAGCGTTTGCGGGCGACATTATTGCGCTTGCTGGCCTGAAGGCGACGACGACAGGTGATACACTCTCCGATAAGTCGCAGCCTGTTGTTCTTGAAACCATGAACTTCCCAGATCCAGTGATCGAGATTGCGGTTGAGCCTAAAACCAAGGCTGACCAAGAAAAGATGTCGGTTGGTTTGCAGCGTCTTGCGGCAGAAGATCCGTCCTTCCGCGTTGAGACCGACCTTGAGTCTGGTCAAACAATCATGAAAGGGATGGGCGAGCTTCACCTCGACATTCTTGTTGATCGCCTCAAGCGCGAGTTCAAAGTCGAAGCGAATATTGGCCAGCCCATGGTTGCCTATCGCGAGAAGCTCGGGCGTAGCGCTGACATCGATTATACCCACAAGAAGCAATCTGGTGGTTCAGGTCAGTTCGCGCGCATCAAGATGACATTCGAGCCGCTCGAGCCTGGTTCTGGTTTCGTGTTCGAATCGAAAGTTGTCGGCGGTAATGTTCCGAAGGAATATATCCCCGGTGTCGAGAAGGGCCTGAACAGTGCCAAAGATAATGGCCTGTTGGCCGGTTACCCAATGACCGACTTTAAGGCGACTCTGAATGATGGCGCGTATCACGATGTTGACTCGAGTGTACTTGCGTTCGAAATCGCTGCTCGCGCTGCGTTCCGTGAGCTCAAATCATCAGGTGATCCACGGCTGATGGAGCCGGTCATGAAGGTCGAAGTTGTGACGCCGGAAGACTATATGGGCGACATTATTGGCGATTTGAATTCACGTCGCGGACAAATTCAAGGTTCAGAGCCGCGTGGCAATGCAACTGCGATCAATGCGACAGTGCCACTAGTAAACATGTTCGGCTATGTTTCGAACCTACGGGGTATGTCCCAAGGGCGAGCGCAGTTCACCATGCAGTTTGATCACTATGCTGAAGTTCCAAAGGCGGAAGCGCAGAAAATCATTTCAGAACCGGCAAGCTAGCCACCAACACAATTCAGCGACGGTCCTCGATTTGTAGAATGGGCCGCTTGCTGAAAACAGAATACTTAGGAGGGCCACATGGCCAAGGAAAAGTTTGAGCGTAATAAGCCGCACGTAAACATCGGTACAATTGGTCATGTTGACCACGGTAAGACGACCCTGACAGCGGCGATCACTATGACGCTTGCGGCAGCGTCTGGCGGCGAAGCCAAGAATTACGAAGACATTGATAATGCGCCGGAAGAAAAAGCGCGCGGCATCACCATC
>JBDVDE010000106.1:0-16597 GCA_039942135.1 Hyphomonadaceae bacterium
CGCGACAGGGTAATCTCTACAGTCAGCGGATCGATGACTTTGACGCCCTCAAGGGTCTCGGTCTCACCGTTGGAAATCGCATCAAAGCCTGCGATGGAGGCAAAGAAACCCGCACCAGGGCTTTGGGTCTTGGGGTTGGTGACGCGGTCGAGCGAATATTTGACATCCTCAGCGGTCATCTCCCGACCGTTGTGGAATTTCACGCCCTCGCGCAGTTTGAAGGTAAAAACCTTACCGTCGTCGGAAATCTCATAGCTTTCCGCCAGACCGGGACGCAGGTCGGTGGTGCCGGGGGCATAGTCCATCAACCCGTCGTAGAGCGATTTGATCATCGACCAGTTTTGCCAATCATAGCCGATTGCAGGGTCGAGCGTGGCCACATCATCTTTGTAGGTGATCGTGATATTGCCGCCCGATTTGGCATTGGGGTCCATGTCGGAATGGCCGTCGGCAAAGGCTGTGGCGGGCAAGGCAAGTGCTGCGACCAGCGCCGTAGAGGTCAGGAACTTCTTCATTTTCGTCTCTCCTTGTTGGATCGTTTTTTGATTTGAGATTTAGCGGACCTTGATCCGCGGGTCGGCAAACAGCGTGGCAATGTCGGCCACCAGATTGCCAAGCACGATGGCGCAAGCCGAAACCAGCGTGACGCCCATGATGATTGGAATGTCGACACGCTGGATCGCTTGCCAGGCAAGCTGACCGATGCCGGGCCAACCAAAGACAGATTCAACGATCACGATGCCGCCCATAAAGATGCCGATATCGATGCCGATCATCGCAATGACGGGCAGGATCGCATTAGGCAGCGCGTGACGCATCAACACCCGCGCCCGCGATAGGCCTTTTGCATGGGCGGTGCGGATGAAGTCTTGGCGCAATACGTCGATCATCGAAGACCGCATCATGCGGCTATACCAACCCGAGCCGAGGATACCCAAGGTCAGCGCAGGAAGCACCAGATGCCCGAAGGTGCCGTAGCCGCCGATAGGGAACCAACCCAGTTGGACCGCAAAAACATAAAGCAGCAAAAGCCCCACAACGAACTGCGGCGCGCTCACGCCGATAAAGGACGCGATCATCAGCGTGTTGTCGGTGGTGGTACCGCGGCGCAGGGCTGCGATAATGCCCATGCCCAAGCCCAGCACCAATTCCGCTGAAATCGCGCCGACCATCAACAAAAGCGTTGCAGGCAGACGCGCTGCAATCAGCGCGCTCACTTCGGTTTTCTGCAGGTAAGACCGGCCTAGGTCGAACTGTAGAAGGTCCATCAGGTAGCGCCAGTATTGCACGATGAAGGGCTGATCGAGGCCCAATTGCTCACGGATGTTCGCGACGGTCTGTGCGGTCGCGGACCGTCCGGCGATCTGGCGCACTGGGTCGGAGGGCAGCAGATAGAGCAACGCGAAGGTGATGAAGGACACCCCCAGCAGGATCATGGCGGATTGCAGCAAACGGCGGCCGAGGAAATTGATCATTGGTCCTGCCCTCTTTGTGTCGGGTCGAGCACATCGCGGAGCGCATCACCCACAAGGTTGAAGGCCAGCGCCAAAATCACGATGGCCAAACCTGGAAAGAACACGAGCCAAGGCGCGGCCTGGAAATAGGTCTGGTTCTCAAAAATGATGTTGCCCCAGCTCGGTGTGGGCGGCTGCACACCGACCCCGAGATAGCTGAGCGTCGCCTCCAACAGCACAGTGGTGGAGATGCCAAGCGTGCCCCAGACAATGATCATCGGCACCAGATGCGGCAGAATATGGCGAAACAAAATGCGCAGATGCCCCGCGCCCAAAGTCTTTTCTGCGGCAATGAACTCACGCTGCGACAAGGATGACGTCTCGGTATAAATTACCCGCGCGGTCTGCACCCAGTTCACCGTGGCAATCACCAACGCCACGATCCACAACGACGGCTGGAAGATCGCCGCAAGGCAGATCGCCAGCAACAGCGCCGGAAAGGCCATCATCAGGTCCGTAAGCCGCATCAGCGCACTCCCAATGAAGCCGCGGAAATAGCCCGCCGTAATGCCGATCAGGGTTCCGATCACCAGTGCCACCCCATTCGCCACCAGCCCGATAATCAGCGATGTGCGCGCCCCGTATAGGATGCGGGTCAACAGATCGCGCCCCAACAGGTCCGTCCCCAGTGGAAACTGCGCTCCCGGTGGCATCGGCGCCCCCTGTAGCGTCAGCCCGTCAAACATCTGGTCATTGGGCTCATAGGGTGTGAGCCACGGCGCAAAGATCGCCCCAAAGAAGGTCAGCGCAATTAACGCAAGACCAATGAGCGCCAGTTTACGGCGGCGCAGACGGGTCCATACCGAGGGTGCAGCACTGCGCAGGGTGGCAGGTTCAATTGCAGTCACGCAAATTTCCTTCGTCTTTAGCATTTTCGACAATGCGCAGCGCGGCATCCTCAACATTGATGCGCCAAGCCATCGCCATTTGGCGCAGCTGGTCATAAGCGGCGTCTTGGGATTTGCCATGCGCCGACAGCAATGCCACCGCCTGCACCACGGTTTGACGCGCGGATACGCGATGGCGCAGTTGCTTGATCTCAGCGTTCAGGCTTTGGCGCAGTTCAAACGAATGATGCGCCATCAGCAGCGCTGAGAAGGCACCACTTGATCCCACCGGTTTGAGCAGCAATGCATCTGCGCCCATGCGCGCGGCCCATTCAATCCGCCCGGGCGCTTCGGACCCGACGAGGGCGATCATTGGCATCGGGGCTTGGCCCGGCTCCCAAGGAAACTGCGCGTCATAGCCCATGTCTGTATCGTAAAAGACAAAATCCGCCGTAATGGCCCAAGCTGGAAGGTCTGGCCAGGCATGGATAACCCTCAGACCGATCGCCTTGAGTTGGCGCATTAGAGCCGCAGCATGATCGGGCACGGGATGCACGACTAAGGCGCAGGCCTGATCGAGATTGGGGATACCAAGAAGACCCGCCATCAGGACACGACGCTCAGGCGGGGGCGGTCAATACGCGGGTGGCGCGCGGGCCGGGTCAGATAGGGATCAGGCGCCACGTCCGACCAATGGTGCAGCACTTTGAAAACCCCATCGCGCACCTGTGCCACATCAACCTCAAGCGTGCTGTGATGGGTGGCGGGATCTATTCCAAAAAGATCGCCCTGTTCGGCGATGAAACTTTCAAAGGGTTGTTCGCCTTGGGCCACGAGCATCGCCGCCAAGGTATGCACAGATTGGCGCGAGATATTCTCAAATGAGGAATCCCGCCCCCCCTCGCTTTGAGAGGCACAAAAGTGCGGCCCCACTGACACCAGCCCTTCAGCCGCACCCCCCAAGAGCGGGAGCTCTGCCTCTGTCAGGTTGCACGACACCACCGGGCATTGCTCTGCACGGAAATACGGATCGCGCCGACCTAGGTCGGCATAGGCGCGCAAAAAAGCATAGGAGCTGGCACCCACCAATGAGTTCAGGATGAACCGGGGCCGCAGGCTTTCGATCTCAGCGATCAACGTCGCGACGTCTTCCTCGCCCAAGGGCAGATAGCGTTCGCCCAGAACCTGCCCGCCGGCGTCTTCAACCCTCATCCGCGCCACACGGCAGGTTTCCCAGCCCCAGATATAGTTCGAGCCGATCAGATACGGCATGGTGCCGAAGTTGCCGAAACACCAGCTTAGCAAAGGCAACAGATGCTGGTTCGCGCAGGCATGATTGTAGATCACCCTGTTTGACGTTTCGAACCCCTCGAAGGGAAGGTTGTACCAAAGCATCGCATTGGTCCGGTCTAGCGTGGGGATCACCTCTTTGCGCGAAGATGAGGTCACACAGCCAAAAACGTGACGCGCTTTTGAACTTTCCAGAATCTCAGCACAAAGCGGTGCATAGCGCTCCAACTGCCCCTTGGGGTCTCGAACAATAGGCTGGAAACGGATGGGATTGGAGGGATCGGCGTTGATCTCCTCAACCCCAGCGAGCGTCCCGCGCAGAACCGCCTGCGATATAGCCGCATAGGTGCCCGAACTTGAATAGAGCACGCCAAGATCAACGGTTCGCTTCACTTTTACCCCAAAAACAAAAAAAGCCCCACGCGCACTGATAAGTGCGACATGAGGCCCGAATGCCATGCGGATGTATCCGCTTTGTCGGCTTGCTATCGTGAGGGGTGCGATATGTCGAGAAAAAAATGGAATCTTGAAACTAAGTTCCACCCCCATGCCCGTTTTGGGTCAATTGTTACCCTATAGGCTCAAAGGATGGGCTTTGCCTTTGACAAGACGCCTAAAGAGCCGATCTCCCTGCAGATTGCTCGCTTCCAAATCTTGCAAGCCGCGCAAGGCATCTCTCAGTCGCCCTAAGCAAAACAGCCTTAAAACGAATGTCAGCGGGTCGTGGTAAACAGCAGGGACTTCGACAAACATCACCAAACCCCTTGCGCACTGCAGGGTCACGCCTGAGCGCCTCCCTTTATAGTTGAACCCCCAGCGACGAGATGCCACTCAAGACGTCATATACCATTAAAGAAAGACATTAAGATTTATGAAGCCGTTCAGATTTTTGACGCTCCCCTCCTGCCTGGCCACCATGCTGGCCACCGGCGCCCACGCACAGAGCCCCGAAATCAATTTCCTCGGGGCCGGCAAGCAAATCGTATGGTATCAAGATATTGCTCTAACAGAGGTGCAGCAAAGCCAGTTCGACAAAATCAGCAAAGATATCGACTATTTTGGTGGCTTCGCGCTGAACACGGAAAACGGAGCCTGGGGATATACGACCGGCTTCTTCTCGCAAGATCTCGCAGAGCAAGCCGCCGTCAAAATTTGTGAAGGTAACGCAAGAGGCCGGCCCTGCAGGCTGGTGGCTGCCGTCTTGCCGGCAACTGTGGCCCCCGGCACAAGGAATGCCTTTGGATTTAGTAAGTACAAAGAAAAGTACTACAAAAGTGAGTTCCTCCCAGAGGTGAAGCGCCAAAAATCAGGCAGATATGCCGCCTTTGCGATCGGCAGCCGCGCCTTAGGCTACGACACCAATGCCAAATCCGCCGATGTCGCAAAGCTTAAAGCGCGTCGAAACTGCGAAAAAGCGGAAGCTTGGAACAGAAAAAAATCTGAGATTTCCGTGAGGAACGCGATCTCAGCGATGGACGGCCAAAAATGCAGAGTGATCGAAGTGATTGGCCCCTCATAAGGGCTATTCACCCATGGGCAGCCTCGCAGTCTCACGACCTCGCGTGGTGCCTTCGTCTTCGGGGGCCGCAAACTGTGTTACAGAAGGGCTGAATAATGGAAGATGACGACATCGGCGGCGCCGAGCCCTGCCTGGCTCATCTTTTGGTCGACGGGCACCCTGTCGACCCTGAAACACTGCGGGATGTGGCAAGGTTTCGGACAGCAGAACGCGCCCGTTTGATGAAGGCACGGCAGAAACTATCCGTAGCGGAACATGCCGCGGCGTCCGCAAAGTTAACCGCTATGCTAGAGACACGGATCTCTTCGCAGCAAGGCATGAGGATCGCTGTCTACTGGCCAATTCGCGCAGAGCCGGACCTGCGCGATTGGATGGCAAAGGCGCACACCGCCGGTGCCGCTATCCTATTGCCGGTCGTCACGGAAAAACACGCCCCCTTGAGCTTTCGCAGCTGGCAGCCAGGCTGCGCAATGTGCTGCGGTGTCTGGAACATTCCGGTACCCGCAAGCGGCGCGGAAGCGGTGCCGGACCTTGTGATCTCGCCCTTGTTGGGGGTGGACAAAGCCTGTTTCCGGCTTGGCAATGGCGGGGGATATTACGACCAAACCTTGGCACGCCTTGATCCCCGACCAAAGGTTATCGGCGTCGGATTTTCCCATTGCCTCATGCCAACAATTTTTCCGATGCCATGGGATATCCCAATGGACAGTGTCATCCTTTCTGATGGAACAGTGCTTGATCGGCCATAGCTTAGCGCAGTTCAAAAGCTGACACTTTTCAACACCAACCCCCTCCTAGCTCTTGCGGTACTGTTACAAAAAATCGAGGCAAATATGATCCGGGTTATTGCGATATTTTTAGCCACCGTGGCCTCTCAGACATGGGCGGAGGGCAGCAGCAACTATTCTGATCCCACCCCCAAAGCCATCGATTGGCTCTTAGCCCATCCCTCCACAGCCCCTCAATTTGACGAAGTTTTTGGGCCGGGTAAGGCTGCAGAATTTCTTTCCAAAAAGGCCGATCCCCTAAAAGAAGTAGCGCCACCAAAGGGTCCATTTGTAATCTCATCCGCAGAAAAAACCCTTTGGATGGCAGACCCAATCTCAGGGCGTGTCCGCTTTTGCACAACAGACGGGCTAAAGAAACCGCCTGTATGCTCGCCTTGGTCCCAATGAAAAACATACTGATAGCCCCTCAGAAAGGCGGCAGCAAAAAACCACGCCAGCTGCAACCTGTGCGTCGCCGCCGCTCTGGATAGCAGGCAGGTGCTTTGCCTCGGTCTGGACCGACAAACGTTTGCCAATTGCGAAACACCAAGGCACAAAATACGGCAAAATTACGACACCGTTTCACAGACAGCGACAATCCCCCTACCCTGCTTGACGGGCTTCCTTCAGCAAGGATAGCCTCTCCTTAAAATGTCTTTTCGAAGTGAAAGGCGTCATCGCGGCACTGCTTAAGGGGTTCGCCCTTTCGCAGTCCGGCGGGAGTCCACCCCACGGGCAGAAGGTTTTCGCCCGCTTTGCAGCCCTGGCCGCGACGAGGGAAGTACAATGATCGCAACAGACCGGACCAAGGGACTGCAATGGGATTGCGCCATCGGTTTGACACCCGCAAAAGCCAGCGAAGCCCCCGGACCGAAAGCTGCGCTGGTTCCAGACACGCTGCATGACTGCGACCAGATCGCCGTAATCTATGACAAGGGCCAGGCCCCGCCGCGGATCACCATAGCGCGGGTGTCGAGCTCGGTTCATAAGGTTTTGGCGGACGGGGTCGCCGTGGCGGTGGTCGCGCAGGCCAATGGTTCGGCGCCTTTGGCAAGAGATGTGCTTTTGGTCGAGCGTAGCTGCTAGCGCTTACCGCCCCTAAAACCTCGGGCTGCAATTTTGGATAAAGACTGTAATCCCGTCGGCGAGCCCTGCGATTTACCGCAGTTCCCCTGCGCATCGACCTCCAACTCATATTGTCTCAAGGCGCGCGGATCGTTTTTCTGTGCCACAGCATAGACCGCTATGGGACCGGCGGACAATGCGCGCGCGATCAAGTCAGCATCCGCTTTATCGCCTGCAAGATGCAGTATCAGAGCACCGGTCAGCCAGTTGGCCCGCCGTCAATCGCAGAGGCAAAGTCCCCTTCGCCTTCAGTGTTATCTGCAAGGTCGGAACTGGTGGGCTGCGGTCCAGACATCTCTAATAAACGCAGCAAAGGCAGCATTTCCTCAGGCACATCATTCAGCGCCTCGGCGTCAAAATCGACCCCCCTCACCCATCCCCCTTCCAGGGCCTGCTTTAGAACAGGCACAATCTGCGGCACCAAGGAAGGGACGCAAAGCAGCCTGCACGTGGGGCGCCGCCCCGTCGCTGATGGGGTGGGTCTATTGCCCACCTTCGCAATGCAAAGTTCCAGCCTGGGGGGCCAGCAATAAGAGCCCTCAAAGAACTGTAGCCTCACTTCGGCGCTGCACTCTCTTTTTTGAACTTCCGTCCTTAGATAGTTCAGGAGCCCTGCTCGGCTGTTTGGGGCTGCGGGCCGCCCCACCATGCGTGCAGATCGCTCAGCAACTGCATCTGCAGAACCTGCTGTTGGCTGAGGATCTCCAATCTGTGTTCCAATGCCAGCGGAACCTCGCGCCGCTCCGCGTTCATCATGTTTACCGTGCGTTCCAACGCATGGGCGATTTGATCCAGCGCGTCGACCACGCTCTTCAGACGGTCCGTGGTTTCGTCGTAGCTGCCCTCCAAAAGCGCGTGCAGCGGATAGATCAGCCCCGCCAACTCTCTCAGCTGCAATTCTATTTGCTTCATTGGATCTAAGGGCGTGGGCTGATGTTCCATTGTAAACCTCCAAGGCTTCCTGTGTATGTGCGAGGGTGTTTAAAAGACTGTCGGGAATTGCCGCAGAAATACGCTTCAGCAACATGCGGGACCGAATGGTCCTCACCAGCTGCGAGACCCGGGTGCTTATCGCCGCGATCAGCCCTTTGGCAGGAAGGGTCTCAACAAGCTGTTTAAAGTCGTCACAGATTCTTCTTGCTGTTGAAGCTGCTGCGTCAAAGCGTCGATCTTCGCGTCCAACGCTTTGTCGCGCGCCAAAGCCGCCAAGTTCATCTGCTCCACCATATCGAGCAAAGCGCGTTCCATCGGTGTCAATCTCGAAGTCATGGCGGCTGTCTCCCGTGAGGCCGTTCAAATGATGTTTTATTGGAATCATGAGGGGCTCATCCCCGGGCTTCACGGTCTCATAGTGGCGCGCCGCGAAGGTTTGGGGGGGCCACCTGTTCAACCCATAGCGGCTCCGATTAAAAGCGGCGCGCCGGTTCCAAAGCCTCTGAACCCGGTCTGGCGCGGTGCGAAGCCTGCGCTGCCGCCCCGCGCGCGCCTTTTCGATAGTCTCTTGTCCGGGCGTCGGCGCGCCCTGCCCCAAGCTCTCTTCAAAAATAGCGCCCCTCAATTTGAAGCGTGCCGATGGCGCCGCATCCGCAGACCCAATGGTAACCGACGTAGAGGTCACCCCATGCAGGATGAGCCCTGTATCCTCCAGGCGCGCTTGAAGCCAATTCAGCAGGCTTGAACGATCGGTGATGACGCCCGCCGATGTTTGCTCAGAAACCTCTTGCGTGATCTGTTCACGAAGGCCTTCTTTAAGCGGCCCTCCCGCACGACGCGTTTCGGCGGCAACTTTCAGCATCCAATTGGGCAAGACCAACTCTCTGCGCCGGTCGGGGCATTCCGGATCCGCCCAATCAAACCGGTGGTTCAGAAGGTCACGAACCGCATCCCAAGTCGCATGGCCTTTCTCGGGAGGGGCCGGATTGAAGCCCCGCTGCTTGCCATCAGGCCCCATGATCCAGCGCGGGATCGCAACATTGATTTCCAAAGCGCCTGTATGCGTATGGGTGGTCGCATAGACCGGCGGCCGTGCTTGGCGCGGGATGCCGGCAAGCGCCATCTCCAACAAAAGTTTCAGAGCGAGGTCGGCCTTAAAACGCGCATCAGTGTTCCCTGCATTGAAGGCATCCACATCAATGTCACTGGCCGCAAAGCTCATGACACATGAGGCGTAGCGGTGGACACAGCCGCTAGACCCGATCGCCATGCGCAATTGGGTCGCATCTCCAAACAAGATTTCCGGCGCAGGGCTGCGCCGCACAGGTGCGCGCCGCCCATCGGAAAGGCGTTTGATGACCGTTTCGGCATCCATATAATTGCTCAAGGCACGCGGCCCATCGGCCTTACCTGCGGTGCCGCTGTGAGAGGACCAGGCAATCATCATGGCGCGGCCTGCGCGCAATCTACGGGGTCCAGCTGCCGCCGCCCTTGCCATGGCATGACCTGGCTTCGGATCAAGCGCTCAATCTCCAGCAGTGATGCTGCAATCTCTAGGCGCCCGGAAAGTTCACACGGCTCCGCAGTCCCGGGCTCTTGAGGGATCGATCTTGCGATCAGTCCCAGCTGCTCAGTAACAACGTTCAAAAGCTGAATGTTGCGGCGCCAATCATTGCGGTTGCTCACCTGGTTCTTTGCATGGAGCGCGACAAGATAGCGGCTTACTGAAAGGTCAGCCTTCTTCGCTTTGGATTGGATCGACGCACGCTCTGCAGACGTAACATAGAGCGCATCCCATCGTTGGCGGCGGTCTGAGGGGTCTTTTTTGGGCCGGGCCATGGCGGGTCTTTCTGCTGCGGAATTTGCGTTTTACCCCCGCGGTGCGAGGAGCCTTGCTGCCAGACCTATTCAGCAAGATCGCACTTCCAAAGCACTTACGCCTCATCCCGCCGCACCGCCTGCGCACCTGTCCGCACTTGCAGCGCACCACAAGCGCACCACAAGCGCATCAGCAGGGCCCCACCCCTTAGGTATATGAATTAAAAGGGGGTTTTCCACAGCTTAATGCATTCTGGCGCATTCTGACCCTCAAAATTTTCCGCAGATCACCGTATTATGGTGAGGAGAATTTTACGTAAATCGAGCAGATGCCATGACACATATCAACGACGCCGAGATTGCCTACGGCCTGAAGCTGCGGGCTGAAGAGGCCGCGAAAACCCCTGAACGGTCCCTTCTCGAACGCGTCATTCCGCTGCGCAAAACAATCCTGGAATTGCGCGACAAGGGCCATGCCACCAGCCAGATCAAAAAATGGCTTGGCGAGCAACACCTCCATATCGCGGAAGGGACATTGCGCAATTACATCGCGCGGATCGTTTCGGCTGAACGCCGAGCGCGCGATGAAGGCATTCAGGAAACCAGCAACGCGGATATCCTGCGTATCTGTAAAGGGATCGTACGGGCCAAAATCGCGCCTCCGAACAGCAATGAGCTGTGTGCCGACCATCTCACCAGCCCCCTTGCCCCGCGCCAAAACGCGCCCATGCCCGCAAAAAAGACCCCGCCCTCCCCTTCCTCTTCCACGTTCACGCCAAGGCCCGACAACGAACTCTAAACATAGAAAGACGCCCCCATGCCTAATCTCCCTACCCCCGCAGCCACGCTGTTGATGACCACCTCTTTGAAAGGAGGCACCGGCAAAAGCCTCTTTGCTTGCGCGCTTCTGGATCACCTGCGCACCCAGGGCCACCCCACCGGCGCATATGATGGCGACGGCGCCATCGGAACGCTCTCGGCCATGCATGCGACCCGCGAGGACGGCATGATGAGCGCGCCTCAGGATCCGTTGACGGGCGTCGTGGCCTACAATGTCCGCGAAGAAAGTCGTGACACGCTGATCCAGTCTGCCGAGCATCATAAGGGGACGAACCTGCATGATCTTGCCGGAGGGGCGCTCGCGGATCTCAAGCGTATCTTTGATGACCAGGGCGGCCTGGAAAACCTCTTCGCGGTTTTTGCAGACCTCAATATCTACCCCGTCTTTTGCCATCTCATCACCCCCGACAAGGCCACCGTTGAATCCGTTGCTGTCCATCTGGACATGATCGAGGGCCTGGGTGAGCTTGGTCGCATCGCCGGACATATTGCGATCCTGAACCAGCGCGGTCTGCTGCAGAAAGATGACTACCCCTTCTGGTATGGGATCAAACATAAAGACGGAAGTGAAGCCGGCGGCAAGACCCGCGGCCGTCTCTTGGCCCAAGGCGGCGCGGAAATGGTCTTGCCGCATATGAATGAACGGACGCTCGCCCTTACGAAAAATCTCAACATGCCGTTCTCTGAGGCAATCCATACCCCCAAGCTCGATCTGGTCGACCGCCAGCGTATCCGTCAGTTCACGACCGCCTTCACGAAAGCAATCACCCCCGAAGTGGGCGCGATCTTGGGTGTGCAAAATGCCTGACCGTCCCCTTGATAGGCTCGATCATTTCTTGAACGCATACAGCTTGACCGACGCGCAGCGCGAGGACATCCGCCGCCGGGTTTATCACGCCGGCCATAGTCCCGATGATCCTTTGGCAATTCTGATCGCTCAGGATGCGATCATGGAAGGGCGCGGCGCCAAGGTCATGGCCGCTCTTGAAAAACTGCCGCGCCAGCTTGAAGGCGTAACCGCCACCCTGGCCAAAAAAATCACCGGCAAGGTCACCGCTGATATCAATAAACGCAATGCAGCGCTGCAGGCCGGGCTGAGCCAGCAGATGAACGCCCTCATAGATGAGACCCTCAAGCGCTCAGCCGCAAGGGCTGACATCCGCAATCTCAAGCGGGCCGCGCTGCATATTGTATCGATCTGCGTGATGCTCGGCGGGTTGGCCGGCCTGTTCGGCTACGCCCTCGGGAAGCAAGAAGTGCATGATCTCGACCCGCAATATGCACATGTTCTTCCGCGCGCCGATGCCTCTACCTGGCTGGACCTCATTGAAAGCAACCCGAACATCGACAAAATCCTTTGGGAACATTGTCACAATGGCGGGCCCCAAAGCTATCTGGCCCAAGACAACCGCGAGGCCTGTGCCGTGCCCTTGTGGATGGCCCCGGAACGCCAGCACTCCAGCCCCAAGCCCCCCTATTTGACAACCCTTGCGAGCCTCATCCCTGCGCGTACCTCCACCTGGGTACTGCTTTGCATCACCTTGTGTATCGGGCTGCTTCTTGGCGGAGCCGCGAAAGGACGGACACCCTGGTCTAAAGAAACAGACCTGGGTTAGCCTTGGAGGGGCACGGGGGCGCAGCCCCCGCCGGTGGGCAGGCCGGGGGCACCGAATGAAACCATCCGGATGAACCCAGGCCCACCGCATCTCAAAAAAGTTGCGCCTCCTTCCTTGCGGAAAAATTGAGGGCCAGAAGGCCAAAATGGCGCCGCTTCAACACCTTAGGCCGCAATATCGCTTCCTGAAAAATGATAAGCCATTGAAAAGTATGTATTTTTCATGTTGCACCGTCGGCTTTTCGTCGGTTAACTCATTCTAAAGGGGCACAATCCCCTCGAAAAAATCCGCATCTTAACCCCTCCGCGCACCACGGTGACGGGCTCTTGGCCCGCGGCCGGCGCACGCCCGCATAAGAGAATGACAATGCCCGAGCATCTTGAAGACCTCGATGTTTTGATCTGGCTACCAGGTCAGCCCGAAGCGGTGCTTGCAGGTCAGGTGCGCTCTGAAGGTGCCTCGACATCATTCGTCTACGACCCCGGCTATCTCCTTCTGAAACACGCCATACCAATATTCCAAGCAGACCTGCCCCTCGACCACCGCAGGCTTTACCCGGCAGAACCGCACCTGCTAGCACCCAGCCTGAGAGACGCTCTGCCAGATAGATGGGGGCGTCGCGCCATTGCCGCCAAACTCAGCAATCTACCCAGGCCCAGGATCCGCGAAGACGACCTTGATGACATCACCGTCATGCTTGGCTCGAACTCGGACCGCATCGGCGCCTTAGAATTCCAGCGCAAAGGCCACACCCTATCTCAAAGGGCCGATGACACAATCGCTCTGGGAGATCTGTTCCGCCTCTCGCAGCAGATTGAGCGGGGCGAAGCGATCTCACAAGACCTGATGCGCTTGATCCCGCACTGCGCATCCGTGGGCGGGGCCAGGCCAAAGGCCCTCTATACCCAAGCAGAAACCGGCAGAAAATATATCGCCAAATTCCCAGCCGAAGACGACACTTATCCCGTCATCGCCGGCGAATACATAGCGATGAGGCTGGCGGCCTTAGCAGGCCTCAACGTGGCACCGGTGGCAATCGCCAAACTGGGCAAGGTGGATGTTTTGCTCGTAGAGAGGTTCGACCGCAAGCCTCACCCTGACGGCAGCCAGACGCGCCGGGCCATGGTCAGCGCGCTGACATGGGCTCAGGAAACGGAAATCTCTGCACATCACATCTCCTATGGGGAACTGGCTCAAATTATCGAGACCCAATTCCGCGATCCACAGCGCGATCAGGTGGAAATGCTCAAAAGGCTCGCCTTCAATATCCTCGTCGGCAACTCAGATGATCATGCCCGAAACCACGCAGCGTTCACCAACGGACGGTCTCTCGAGCTAACACCAGCCTATGATATCGCGCCGCAACGCCGCACATCCCATGAAGCAGGGCAAGCGATGACACTGGCAAATGGCTCCCGTGCCGCGCAATTGCGAAACGCCGCGGCGCTTGCCCCCTTGTTCGGCATCAGCAACAACCAGTTCCGCCAAATCGTTGATCAACAGGTAGAGACGATAGTCGCGGCCTGGTCAGATGCCTGCGATGCGGCCTGTCTTGCACAAAAAGACCGAGACGCTTTTGCCGGAAGGCAAGTGTTCAACCCATATGCATTCGAAGGTTTTGGGCCGGTTCCCGGTCTCCCTTCACCGCGCGCGTTCTAGTGGAAGCCTGTCATGTCTATTCTTGTTCTCGCCGACCTACATCTTGATCGCTGGCTCAATGAGGGTCGCGATCCGTTTGCCGCCCTCGATCCCGATCTATTAGCCTCTCTTGATGCGCTCTTCCTAGCAGGTGATGTTACCAACAAACCAAAAGTACGCTGGCCAAAAGCCTTTGTGCATATCGGAAAATACATCGATCTCAGACGTGTGCATGTCGTCCCAGGCAACCATGATTACTACGATTTTGTCCTCGATGATGAACCGAGGCTCGCTAAACTCTGCTTTGAGCATGGCCCCCATCTCGCACAAAAAGCAGTATATCTTAACGGGGACCTCAGAATCCTAAGCTGCACGCTCTGGACGGACTTCCAGCTGCATGGCGATCCGACCACAGCCATGAAGGTCGCGCAGACCACTATGAATGACTACCGATACATCCGCCTCAAAGATGCGGGCTATCGGCGAATACGACCCCTAGATACGGCAAATATCCATTCAGACCATCGTACGTGGTTAGAGGAACAGTTGAGCGAGCCATTTGCCGGCCGAACAATGGTGGTCACCCACCATTGTCCGCATCCCGCTCTCGTTTCCGACACCCATCAAGATATCAATCCAGCCTATGCCTCTGACCTGCGCTCCCTGATCGAAACCGCTCAGCCTGCGGCCTGGCTCTTCGGGCATACGCATGTCCGCGCGGAAGCGACTACCGGCCGGACCACCCTACGCAACGTCTCGCTTGGCTACCCCCGCGAGGTGCAGCCAGCCGAAGAGACCAAGTTCCTCCTCAGAGGTCTTATTAACCTCAGAACCCAATCAGGAGGGCCAAAATGACCCGTAATACTACTCCTCAAAGGTGGGCTTTCACCGTGGCCGAGTTCATTAAACATCATTTTCCGAAGCTCAATAGCCATGTTGGCCAGTCTCAATGGTATAAAGCTGACCAGATCGGGTACGGAACTCTGGCTGCACTTCGGTATGCGGAGGATAAAGAGGGAGATGCTCAACCGCACGTCGAGGCACGTCTACCAGACGTCCTGCCACGGTGGGATGACGTCTGTGTCGCGGTTTTAAGATTAGCCCAAAAGAAGCACCTTATATCTTATCTAGCACCTGATGCATTGAAGACGCCATCTCGCGCCAGCCTTCGCGACCTACCGCCGGAAGCACTGCAGCTATCATCGACTATATTAAGCGCCTACGGCCTGGGTCCAGCCCTTGCGGCGCCGGAACTGATACCCGTCTTACAGACCCTTAATTTGATCAATGGTAGTCGGTGGACCGCTGACGCCGAGTTAGTTTACTGGCGCGAGCAGCCTAAAGAATGGGGTCTGAACATCCCCAACGATCCCCGTTTCGCAGCTGCGGCTGAAATGGCCACCTCCACAATGCCTCCAGAAATCCTTGGCGAGATCAATCGGCTCGCCACGATAGAAGAAGCTGAAGTAACGCGGTTTCTAGCACGAGGGAAGACCGATCAACAGCGCCGTGAAACCGACGCAAGAAAACATGACAACTCCGCTTTTCCTCCTTACCGAGGCACCGTGCGTACTTGGTTAACCATAACGCGTGTCTATCAATTTGATCGGGTGTTTCGCGACCACTGGCGGTTAACAGATGGATGGCTCTCTCAGTCAGAGCGGAAGCAGACCCTGTCTTTTTCGCATGATCATCTTGCCGCACAAATGCGATACGCCGTCTTGGCAAGGCTATTTCCCAACCAACCTTTATGCCCATAAAGTAACTATCTATGCTGAATGCAGACTTTTCGAATGCATCAGGGACCGCAGGAGCTATGCAGTTCTACACAATTTCCAGAGAGGATCGGACGAGAACGAGTGGCCCAGGTTTGCGGGCCTTCAATCAGATTGCAGATTGGATCGGACTGAACGTGGCTGAACGCATTGCGATCCTTGGGAGCCCGCCCCATTCTACATATTCTCGATGGATGAAGTCGGCGCGTGAGCGCCATCCCATGATACTGCCCTTGGATACGCTCCTGCAGATTTCCGCTCTTCTGAGAATCTACAAAGCTCTAACCGTCTTATTTGAAGACGAAAACCAAGCATTGGGCTGGCTGAAGCGTCCTCATCAAGCCCCCCTCTTCGCAGGGACCTCTCCCCTGGCATGTATGCTGACAGGCGGCCATGATGGCTTGATGGCAGTGCGCCAATGCCTTGATGCCTGGCGGGCCAATACCACAGGTTCAGGCGGTCTCGAATGTCAGTTTGAAAGTGTTATCGCAAATGATCTCCACTTTATATGACCTACTCCAACAACATTGCTGGTCTGACGGAACAGTTTCTTAGCAACCCACTCGACTGCTCACTCCGCCTGCGACAGCAAAAGCACCTCGAAGGTCACGCAGACCCGGTTAGCCCGCGCCGCCAGTTCTCCCCTCACCGGCGCGCCCTCAAGACCGACGGAGATCGCACCCTCCGCTCTATTTCCAAGCAAAAGTACCTCTGTCGCAATATCCGTCAGTGCTGGCTGCCCCTGCAATCGCGTGCCGACAAAACTCCCCAGCCCTTTCACCGCGCTGACAGACAAGTCAGTAACCGCCGCGCATTTCTCTATGCCGTCTTCGATCACTTCATTGGGCCGGATCGCTCCAAGCACGGCATTCGGGCTGTCCACCGGACCTGTAGCGACGGGCCGAAACAGTGTGAACTCCGTCTCGGCATCCGGC
>JBDVDE010000107.1:0-3680 GCA_039942135.1 Hyphomonadaceae bacterium
GCCCAAGTGCTGAAATCCAAAAGCGCCAAGCAACAGCGCGGCAGAGCCGAGCGTTGCCAGTGAAGTCAGTGCTTTGCCCGTCATAGAACCTTTACCACCATGAAGCCGCCAATCAGCAGGGCGACGGCCAATGTGAACATCAAACCCAAGCGCCGTTCAATGAAATCTCGGATCGGTGCGCCAAAGCGCCACAGCAGCCCCGCCACCACGAAGAACCGCAGCCCACGCGCAAGGATCGAGGTCATGATAAAGGTGCCCAGCGGCATCCCGGTCCAGCCCGACATGATCGTGATGACTTTGTACGGGAAGGGGGTGACCCCGGCGACCAGCACCGCCCAAAAGCCCATGTCGTTGAAACGGGTGGAAAATTCTGCCATCGCGTCGGACTTGCCCAGGCTCGCAAGGATCGGCTGTCCAAGGCTCTCAAAGGCCAGCCCGCCAATGGCATAGCCCAAAAGCCCGCCCAGAACGGAGGCCAGCAGCGCCACCCCCGCGATCAGCCACGCGCGGTTGGGCCGCGCGATAATCATCGGAATCATCAAGATATCAGGGGGGATGGGAAAGAAGGAACTCTCGACAAAAGCCACTACGGCTAGCGCCCAAAGGGCATGGCGATGTTGGGCCAAGCCCAGGGTCCAGTCATAAAGGCGGCGGATCATTCGGGGGCTCCGGCTGTTTTATATGCCTCACCATGTCGCGCGACCAAGGTCAAGCGCAACGCTGTGCAGAAACAGGGTGAAAATCCACTTGCCCCACGCGCTTTTGCAGGCTACATCGCCCCACGTGCCCAAGTGGCGGAATGGTAGACGCAGGGGATTCAAAATCCCCCGCCGCGAGGCGTGCCGGTTCGAGTCCGGCCTTGGGTACCAATGGCTTACGCCATTTTCCGCATCCCCTGATATGCTCCACTCACAGTGGCCACTCACAGTTTCTGGGTTCGTTCACCCCCTGTTCGTTCCGATTCCTGCGGGGCTATTCACGGCGTTCCTGAGCGGCTTTCGATAGCTTCAAGCGGTTCGCTCGCTTGCGATAATAGACCACCATTTCCGCGCTCTGGTTTGTCACGGCTTGGATCTCAGCGTCACTCGCTCCGGCTTCGGCCAATTCGATGATTGCCAGCTTGCGCAGGCCATGGAGCGTGAACGGCTTAGCATTTGGCCCGAGCGTTTCCCTCCAAGCTCTGAACGCCTTTTCAATGGCGCTGTAGCCAACGGGCTCGCGCAGGTTCTTCGCCAGCAGATATTCCCCTCGGCGGGGCAGGCCTGAGACAAATTCGCGGAGCCGCTTAGGGCAGAAGGTTTCAAACAGTTCTCCGCCCTTTTCGTCCAGGACGAACATCGTTTCGCCTTTGAACTGATCGTGCGTCATGCAGATCGCGGCATTCGGGCGTTGGCCGGTTCCAAGGATCAGATGTGCAGCGGTCTGTACATTGTCTGGCGCTGTATCGAGTTTCGCCACCATCCACGCAGGCCACGGCTCATAGGGGGTCTTAGGCTTGTATGATGCCAGTTTCTTTGCCGGGTTTGCGCCCAAGGGCCAGTCGAGCTCACTGAGCGCATAGTTCCAAAGGATAGATATGGTTTGCGCATATTTGCTGGCTTTGCGCGGCTGGTCGGCCATCTTTGCCAGCGCAGCCTTTAGGCCGGGGCGAGTGGTTCGCGCCATCGCCTTGTCGCCGTTCTTTTCAAGAATACGGTCCATGTCACGGCGGTAACTCGTCTTGGTCGACGCGGCGAGGTCTTGCTGAACTGATATGTCTGCGCGCCATGCCTCTATGCACTCGCGCCATGTCTGCTTGGCCGGCGTCTTCTGGCGCTGGTCGCGCCCGGTGTGAAGTTCCCAATAGATCGTATCGAGGGTGCGCGGATCGCCTTGCCAATCTATGAGCCAAGTCTTTTCAGTCTGCTTGCCTGCAACGGTGTGTGTCACCCGGTAGTACGGCATCCATGCCGCCCGGTGCCGGTCCCACTTCCAGACCAACCGTTTCTTTTTGATCTGGGGTTTGGCTGGCTTCAAAGCTCAAAGTCCTCGTCTGGTTGTGCGGCACTGCCGTTCAGTATGGCTTCAATATCGCTTACGCGCCATCGATCGTGCCCGCCTAATCGGCAGGGGGGCGGCAGAGCACCCGCACCAACCAACCGCCGGAACTCCGATGCGGGCAGGTCCAGCATCTTCGCGGCGGTGGTTTCTTTGACCGCAAGGCGAGGTATCTCGACGTTCATGCGTCCTTCCCCTCCTTCATTGCGTCGAGGCGGTCGGCATATTCCGCCATCAACTCCGCTATCTCTGCACGGCTTGCCGCGTGTGTCGGTGGGGTCTCCGCGATTGCGTTGGCCGTATCGCGCATCTCTTGGATCAGGTCGTCTAGTGCGTTACTCATGGCTGTCCTCCGATGCGATGCGTCGTAGGGCTGTGGCAATCTCTCCGCGCTTCGGCAGTTCCAGCGCCGTAGCTACGCGGTCACACCAACGCAGCGCCCATGGCTCTATCTCCGGCTCTACTTGCTCAAGAATTGCGGCAAGCCCGTTTAGGTGGCCTGCGGCGGTCAGCACCTTCGCCGCCTCCTGCGGTGTCATGGTAGGCAGGCCACGCAATGCTGACGGGTTGCAAGTGGGGCAGTTCGCAGCCATCTCAGCGGTCATGTGGATGCACTGCGGTGTCATGGCGTCACATCGCTGCCCCTCGGCTACTAGGCGGTCCATAGCGGCGTCCTTGCGCATCGCGGCGATAGCCTTGGCTGTCTCGAAGAGTTCCGCAACGCGGTCTGACACTTCATCTACAGGAACCAGAACGCCGTCTTCTATCAGCCTCGATACGGCCCCTCGAATGTTGCCAGCGACAAGGGTAACAACCTCGTCGGGGGTGTCGTCTGCCCACTTTAACTCGTGGATCAATTGTTCGACGTGTGCGCAGAACATTGGTGTTGCATCAGTCATTGGTGGCTCCTTCGATAAGGGCGATAATATCTTCCGCGTTGACCACTTCGATTTCCTCGTCGCATTTATGGAAGCACAGCCACTTGTGAGACAGTGCCTCCAGCAGCGCGTCATTGCGGGCTGTCTTTGCCTTGCGCCAGCTTTCGTTGGCCTGCCCCCGGTATCCCTCGCAGACCTTGGCGATGTTGGCTTTCTCCGCCTCCAACTCCGCAATGCGCTCGGCTTGGGCGCGGAGGGTGTTCGCCAGTGCCGCCATATCGTCAGACTGTCCCACGCGGCCTTGGGCTAGGTTCACTACGCCCCATGCGTCTGCGCATTGCGCCCGGTCCTCCACCGCCTCGCTTGAAATATCCACGGTCACACGAGCCCCCTTTCCTCAAGGATGCGCTGTGGTGCGGTTAGCGTGACCACGCCACCGCGCACCCGGTTGCCCTCGACCTCGCATAGAGAAAGCGGGATCCACTGGTCTTCGCCATCCTCGTCGGCGCGGACGCATACGGCGCGATCCGTGGCGTGTTGGAAGATCACATCGATGTCATGGAGATCGGATTTCACGCTACGCTACCTTTCAGAGATTGTGAGGCGATAAGCTGGCAGGATGCCAGCGAGGGGTTCATCTTGATCGCAGCCATGCCGCCGCGCAGGGCTTCGATGCGGTCAGCAAGGCGCTGCACCATTTCGTCATTGCACCCGATCTCCCGGGCCATCGCGATCAGCTCGCGGTCTTCTATGTATTTGGCGGTC
>JBDVDE010000108.1:0-13368 GCA_039942135.1 Hyphomonadaceae bacterium
CGCGAATGCATCGCCAGACAAGGAATTGGCAGTCGACGTATAAAACGCCTGGACTTCACCAGAGGGCAAGCGTGAAAAGTTCATATACGTCAACGGATCATTGTTGAGCCCGCTGCCAAACTGAATGAGCGACTCATCGAACCCCGAAATAATGTCGGTGAACCCCTCAGACAAAAACTGCCCACATGTTGCCGGTATCAAAGCAGGTCGAGCCACCCGAGGTATCACAACACCCGTCGTCACCGTGGACGGCGCAACCGTTGGCAATACGCCAGACACAGGGTCTCCTGTTGCCGTCGCAGAGTTTTCGATTGCTGTCGTTGGGTCGGCAGCGTTGCGCATATATGCAAGATCAATCTCGCTAACTTCATAAGTCGCGGTAAACTGGGCCGACTCTCCTGGCGCCAAACGGTCCACAGCGAGATCGGAATTGGCATCGGTATCAACGAAGCCTGCAGCGGTAACAATCGAGAACGGTGACAGCGTATTACTTCCAGCGCGGGTCGCACCAGGAACAGAATTAAAGGTTGGTCCCGTATCAATTGGCTCAACATTTTCAACGGCGACATTGCCCGTATTTTCAATGATGAATGTGTAGGTGATGTCATCACCTGGCTGGATAGATGACGATATGGGCGAAACAGATTTTGTAATTTCGATTTCAGGCGCAGCGGGAGGTGCCGCCACAACGATCATTACGGTCGCCGTATCGCAATTTGTTGTGCCCCCAGCTTCACAAATTTGATAGGTTAGCGTGTAGGGTCCAGCTGGCGTATTGGCCGGCACAGTAATGGTACCATCAGCAGCGATCGTGGCGCCCGCCACCCCACCATTATTTGTTAGAGTAACATCAACCGTCGCACTTGTAGGCGTTGACCCATTAAAATCATCCAACTGGAACACGCTCGGCGTTGTACCGCCAGCGGCCGGGATCGGCGCCGATGCAAAGTCATCGTTTACCGCATCGATTACGGGCGGCGTATCGAGAATAGTATGAGTTGCCTGGGGGAGCGTTGCATTGTCACAAGCGCCAACGGTTGACGTGAGGCTAGGCTCAGTTCCTGGAGTCGCCGCGACAACAGAATTGACAGTAAAGATAATGGTCTCGCCATCATCAAGCACAGCATCTGTATTCACGGTCACTGGAAACTGGAAACTATCGTTCGCGTAGGTTCCAGCCGGAATAGTGACGGTATTGGCTGACAACGTATAGTCCGCACCAAGCGTCGCGGTACCGGATGTGGAGAAATTGACCGTCGTATCCGACAGCAATTCGCCGGTAATAACTATGGCAGGCAAAGTCGGACTAGCCGCTCCTTCGAACGCAGATGTATTTTGCGGAGACACAGACACAAGCGGAACAAGCTGAATATTGATATCGTCGAGAAAGTTACCATTCGACCCAGCATTCAAAGAAACAAACTGCAAGCGATGCACACCAGTTGGGCCTGTATACACCTCATTTCCGACCACATTGACCCAGGGATTATCCGTTTGATCGGCAGCGTTTCCAATCGGATTTACAGTATTTGACGTCAAAACCTGAAGGACGGTGCCAGATGTATCAGCGACTTGATACTCAATTTCCTGAACGGCTGGTGCCGGCGATCTTGCCGAATGATAAAAGTCCCAAGACAGTGTCTCACCATTAAGCAGGCAAACTTCCTGAAACAGAGCCACCGGCGCCGACGGATTTAGTTCAGCTAGATACTGTCCATCTTGTGCCGATCTATTCTGAAACCCTTCGTTCCAAATTTCGATGTCACCATTGCTTGAACGCCAACCAGATACGTTAGCCTCATCCGTGATGATAAAGCTCGGTGGTAATGTTGGACCATCCTCAAAACTGGGATTGACGATTTCTCGCTGCTGAGCCGAAGCCGCAGGCGAAAACCCTGCTGGTAGAAGAAACGCCGCAAGAAGCCATTTGAGCCTAACTGTCAGCAAAGAGCCTCCCTCACCCTCCGTGGAGGCCTCGTTACCCGCGACGAATTCCCGAGAGCCCGGTTTGGCAAACATGCCCATAAATGCACCATTTCTTGTCATTTTATCTTGCGCGGCATCAAGTCCGGCTTTGCCGGCTGAACTGCCTAATTTGTAGGGAGGGAGCGCACGGCAACGTGCCGAGACCAACGGGACGGACTTCATCAAAAGCCCGACCACGTCTTTTTTCGCCCTATACAGAGCTACGAACAGTGACTGCCGTATCTTCATTGTAATTGCCCACTACTATTTTGATGAGCAAAAGCAGACGCACGGAACAAGCCCTCGCGCGCACTTCATTTCATCGGCCCTTAAAGCGCGGACAAAACTTGGCCGCACTCACATGCCGACAATCTGGGCCATATTGGTTAACGTAGGACAAACAACTGTAAACTTTTGAAACAATCTGCACACCAAATACAAAGAAGTATATTAATGAACATTCATACATGCTAGATTCTTCAATATTCACCAAGTAAACACTGGCTATCGCGCATGAACAAATACTCGGCGCCGAGAATAGTGATGACTGTTTTGCTGCGTATTCTCTGTAAACCGCGAACGGAACACATCAGCGGAGTCTTGATTAGCCCCCAAATCCATCCCCAACACCGAAATCACGGCGCGCAGACACGATCGTAACCATAACCCCTGCGAGAACATCTAATAGGCACATCATGGTCATAAAGAAAAAGACCGATGTCGCGAAATTACCGAAGACCAGAAATCCGATCAGACAGAAAATAAGCAGCCCCATCGACGCAGCATGGTTCACGATCGCACCGGACTTCGTACTGGTCGATTTGACGATCTCGACCGACAACATCAACAAAGCAAACAATAAGAGTAAATCAGAGGCGCGCAATTGCCAACGCACGCCGGACAACATGGGAAGACTAAATAGAGTATAATCCAGAGAGGACTGAATGCCTGGCAAGGTCGGGTCACTCCCCTTGCCTGCCATCACCGCCATCAGAATATAAATCAAGACAGGGATCGACAGCAGCGGAAACACGGTGAGCATCCTGCGCAACAGCCCCCCTCTGCGGAAACGGCTCTGGCTTGCGGTTTTTGCGGCATGAACGGGAGTTGGCATATCAATATCCTCCGCCTGCACCGGGACCACGCAATCGGTCACGTATGCTTTTGCGCGCATTCGATAGGCTGTTGTCGAGATCGGAGCCAATTCCCTGCCGCACGCTGGCTAGCTCCGCCTGAAGTTGCGCGGGTGCCCGGGAGAAGGCCTGAGCCATAAAGTCTTGAGTTGATGATCCAGTCACTTGATAGGCTCGAACATCGGCGATCTGGCCAACCACGAACGGGGCGCTGCTTCGCCTATTCGCAGTGCAATAGTTGAAATAGTCATAGTCAATCCAGACATAACCGCCATCGCCCCAGGCTTCGCCCCATGAGTTCCGGACAAGCCAGGCATGTCGGGCATCATCATAGCCAACCATCAGCATTGCATGGCCACCGCTTGGTTCCGGCCATTTGCCATTTGCAGGCGGCTTGATCACCCCTGTTCTGCCGCCTTGTCCTCGTGACCCAAAATCTTGCATCGCAATACTCATCCCGAATGCCACGGGAAGACCATTGGCCAAGGCTTCGCGGCATCCCATTCCCCATCCGGTTTGTGCGATTTGAACGCCTTTGAAATTTTCGGCAGCCTTGTAGCAATCTTCAGGCGGGCGCTCATCCACCATCGCTGTCTGGTAGGGCCACATCGACGCCGGACACACACCCCAGCCAAGAATTGCCGCCATGGCCCGCTGAACCGTCGTCCCAGATTGTCCAATACGTTCGCCGAGCCGACGCGCATTATAATAAACGAACAGGCGCGAAAGGTCCTGCATTTTGGCCCCATTGCGGATCTGGTGATATTCGAGCGCACCAACAATTGCGTTTGCCACGCAAGAGCCGACTGCCGCCTGATTTTCGACAGGCGAGCAATTTGAGCGAAGGTCAACAAATCCGGGCGTTCTCACGTCCGCGACTTTTTCAAGCGTCGGGACCGCCGCATCCGCTTCGTCTGGAATCCAGCCTCCTAATACAACACCATCTACAATATTAGTCATCGTATCCACCTCCTGCTCCCGGGCCGCGATCATAGCCGCCACCCGCCCCCGGGCCTCGCAATCGGTCGCGTAAGCCTTTTCGGGTCTCATCCAGATGCGACTCAAGTTCCGTCCGCACATCTTGCCGGAAGCTGCCGATGTGGTCTTGTATTGCTGGTGGCGCTTGCTGAACCGCATATTGCTGCGTTGCGTGCGAGCTCGCGCCTGAAAGCCTGAAAAACTTGTTTCGGTCAAGCGGCCCAACGGTCCAGAAGTCCTGACCACCCATCGCATAGTAATCCATCACCCGATAGTCGATCCAGACATGGCCCTGATCACCAAAGTCGGTGCCCCAGGAGTTCCGGACCAACCACGCATTATTGGTATCGCTATATCCCACGATCAACATCGCATGTCCGCTGGTCGCGCGCTCCCAATTGCCATCTTCGGGCGCAGGCATGTATCCTGTTTGCGAGCCGACAACCATCAGCAAATGTTCGGGCACGCCCATGCCGAATATGATTGGCAAGCCGGAAGCGAGCACATATTTGCGTTCATCATTCGCCGCTACACCCGCATAATGTAGCTCCCGAAAAGGAACCGCGCTTTCATAGCAGCCCTTTTCCGGCTTGATATTCCAGCGTGCTTCATCATACGGCCACACCGACTCCGGACAAGCTCCGAATGCCAACAACCCTGCCATTGCATGGGCCATGGATGCCCCGCAATCTTCGCCTTCTCGGTCCGAAAACCGTCTGGCATTATAATAGACGAACATGCGCGATAGGTCGGTCATCGAGCCACCGCTGGCGATTTGCAAATATTCAAGCGCTCCGACAATGGAATTTGCGGTGCATGACCCCACCCGTCCCTGGTTCTCAACCGGCGAGCAATTCGGCCGCAAGTCAACCTCGGACGGCAACCCCGTATCACTCACCAATTCCAGCCTCGGCGTTGGCTGGTCATCACTTGCGCGTAAATACCCGTCTATTCGATATCCAATATGGGAGGCGGTCATGTTCGTTTTCCTATCTATTCTCGCGCGGTAGCCTTCGAGCGAACTGAGCGGAACAAGCCGTCTCGTGCTCGACATGGTTAAAATGGAACAGGCCGTGCGAACGAAGATCGCTACTACCAATAAAGTAAGCATGCGAACTATCTACCAGCATCGCACGGCCTTCCCCCATACCCAGCCGATCTTCCCCATCGACCGAGTATCTGATGAAATTTTTCTGGATCGTCCCCGCTAGCGTCTGTCCGGCGTTGCGTCCGCATTCAGCTACGGCACGCAGCTCGCGGCCCTCAGTGGTTACGGACCAGACCGTATTGTCGCCATCAATCCATATGCCGGACGGAAATGTGGTGTAACCTGCCGCATATTCGCTACGATCCGATGCATCCGCATCGGATGCAATCAGCGGATTTGGCTTGCAAGCGCCTATGGATGACAAGGCAAATAGAAAAAGAACCCGCATCAACATATCAGGTTTCCCCAATTGTCTACGTGGCATTCCGGTGGCTGTTCTGTCGTATCGATAAAGGCTATTCCAAGCACAATGACCGCGACGGTAATCCAGACCCAAGCCGGCACCGTTTTCAACATACGCACATAAGCGTTTTTGAGATCTTGTTTTGCACCTTCTATCTCAACTGCCCTCTCCGTTTTATCTGGCCGGCTGGGGATACGCTGATTGAAACCCGCGATCATCAAATCACGATACTCTGCTGCACTTTGCGGGCGTAGGTCGCGATTATTCTTGAGCCCGCGCTCGATCAATGCATCGATCTGTGCAGGCACGTCTGACCGCCCGCCAGACGGAGGCTGCCAATGTCCCGAGGGCAATACGCCAACGTTCAACTCATAAAAAATCTTCGAGACTGAATATAGATCGGCTGTTGCCTCGGCGGCATTTGCATTTCGCACTTGCTCGGGCGCCATATAGAGCTGCGTCCCTAGGCCGGTTCCGGTGCTCAACTGCGCAGCGTGTTTGGTGGCGAGTGCAATACCAAAATCCACGATCTTTATTTTCGCGACCTTTTCGGTTGGCTCACCAATCAGCATGATATTTTCAGGCTTTAGGTCGCGATGAACTACGCCCGCAGCATGTGCCGCTTCCAGCCCGTTTAGGATCTCTTTGATGATTTGTCCGACCACCCGAACCGGCGCAGCCTTCCCGCCAGCCATCTGCTTTCCTCGCCAGACGTGCAGCGGTGTCCCATCAATGTACTCCATCGCGATATATGGCTGTGATCCATGCAAGCCTATGTCATAAATCTGCACGATATTGGGGTGCGATATCTCCCGTGTCGTAACGCCCTCATCGATGAGCCGTCGCACGGCTTTTTCGCTACCAACGTATTTTTGCGTAATCACTTTCAATGCGACAGGCTTACCCGAGAGTTGTTCTTCTGCCCCGTATACGGTGCCCATTCCACCCTGCCCGATTATCCGGTCAATTGTGAATTTCCCCGCAACGATAACGCCTGACTGAAGACTTGGAGGCTCCGGCGCATCCGGCTCGTCGGTTCGCTTTTCGTCAGGAAGCACCGTCTCGATATTGCTGTATCCATCCTCGTCAGCGGCGACGTCCGTGGGTTCGGGAATAGCCGCGCCACAATCAATGCAGAACTTGGCTCGCGCAGGCACTTCAGCTCCGCATTCCGTACAAAAGGTGTCAGCACCAACAGCCATTACCTACTCCGCCTGCTTACGAGGATGCGCTGCACAGTATCTTGCTGCACCTCGAACCCGATAGAAATTTCGAGCGCGTCCGGTGTCTTGCGCAAAGGCCTGATGACATCACCATCACACAATGCAATTGTCTTGGTTCTACCAAGCGATTGATCATTTACCCGCAAGCCAAACTGGCTATCAACGCGCAGCATCAATCGGCCACTCTCCGTATAGATCGTAAAATGTTGACGCGATATTCCGAGCGACACATCTTTGTTAATCTTGCCACTCTCGCCAACAAGCAACCGCACAGAATTCGCGCCTGTCTCAAGCGTTGTCGCATTGCGACCGAAGCAAAGCAGCCCCGAGGGTTGCAATATTGGTCCCTCAAACGGGGCATCTCCGTCATCAAACCCGCTCCAGTCGAACTCAACACCTCGCGGCACAATCAAGCCATCCTCATAGCCCCGCCGTTTCAACAAACGCTCGGACCTATCCGCGCGAATAGTATTTAACGGAATGGCTGCAATATGAGTATCGCGTCCGGCTGCACGGTCATTCTCAATCCGCGTTGGATTGTAAACCGTAAACCCGGGACCCGCATCACCATCGACATGGATGTTCGTAACAGGACCGCTCGGATCTTTGGTCTCAACCGGAAATATAATAGCACTCGAGAACACATATTCTTCCTCGCGCCATTGGTAACGTGTGGCCACAGCCACACGCAAATCAACCTGATGGACACCGGCATAGTCAAGTACAGCAGTTCGGATGCCGACGTTCGCCGTATCCCCCGGATCGAGGCGCTTGAATGGCAGAGTTATCTCGCGCAACTCGCCATCATCCTCTTTCATCCAGAGCGCTGTGATGAACAGTGGACGACCAACAGGAGACACGTTGGAAATGGTTAGCGGCAAGGCCAGCTTACCGCCCTCACGCACAGTTGCCGCAGCACCTGCATCGAGCGCCAATTGGGGCTTGACGCAAACGGGGCACAAGCCTTGATCGTCGAGTAGCGATCCGCATTCCGCAGACGCCATACATCGGATAAGAGGCTTGCCGCATTCAGTACAAAAACTCGTGTCCGAATTCAGCGCTGAACGATGACAACATACTCTGTTCGTAGAATGGGAGCTTATCTGACTCATGGGCACCCCTGATCGGGCTGATGGTTTACATGGAACAGGCCCGAAGTGTATTCGCCCGTGATATAGTTCCCTGTTGTGAAATTGAAATGGCACTGATCGGTTCGTGCGCCCGCACCTTCGGCGAAAATCTGGCCGTTCAAGCCAAGTGTATAGGCCAAGTTCTGACCGTCCGTTTGTCCCTCGATCGTCACGGGTGTGCCGTCTCCAAGATAACCGCTACCCGTAAGGTAGCCGTTCCCGTTCACGTTAATCCTGTAAGCGCCGCCAAACGGATCGGTCCAAGTGCCGTTTAGATATGCAACCCCGGATGTTGGGGCTGGAGACGGAGGCGGAGGCGGAGGCGGAGGCGGAGATGGCGGAGGTGGTGGCGGAGGTGGTGGCGGAGGTGGCGAAAATGGCTCATCGTCAAAACCGTCGACATCGGTTCTTTCGGGAACCGGATCGATACGTTCGCGCTCACCACCCGATCCCATCATCGTACTAGAAATTACTGCGACACCAATTAGCGCGGCAACGGCTACGCCAATCAACAAAGGTGCCTTGCTAAAGCCAGAACCATCGTCCGGCACGTAGCCATTCATAGCCCTGATCAACTCCTCCCGATAATCGGTCGCGCTTTGAGGTCGCATATCGCGATTAGCGGAAAGTCCCCGCTCAATCAGATGGTCAATTCCGGGAAGCACATCCGCACGTCCTCCCGATGGCGGCTGCCAATGCCCTGTCGGCAAGACACTAACAATGAGCTCATAGAAGATCTTCGACAGCGAATAGAGATCGGCCGACGCATTCGCCGCGCCCGCATTCCGGATTTGCTCGGGCGCCATATAGAGTTGGGTGCCAAGCCCCGTTCCTGTACTTGATGCCGTCGCCGTTTTGGTCGCAAGCGCAATGCCGAAATCAACAATCTTCACGCGCGCAAATGTTCTTGTCGGCTCACCGAGCAACATGATGTTTTCAGGCTTGAGGTCACGATGTATAACCCCGGCGGCATGTGCAGCCTCCAGCCCGTTGAGAATTTCCTTGATGATTTGCGCAGACACCTGAATAGGGACAGTCTCGCCATTTGCCATCTTCTCGCCGCGCCAAATGTGTAGCGGCTTACCGTCAATATATTCCATCGCGATATATGGCTGCTTACCATGCAGGCCAATATCATAAATTTGCACAATATTGGGATGCGAGATACCGCGTGTGACGGTTCCTTCTTCGATAAGACGCTGAACGGCTTTGTCGCTCCCGACATATTTTTGACCGATAACTTTCAATGCAGCCAACTGGCCCGACACCAGTTCCTTGGCCTTATAGACAACCCCCATTCCGCCTTGACCAATGGTGCGTTCTATCTCGAACTTTCCGGCGACAACATCTCCCGAGTTCAACACTTGAGCAGAACTATGACCCTGATGTTCGCCCTGCACATTCGGCATCACGGTTTCAAGGTCGCTCACCGTTTGCACAACAGCTTCTTCCGTTTCGGCAGCACCAATCTCGGCACCGCACTCAACGCAGAACAGCGCACCTTCGGGCAAGTCGGCATTGCAATTGGAACACGTTTCTTGTGACGCTTTCATCAGATCAGGTCCGCAACTTGTGACCACAATTGGGGCAGAACTTCGAAGTCGCCGTAGTGGTCGTTCTGCATTTCGGGCACTCTATTTCAGACGAAGCTGCCGCTTCACCGCCTCCGACGACAACCGTTTTCGCTGCGCCGCCTCCCGAACCCGCAGCGACACCAACAGCGCCCTGCATGCCCATTTGAAACATCTCGCGCGCCTGAGCTTCGGATCGGATTTGGCTTGCCGTGGCTGCCTCGACCATTTCGCGCATCAGCTTCATACTGTCTTCGTTTGCACCTGCATCCGAGCGCGCGCGCTCTGCAAGTACAGCTGCGACATCTGGCGAGAGCCCAGCTTGAACCGCCAAAATCTGCTCGGCAGTCATGTCTTTTTGCAAGATCAATTTTTCAATCTCGTGGGCTTGGTCGGCCTTGACTTCGATCCGCTTGAGTTCAGCGCGGACCTTTTCAGCCCTCAACTCAATCTCTTGCAGTCCAGCGACATGCTCGCGCTGCTGCTTCTGGATAAGCGCGGTAACCTCGGCCTCGCTAAACGCGCCAGATTGCTTCATCTTCTGCATATGCAGCTGACGCATCGCATCCATTTCAACATCAAGCTTGAGCTGCTTTTGCTGAATTGTCTTCAGTTCAGTTTCATTTTGGGCGCTTGCAATCGCGTTTTCAAATTGGGCTGCCCGTTCCTTTTCGAGGAAGACAATCTGGTGCTCCAACTCGTCTAGCTCCTGACGACGTTTGGCATCCTCGCGCGCATCAATAAATTTGATCTCGCTATTGAGTGCCATGTGCTTCAAATCGTCTTCGCTAGCATTTTGTAACTTTGCGAGCTCAACTTCACTCTCAATACTAAAGACGGTCGTTTCATGAATGCGCTCGGCATTACGTTTGGCGAGATCAATCTGGAAGTCGACCTCATCTTGTTGCCGTAGAGCTTCAGCCCGTGCCTGTAGCGCCGACTCTTCGGCGTTCTCCGCCCACTCAATAGATGTCGCCCGAACGAGCACCCCCAGATCGCCAACAACCCGTTCAACTTCGAGCATCATCTCCGCTTGCAACTTGTCTTGCAGCCCGACATCTCCGCGCACATCGACGGCATCAATCCGTCCTATAGTGGCGTCAAATACACGGTCGGAAAGATGAGGCCGGACGCGCGCAAGCACAGCGCTTTTGGTCAGCACTTTGCGCCCAAGCTCATTGCCGTCTCCTGGTGCACGGTCAATCCCATGCATCATGCCGAGAAAGTTCGACGGCTTGTCAGGATTGACCTGAAGTTCCAGCGTTACAACACCGGCAATGTCGATATTGTCCTTGCTGCGTGACTGGACCACGGTTTGAACTTGGAAGGGCTTGAGATCGGCAATCATCATCGAGATGTGCGTTGAGCCACCAACAATACCTTTCATTTTGTCGACGACGCCGCCCACCGAGAAATGCCCGCCTTTGAACGCATCGATCAACTGACCGTTTTTGAACAAAAGCGCGGCATAATCCGGTGGCACCGCAAACCGTTTTTCGAAAATGCCTTTGAATTCATCTTGGCGCAAAAACTCTGCAATGATCCGTGGATCGCTTAGAATGACTGGTTCGGAAGCCATAGATCTAGCTCCTTTCCGATTTGTAGTTCGTGATGAAATTGAAAATATTGTAGACAATGACCAACACCGTAACGGTCACGCCGATCGGATGGTTCTGGATGACGGCCAGCAGGCGCTCGCTGGCGGAGTACTGCTCCCAGTAACGCCCCATAATCGAGACTTGAAAGACAGTTCCCGAAATCATGGTTGCGATCGAAAACATCGCCATGCCAAACGAGATCAACCGGCCAATGCGCCCGATCGGCGTCTCATTCTTCAGCGCCGCTTTTTTCTGCGCTTTCTCATCTTCGCGTTCGCGCCTGCTCAGCTCCTTATCGAAAGACTCACCGCGTTTGATCGCTTCCTTGCGTGCCTTTTCATCAACCGACAAAAAGTCAGGCGCTGCTTTCTTGTTGGGGATGGCTCCGCTAGCCGTGGTCAGGTTGGACGCGGATCTGCGCCACCAAATAAATGCAGTCCAAGCGAGCCAAACACCTGTGACCGCCATAACAATGTTAAAAAGCGCCTCGATAAGCGGCCAGGCTTCCGACGGAATCGTGCTGATGACATCCTGCATCTCGTACCTCCATGAAATTCGTTGTCATAGTTGAAGGCGCAGAAGGTCGAAGTATCGGGTCAGACAAAAGCAAATTAATTTTTGTCCGTCGGTCTAATACTTGCACCCCCCCAGTAATCACGGTTTAATCCACAGAGGGGAATAGACGAATGGTGGCGGAATCTGCTGAAAGCAAAGCATTGCTGCTGCGTTGGCGTAATGGCGACACCGCGGCACGCGATCAGCTATTTGATCTTCTTTATAGTGAGCTAAGACAAGTATCCGCCGCGCTATTGCGGGCAGAGAGTAACAACTCGCTTTCAACAGGTGATCTCGTAAATGAAGCATCGATCCGCCTGATCCAGCTCAACCAGATTGACTGGGCGGACAAAAGCCACTTCCTTGCCCTGTCGGCGCGCGCAATGCGCCGCGTCCTTATTGATCATGCCCGAAAGAAGAACACCAACAAACGGCATCATCAAAGAGTCACGCTGGTGACCCGCTTTGAAGGCGGGGCACAACGGATCGACATAGATGTACTTGAAAAATCCCTCATTCGTCTGGCTGCAATAGATGCTGAAAAAGCAAATATAGTCGAGTTGCGATATTTTGGCGGCATGACGCTCGAAGAAATTGCGGAAGTCGCGGGCACATCGGAATCAACCGTCAAACGCCAGTGGCGTGTCGCAAGAGCATGGCTACTCGATGCGATGCAAGAGACCATCAATAACGCATAGATCAGGCATACATAAACCGGACCGGTTGGCCTTTTTCGAAGACCGCCGCCGTCAGCCTGCCGCCGAACACAGCACCCGTATCTATATTGATCCGTGTCGAAGCGGCCGTACACGCCTCCGGATAAAAATCGTCGGTAGGCGTATGCCCGTGCACAACCGTCCAGCCTTCAAGGCTCGGATTATCCCAATGTTCGACCTCAAAAAACCGCCGCGAGCGCGTCCATAAATATGTCGCCTCGGCCTCGTTTGGATATTGGTCAGGACGAATGCCGGCATGCACAAAAATCATCCGCGCCTCCTCATCAACATGAATAAGTGGGCACGATTTTAGCCAAGCGATATGGTTTTCGGGAACCTCATTTTGCCCGCGCGCCTTGTAGCTCTTTATTGTGTCCCTGCCACCATTATCCATCCAGCTCGTATATGCGGTTGGAAACGCATCCATAAGGCCATCAAGCATCATATCCTCATGATTGCCGCGCAGGCTGATGCACGACACATCGGAACGCGCCTCAAGCTGCATGATCGCATCGATAACACCGGCACTGTCCTCTCCGCGATCCACATAGTCTCCGAGGTGAACGATACAGATTGACTTGCCCGGATACATCAACGCATGCCGCTCAAGAATATGACCATGCAGTTGCCGCAGACGCTCGGCTTCGCCATGCACATCTCCTATGGCGTAGATAACTCGGTCATTTTCGTCCGTTGCCATCATATGTGCCATCTGATCTCCGTTCAAAGGTCCTAATGTCTTAGGCGCGAAATCCGCGACTATCAGATCATAGGATAAGAAACCAGTTTGTAAGCCATATGGACCGTATGAAGTTTCGGCCGAACCTTCTACTGCACCTTCACCTCGCTAATGGTGCCATCACGGCAAGCAGCCGCCTCGATCAATAAACTGTCATAGGCATTTTTCCGATCGGTATCGCTTATGCCTATCGTGTCATCAAAACGCTCGGCGAGCTCTATCGACTCAAGAAAATAGTCACAGGCGTTCGTATACTGCTGGGCCGATAAATAAGTCTCGCCAACCATTTGCAGTTTCATGAAATAATCT
>JBDVDE010000109.1:0-4839 GCA_039942135.1 Hyphomonadaceae bacterium
CAGCCCGCCTCCCCCATTCTCTACCTGCTCGATGAGTTCGCCGCCCTCGGTCACCTGGCCGCCATCGAGCGCGCCATGGGCCTCATGGCCGGTTATGGCGTTCAGCTCTGGCCGATCCTCCAGGATATTCACCAGCTGCGTGCGACCTACGGACAAAAGGCCGGTACCTTTCTTTCCAATGCCGGCGTTCTTCAGATCTTTGGCGTCAACGATCATGAAAGTGCTCGTCTCGTCTCCGATCTGCTCGGACAGGAGACCGCCGTCTTCCAGACCATGGCCCGTGCCCTCGATGCCGAAGCAACCGGCATCACATGGTCCACGCACCACGTTGCCCGGCCCCTGCTGACCCCCGACGAGGTCCGCAATCTTCCCGGCCATTCCGAGCTTATCTTCCTGGCCGGGCAAAGGCCCGTCATCGCCCAAAAACTTGCCTACTTCTCTGACCCTGAGTTCAAGGGCAGATTCGACCAAGGCTGATCGCTACAGAGCCACGTGTCTGGCGGGTGAACACGACCTGGTCCATCCATGCTATCATGCCTTCTCGGGAGAGATAATATGATTTGGCCGTTCTCTAAGAAACCAAAGCCCATGCAAAATGACCCGCTGACTGTGGTTAGAGGACTGGTGAAACATTTGGGATATGATCTGACGCATTACGGTGCGGGGGTGGCGCTGCTCTCGATTGAGAGTGGTTATAGTGTTTATGAAACGGCATCACATATTGTCGTTGTCTCTTTCGCCAGAGATGCCCAATGGGCAGAAGAAGTTTCAGATCTAGATGCAACTATGAAGTTGGCTCCAATTGGAATTGCCATTCTCCAGAACCTGAAACACTTCAAAGATAACGGTGATATGAGGCTCGAAATCTGGGAGAATGATACCACTAGTATTTCTAAACTGATGACCCCAAGCCCTGAAACATCCGACTGGGTCGCAAAAATTTTGAGCGACCCAGTAGTTGCTAAAGATGCCGTGGCAACTAGCCGTATTATCAACCGCTAATCAGTAATTAGATCGGTCTTTCGGTTCAAAAAATCCTAAAAGGGCTTTTCTGTCAGGCACCATCGACATGAGTATCTACCTCATTATGGATTTGGCTTAAGCGTAATCCTAAGGGTAAGCCTGAAGGCGCGAAGCGCCCTATGTGTTTTTATATGTGTTTGAATTGTGTTTCCGATTTTTGTCTAATCAGTAAGTATTTGAAAATAAAATAATAAATTAGATTTTATAATCTTTTTGGTGTGTAGAGTTGCGAATCTAGGTGTGTAGAGTTGCGAATCTGGGTGTGTAGAGTTGCGAATCCGATTTGATGACTTATCCACCGATCTGCCCACAACCGTGAAAATGAGGTAACGCAGCGGAAATTATCCATAGTGTGTGAAATTGCGAAATTGATTGACAGGGTGGGTAAAATTGCGAAACTGGTGTGTGAAATGGTGAATGAACTGCCTTTAGATGATTCACGCTCTGAGCGCTCTCCCCTGCTTCCCGATCGACACCCGGAGCCGGATTTTTTCATCTGCGATATTTTCGACGCAGCGCCGAAATCCGATACGGCCTCAATGGAGCATCCGCTTTTCACGCTCTCGACGAAACCGGATCATCAGACCCGCGAATATAGAAACGGGGATAAATATATCCGCCTTGGCCCTTCTCCGATCGGCCTGGCAACGGTGCATGACCGCGATATCCTGATCTACTGCATATCACAGTGTATGGCGCGCCTGAACGCAGGCAAACAGGTGCTCCGAACTTTGCGCTTTAATGCCCATGACCTCTTGAAGACCACCAATCGCGCGACGAACGATCGTGGCTATGATCTCTTCAAGGCAGCTCTCAAGCGTCTCCAAGGTACACAGATTGAAACGAACATCACCACGGGCGGGCGTGAGCAATGGGAAGTGTTCAGTTTCATTGAGAGTGCCAAGACGATCAAGGAAACGCGCGACGGCCGGATGCAGGCTATTGAAATCACTCTCTCCGATTGGGTGTTCAATGCCATGCATGAGAAGGCAGGCGACATTCTCACGATCTCTCGTGACTATTTTCGTCTCCGCAAGCCCTTAGAGCGTCGTTTATACGAACTGGCGCGGAAGATGTGCGGCCAGAGCACAAAATGGCACCTGCGGCTTGAAACCATCCACCATCGCACGGGATCAAACTCGACGCTCAAAGAGTTCCGCCGGATGCTCAAGGCGATTATCGAGGACAATCGGCAGCACCAACATATTCCCGATTACGATTTCGAGATGACCGACGATTTGATCATCATTCGGCCACGCAGAGATTTCACAGAAACCTATTGCGAGCCGGAAACACCGCGCGCGATCGACCAGGTGAAGCTTAAGCCCTCCACGATCGATGTCGCCCGCAAATTTGCCGGAGGGTACGATATCTATTTTCTTGAAGGTTCATGGCGTGACTTCCTGATGCGCAAACAAGCCATTCCCGAAAATCCAGACGGTTCATTCGTCGGGTTTGTGAAGAAATACGTCGAGAAGAACGGCCGCGCATAACCCCTTAAAGGGGCCTGTTCTCGCAGACCACAAGCAGAACCACTATAACGGTATACCACTATACCGTTATTTCTCTTTCAGCTCATCAACCGTCGGGTACCCGTGCTCCACCAGTACCCGGCTCACACCCTTCATAATCAAGTCATGTAGTTTACAGTCCTTCGCAAAGGCTATCTCCTTTAGCTTCCGGTGTACCTGCGGCGGCAAATAGATGGTGGACTTCACCACATCCGCCCTCTTGGAAGGTGTAGGAGCCGGTTGCGCCAAAGGCACCACCTCGGCGGTTTTGTGGTCGCTGTTCCCCTGCCCCATTTCCCCCTGGATGCTACCCAACAAGCTTGGACGTTGTTTTTTGGCCATGTGCCGTTCCTTCCATTGATTTCTTTACCCATGCCCAAAACTGGCGAATTTCATCGGCGGCCTTTCCACTTGCCGCGTACTCAGTCACCCCCAAACCAGATGCAAAAGCATCTTGGTGGTCTGCCCGCTGCATCAATAGCGGCTCTGCTACATAACCAAGCATGGCTAGAGCCTGCGCCGCTTCGCTGGCGCGCGAATTGTTTGGCTGTGGCGGGCACTGGTTCAATGCAAACAGAAAAGGTTTTTGCAAACGTATAGCGGCTTCGTAGGTCGCCCTAGTCGCCCGTAAGTCCATCCGGGTGGGCCGACTTGGTACTAGGCACAAATCTGCCGCCTGCATGGCCATGTGCGTACCGGTGCTATCAATCCCAGCCGTGTCGAGAATGACCAGCGTATAGCCTCGCTTATCAAGTGCAGTTAGCACAGATGGAAGCTGCGCAATGCTGCCTGGTTCCAGGTAGTCAACGGCTGGGATCTCGTTGGTACGGTCGTTCGCCCAGTTTGCCAGCGACTGTTGTGGGTCGAGATCTAAGACCGCGACTTGTTCACCGGCTTCCTGGGCAGCAACCGCAAGGGACGCGGCGAGAGTGGTTTTTCCAGCTCCGCCCTTCTGCGTCACAAAAGCTATGGTTTTCATAGGCTGCACTCCATTTGTAGTGGCACACCATTACACCATTACACCGTTAAGCCTTTGTGAAGGTATAACGGCACACCACTACACCACTGTAGTAGTGTGCCATCTATCGAAGTCGGGAAATAGTGCTTTTGCCAACGCCAAATAGCCGGGCGACCTCGCGCACCGGCTGGCCTGCTTCCAGCATTTTACGGGCCTCAGCCTGCTGGTGTGGTGAGAGCTTCGGCTTACGGCCTAAGTGTTGGCCGCGCTCGCGGGCACGCTCTCGGCCAGCGGCCGCTTGGGAGAGGCGGCGTTGCCGGTCGTCCTCTGCAATGGCCGACAACAGCCCCAACAGGGCCTTACCCAGGGGACCTTCTAAATCGAAGTAGGGGCGATCTAGCACCTTAGCCGTGGCACCTCGCTGGCCAATCTCAGCCAGGATAGCAATGCCATCCGTATAGGATCGGGTTGCTCTGTCCCATTCGGCCACCACAAACACATCATCTGGTTTCAAAGCTGCGAGGGCTTTTTGTAGTCCCGGGCGCTGTTTGGTGTTTCGGCCGCTGGCTTTCTCGTCATAGATAAGCTCGCAGCCTTCGGCTTGAAGCTCTACAAGCTGCCGGTCTAGATTTTGCTGCTTGGTGCTGACGCGGGCGTATCCGATTTTCATGCGCTAAGCGTAGCACATTTTCGGGACAGACTTACGGGACAAACAAGCCCTTGAAAAATCAGGGCCGGGGAATCCGTCCCGGAAGTCATGACTTTTGGGTCGGGTTTACAAGAATACCAATGACCGGCTCGCCACTTTGCGGGAGTTCTTCGTCAGTACGTCGCCACCGAATAGATTCGGCCTCTACCCACGTCTTAGGCGCTCGCTTTTCCTTAATGACGTATTTGTCTCTATAGAAAAGCCTCATTGACATAGATAACATCGCATTCTGAAATATATACCTAGATGTGTATTTTTTCTCCAGTCCATCTGGGAGTTCAGACTTAAGATTTTTACACAAATTTGGTATTTTTCCGCTTTCAAATGAAGTAATTTTTACATCGTGTGCAAATTCATTTCTTATTCTTCGGATGTAATCGCATTCATTTTTCTCTATATCTTCAATCAAACCCAAACCATAACAGGCTTCAATTCTCGCCGAGAATGTCCCCAGAGGGGCATTCCGTCCCCTTATGATTTCTTTGGAGCCATCGCAAAAGGAGTTATTGTCAAATCTGGTGTCCAGGCGATTTTCATGCAGCGGCTTGATCCTGGTTTGATGGCTTGATGCCGTTGATGAAGTCGACGCCTTGAATCACGTCTGCGAGATGATGGAAGCCGCGCAGTTTACGCCAGCT
>JBDVDE010000110.1:0-8814 GCA_039942135.1 Hyphomonadaceae bacterium
TGGCGGCCTGTCCAACCAGATCGAGTTCGGCCGCCATGCCCTGGTCGCCGATCCGAAGCGGCCGGAGGAATTCGCCGCCATGCTGAACATGCCGATGCAATATCCCTGGCTGCGCGAGACCCTGTCCGTGGAAGGCGCCCGCTTCGCCCGGCGCGTCTTCGGCTGGACCGGCATCGCCCGCCGCACCCTGCAGGTGTTCGACCACTTCAAGGGCCGTTACGATGATTTGCAGTCGGATGAGTTGGTGGCTTTGTAGGGGAGGGGCCGTTTCGGGATAGACTGGCCGGTCAAGTGCGCTCTGAGGCGCGGCAGCGCTTGCGCCTGTCTCTGCTGTCATCAACTCTGTTAATCGAAAAAGAGGCTAACTACCCCCTCTCGGTGTCACCCCGGCCAAGCGCAGCGCCGAGCCGGGGCCTACTCGCGATGCCGCTTGCAGAAGCAACAGCGGTCTGCGCAAGCCGTGCTGCGAATGGCTGCACTCCTGTCGCTGGCCAGGAGGTTCGCATATGCGGTGATTCACAGGACATCCAACAGAAGCTCTGCAAACGAGTAGGCCCCGGATCTTCGCTGCGCTGCGTCCGGGGTGACCCCGGGGGGGGTGATCAGCCTCTTCTTGATTCAACAGAGTTGGTGACGCCGAGAGGGGGGCCCCACTCGGCTGCAAGCGGAGAGAGCTATCGGGACCCGCAGCCCCGCCACCCCCGAGGGCCTTCCCCGCCACCGCGCGGGGATCTAGCCCACCTCGCTCCGCGACGCGCGCCACGCGGAACACTCTCATGTCATGGTCGAACGGGTTCCTGTTTGTTGAGCTTGGTAGAATTGTCCCGGCCTTCGTTGTGTGCCTTCTGACGGCCCGACTGGTAGCCGATCGCCGCGGATGCATCGGTTCAGCCCGTTGGCGTCCGTAGATGAAACCGCCGGGTTGATTTACTTGTGCCCCTGGCATGTTAAAGGGCTTTCATGCGCACCTCGATCATCGACACCATTGCCACGATTGTGTTTTTCACCGTGTTTGCAACCTTTTCGGAACTCGTGATCGCGGGAATGGACCTTGCCTCCGTCCTGACGACCCGGCTTGTCATGATCCCGGTGATGATCGCGACGGGACGCCCCTACACCTTCTGGCGCGACTGGCTTTTCTCACAGGTGCAACCGCGCGGGCGTTTAAGCACCGTGGCGGCGGATATTGCCGCCTTTCTGGTGTTCCAGGTCCCTGTCTATGGGGCGACTCTCATGATCGCGGGGCGAGCGCGACGGAAGCCCTCTTCGCGATCGGTTCGGCCATTGTGTTCATGGTCCTGCTCGCGCGGCCATTCGGCCTGTTCGTGGAACTCTTTCGTCGCCTGTTCGGCATCGAACAGGCTCGGTGATACGCGCTCCTCATGCTGACATCTGAATCATAAGTATGATAAAGTATGCCGTGACCGCAGGAGGGACCCTTATGGCCGCAGTAGAACGAATGACGATCACCATGCCCCCCGAACTGGCCGAAACCTTGCGCCAGACGGTTGCCGGTGGGGAATATGCCTCGACGAGTGAAGTTGTCCGCGAGGCATTGCGCGACTGGACCCGCAAACGGGACACGGAGCGGCAGGAGTTGGAAGCCTTGCGCGCGGCGATCAAGGCCGGTCTGGACAGCGGCCCGGCCATTCCCGCGGATCAGGTCTTCGCGGAACTCCGCGCGCGGTACACAGCGAAACCCTGACCCGTGCCTGACCTGGTTATTCTGCCTGCTGCCCGGGATGATCTTGTTGAAATCGGAGACTTCATCGCCCGCGCCGGTCCTGATCGTGCGGTGTCGTTTCTCGCCGAGATCGAAGCCAGGATGCGCCAGGCCGCCGAGCGTCCCGATCGTTTTCCCCGGCGTGACGATGTGTGCGAGGGCGTGCGTTCACGCTCGACAAGGGCGCTACCTGATTTTCTTTCTTCAAGCAAGCGACGAGGTGAGAGTTGTCCGTGTGCTGCACGGGGCGCGAGATTTGCCGGTTGCGTTGGGCTGAGGGATGCGTGTGCTCACAGGGGCACAAGACGTCGCCTCGAATGCTGTCGCTAACCGTGGCTGATTGAATGCCGGGCGAGGGCGGGAAGCGATGCACCAAGGGCGGCTGTGCGGGACTTAGCTGCCCCTCAATTTCTTCGACCCAAGGTCAGCTTGGCACGCTTCGCTATCGCGGCGAAAGCCACCATTGGCGGCAAGAGAATTTCGCCGCAGGTGAGGCTCTAGATTGTGGTATCCGAAGAGCAGCCCTTCGATTACACATCGCCGTGGTTTTTCTAGCCATCGTCTTGAATTTGAAAGCGTGCTCTCGCGCAACGCGCATTCTCATTTGTTGTGTGATAACAAGAACTGCCGCATGGGAGACGCAACAGACTTTAAAAAGTAGTAGGGGCCCACACTTCGGGCCCCTAGCTTGGTTTAGTCGATGTCCCGAGCCGCATAAAACGCTCGAATCTTGCTGTCTATCAACGCACCGTCCTCTTCGAGGGCAAAGTGCCCTGTATCCAAAATGTTGAAGTCGACATCCGTAAGATCGCGTCTGAACCCTTCGGCACCCGGGGTTGGAAAGAAAGCGTCATTCGCAGCCCATACGATGAGAGTCGGGGGTTGATGGTCACGCAGGAAGGCCTGCCATTCTGGATATTTTGCCACGTTATTGCGGTAGTCATAGAACAGGCCCAACTGGATGTCGTGCTGACCCTCGCGATTTATCAACTGGTGATCCAAAAGCCAGTTGTCCGGCAGGATGCTGTCCGGGTCACGGGTGCCGTGTGTGTATTGCCATTTCAACCCTTCGAGGCTGAACACTTGCGCGGCGATTTGAGCTTCGATTTCTGCGTTCCGTCCACCTTCCCAAAGAGCCATAATCGGCGCCCAAGTTTCGGGGTTGAGGCCTTCCTCGTAGAGATTACCATTTTGTACGATCAGCGCTTGGACGCGCTCGGGATGCTCGGTCGCAATTCGCATCCCTACTGGGGCCCCATAGTCCTGTATGAACAAGGCATATTGGTCGATATCCCGCTGCTCGAGAAATCCGTCGATGGTGTCCGCAAAACTGTCAAAACTGAAAGTGTAGTCGTCTGCGGATGGAAAATCGCTCGCGCCAAAGCCGGGGTAGTCTGGAGCGATCAGGTGGAATTCATCACTCAGATCGGCGATCAGGTTCCGGTATTGATGGGAAGAACTGGGGAAGCCGTGAAGTAGAACGATGGTGGGGTTCGCGGGATCGCCCGCCTCGCGATAGAAGATGTTTTGGCCGTCGACGTTTTCGTAGCCATAGGTGGTGTCGGCGGTTGCAGGGGCTGCAATCGCAAAACTGGCTGCTGCAATTAGCGCTGTAAGGCGTGCCATATACTTTCCTTTCTTGGGTGTTAGACAAGGGCCAGCCGACGCAGCAAGTCCCTTTGATGCGTGAAGCTATTGCCGTCCCGCAGTGACGCCGCCGTCAACGGACAGAACCTGGCCGGTGATCCAAGACGCTTGGTCCGATGCAAGAAACATCAGAGCGTCCGCAACGTCGCGCGGTTGACCGTTGCGGCCCAGCGGATGAAAGGCATTAAACGTAGGCAAGGTCTCGGCCACCTGTTCAGGCGTCAGGAATGTGCCGTAGACCGGTGTTTCTACAACTGCGGGCGCGACCGCATTGACTCGGATATTATCTGCCGCCAATTCAAGCGCCAGGTTGCGAACCAGGGCATGTACGCCCGCATTTGCCGCGGAATATGCCGCTGATGGCGTCGCACCGATGGCCTGCAATGCCCAAAGCGATCCTGTTTGCACAATCGCGCCTCCACCGCGGTTTTGCATTGCCTTGGCTGCCGCCTGAGCCATGAAGAATTTGCCCTTGAGGATCGTATCAAGGAACCAGTCGTATTCTGCCTCGTCCAAGTCGAGGAACGGTTTCGGCTGAAAGACACCTGCATTGTTGAAAAGGACATCGACCCCGCCGAAGTCGGCGTTTGCGCGATCGACCAAAGCTTGGGCTGTGTCAGGTTTTGCGATGTCTCCGGGGACGGTGCGCACATTCGCACCTGATGCATCAATTTCGTTGGCAGCAGCGCTCAGTTTTTCTGCGTCCCTGCCGTTCAGAATAACTTTACCACCTGCGGCTGCAAAGCGGATTGCAATCTCTTTGCCAATGCCAGACCCGCCGCCTGTCACGATTGCTACTTTGTTATCAAACATTCTTCGATCCTTATCTATCAGTAGGTAGTTGAGGAGTGTAGAGTTACGACTTGCCTCATCTCGCCGCAACATCTATCTATCAAGTGATAGGTAACCATTTCGTGAGACGGAGGCCAAGATGTCGAGCAAAAGGGATGAAATCATGGATATGGCCGAGCACATGATACGCAAACATGGTTATAACGGCTTCTCTTTCAGGGAAATCGCCGCGTCGGTCGGCATAAAGTCGGCGAGCGTGCACTACCATTTTGCGACGAAGGCCGGGCTCGGCGCGGCTGTGGCAAAGCGGTTCCGCGAGAGATTTGAGGCAGAGTTGGCCAACCGTGCTTCGCCCGACATTAATCCGCTGGCCAACTGGCGAAATCTCTTTCGCGATGCCCTGAACGACGATGGGTTGATGTGTCTATGTGGCATTCTCGCGGTTGAAGGCGATGACCTTCCGCCCGAGGTCGCAATAGAGGCCCGTCAATTCATGCGAAACGGGATCGATGGTATTTCCAAACTGGAGGGCCACAACGCTCAGGATGGTGCGCGCATCATGGCCCAGCTAGAAGGGGCGATGCTGCTCGCGCGATCCTTGGGCGACCCACAGATCTTCGATCAAGCCACGGAGCATTTGGCCTAATCCAACCTTAAGCTCTACGCGCTGATTTTCGCTCTTGCTCCGCCCTTGTGGGGCCCATTGGGAATGCTCAATCAATGACCTCAATCGTCTTATACCGGACCTTCGCCGCGTCGCGGCAACTCGGTAAAATGGGCTCCAAGCCGTCATTCGCTGTACTTTACACGAGCGCCTGCTCCGGCCCGGAAGCGACGGTGCATGCAGTTCCTCTGAGGGCCTGTTTCGCCGAAACGACGGTCGGGACCTGACGGTTCCACCCACCCCCATTCCCCGGTTCAGCTTGCGTTCATGTGAAATTGATTACACCTTGCCCAACACTTCGTGAGCAGAACCGGAATCGGACCCGTGAAACAGATATTTTTCCTATTCATATTCTTGTGCGCCGCGGTGGCTCCGGCGCAGGCGGCCTGTCTGTCGGATGCGCAGGCCCGCAAGGTCGTTGCCAGCGGCAAGGCGGCACCGCTGGGTTCTGTCGCCGGCCGGGTGAAGGGGGACATTCTGAAAGCCCAGCTTTGTGAGCAGGGCGGCGGTTATGTCTATGTGCTGTCGGTCAAGAACGGCGGCAAGGTGACAACTGTCACAGTCAACGCCCGTTAGGGAGCGCTTAAGTTGGTACCCCGAGGGGCACCGCATCCGTTGGCACAGCCGTCTCACCACACTGAACCTTTGAAAAGCCGAACCTCATGCGCATTCTTGTTGTTGAAGACGACACCGATCTGAACCGCCAGCTCGTCACCGCCCTGGAAGAGGCCGGCTATGTGGTCGACAGCGCCACGGACGGCGAGGACGGGCATCATCTGGGCGATACCGAACCCTATGACGCGGTGGTGCTGGATCTGGGCCTGCCGACGCTGGACGGTCTGTCGGTTCTGGAAAACTGGCGCCGGGACGGGCGCACCATGCCGGTGCTGATCCTGACGGCCCGCGACCGCTGGTCCGACAAGGTCGCCGGGATCGATGCCGGCGCGGATGACTATGTCGCCAAGCCCTTTCACATGGAGGAGGTGCTGGCCAGGGTGCGCGCGCTGGTCCGGCGCGCCGCCGGGCATGCCTCCAACGAGCTGACCTGCGGACCTGTCCGTCTCGACCTGCGCGCCGGCCGGGTGACGGTTAATGGCGGCGCGATCAAGCTGACCTCCCATGAATACCGTCTGCTGTCCTATCTGCTGCATCACCAGGGCAAGGTGATCTCGAGGACGGAGCTGACCGAGCACCTGTACGATCAGGACTTCGACCGGGATTCCAACACGGTCGAGGTGTTTGTCGGCCGCTTGCGCAAGAAGATCGGCTCGGATCTGATCGAGACCATCCGGGGCCTCGGCTACCGCCTTGGAGCCGCAGGTGACGACTGATCCGGCCGCCCCGGCCGCAATCCGGCAGACGTCCGGGCCGCAGCGGTCGCTGTCGGCCCGTCTGGTCTTTGTTGCGGCCATCTGGTCCGCGGTCGCGCTGGCGCTGGCCGGCATCTTTCTGGTGAGCCTTTACCAGCGGGCGAGCGAACGGGCTTTCGATGCCCAGCTCGAAATTCACATCAACGCCCTGATTTCGGAAATGCTGCAAACCGACGTGGACGGTTCGCCGGCCACGCCACGGGCGCAGGTGACCGCGCCGAGCTACCGGGGCGACCCGCGCTTCTCGTTGCCCTTGTCCGGCTGGTACTGGACTGTGCGCCGGGCGGATGACCCGTCTATCCTTTATGCATCGCAATCCCTTGTCGGCGATCCGCTGAACGCGCCTGCGATCGGGCAGGACGACACCAGCGCCGGGTTCATCGTCGGACCGAAGGGCGACGAGATCCGGGTCCTGCAGCAGCGCATCACAATCGAGGATGTTCCCTATGTCATCGCCGTGGGCGCTTCGACAGCGGTTTTCTGGGCGGAAGTTTCCGAGTTCGGGCGCCTGGTCGCGCTGACCCTGTGCATCGTCGGCATCGGGCTGATCCTTGCGATCTTCCTGCAGGTCCGGATCGGTTTGCGCCCGCTGGGCCGGCTGCGCGCCTCGCTCACCGCCGTGCGCCAGGGGGAGGCGGACCGGATAGACGAGGCCCTGCCGCGCGAAATCGCGCCGCTGGCGGTCGAACTGAACGCGCTGATCGTTTCCAACAGGGAGATCGTCGAGCGGGCCCGGACCCATGTGGGCAATCTGGCGCATGGTCTGAAGACCCCGCTGTCGGTGATCGCCAACGAGGCGCGGGCTTCGGGAGGCCCGCTGGCCGACAAGGTCTCCGAACAGGCGGGGATCATGTCCACTCAGATCCAGCATCACCTGGAGCGGGCGCGCATGGCGGCGCAGCACCGTGTCATCGGGGTGTCCTGCGAGACCGAACCGGTGCTGTCCAGGCTGATCCGTGCCATGGACAAGATCTACCGGGACAAGGGCATGGAGATCGGCTTCGATCAGCAGGAGGAGATCCGCTTCCGCGGAGAAAGCCAGGATCTTGAGGAAATGGGCGGCAACCTCATCGACAATGCCTGCAAATGGGCCGGCTCCAGGGTCACTGTCCGTGTCGCGCCGCTGATCGATCCCGCCAGCAACAGGGACATGTTCGCCATCACGGTGGAGGATGACGGACCGGGGCTGACACCCGGCCAGCGGGCCGAGGCCGTCAAGCGCGGCAGACGGCTTGACGAGACTGTTCCGGGAACCGGTCTCGGACTGTCGATCGTCGCCGATCTCGTGGCCCTTTACGGCGGTACGTTCGATCTGGACGGGTCCGATCTGGGTGGATTGAGAGCGCGGCTCGTCCTTCCGGCGCTGCGCAAGGAATAGCGGCTATCTGTCGGTCTTCGCCGGAGCGGCGATGCCGCTACCGTGATAAAGTGTGACACAAATCACACCCACAAAGACCTGTTTGTGGCCAAGTTCGGCCACAAATGGAAAATAACAATGAGTCGATTGCCGGCACGCGCCGGTTTCCACCCCTCCGGGAGCTTTCACGCATGCGTTTGCGCGGTGCCACATGTCTTGCTCTTGCCATGGCCCTGGCCGGATGCTCCCTGACGTCCGGTTCCAAGGAACCGGCAGGTTGGGGAAGCTTCTTCGGCGACCCGAACGCGAATGGGACCAGGTCGGAGGCAAATACGGCGATATCCGTCCTCGTGAACAACGAATTGGGCGATGCGCTCGATCCATCCGATCGCCGGGCCGCAGAAGAGGCGCAGGACAGGGCGTTGCGCGCGCGCGGTGTCGGCGTCTCGGTGGCATGGCAGAACGATCGCACGGGACGCAGCGGCCAGGTCCGGCCCGGCCCCGTCTATTTCGTCAATGACACCAGTTGCCGGGAATTCACCCACGAGATGGTGGTCAACGGACGCGTGCTTCAGGCGCGCGGGGCCGCCTGCGAATCCGAACGCGGCAAGTGGCAGGTGATCGGCTGACCCGTTCCGGGAGCCGTTTTCCGGCCGCCAAGTGACTGCTTTTTCTCAATACTTGCTTAAGTCTTCTGCCGTTAGTATCGCCGCCAAAGGGATCGCGATGTTGATGCTGTGAATGACCTATTCGGACCAGCTTGAAACCAAACTGAAGACTTACCTCGGCAGCCTGCGCCCTCAAGCGGTCCAGGCCCTGGTCCGAAATCTGGAACGGGCGAAGACCCGGAAGGATGCCGACCCGAATCTTCAGTTGGTCCTGTCAGCCGCCGTGGCGCTGTTGCGCAAGCCGCAGCCGGTCCTCACGGATGTTCCCGGTGGTGAGCAGCGGCGCGGCCAGATCCAGCGCATGTTCTTCGCACCTCTGACGGCCTTTCTCATCAATGAAACCCTGCCGAACCGGCAGGAAGGCCGCGTTCACCGCGGCATGCTTGACCGCGTCTGGAAATGGCTCGGCCGTGATGTGATGTCGGCCGATGTCCGCATGGTTCTCGAACAGGCAGGCAATGCCGCCGTCAGCGGCGAGCTCATCGATGCGCTCGTTCAGGCCATGCGCTCGCGAGCGGTCGAGGCTGTCGGTGAAAAGCTGCGCCAGGCAGAGATCTCCGAAAAGGAACACCGCCGGATGGCGGCCGAACTCG
>JBDVDE010000111.1:0-11262 GCA_039942135.1 Hyphomonadaceae bacterium
ACGCACCTTCAAATACAAGTCCACGGTGTATATCCCCAAGCCCTCCCGAAATCCGAAAGGGCAAAAGTGGACGACTTTTACGCCGCCCGCGACAACACTATGCCGTCGCTACCGTGGCCGAGTATTGCTCCGCCGTTCACACACATTGTTACGCTTTCATGCAATAGCAGATGGCTTGCCGAGAAATTCGCTGTCGCAGGGCAAAGACCCGTTTTGGGGTGGGTCCATTGTTCAAAATACGACCATGCGACTTTGGCATCCTCCATTAGAAGCCTTCGCTCCTTCACGCTCGGAACCTGGAAAGGCTTTGCTATATGAGGGCGGTAAGCCTCTGTCCTACGGAAATGCGTTGTGTAAGCGTCAGTCGGTACAACATGCCTTGCGTAATCTGGGAGAGAGGTGATTTGAGAGATGCCGTCATCTTGAATCCTATGCAGGGCGTTTTTGAGCACTTTCTGATGTGCTTTGCTTTGCAAGATCCCAGCCGGGATCGAGAGAACTGAATCTGCGGCGCCCATAGAGGCTTGCAGCGTCTCCTCTACAGTTTTGACGTTCTGTATCTGCACGGTAGACAGTTTCAGCGTGTTGCGCGCGCTTAGCCCTGCTTCGTGCTTTCCTGTCAGCTCTATCGCCTGCCCATACCCTCCTACTGCGTTGGTTTTCCGAGAGGGCGATGGCGCTTCCATAAGAGGCGCTTGTGTTTTCAAGAGGGCATTTGATGCTTGACCCTTCACTTTGATCCAATAGCGAGGATTAGACCCTATGGAGACATCAACACCATAACTGGAGGGCAAACCTGCATCGGCAAGCTCTTTTCTGAAGAACTTTAGCACTTCTTGATCTCGAGCTGTTGCATCTGGCTTTAGGGTAAAATGCACCCCTACATAACGCCGGTAGGCATAGGCATCCCGAAACTGCATGTCAGATGCAAGAATTGCACTTGCCCAGTGGTCCCCTCTGGGCTGCAATATTTGTGCGGCAAAGGCAGAAGCCGACGCTTCAAGACCTGCAAGAGGAAGCTTTGAGAAGTCCTGTGCCGAGAGGTAATATACCTGCTCCACATTTGGATTTTTGGGGAAGCTATAGGCTGTTTGCGGTGAGTGTAGACGGATCCTTTGGCCACCTATCATTCGGACAACACCATTGTCCCAAGCTTCGGGCCGTACTTGAGCGCTCATATGAGGCCGCATGAGTACATTTCTGATGCGAGAAGCACGTACGCCTGCAGGGGCTGTTGACACAGGCAGCATGTCGCAGGCCAAGGTTTGATTGGTGGCTATGTTTGCTGGCTGTTGTTCTGCATCGCGCCATAATGAAGTTAGCAGGACACGGTGCGCTTCATAAGCCGCGCGTGCTTGGAAGTAAGGGGTCATGGCACCCAGTTGCCCTACCAAAGGCACGATTTGTAACAAGCCGGGGGTGCTTTCTGCAGGCTCTCTGAGAACATAAGAAAGCGCGCTGTTGGGCTGTAATTGACATTGCTTGGGGTCGATCAAGCAGGTGACAGGCAGCCCTTTTCTTGCAAAAGCATCAAGCACGATGGCCGTTCGTTGGGAGTCTGTGGTGATGTCGAGGTCATCAATAACCACGAGGGTGTTTTGAAGTATCCTAGCAGCGCTTGTTGTGGATGCGTGAGAAAGCAAAAGAGGGGCTGCTGTCCCCCATTTGAGAAAAGTTCGACGCCCAATCATGTCGTTTTTGCCAAGTCAAACTGGAAGCCTGCGCGTGTTATGCGCCCCCAATTGGCCAAAGAGCCCGTCGCGGCACGCCAGAGTGCCCGGATCACGGAAACATACAGGACTTGACGGTAGAAAATGCGCTGAATCGGGATTAAAAGCATCAACCGTCGATCTTCATCAGGGTCCAAACGGAATGCGATCGCTGTGTTTATCACCTCCAGCAGGGGCAGCGCCATATAGGCGATAATTAACGGATTGGTTATGACCTCTGCATAGCCTTGCTCTGTCATGTCAAAGTTCACAAAAAAGTCTATTGCAAGGATGATCAAGAAGAGATCCGCCAAAGGGGCTACAAGGGGCATCAGATAGCCAAAAATCGCTAGATCTGGCAATGCTACAAGCCCTAAATTGCGCCTTTCTGCTATCGCCCCCAAGTGTTTCCAGCCCGCCTGCATCATGCCGAGTGACCAACGTAGCCGTTGCGTCATAAGTGCCCCAAGGGTTGTGGGGGCTTCGGTTTTTGCAATGGCACAAGGTTCATAAAGTATCTGATATTCTGACCGTATCACTGCCATTGTCATATCGGCATCTTCCGTAAGCGTTTCGGTGGAAAAAATACCTGCTTCCATCAGGGCCGTTGTGCGCCATGCCCCGATGGCGCCGGGGACTACAGTAATGGCGTTAAGGTGCTCTTTCGCCCGCCTCTCCACCGCTTGAGATGTAATATATTCAAGGGCTTGGAGGCGTGTGAGAAGGTTCTTGCGGTTCCCAACCACGACCTTGCCGGCCACGGCTCCCACTTTTGGGTCTGTGAAATGCGCTGCCAGCAGTCTCACAGCATCAGGCGCTATTTGGGAATCTGCGTCGATACAGATCAAGACATCGCTTTGCGCCTCATCTAGCGCTGCATTAAGTGCGCCTGCTTTGCCCCGATTGGGTTGCTTTAGAACGGTCACAAGGGGGTGATACGCAAAGCTGGCCGCTTTTAGGTAGGTGTCATCCGTCGATCCATCATCGACCACGATGATGTCGAAATCCGAATAGTCAGAGCATAGCGCTTTGCGAATACATTCTTCAATGACACGCTCCTCATTGTAGGCGGGGATCACGATTGTCACAGAAGGTTCTTTGTCTGCTGGTGCCGCTATATGCCGCCGACGCTGTGCGGCAAAGAAAAGTAGACATATTGACCGGAAAACCCCTACAGCAAAGACCGTCCAGAATGCCAACCGAAGAACAGACCAGCTGTTGCCCATGGCAAGAAATGATACATTACCGAAGGTTGCAGTCATTGGATCGCCTTCCGGTATAAGAACCTCTGGCGGTACACCCAATAGGTCGGCGAGCGTGGTGAACGTATAGCCCCTATCGCGAAGCTCAGAGATGACGCGGGGCAAAGCAGCGACGGTTTGATGCTGATCCCCTCCCCCGTCATGCAGGAGTACCACGCCGCCTCCGTTAAGCTCTACTTGCCGGATAATCTCATCCGCTAGTTCATCTGCCGTTTGCGCAATCCAATCTCTTGGGACAACATCCATCCCCGCGATCACGTATCCTGCCTTTTCTAAGGGCAGAAGAGAGGCAACCTCTTTAGACGTGATAGGCCCTCCGCTACGCATGTAAGGCTCGCGATATAGTCGCAAGTTCTTTCCTGTTATGCCGTTTATTAACAGCTGTGTGGAACTTGCCTCGATTTTAGCCCGAGACGCCGAGATCTCACTCATATTGGGGTGCGAGTAGGTGTGGGAACCCAACTCGTGCCCCTCTGAAAGAATGCGCTTTACCAAGCTGGGGGAGGCGAGCGCATTTTTGCCTAGGACGAAGAACGAGGCTGGGGTTTGAGTCTCGCGTAAAATGTCCAATGCAGCCGGGGTGAATTGCGGATGAGGGCCATCGTCGAAGGTAAGAACAACCTTGTTTGGTTCCCCCTCTCCATAGAGTTTTGCGGAGGCGGCCCGAGGCATCTCATTATAGGTTGTGGATATGACTTCATTTGTGTTTGCTGCGATTAAAACAGTACGTTTTCCCATGCGTGGCATGGAGAGCGGAGCAACAAAGGGCCCTTTGCCATCAAGGTCCACATAGTGTGACAGGAGAATGTTTTGTAAGGTTTCACTGAGCAAATCAAGACCCCGGGTCGTTTGGTCCAACACAGCCCAGAGGCCAGGGTCTTCGTAGCCTAAACCGCTCAAGCTAAGAGATTTTATGCCGCTCTTTTGTAGGGCGATAATCTGGTTGTGAGCCGATACCGCGTCCAGCATCCACAAGCGGTGCTGCAAACCTTTGGCGTCTATATAGCTTGCGCGGCTGTTTCCGGCCGACGGTATAAATTCAGCGTAAGCATTGTGTCGTCCGAGTGCAGACATTGCTTTTGCGAATGTCAGTGTTTCCGGCCGGGGACGTCCGGACACCCAATCCACCGTATGGGTTCCTAACTCAACAACAAGCTTTGCAGGCGCCACGTGTTTCTGGAGAGATGCAAGATGTGCTTTGAACCAAGGCTCGTCCGCCAGCGGCTGTGGTGCAGAGCCTACCCAATATTCTTGGTACGCATTAACAATAACGGTATCAAAAAACCGATTGGAAACCACCAAGTGGCTGTCAGAAGCGCTGCTTGATAGCTTCACGCATGCCTCTAGACCATTCTCTGTTAAAAGAGATGTAAATTGACGGCTTAGGGTGTTGAATGCATTGCTTTTTAAGGAAGTGAGTGAAGTGGCGTCCAAGCAGTAACCGGCTACCTCGCGGCTTGTGGGGGCGCCATCAAAAAACTTTTCTAAAGCATCGAATATCCTTTTGGGACCTGCGCGTGTGTCTAAGATCTCTAATGCGGCCGTATCCAACTGAATAATTGGCATAATCTCGAGCTTATCGCTTTGCGCCGCATGTTCCAAAAGAGGGTGTCGGGTTTCCGGGCTGACGCCCACCACCTTCACATCAGCGTCTTCTCCAGAAATGTGAAACCAGGTGGGCATCGCTACATGAATGGTGTCGCAGCTTTCTTTGAGGGAGTGCGGGGCCCATGGGAGTTCCGCAGGTACGACAGCGTGAACCTTTAGCTTTTGAGGCGGGGGTGCCCCCTCGCCTTTTGTACCTGCACATTGATACTGCTGCGATACTTGTTGCGCATGAAGATCAATCGCCGCGATGACAGAACTGTCATCTTCCTGGACCAGAGGTTCGAGTGGAACAGAGGCTGAACCACCGCCCTTCAAGGCGCTGATAGGTTCCGGTAGTGCTGCTTCCAGCCCCCCATTCAGGCCTACGGTTATTGCAAAAACCGCCAACCAAACGACGACGCCGATTGCCAGCGTACCGGCTGAAAACAGAACTCGTTTTCTCCGTCGGCGACTGGGATCCAGAAAAACGCGGTCGGTCAAGCCTCGGCTCGACCGGGGTTCGTGATACCCCGGTGACCGGATCGGTTTCTTGCCCTCCCTTGCTTTAGGCCGCCTTGCGTTCCGCATTATACCTTCGCATCTATAACTCTTCGTATAGGAGCGATTTGCGACCACGCACTGCGCCAAGTGTTCTTGGGTACCACTATCAGAAGCTCAAAACGTAGGGGTCGGGATCGCTATAAAGTGCAGACCCTCATTCGTTCGGAGATACGCGAATGTTGTTGATGTGAAATGGCTGGACAGAAACACCAATGGCCAAACGCGATCGCAAATCTATACGAGACAAGTATAGATAAAGGTGAGACTGTGTCACGGGATTGCCCAGTTTGTGCCCCATTTACAACCTAAGATTGCTCCATTGTTTCCCCCTCAGGAACGCATGGTCGGATCTCATTAAATTGTTGATCCGGCGAATTAAAAAAGTGTTCGCCACAGCGGGAATGTGATTCGATTGCTTCGCTGATGCTCCTTTCCAGAGAAAGGGGCCAAATGAGAATCGTTGACTTTACCCTCCGGGAGAAAACAAAGTGTAGGTAGCCGTGCTGCCTACAGCGCACGGCTACCCCAGTAAACGGCTACAACTACGGTTGTAGCCGTTTTTTAAAGAATGCAGGGTGTATAGGCCGCAAGTAGCCTAGCTTCTGCTTGAGCGGTTCAGAGACCATTTTGGTCAAGCTTGGAGAGGCCCGATAGGCCTTTCACTATGCGTTAGATTCCAAGCTTTCTTTTCAGAGCCAATACTTCACGTTGATAGGTATAGCCATGCGTTAAGGCTTTATCGCCTTTGACTGGCCACCATTCTGTTTGTCCTGGGTAGCTGCGCCAAACGCGATCAAAGCGGTCAACCACATGCAGTATGCAGCTTCTTTCACCAGGTGAGCTGCCGGCCCGACCGTTGTTGGGCCAATACCATGTAAGATTATGACACATGCGACCATAACTATCTACGGTCCACTCTCCTGCGCCTAAGCTGTCGCTGCTTTGCGCGCACCATGCGCGGGCCTGGTTGTTTGGCCCGAAGTAGATGCCGCCCTGGCAATCCGCTTCCCAATTCTCAGTCTTGCCAATATACGTCGCAATAATTTGGTGAGGTTCCGGCGTTTCAGCGCCATACGGAAGGGGGTCTGCTGCTGTACTGACCGGAAGAGCCATGCTCAATAGCCCAACCAGCCATTTTTTTCGGAAAGACATGCGAAGGAACTCTTTCTGCAAAAGGAAGCTGATATAGAGATGGTCCGCAGTTTGCCCCTCTAAGTCAATATGTATCCCAAAAAACCTAGGCCGAAGTTTAGCGCACCTGTTGTATCTATACGCGTAATGACGAAATTCGCAATTTTGGGCATGGCCTTTCTTAAGTTGTTCAATCTGCAAGGTTAACTTGAATAGTAAGTTCAGCCAGCATATGACGTTATGATGAGAGCCACCTCTTATTGAATAAATGGAAAACCGCATGATCGCGAAAGATGAACTGAAGACGATGTCCCGCAAGGAACTCGAGAAGCTTTTGAATGATGTAAGTAAGGCGCTTGCATCTGCGAAAGCTCGAGATCAACGAGAAGCAAGAAAGGCTGCAAAAAAGGCCGCGGCCGAATTTGGCTTTTCACTCGGAGAGATCTCTGAAACGACCGATGCAGTTCAGAAGAAGCCGAAAGCAAAAAAGACCCCTAGAAAGCCCTCCAAGGCTATTTTTGCGAACCCGGAAGACAAGACGCAGACTTGGACCGGTAAGGGACGTAAGCCAAACTGGTACCTAGCACAGATAGAAGCAGGCACTGACCCAGATGCGATGCGTATAGAAAACCAGTAAAACGAAAGGCCCTCGCTAACTGCGAGGGCCTTATTGCAAGCTGCCCAGTTTGCATGGATGTATTTGATGTCAGCGCCGATCGTTTATAATGGCTACAGCGTATAAGTCCTCCAAAACCATGTTCGAACTATTGGTTTTGAGGTATTTTCTACCCATGGTAGGCCTTCGCGCCACATTGTAAATATTTTTATAGCCAAGCCGTACTCTGCTTATTATTCTTTCTTTATAGCGATTCCTTGGCAAGGAGTGCGCCATTGATTGCTTTAGGAGGCTGTTTTTTCAGGAGATTTTACATGGACGAACTGACAGTTGGTGACATCCGCCCTTTCTTGTCAATGATTGCAAATAACCCGCTGCTAAATGACTCGGAGAGTCTTGCAGCTCAACTGCGCAGCATCATAACCAGTATAGGGGTTACCATTACGCCGGAACTGGATGCGTCTTTGTCCACCATTGAGGCGAACCCAATCCTTGTCTCAGCAGGTATTGAGGAGTTGCGCAGTGCTATTGATGGTTTGCCCGATTCTATGCTTCTGAGTGAGATTGATGGCTTTGGTACTGTTGATCCCGGCGGCTCTGATATAACTCAAGATCTCAATGGCAACGACATCCAAACCTTCGAACTTCCTTTCAGTGGAACGACCATATATATTGAAGACGATGGGGTTACAGTTACCTTGCCTGGCGGTGAGTCACAAAAGCTGGTCGGCTTGGATCGACTAGAGTTTACTGACGGCACTTTGTTCTTGGATGTTCAAGATGGAGCCGGGCTGGTCAAACAAGCCTATGAGGCCTTGCTCGGCAATGCTCAACCGGATGCCGAAGGTTTTGACTTCTGGTTGGATCTTTACGAAGGCGGCACGATTGATACTTTCGCGCTGACCAATGCCTTCACCCAGACCCAGGCTTTCTCTGAGCAATACGCAGCCGCGCTGAATGATGCCGACGCATTGGTCCGGTCTATTTATCAAAACCTGTTTGACCGAGAAGCGGATGACGCAGGGTTGAACTTCTGGAAAGAGTACCTCGACGCGAACGGTATTTCGGACTCGGTTGATGAGGCGCTGGCCTACATGATGCAGTCTGACGAGTTTGCGCAATTGGTTGGTACAACTTACGCCGACGGCGTCTTTGTATAACACGTTCTGATTGGATGGCTGCCTTATGGTGGCCACCCTTTCTCGCCATTAGATGATGAACCATTGCCGCTCTATCGAGCGGAGACTGCAACTTAAACGTGGTAGCGAATGGAAAAGCGTCCCCTGTGGGGTCCATCAAGCTGAGCGGCTTTGATCGGCCTACGTTTGGAGACCAGCATCTGCGCCCTTACCCAACATGAACCCCAAAAAAACCCGCCCCTGCGCGAGCAGAAGACGGGCGGCTTCGGGACAGAAGCGATCACTCTGTAGGCTGTGAATTTTGGTTTGTCTAGTAACACTTATCCACCCAGAGCATAACCGTCCTTCCAGTTTCGTTGTGTTCCCTCGCAAGGGATGCGGACCTCATCCTTAGTCGCTGTTAGGTACCTGCGCTTAAAGGGTATGTCTGGCCCGTTATTACGTAAACAAAGTGACGCAAACCACCACTGTGGCCACGAGACTGTATCCAACCATGTGGAGGAAATCGGCTTTCGAGTGCTGTGTCATTTTTTTCTCCAATGCTGCCCTATAAGACTCACTGTTGCTTATGACCGTGGCGATAAATTGCCGGTTTTAGGGCTTAAATATGCATTTTCCCTGTTTGGCGTGTGAAGCTGGTTATCAGCGATGGCTATGAAGCCCCTAAAGCCTTAGTCGCATGCATGCTGAACACGAACTGGCAGTCTTGTCGGGCGCATTCCCACTAGGAACGCTCTTGTGCCTGGGGGCAAGAGCCGCTGATGTGTGTCTCCACCTTTTGGGCCATCGCCTTCGCCCCAGACGAACCATGCGGCGGCGAACACCCAATGGCGCAACATCGCCGATCAGATACGGGGCAAGCTGCCTCAGGCTCTCTAGAGAGATGGATGATACTGAAGAGGACGCGCTCACCTACATGACCTTACCGCAACAGCATCGGACGAAGTTACATTCGACGAATCCGATTGAACGGATAAACGGCGAGATCACGCGCAGAACAGACCTGGTCGAGATCTTTCAAAATGAGGCCGCCATACGTCAGCTCGTCGGCGCAACCCTCATGGACCGGGCAGAGAAATGGGCCGTAGGGCGCACGCGATACACAACGCTGGAAACTTTGGCAGCGGTCTGCGAGGTTTGCATTACCAGCCTGCCTGCAACTCAGATAGACTGATCCGCTCGCCCCGTGGAAAATGCGCGACCCGCCGCGAGTTACATGACGCTATCGAGCACGATCTTGGCGCCGGTGGAACATGTGAAGGGGCTGGATGCGCGCCCAGCATGTTGCCATGCGCTTACTTCCTCCCGCTGCAAAAGAACGATCCTGTTCGTATTGGTGCCACGCACCCCATTGGTGACATTATAGATGTGAGATGATTTCGTGAACTTTGCGTCATGAACGATGACCCCGAGCCGGCGACAGGGAAGGCTTTCCGCGGCCTGCCAAACCAGACGCTCGAGCTTCACGGTGCCACGCCTGATTTCCCCGACTTCCATTGCGATGTATCCGCCAGGTTTGACGACCCGCATCAGTTCAACAAGCGTCTCGCGGATCATCGCGGTCCAATCTGCAAGCGATGCAATATGTGAGAACGCGATGCTATCTTTTTCGATCCCAGCAAATTTGAACCGAAGCCAGTGTTCGAATCCGTAATCGACAACGGTACTAAAGGGGGGCGATGTCACAACCAGAGAGACGCTTTCGGACTCGATCCAAGGGGTGTCAGACGCGGGGCCAACTTCAATCCTATGGTTGCTGTTAAAGGGGGGCATCCCATTCCTAAGCAAAGAAGCCGTTTTTTTGAGGATGATGCTGCGCACGTCTTTTTCAGGGGGGGTCTCCCCACGCTTGGCATTGATCCGACGCTGCCGTGCCACCGTTGTCGCCTGATTGGGCGGAAGGGTGTAGCCGCTCATGTAGCCTTGAGAGTGTCCGGTAAGCCGCGCCAGCACGACCATGAAAATCCATGCGGTGATGTGGTCAGTTTCTGAGCCCTCGAGCGAGATATTCAGCTCCAGCCAACGCCGCAGGACCTGGAGCTTAAAGGCCGTCTGAGGGTGGAAGAATGCATCCGACAGATCGAGTGGCGCGGCCTCCCCCTTCTCCCAGTCGACTGTTGCAAGAGCCTGATCAACAGCTTCAAGTGTTACTTCCGGACCGATGCGCGGAACCGTGATCATTTTGGCCAGCGGATTAATATCGGAGCTGTGGGCGATCCTACCGGTACGGGCAGCTTCAATCGCCACGGTTCCGCTTCCACCGAAAGGATCATGCACGATGTCGCCTTCGCATGACAACGCGTTAATAAAGAAGGCGGGCAGAAACGGGGGGAAGGCCGCACGATAGGGAAATTCGTACAAGGCGTGAAGACGCTCTCCCCCGCTTTTGAAAAATGCGCCGCAGTAGTAAGGAATATCCTGATCGATATAGGTAGACGTGAGCTTACCATGATCGCTGGCCTCACGGATGTCTTTCAAGAACTCAAGCGCATCGGGGCCTTCTGACAACGGCGGCTGAAAGCTTTTGTGCAGATGCCCGGCATCGATCTGGGGCAGCGCCGGGTCATCGCTATCCGTATCCGTATTCTGACGCTTCTTTTCGAGGCTAATAGAGGGTTCCGCCTTGGTGGCGGCCTTGGGCTTTTTCTCCAACGAGAGGTAGGTTTCGGGTTCTTGCGAGCTCATATCTTTTCCTTAGACTTAATCGGCTGAAGGCCAATTGTGAGAGCCCGCCAACGGTGGGCCTATTCTGGTCATAAGAAGGAAAAGACATCGCGCAAGGTGCTGGCGGAGAGAATCAACATTCATAAATTATATGTAAATCAGTTCTTTATATGATTTTCGCCTTGGGGCGCCGCCTAATCGAGGGGGCTATCGGAATTATCGGCGCAGCAGAAAATTACTTTCCTGAAAGGGGAAAACTTTTGCCCTCCATTCGCGACATAGATGCTTTTATGGCAGGCAATCGGCAACTTGGTGACCGAACCGTCACGCGAAATCACAAATAAAAAAAATTTGCATGCGGTGAAAAAAAGAGCTGTTGTGTACTGGTCGGGTAGGAAGCACTTGCCTCATGAAAGCTTTTCCAAGTTGGGCAGTGCCTTCATCCGGGTCTCTATAGCTGATCTAGTTTCATCACTCATTGGATGGATTTTGGGCTTCCGTACCCCAATGCTCCCGAGAGCGATCACGACCTCCAAGGCGACAAGTTCCCCTATTCGGGAGCTCAATGTGCAAGTTGGATAGGCGCTAGAAGA
>JBDVDE010000112.1:0-5490 GCA_039942135.1 Hyphomonadaceae bacterium
ACGCGGCGCTACATGACACTGGAAACCGTCGCCGCCATTTGCGACACTACCCCAATGGACCCGGCGACAATCGCCGCCCTGTAACTGCGGCCAAGCCAAGGCCGAAAAACAAAGTTACACCATTCCTTGGGACACTATCCAAGAAGGAGATCGAGCAGCTCGGTAGCAACGACAACAGCGTAAAACGCAAATATTGTTAGAGCATCGAAGTAGATTGCTGCGAGAACCGCTGCTGCAAAAAAGCTGCCCTGTCGCTTCCAAACGAGTTGATTGGCAAGCGCTATATAGTCTTTGATGTTTTGCTCGCGCCCGTCCGGCTTGAACCAGTCGGTACGGGGCGCATGGAATGCACTTAGGGACTTCACGCTGACCTCGGCCATATTGCTGACGCTTAGTGCTACACCGTTAATATGTTTAAATTTTGTCAGTTTTTGGCAAATGTTTGACGCCGCAGGACCTGCATGAGCGCACCCGTAGAACCTGCTAAAGATAGACCGTCACCGGCCTTTGCTTGGGGGGCTCACATGACCGCAACGCGTCATCAGGCAACTTTAAAGCGCCCTTTTTGGGAGGACGCATAGACACCTGAAAGCTTCGGAAAAGCAATGTTGGCGTTTGGGAACTCACTCACCGGGCCGAACACCGGCGTGCGCGCCAAGACCGCATCCCGTTGCTCGCGAAAATTCGCGATCAAAAGCTGTACGGGCTTTTTCAATCCTGGGTAAACACGCGCTTCCAAATCTGGTTTGTAACCGAGATAACGCCGATAGAACGCGGTATGCTCGCCGCGCACGGGCGCCAAAGCCCAGTCGATATCGTAGAACATCGCCGCAAGAAAAGGAATCCTCAAGGCGAGAAAGTGCAATGGCACACGGCTTCCTCGGACTTTTGGAGAAATCACGAACCGTGTGGGATCGAGAACCGTTTCTTCGTTCTCCACGCGATCCAAAACCTCTGGAAATACTTCTAACGTGGGGGAAACATGAGATAATTTGGAGACCAGATGAAGCCGGAGCGCTGCCAGAACCTCGTCATTCATCAAAACGGCGACATGAACACAGTTGGCGGCCTCATCAAACGGATCTGTCATACGCCCAAACTCGTTTTTCGCAATCGATTGCTGAGCTCGGTAGCATGTGTAACGCAAACGATATATTGCTTCGAGGTCCGAACTTTCCGTCATAACCTTATAGCGGACTTGTTTTAGCGCCTCATCAATGTGCTCGTCCATCTCTCTGCCTCTGCTTTTAAATTATTATTTTGCGCGGCATACGAGAAGGTCGCTATAGCCACGATATACGGTCTTTTGGCTAATCACTTCAAAACCGGCGTTGCTCGTTGCCGATGCAAGCTCTCCTGGAGTGTGCGTCCAATAAGCGCCACTTTTTTGCGCTTCACAGATAGCTTTATTTTGTTTCGCCACCTCACGCCCTTGCCAGAAAATTCGCAGAGCACCAGCAAGTCCGTGCTTCTTTCTAAGCTCTGAAAACAGATATTTGCGCCAGTCCGCGACGTCCATGCGCCGACCAAGGTCAATGAGATAAAGGTAGCCGCCTGGTCTCAGCAAGCGATGAAGGTCATCAAGCCGCTGCACTTGCTCTGGCATCGCGTAAAGAGCATGAACGCAGACCACGAGGTCGCAGGTATCTGTGCCCTTGACGTCTTCCAGTGCGAGATTGTGAAAGTTGATATTGCCATGTGCTGACAGCTTGGTCCGCGCGGATCGGATCATCGCCGCATCAGGTTCTACAAGATGTATTTCGCTTTCTGGACAGGCGCGTGCTGCAATTTCTGTATAGTTGCCCGTACCGCCGCCAATGTCATAGACCCGCCGCGGCGTCTCTATTGTTGCAAGAAATGCGGCGAAATCCTGCATAAGCGCCTTATATGCGGGGTTATGCATCGAAAGAAGGTCATATGCCGATGAATAAGCGGTCCAATCGGTGGGCCCTGGCTGATCCGATCGTGAAAGTTCGCCAACATTCGGAGATGCGACGTCCGCATTGGTATTGAGCGACATACTGTGAAGTCTCCGAAGCTGCCCTGGAGCGTCTTTTTAAAAGGCTCCTTACTAACAACACCTTATGCGATGAAGCTGACACTTCAAGGTTTACTTAGAAATGCCCATATTTGTGGTAAAGTGTTCCAATTTTGCGCCTGCTGTTTGATCATAGCCAACGTGCCCTTGCCCGCACTGAGCTAAAAGAATCGTCGATTGGTCGAGCGTCTGCAACAGAAGCAGTCTTCTAAAATGTTTAAGCATGGCCACCCCTCTACATAGAGACACTAGGTCCTCCCCAGCCGACAAGTGGAAATGTGACGCTACAGGGGCAAAAGTGCCTGATTTTAGAGGAATATTTCACAAGCCCGCCTACATGCGAACCCAATTCTGGATGACAACGGGGTTAAATCGTAATGCTTCGGCAAACTTGGAGTTGTGATGAGAGTATCCGTTGTTTGTAGCGATCCGACCGTGACAATAGAAAGCAACAATGACCTGTTCGCGTTGGACCTAGTCGCACATTTTCTAGGCATCGTGACACATCACAATGACAACATAGGTCCTGCAGCAAAAGAAACGCTCTTGGTGCCACGGCAAAGCTATGTGATGGCTGCTATGCCGCTCCCATTAGGGCTCGAGTAACCGCTAGCTAACCTCGTGGCACGATCACCTGCTAACACAATGGCCAATGAGGTGTGATAGATCGCCTCCTTTGCTTATGCCCCTATCCATCTACTAGCGCCTCACCCCCTGCGAGCTCGCCCTCTTCCACACCACCCATCACCTTCATATTTAAATGACTTATGCTTTCCAGCAAACTTCTATATGCTGCTTCAAACCTGTGGGAGGGGGGAAGATGGCCGAATATTGTTTAAGCGACTTTGTCGATGGATATAACCGACTGAATAAACGCCGATTTTCTGATTTATCATATAAAGACATACGTGAGCTAATGACGGAGTATGGGGCCATCGATCCGATGATTTCCCAAACCATTCATGACGCCTACATTGCGGGGGCGGCGGGTCGCAACATCAAAATCCCGAGTGATGTTACTGATTGAGCTCATCAAAAGCGCGGAACCGAATTTCCGGTAAAGACCGAGCTACCGTCAGACCGTCTTTAGAGGTTACGTCCGGCTCTAGCTCAGTGACGCTGTCAAAGTCGTTCAGTTTTTGACCCGTGATCACAACACCTCTGCGTTGGACGCAGAGAAAATCAGCGATCAAACAGGTCCAGCCTTGAGGCATCCGAACGGCGGACCATGCGGTATAAAGCCTTCACACCTTCTATACAGGCGGGCCCATTAGGTGAGGCCCGCCTGCCTCTGATGTATTTACAGACTTACATCATGCTAGTTAAAATGCCAAAATCTTGCGCACAGACCAACTTAAAACTTTGATACTATGAGTCTTTTGGCGGTGAACGCCCTAGCCATGAACGCCCCAACCGAAACCTCTAAGGGGCAACGATCGGGGCCCTGGCCCACTTAGCCTTTAGCATGAGGTGTCACATACAAACAACGCGCGCGCTGCCCTTACGCAAATGAAGTGGCGCTATCTGTATCATACAGACATTTACCCGTACCTGATCCCTGCATCCCTCACTCCCTACCAAGGCCTAATATGAAGTATTTAACGCCCGCTCTGTTTCTTATGTCTTCGACTTCTGCAGCATTTTGTGGTGAGGTGGTGCTTGGCGTTGGCGCAGATGATGTACTCAAGCATACTGAAACCTCTGCAACTGCCATTGTCGCAGAGTATCACTCCGCGCCCTTCTTCGAGGGGCGCTATGCCGATTACTCTTTTGCTGTCGCGGCCCAAGTCGACCACGATGGCGATATATTCATAGGCACGGGCTTGTCTGCTCAATGGCACTTCAAGGATAGCCCGTGGTTCATTGAAGGTAGCTTTATGCCCGGGCTATACACCAAAGGCTCCGATGGGACGCCCCTCAATGGAAACATGCAGTTCCGGACGCTAATCGGATTGGGGTACGAACTGGATGATACCAGCCGCGTATCACTCGCATTGGATCACAAATCCAACGCCCGCCTCAAAAGTCCGAACCCCGGTTCAGAAACTTTAGCGATCCGCTATCACCATAGTTTTTAGGCGAGTGGCATTCTTATTGCACGACCTGAGATGGGTCCCGTCCTAGGAGAGGTGTAACTCCTGGTCGTGCCTTTGGTATCGTTCGCGCCCTTCATGAAGCGCCGGAGGACGGCATCAAGACGCGGGCGGGTTCGTTACTACAGACCTAAAAGGCGGCCAGGTCAAAGGCTAAAGTCATCCCAAGGCAAAGGGTTAGCGCCTCGTTTCTCAAAATGCTCAGAGCGATGCTCTGTGGCTCTTGAGAGCCGCAGTAGTTCATCGCGGACCTGCGCCCAAAAACAATGCCAGCGCCAGCCCAAGACAAGCCACTAGAGACAGCGTCACAAAATAAAATCCCAAAGAAGCAATCATGACCACGCCTATCGTCCCGTGCCCCCAAGGACACCGGCGTACCTATGCGCGGCCAAAGGGTCGAACAACACCCCCAAAAGAACGTCATGCCCGTGGGCCGGCGGGGAGCCGCCAAAAAGCGACCGGTGGGTCCATTCTCTGGCGTCTTCGCCAGATCACAAAACTCTGCGGGTGTGTTTGGCCACATGCCACGCGCTGCGGTCTCACTGAAATGAGATTAAGGCATCCCATCGAGGGTTATGATCATCCAGATGACGTAATCCCCCCCAACTGCCCCACTTGGTCGGCGCATAGACATCATTATAAGCAGCAAACAGGCCCCCGCCCAAATCACCCCATGCCCTCAACAACAATCTGTAGATACGACCCATCTCAGGCGAGTAGTTGAAATGCTGCATAAAGGCGGTCAATTCAGCATTATCTACCTGCGGTCCAATGCCGACAATATGAGTACCCCCCTCATAAACGATAAGATCAAGACCGTGGGTGCGGGCAACCTCTGCATGGTACGGCCAAATACGTTCCGTCAGATCAAAGAGCGCTCCAGATGTGCCGCTTAGCGACCCGTCCATCAGATCCCGAGCGGCCAGTGTACTTGCGCGGTCATAGCGGTGCTCGACTATGTATTTATCTGCCGCTTCGCCGCGGAGCCCGGCGGCGTCGGCTTCAACCTTTGCCTGCTCCAAGCTCTCACTGAGCCAAGTTTGCACTAAAGATTCATACTCAGCCATGCCCAAAACCCCGCCCAAGTAGCCTGTCACGGCATAGGCGTCGAATGCTTCCGCCGGGATCGGAGCGCCAGGGTTCTCTGCCTGCCAAAGCGGCGCATTCAAGATATCCTGCTCCAAGCCGATCCACCCCGTGAACTGGCCCCCATTTCGGCCGGACACCTTGGACTGACCAAGGAGGCTTAAGGATAGCCTTAAGCACGTGCTTATGTCTGAGATGGAAATCATTACTGATGGTGGGCGCCGTCGACGCTGGTCTGCGGCTGAAAAGCTGCGGATCGTTGAAGAGACCCTC